>NZ_LQPE01000103.1 GCF_002101735.1 Mycobacterium kyorinense | reverse complement strand
GATGCAGCCTCACCCGCCCCACCCGGGGTCACAGCACAACGTAACAACACGAAGTAACTGCACCTACGAACTTAAGGTCTGCGATGAGAAACGTTGTTGGACGGTTGGCGGCCGTGCTGGTGATGCCGGCAGCGGCGACGGCGCTCGTGGCGGTCGCGACGCCGGCTGTGAGTTCGGCGGACCCACTGAATTGCCCCGAAGGCCAGTGGTGGGACCCGACGGCCAACGTGTGCCGGCCACTGGGCGAAGGGCCGCAGCCGCTGAACTGCCCCGAAGGTCAGTATTGGAAGCCGGGCGACAACGTGTGCAGGCCGCTCGGCCAGCTCTGAACTTCGACAACCTCTGGCGGGAGGCGCCGCCCGGTTAGGCTGCTGAGGTGTCCACTCTCGAACAGAGTCGCCGCCTCGTCACCGAAATCCCCGGGCCCGCATCGCTGGAACTGACCAAGCGCCGGGCCGCGGCAGTGGCCCGGGGGGTGCGCAGCACGATGCCGGTGTACGCGGTGCGCGCCGGCGGCGGCATCGTCGAGGACGTCGACGGCAACCGGCTGATCGACCTGAGCTCCGGTATCGCGGTCACCACGATCGGCAACTCCTCTCCCCGGGTTGTCGACGCCGTGCGCACACAGGTCGCCGACTTCACCCACACCTGCTTCATGGTGACGCCGTACGAGAACTACATCGCCGTCGCCGAACAGCTCAACCGCCTGACCCCGGGGTCGGGTGAAAAGCGGTCGGTGCTGTTCAACTCCGGCGCCGAGGCGGTGGAGAACGCCATCAAGGTCGCGCGCGTCTACACGCGCAAACCGGCGGTGGTGGCGTTCGACCACGCCTACCACGGTCGCACCAACCTGGCGATGGCCCTGACCGCCCAGTCGATGCCCTACAAGAGCGGCTTCGGGCCGTTCGCGCCGGAGATCTACCGGGCGCCGCTGTCCTATCCGTACCGCGACGGGTTGATCGACAAGGAGCTGGCCACCGATGGTGAGCGGGCCGCAGCCCGGGCGATTCGGGTCATCGGCAGGCAGGTCGGCGCCGACAACCTGGCCGCCCTGGTGATCGAGCCCATCCAGGGCGAGGGCGGCTTCATCGTGCCCGCCGACGGTTTCCTGCCCACCCTGCTGGAGTGGTGCCGCCAGAACAATGTCGTGTTCATCGCCGACGAGGTGCAGACCGGCTTCGCCCGCACGGGCGCGTTGTTCGCCTGCGAACACGAAGGCATCGAACCGGACCTGATCTGCACCGCCAAAGGCATCGCCGGCGGGCTGCCGCTGTCGGCGGTCACCGGGCGCGCCGAGATCATGGACGCCTCTCACCCCGGCGGGCTGGGCGGCACGTTCGGCGGCAACCCGGTCGCCTGCGCGGCGGCGCTGGCCGCCATCACGACCATCGAGAGCGACGGGCTGGTCGAGCGGGCCCGCCAGATCGGCCAGCTGATGACCGACCGGCTGTCCCGGCTGCAGGCTGACGACGACCGGATCGGCGACGTGCGCGGCCGCGGCGCGATGATCGCCGCCGAGTTGGTGAAATCCGGCACCGCCGACCCCGACCCGGAGCTCACCGGCAAGCTGGCCGCCGCAGCCCACGCCGCCGGCGTGATCGTGTTGACCGCAGGAACTTTCGGCAACGTGTTGCGGTTCCTGCCGCCGTTGACCATCAGCGACGACCTGCTCTCCGAAGCTCTCGAGGTGCTGGCCGGGCTGTTGGCCGAGCTCTAAACCGGGTGGCCGATGTCACTTGCCGGCCCGCTTCCGGAATAATATTAGCTTTGCTAACGTAGTTTTCTGTTGGGCGCAGCGTGGCGCCGGCCAAACTTCCCCAGTGATTTGTCTTAGAGGTCCGTTATGTCGATTGAAATCAATGAAGAGCGGCTGGAGCGCCGCATCGCCGACCTGACCGCCACCGACCAGCAGTTCGCCGCCGCCCGGCCGAGCCAGGCCGTCGCCGCTGCCGTCGAGCAGCCCGGGCTCACGCTGCCGCAGGTCATCCAAACCGTCCTGGAGGGCTACGCCGACCGGCCGGCTCTCGGCCAGCGCGCCGTCGAATTCGTCGCCGACCCGGCGACCGGTCGCACGTCGGCGCAACTGCTGCCCCGATTCGACACCATCACCTACCGCGAGCTCGGCGAGCGCGTCGGCGCTCTCGCAAGCGCCTGGGCCGACGGTGTCGTCTCCCCCGGCGACCGCGTCGCCGTGCTGGGCTTCACCAGCGTCGACTACACGACCATTGACATGGCACTGGCCCAGCTGGGCGCGGTGTCGGTTCCGCTGCAGACCAGCGCGGCGATCGCCCAGCTGCAGCCGATCGTCGCCGAGACCGAGCCGACCGTGCTCGCGGCGAGCGTCGACTACCTGTCCGACGCCGTCGAGCTGATCCAGTCCGGCCGCCAGCCGGCGCGGCTGGTGGTGTTCGACTTCCACCCGGAGGTCGACGACCACCGCGAGGCGCTGGACGCCGCCCGCGCCCGATTGGCGAACAGCCCAGTCGCGGTTGAGACCCTGGCCGACGTGCTGGACCGCGGAAAGTCGCTGCCGCCCGTGCCGGCAGTGGACACCGGAAACGACGCGCTGGCGCTGCTGATCTACACCTCCGGCAGCACCGGCGCACCCAAGGGCGCGATGTACCCGCAGCGCAACGTCGCCAAGATGTGGCGGCGGTCCGCCCGCAACTGGTTCGGCCCCAGCGCCGCCTCGATCACACTGAACTTCATGCCGATGAGCCACGTCATGGGCCGCGGCATCCTCTACGGCACGCTCGGCAACGGCGGCACCGCCTACTTCGGCGCCAAGAGCGACCTGTCCACCCTGCTGGAGGACCTCGCGCTGGTACGGCCCACCGAGTTGAACTTCGTGCCGCGCATCTGGGAGACGCTGTACCAGGAGTACCAGCGCGAACTCGACCGCGGCCGCGGCGAAGCCGAAGTGCTGGCCGACATGCGGCAGAACCTGCTCGGCGGGCGGTTCATCTTCGCGATGACGGGCTCCGCGCCCATCTCGCCGGAGCTGAACGCCTGGGTCGAGTCGCTGCTCGAAATGCACCTGATGGACGGCTACGGCTCCACCGAGGCCGGCATGGTCCTGTTCGACGGCCAAGTGCAACGGCCGCCGGTGATCGACTACAAGCTGGCCGACGTCCCCGATCTCGGCTACTTCGCCACCGACAAGCCTTATCCCCGAGGCGAATTGCTGCTCAAGACCGAGAACATGTTCCCCGGCTACTACAAGCGGCCGGAGATCACCGCCGACGTGCTGGACGCCGACGGCTACTACCACACCGGCGACGTGGTCGCCGAGGTCGCGCCGGACCGGCTGGTCTACGTCGACCGGCGCAACAACGTCCTGAAACTCGCGCAAGGCGAGTTCGTCACCCTGGCCAAGCTGGAGGCGGTGTTCGGCACCAGCCCGCTGGTCCGCCAGATCTACATCTACGGCAACAGCGCACACCCCTACCTGTTGGCGGTCGTGGTGCCGACGGACCCGAACGCGAGTAAGTCGGCGATCGCCGAGTCGCTGCAGACCGTCGCCAAGGAAGCCGGGCTGCAGTCCTACGAGGTGCCGCGCGACTTCATCATCGAGACAACGCCTTTCACGCTGGAGAACGGTCTGCTGACCGGCATCCGCAAGCTGGCCTGGCCCAAGCTGAAGCAGCACTACGGCGAGCGGCTCGAACAGCTTTACGCCGAGCTGGAAGAAAGCCAGGCCAACGAGCTCCGGACACTGCGCCAAAGCGGCGCCGACAAGCCGGTGCTCGAGACGGTCAGCCGGGCCGCGGCCGCACTGCTGGGCGCCTCGACCAGCGACGTCTCCCCCGACGCGCATTTCACCGACCTGGGCGGAGACTCGTTGTCGGCGTTGACATTCGGCAACCTGCTGCGCGAAATCTTCGATGTCGACGTGCCGGTGGGCGTGATCGTCAGCCCGGCCTCGGACCTGCAGTCCATCGCCGGCTACATCGAGGGCGAACGCCAAGGCTCCAAGCGGCCGACGTTCGCTTCGGTACACGGCCGCGACGCGGTCGAGGTGCACGCGAAAGACCTGACGCTGGACAAGTTCCTCGACGCCGACACGCTGGCCGCCGCGCCGAACCTGCCGCGCGCCAACCACGAAGTGCGCACGGTATTGCTCACGGGCGCAACGGGATTCCTGGGCCGCTACCTGGCCCTGGAATGGCTGGAGCGGATGGACCTGGTCGACGGCAAGGTGATCGCCCTGGTGCGCGCCAAGGACGACGCGGCGGCGCGGGAGCGTCTGGACAAGACGTTCGACAGCGGCGAGCCGAAACTCCTTGCGCACTACCAAGAGTTGGCCGCCGATCACCTGGAGGTCATCGCCGGCGACAAGGGCGAGGCGAATCTTGGCCTGAGCCAAGATGTTTGGCAGCGGCTGGCCGACACCGTCGACCTGATCGTCGACCCCGCCGCGCTGGTCAACCACGTGCTGCCCTACAGCGAGCTGTTCGGCCCCAACGCGCTCGGCACCGCCGAGCTGATCCGGATCGCGCTGACCACCAAGATCAAGCCGTACACCTACGTGTCGACAATCGGGGTGGGCGACCAGATCGCGCCCGGCAAGTTCACCGAGGACGCCGACGTCCGGGTGATGAGCCCGACCCGCGCCATTAACGACGGCTACGCCAACGGTTACGGCAACAGCAAGTGGGCCGGTGAGGTGCTGCTGCGTGAGGCCAACGACCTGGCCGGTCTGCCCGTCGCGGTGTTCCGCTGCGACATGATCCTGGCCGACACCACCTATGCGGGCCAGCTCAACCTGCCGGACATGTTCACCCGGATGATGCTTTCCCTGGTGGCCACCGGTATCGCGCCGAAGTCGTTCTACGAGCTGGACGCCGACGGCAACCGGCAGCGCGCCCACTACGACGGTCTGCCGGTCGAGTTCATCGCCGAGGCGATCTCGACCCTGGGGGCGCAAAACGTGGAGACGTTCCAGACCTACCACGTGATGAACCCCTACGACGACGGCATCGGGATGGACGAGTACGTCGACTGGCTGATCGAGGCCGGTTATCCGATCCAGCGCATCGACGACTACCGCGAATGGGTGCAACGCTTCGAGACCAGCCTGCGGGCTCTGCCGGAGAAGCAGCGCCAGGCATCGCTCTTGCCGCTGTTGCACAACTACCAGAAGCCGGAAAAGCCGATCCGCGGGTCGATCGCGCCGACCGACCGGTTCCGCGCCGCGGTGCAGGAGGCGAAAATCGGCCCGGACAAAGACATTCCACACGTCACGGCGCCAGTCATCGTCAAGTACATCACCGACCTGCAGCTGCTCGGCTTACTCTGACGACAAGACGCAGAATCGCACCCGGGCAATGCCCGCGGTGCGATTCTGCGTCTGCTGGCGCGGGCTAGCGGTCCGCGCTGACGTGGCGACGACGACGGAAGAAGCTGCCCTTGCTGTGCCGCCACTCCGGCTCGGCGACGGGAAACTGCTCGGCGCGGACTTGGGTGACCGCGTCCGGTGACACTTCGGGCGCGGGTGTGTACTCCGGCGCCGCCGGCACGTCGGACGTCGACACATCGGGCGCGGGAGCGACGGCTGCCGCCGCTTCCACGTCGCGCGCGGTCCGGACCGCCAGGCGCGCCAGGATCGCACCGGCCAGGAAGACGATCAGTGCGCCCAGCCCCGAGAAGTAGGTGATTTCCAGCAGGGCACGTTTGGTGTCGGTCGACGCCACCGGCTGACCGACGTCGCCGAGCCGCAGCGGCGACGCGAACGGGCGACCCACAACGAACCAGGCGCCGGCGAAGGCCGCCAGCCAGCCGCCGAACATCGCGGTGGCGCGGTTACCCGAACCCAGCAGCAGCAGGCCACCCACCACCGCCGCGACTCCGGGGAACACCTCCAGCCAGCCTCTGGCGGCGGTCCATGTCCATTCCTTGTCCGGCGTGTAGGCCCAGTGGAAATACGGTCCGATAAACGGGATCAGTGCGCCCCACGCGCCGAGAATGATCAGGAGCAATCCGCTGACTGCGCCACGGCTGCGTGGCATATGCAGAGCGCCTATCCGCGAGTCGTTCATTTCAGAATCTCCTCACAACACACCGACACCGGCGGTGCCGAATCCGTGCTGAGTACCCCGACGGTTCGCGGCGCTAAACCAGCGCCCTAGCCCAGCTCCTCGTCGAACAGCCCCGGCTGGCCCATCACCCCGACCGGCGGCGCCATGCCCAGATGCGTCCAGGCCTGCGCGGTGGCCACCCTGCCGCGCGGAGTGCGCGCGATCATGCCGGCGCGCACCAGGAACGGCTCGCACACCTCCTCCACGGTGGTGGCCTCCTCCCCGACCGCCACCGCCAGCGTCGACACCCCGACCGGGCCGCCGCCGAAGCTGCGGGTCAGCGCTGAGAGCACCGCGCGGTCCAACCGGTCCAGGCCGAGCTCGTCGACGTCGTAGACCTCCAACGCCTGCTTGGCGACGTCGCGGGTGATCACGCCGTCGGCGCGGACCTCCGCATAGTCGCGCACCCGCCGCAGCAGCCGGTTGGCGATCCGCGGCGTGCCCCGCGAGCGGCGCGCGATCTCCGCGGCCGCCTCCCCGTCCAGTTCGATGCCCAGGATTCCGGCCGAGCGCGCGAGCACCCGCTCCAGCTCGGCGGGCTCGTAGAAATCCATGTGCGCGGTGAAGCCGAACCGGTCGCGCAGCGGGCCGGTCAGCGCACCGGAGCGAGTGGTGGCGCCCACCAACGTGAACGGCGCCACCTCCAGCGGAATCGACGTCGCCCCAGGGCCTTTCCCGACGACGACGTCGACGCGAAAGTCCTCCATCGCCAGATACAGCATCTCCTCGGCCGGCCGGGCGATGCGGTGGATCTCGTCGATGAACAGCACGTCGTGTTCGACGAGGTTGGACAGCATCGCGGCCAGGTCACCGGCGCGTTCCAGCGCCGGGCCCGACGTCACCCGCAGCGAAGAGCCGAGCTCGGCGGCGATGATCATTGCCAGCGACGTCTTGCCCAGCCCTGGCGGCCCCGACAACAGGATGTGATCCGGTGTGCCGCCGCGGTTTTTGGCGCCTTCGATGACCAGTTGCAGCTGTTCGCGCACCCGCGCCTGCCCGATGAATTCCCGCAGCGACCGCGGCCGCAGGCTGGCGTCCACATCGCCTTCGCCGACGGTCAGCGCCGGCGACACCTCGCGCTCGTCGGGCTCGGTCATTTCTTACCCAGCATCACCAGCGCCGCACGCAGCGCATTCGACGTGCTGGCCTCCGGCTCGCCCGCCAGCACCTTGTCGGTGGCCTCCTCGGCCTGCTTGACCGCAAAGCCAAGTCCCACAAGGGCTTCCACCACCGGTCCGCGCACCGAATGACCGTTGACCGTAGCAGCCGGCATCGCGCCCATCTTGTCGCGCAGCTCGAGCACCATCCGCTCGGCGCCGCGTTTGCCGATGCCCGGCACCCGGGTCAGCGCGGTAACGTCGCCGTCGGCGAGAGCCTGCCGCAGTGTCGGCGCGTCGTAGACCGCGAGCGTGGCCAGGGCGATCTTGGGCCCCACGCCGGAGACCCCCAGCAACGTCAGGAACAGGTCGCGGGTGTCGGCGTCGGGAAAGCCGTAGAGCGTCATCGAGTCTTCCCGCACCATCATCGCGGTGATCAGCCAGGCCTGGTTGCCCACCCGCAGCGTCGCCAGCGTCGACGGCGCCGCCATCACCTTGTAGCCGACGCCGGCGGCCTCGATCACGACGTGGTCCAGCGCCACGTCGAGCACCTCACCGCGCACCGAGGCGATCACGTCGCGGCCTTGACTTTCGCAGCGAATCTCTTGCGCTGCTGGGCCGCCAGTGCTTCGGCTTGCGCCATCCGGGCGATCATCGGCGCGCGCCAGCAGTGGCAGATCGCCAGCGCCAGCGCGTCGGCGGCATCCGCAGGTGTCGGTTTGGCTTGCAGCCCAAGGATTCTGGTGACCATCGCGGTGACTTGCGCCTTGCCCGCGCCGCCGTTGCCGGTGACGGCGGCCTTCACCTCGGACGGGGTGTGGAAGTGCACGGCGATGCCGCGTTTGGCCGCCGCCAGCGCGATCACCCCACCGGCCTGCGCGGTGCCCATCACCGTCGACACGTTCTGCTGGGAGAACACCCGCTCGACGGCGATCACCTCGGGGTGATGGGTGTCCAGCCAGTGCTCGACGTGCTCGCTGATCATCAGCAGCCTGTTCGGCAGCGACTCGTCGGCCGGGGTGCGCACCACGTCGACGTCCAGGGCGACGATTTGCCGGCCCCGGCCGCTTTCGACCACCGACAGCCCGCAGCGGGTCAGTCCCGGGTCGACGCCCATCACGCGCACGCCACGCTCCCTCGATGCCGAACGGTTGTTCGATACCCTACTGGGCGGGGCCGACAGCGGCCGGTAGGACACGCGGGGAGAGCGCGCCCCGCGTCATTCCTCGATCTGCGCCAGGATTTCGTCGGGGATGTCGGCGTTGGTATAGACGTCCTGCACGTCGTCGCTCTCCTCGAGCGCGTCGACCAGTTTCATCACCTTGCGCGCGCCCTCGGCGTCGAGCGGGACGGTGACCGACGGCTGGAATCCCGCCTCGGCGGAGTCGTAGTCGATGCCGGCGTCCTGCAATGCGGTCCGCACCGCCACCAGATCGCCGGGCTCGGTGATGATCTCGAAGCTGTCGCCCAAGTCGTTGACGTCCTCGGCACCGGCGTCCAGCACCGCCGCCAGCACGTCGTCCTCGGTCAGCCCGTTCTTGTCCAGCGTCACCACGCCCTTGCGGGCGAACAGGTAGGACACCGAGCCAGGGTCGGCCATGTTGCCGCCGTTGCGGGTCATCGCCACCCGCACCTCGCTGGCGGCCCGGTTGCGGTTGTCGGTCAGGCATTCGATCAGCACCGCCACCCCGTTGGGGCCGTAGCCCTCGTAGGTGATGGTCTGGTAGTCGGCGCCACCGGCCTCCTCGCCGGCGCCGCGTTTGCGGGCCCGCTCGATGTTGTCGTTGGGCACCGAGTTCTTCTTCGCCTTCTGGATGGCGTCGTACAGCGTCGGGTTGCCGGCCGGATCACCGCCGCCGACCCGGGCGGCGACCTCGACGTTCTTGATCAGCCGGGCGAAGTTCTTCCCGCGGCGCGCATCGATGACGGCCTTCTTGTGCTTGGTGGTGGCCCATTTGGAATGGCCGCTCATCGGTTACTACCTCTTGTCGTCGCTGGGCAAAGTTCGCCAGACGAGTCTACGTGGCGCGCCCATCGGGCTCGAAGAATCCCGGTACCCATCGCTCGACCAGCGTGGCGTACGCCACATGCGCGTCGAGTTGCACGGCGACCCCGAGCAAGCCGCCGAGCGTGCGCAGCAACATGACCCACCCGGGTGGGATGGTCAACTGGCGGGCCAGCTTGAACCGGTCGGCGAACCCCTCCCGCATCGGATCGGTCGTGACCAACGCCGTCTTCTGAAACCACTTGCGGGTGAAATGGAACTCGCCGGCCCGCAACGGGTCGATGTAGGCCCAGAGCGGGTCGATGTACTCCACCACCTGCTCGGCGGTCAGGTCGTAATCGCGCGGCATGAACCCGAGCTCCTTCAGCAGCCGGATCACTTGGTCCCACTGCTCGTCGCGCGCCCAGCACAGCAGCTCACCGAATTCGGCGGGCAGACCGCCGGGATGCTCGGCGACGGCGCCGAAATCGATCACGCCGAGGCGACCGTCCGCCAGCACCATAAAATTGCCCGGATGCGGGTCGGCATGCACCAGCTCGACACGGGCCGGTGAGCTCAAGATGAACTCGAACAGCAAGGCACACACGGAGTCTCGTTCATCCCGCGTGCCCTCGGCGATGATCGTGGAAAGGCGCCGGCCTTCCATCCACTCCGAGATGATGACCTTCGGCGAGCTGGCGACCACTGGCGGCACGTAGAACTTCTCGTCGCCCGCAAAGGCTTTCGCGAAGGCACGCTGATAGTTGGCCTCCAGCCGGTAGTCGAGCTCCGCTTCGATGCGCTCGCTGACCTCTGCGACGATTCGGTCCACGTCGGCGCGCGGCACAATCTGCTTGACGACCCACGAGAACCGTTTGATCAGCTTGAGGTCCGCGCGCAACGCCTCGTCGGCGCCGGGGTACTGCACCTTGACGGCGACCTCGCGCCCGTCCTTCCAGACGCCCTTGTGGACCTGCCCGATGCTCGCCGAGGCGACCGGCGTGTCGTCGAAGGACTCGAAGCGGTCGCGCCATTTCGTGCCGAGTTGGGCGTCGAGCACCCGGTGCACCTTGGCCGCCGGCAGCGGCGGAGCCTCGCTTTGCAGCTTGACCAACGCTTCGCGGAACGGGTCGGCGAATTGCGGCGGGATCGCGGCCTCCATCACCGACAGCGCCTGGCCGACTTTCATGGCGCCGCCCTTGAGCTCGCCGAGCACCTGGAACAGCTCGTCGGCGGCTTTCTCCAGAAGTTCGGCGTTGACCTCGTCCTTGGACTTGCCGGTCATCCGCTTGCCCACGCCGAGTGCGGCGCGTCCGGCCGCGCCTGCCGGAAGGCTCGCCAGCTTTGCGACGCGCCCGAATCGGCCCCGCACGATGTCGGCCATGACCACATCATGCCTTGGTGGGCACCGCGACGTGCGGCTACGCCCTGCCGGTGACGATGTCGACGAACAGCCGGTGGATGCGCCGATCGCCGGTCATCTCCGGGTGAAACGCCGTCGCGAGCACCGGCCCTTGGCGGACCGCGACGACATGGCCGGCCGCGCGGGCCAGCACCTGCACGTCGGATCCGCAGCGCTCCACCCACGGCGCCCGGATGAAAACCGCGTGCACCGGCTCGTCGAGACCGGCGAACTCCAGATCGCCTTCGAAGGAATCGACTTGGCGACCAAAAGCGTTGCGCCGCACCGTCATATCGATACCGCCCAGCGGCAGGGCCTCACGCCCGCCCGCGCCGGCGTCGAGGATCTCGCTGGCCAAAAGGATCATGCCGGCACACGCCCCGTAGGCCGGCAATCCGTCGGCCAGCCGCTTGCGCAGCGGCTCGAGCAGATCCAGGTCGCGCAGCAGGTGGCTCATCGTGGTGGACTCGCCGCCCGGGATCACCAGCGCGTCGACGGCGTCGAGCTCGTCGCGGCGGCGCACCGGCACTCCAGATGCCCCCGCTTCGCGCAGCGCCGCAATGTGCTCGCGAGTGTCGCCCTGCAGTGCCAAGACGCCGACGCGGGGATCGTTCACGTCGGCCGGAAGTCGCGCTTGTAGCGAGTCAGACCCTCCTGCATCACCGCCGCGACCATCTCGCCGTACTGGTTGAAGATCTTGCCCTGGGTCAGCGACCGCCCGCCACATGCCGACGGCGACGACTGGTCGTAGAGCAGCCACTCGTCGGCCCGAAACGGCCGCATGAACCACATCGCGTGGTCCAGCGAGGCCACCTGCAGGTGGTGGCGTTCCTCGAGATGGATCACCTGCGCCGAGCCGAGCAGGGTCAGGTCGCTCATGTAGGCCAGCGCGCAGATGTGCAGCACATGATCGTCGGGCAGCGGGTCGCGGTGGCGAAACCACACCTGCTGTTGCGACGCCAGTCCGGGCAGCCTCACGAGCTTCTCTTGCGGGACGATCCGCACGTCCCACTCCTCGAACTGGCGGAACCCGGCGTCGTCGAACACTCTCATCGACTGCAGCCCGGGCAGGTCGTCCGGCGGCGGCGCCGACGGCATCGCGTCCTGGTGTTCGATGCCGCTCTGGTCGACCTGAAACGACGCCGACATGGCGAAAATGGTCTCGCCGTGCTGGATCGCGTTGACCCGCCTGGTGCAGAACGAGCCGCCGTCACGAATGCGTTCGACGATGAAAATGGTGGGCGCCTTGGCATCTCCGGGCCGCAGGAAGTAGCCGTGCAGCGAGTGCACCAGAAAACGCGGATCGACCGTGCGCACCGCCGACACCAGCGTCTGGCCCGCGACGTGGCCCCCGAATGTGCGCTGCCACGCGGCGGACTCGGCACTGAACACGCTGCCGCGGTAGATGTTGACCTCGAGTTGCTCGAGATCGAGGATCTCTTCGATCGCCACGGACTGTTTTTACCAGCCGCGTTCGGCCAGCCGGTGCGGCTGCGCGATCTGTTCCACGTTGATGCCGACCATCGCTTCGCCGAGCCCGCGCGACACCTTGGCCAGCACGTCGGGGTCGTCGTAGAAGGTGGTGGCCTTGACGATCGCGGCGGCGCGCTGCGCCGGGTCGCCCGATTTGAAGATGCCTGAGCCCACGAACACGCCCTCGGCGCCGAGTTGCATCATCATCGCGGCGTCAGCCGGGGTGGCGATGCCGCCGGCGGTGAACAGCGTGACAGGCAGCTTGCCGGCCCGCGCCACCTCGACCACCAGCTCGTAGGGCGCCTGCAATTCCTTTGCGGCGACGTACAATTCGTCTTCGGACAGCGACGTGAGCCGGCGGATCTCGCCGGTGATGGCCCGCATGTGGGTGGTGGCGTTGGAGACGTCGCCGGTGCCGGCTTCGCCCTTGGAGCGGATCATCGCCGCGCCCTCGTTGATGCGCCGTAGCGCCTCGCCCAGGTTGGTGGCGCCACAGACGAACGGCACGGTGAACTTCCACTTGTCGATGTGGTGGGTGTAGTCGGCCGGGGTCAGCACCTCCGACTCGTCGATGTAGTCGACGCCGAGGGCCTGCAGGATCTGCGCCTCGACGAAGTGTCCGATGCGCGCCTTGGCCATCACCGGGATGGTGACCGCGGAGATGATGCCCTCGATCATGTCCGGGTCGCTCATCCGGGACACCCCGCCCTGGGCGCGGATGTCGGCGGGCACCCGTTCCAGTGCCATCACGGCTACGGCGCCGGCGCCCTCGGCGATCTTGGCCTGCTCGGGCGTGACGACGTCCATGATGACGCCGCCCTTGAGCATTTCGGCCATGCCGCGTTTGACGCGCGCGGTGCCGGTCTGGCCGTTGGAAGTCACGGCTACCAGTCTAGTGGTGGGCCCAAACCGGTATTTCCCCGCGGAATGTGAGGCCGCCCGCACGCTCGGCGAAGGCCGACTAGCGGATGGACTGCAGCTGGCGGGGCGCGCGGGTCTGTGCCAGCGCATTCGCGTCGGCCAGCAGCTCGGAGAGCTGCAGCGGGTAGACCGTCTCACCGGCGGCCACCAGCTCGGCGATGTCGCGGGCGTCACACCAGCGGTGGCAGTGGATGTAGCGGCGTTCCAGCTCGGTGCGCCCGGCGATCGACGGCTCGAACCGCTGGGTGCGGTAGACGAAGAAGTACTCCTCGCTGTCGAGCACCGACCCGTTGAAGTCGAAGACCGCATCCCGCCGCCAGATCGGCCCGATCATGTCGCGGGGGTTGACTTGCAGACCGGTCTCCTCGGCCAGCTCGCGCGCGGCAGTCGCGGCCAGGTCCTCGCCGTCGCGGGTCTGGCCGCCGACGGTGAACCACCACCGCGGCGCGCTGCTCACAGGCAGCGCGGGGTCGGATCCGCACAGCAGCAGCACCGCGCCGGAGTCGTCGAGCAGCACCACCCGGGCCGAGGTGCGCTTGCTCGACCTGTGCCCCGCCGAATGCGAGCGTTCGGCGATCTCGAAATAGCTTGGCAGCGAAGCGGTTCCACCCAGTCGCAGCATCCGGACCAGTGGCCGCTCGCGCAGCGCCAGCGTGTCGCGGACCGCGTCGTTGTGGAAGCGACGGGCCAGCAGCACCCGGGCTTCGGCGTCGGCCAGTTCGGCCACCAGCGCCGACGGCAGCGACGCCGGGTCAACCATCGCCAGCGCCGCGGACAACTCGTTCTCACACGCCTCGCGGGTCTGCCGGGGCGCCCGTTCGGCCGCGTCGGCCAGCGCCGCCAACCGCTTGCCCTGCGAGGCGCCGTGGAAGGCGTCGACCGCCACCGCGCGGGCCACCACGGCGCGACGGGCCAGCGCCCCGTCCAGCGCCTGCCAGGACAGGTCGTAGCGCACGTGCAGCCGGTCCAGGCGGTTGGCGGTGTGGTACACCCAGCTGCCGAACACCACCAGCAGCACGACCAGCACCGCGATGGCCACCACCAGCCACACCATCAGCTGGCCACCTGCACCTTGGTGCCCGAGCCGGCGACCGTCTCGTAGACCCGCATGATCTGGTTGGCCACCACCGACCAGTCGTACCGGCGCACCACTTCGGCGCCGGCGGCCACGTACTTCTCGCGCAACACATCGTTGTCCAGCACGGCGACCAGCGCCGCACCCAGCGCGGCGCCGTCTTCGACCGGCACCAGGCGGCCCGCCTGGCCGTCGCGCAGCACCCGCCGGAACGCGTGCAGATCGCTGGCCACCACCGCGGTGCCGGCGGCCATCGCCTCCACCAACACGATGCCGAAACTCTCACCGCCGGTGTTCGGCGCGCAGTAGACGTCGGCGCTGCGCAGCGCCGACGCCTTGCCGGCATCGTCCACCTGGCCCAGGAACCGCAGATGATCAGCCAAAGACCCTGCGCTGCTTCGCAATTCGTCCTCGTCGCCGCGGCCGACGATCAGCAGCTGTACGTCGGGAAAACGCTGCACCACATGCGGCAGCGCCTCCATCAACACCGCCATGCCCTTGCGGGGCTCGTCGTAGCGGCCCAGGAACAGCACCGTCTTGCCGGGCCGCGGATATCCGTCCAGAAGTGGTGCGGCACTGATCGCCCCGACGTCGACACCGTTGGGAATCTCGACCGCGTCGGAGCCCAATGCCTCCATCTGCCAGCGCCGGGCGAGGTCGGACACGGCGATGCGGCCGACGATCTTCTCGTGCCAGGGCCGCAACACCCCCTGAAACACCGACAGCGTCAGCGATTTGGTGGTCGAGGTGTGAAAGGTCGCCACGATCGGCCCCTCGGCCACCCGCAACGCCCACATCGACAGGCTGGGCGCATTGGGCTCGTGCAGGTGCAGCACGTCGAAATCGCCCTCGGCCAGCCAGCGTCGCACCCGGCCGTGCACGGCCGGGCTGAACTGCAGCCGGGCCACCGAGCCGTTGTACGGGATCGGGACGGCCTTGCCGGCCGAGACGACGTAGTCGGGCAGCTTGACATGCGGCGACGAGGGGGCCAGCACGCTGACGCAATGCCCGCGGGCACGCATCACCTCGGCGAGCTGCAGCACGTGCGACTGCACCCCGCCCGGCACGTCGAACGAGTACGGGCACACCATGCCGATGCGCATCAGCCGTCCCCCAATCTGGCCCGTCGCTTGGTGGACAGATCGGCCAGCCATTGCGGCTGCAGCATATGCCAGTCGGCGGGGTGCGCGGCGATGTTGAGGGCAAACCGGCCGGCCAGCGCGGCGGTGATGGCGACGACGTCGCCGCCCGTGCAGTCCAGCGGCGGGTAGATCTCGAAGCCCCAGCCGTCGTCTTCGAACCAACAGTGCACCGGCAGCAGCACTGCCCCGGTTTCGATCGCCAGCTTGGCCGGCCCGGCCGGCAGCCGGGTGGGTTCGCCGAAGAAATCGACCTGCACCCCGGTGCTGGTGAGGTCGCGCTCGGCCATCAGGCACACGATCTTGTTGTCGCGCAGCCGTTCGCAGAGCACTTCGAAGGGCGGGCGTTCGCCGCCAGACAACGGAAGCACTTCGAAGCCAAGGCTTTCCCGGTAGGCGATGAATCGCCGGTACAGCGACTCGGGTTTGAGCCGCTCGGCGACGGTGGTGAACGTGCCGTGGGTCTGCGCCAGCCAGACCCCGGCCATGTCCCAGTTGCCGCTGTGCGGCAACGCCAGCACCGCCCCGCGGCCGGCCGCCAGCGCGGCGTTCAGATGTTCTTGGCCCCGAACCGCTTCGTGCAGCTGCCGGGCCAGCTCGGCGTGGTTCATCGTCGGCAGCCGGAACGCTTCGCGCCAGTAGCGCGCGTAGGAGGCCAGCGACGCCCGCATCAGCGAATCGGGCACCTGCGCCGGCGGTACGCCGATGACGCGGGCCAGGTTCTTGCGCAGCTGGGCAGGGCCTCCGTCCAGCGACGCATACCACGCGCCAGCGTCGAACACGTTGCGCGCGGCGAACTCCGGCATGGCCCGCACCAGCATCCATCCGGCCGCGTATCCCCAGTCACTCAGGCTCACCCCGGGGATGCCGATCACGGCTCGCTCTTCCCCGGCGCCTGCATCGGCTCGGCGGCCCCGGGCGAGTGCCGCACGGTGTGCAGCCGCTGGGCGCAGGTGATCATGCTCGCCACCGCCAGCACCCACATCGCCAGGTGCAGCGCCCACGGCAGCGGAAACACCGGCAGGTCGGAGAGTCCGGCGCCCACCAGCACGATGATCAGGCGCTCCGGGCGTTCGATGAACCCGCCGTCGCCGCGCAGCCCGCTGGCCTCGGCGCGCGCCTTGATGTAGGAGATCACCTGCGACGTGACCAGGCAGATCAGCGTCGCCACCATCAGCGACGGGCTGCGGAGGCCGAACGCCGCCCACCACAACAGCCCGCAGAACACCGCGCCGTCGCTGATCCGGTCGCAGGTGGCGTCCAGCACGGCGCCGAAGGCGCTGCCGCCGCCGCTCTCCCGGGCCATCGCCCCGTCGACCATGTCGAACATCACGAAGAACCAGATGACGAACGTGCCGGCGAACAGCTGACCGGTCGGAAACAGCGTCAGCGAGGCCAGCACCGAAGCCGCGGTGGCGATGATCGTGACGGCGTCCGCGGTCAGGCCGAGCCGCAGCAGGGCCCTCGCCACCGGTGTGGTGACCCGTGCCACCCCTTCCCGGGACAGCAGTTTGCTCACGGCTGTTTTTCCCACTCGGTGGCCAGCAGACGGCGGGTCTCGCGCAGCAGTTGCGGGATGACCTTCGAGTCGCCGACGATCGTGATGAAGTTGGCGTCGCCGCCCCACCGCGGCACGACGTGCACGTGCAGGTGTTCGGCCAGCGAGCCGCCCGCCGATACTCCCAGGTTCAAGCCGACGTTGAAGCCGTGCGGCCGCGACACCGCCTTGATGACGCGAATTGCCTTCTGGGTGAACGCCATCAGTTCGGCGCTCTCCTTGTCGGTGAGATCCTCGAGTTCCGACACCCGCCGGTAGGGCACCACCATCAGATGCCCGGGGTTATACGGGTAGAGGTTCAACACGGCGTACACCAGTTCGCCGCGGGCCACCACCAGTCCGTCCTCGTCGGGCAGCTGCGGGATGTCGGTGAACAGCTGTGCGGGATCGGAGTTTTCCCGCTTCAGCGGCGCCTCGGCCAAATAGCTCATCCGGTAGGGCGTCCACAACCGCTGCAGCCGGTCGGCCTCACCCACGCCGCGGTCCACGATCGCGTCTTCGTCAGCCACGACTGTTCACCTTGACCAACTCTGCGGTGGGAGCGGCGTTTTCGCGGTCGGCAATCCATTGCACGACGGCGGCGACGGCCTCGTCGCGCGGCACCCCGTTGATCTGGGTGCGGTCACCGAAGCGGAAGCTGACGGCGTCGGCGGCGACGTCGCGGTCGCCGGCCAGCAGCATGAACGGCACCTTGTGGTTGGTGTGGTTGACGATCTTTTTGGCCATCCGGTCGTCGCTGGTGTCCACCTCGACTCGCACGCCGTGTGAGCGCAGTTGTGCCGCAACGTCTTCCAGGTAGGGCACGTGGTCGTCGGCGACCGGGATGCCGACCGCCTGCACCGGCGCCAGCCACGCGGGAAACGCGCCGGCGTAGTGCTCGGTGAGGATGCCGAAGAACCGCTCGATCGACCCGAACAACGCGCGGTGGATCATCACGGGCCGCTGGCGGGTGCCGTCGGCGGCGGTGTACTCCAGCTCGAAACGTTCCGGGAAGTTGAAGTCCACCTGGATGGTCGACATCTGCCAGCTGCGGCCCAGCGCGTCGCGGGCCTGCACCGAGATCTTCGGCCCGTAGAACGCCGCACCGCCCGGATCGGGCACCAGCTCCAGACCGGAGTCCGCCGCCACTTCCGCCAGCACGTTGGTGGCTTCCTCCCACAGCTCGTCGGAGCCGACGAACTTCTCCGGGTCCTTGGTGGACAGCTCCAGGTAGAAGTCCTCCAGCCCGTAGTCGCCCAGCAGGTCGAGCACGAACCGCAGCAGCGACGCCAGCTCCGCGCGCAGCTGGTCGCGGGTGCAAAAGATGTGTGCGTCGTCCATCGTGAAGCCGCGCGCCCGGGTCAGACCGTGCACCACGCCCGATTTCTCGTAGCGGTAGACGGTGCCGAACTCGAAGAGCCTCAACGGAAGTTCGCGATACGACCGCCCCCGCGACCGGAAGATCAGCGTGTGCATCGGGCAGTTCATCGGCTTGAGGTAGTAGTCCTGGCCCGGCTTGCGCACAGTGCCGTCGTCGTCGTATTCGGCGTCGAGGTGCATCGGCGGGTACATCCCGTCGGCGTACCAGTCCAGGTGCCCGGAGGTGTGGAACAGGTCGGCCTTGGTGATGTGCGGGGTGTTGACGAACTCGTAGCCGGCCTCGATGTGCTTGCGCCGCGAATACTCCTCCAGCTCACGGCGCACGATGCCACCCTTCGGGTGGAAAACCGCCAGGCCCGAACCGATTTCGTCGGGGAAGCTGAACAGGTCCAGCTCGGTGCCCAGCTTGCGGTGGTCGCGGCGCGCCGCTTCCTCCAGCAGCGTCAGGTGACGCTCCAGGGCCTCCTGCGACTCCCAGGCGGTGCCGTAGATGCGTTGCAGGCTGGCGTTGTTCGCCTCGCCGCGCCAGTACGCCGCCGAGCTGCGGGTCAGCTTGAACGCCGGAATGTGGCGGGTGGTCGGGATGTGCGGGCCGCGGCACAGGTCGTACCAAACACGTTCTCGGGTACGGGGATTCAGGTTGTCGTAGGCGGTCAGCTCGTCGCCGCCGACCTCCATCACCGCCGGGTCGCCGGACTTGTCGTCGACCAGTTCCAGCTTGTACGGCTCGCCGGCCAACTCCTCGCGGGCCTGCTCCTTGGACTCGTAGACGCGCCGGGAGAACAGTTGGCCCTCCTTGACGATCTGGCGCATCCGTTTTTCCAGCGCCTCCAGATCTTCCGGGGTGAACGGTTCCGGCACGTCGAAGTCGTAGTAGAAGCCGTCGGTGATCGGCGGCCCGATGCCCAGCTTGGCCTGCGGAAACAATTCCTGCACGGCCTGGGCCAGCACGTGGGCACAGGAGTGCCGGATCACGCTGCGACCGTCGTCGGTGTTGGCCGCCACCGGGACGACGTCGGCGTCGGCCTCGGGTACCCAGCTCAGGTCGCGCAGTGTGCCGTCGGCGTCGCGCACCACCACGACGGCGTCGGGCTCGCCGCGGCCGGGCAGCCCGGCCTCGCGGACCGCCGCGGCGGCGGTCGTCCCGGCGGCAACCCGGATCGTTGCTGGCCAGGAAAGGCGTGGGGGCGCGGTCATTGCGGCGGTCTCCAAGGTTCGGGGGGTCGACGACCATGCTATCGGGGCGGCCCGCGGCCGAGCAGGGCCGCCGACGGGCCACCCGAAACGGCAGAATGAGGCCGTGTTGGTGCAGACGGGTTTGGGATTGCTGCTCGTCGCCGTCGCCGTCATCGTGGTGGTGAACTGGGTCAGCGACCGCACCGACCTGCCCAGCGCGGCGCTTCTGACTCTCGTCGGGATCGTGTATGCCCTGCTGCCCGGGCCGAACATCGGCCTGGATCCCGATGTCGTGATGACCGGGATATTGCCGCCGTTGCTGTACCACGCGGCGCTGGAATCGTCGCTTGTCGGGATACGCCGCAACCTGCGCACGATCGTCAGCCTGTCGGTGGTGCTGGTTCTGGTGACCGCGGCATCGGTCGGTGTCGCGTTCGCGCTGCTGGTCGGCGGCGCAACGGTTGCGGCGGGGATGGTGTTGGGTGCCGCGGTGGCGCCGACAGATCCGGTGGCAGCGCTCGCCGTCGCGCGCAAGGTCGGTCTGCCGCTGGGCATCGTCACGCTGATCGAGGGCGAAGGGCTGCTGAACGACGCGACGGCGCTCACCACACTGTCGGTGGCCGTCGCCGCGGCCACCGGCGCCGGGTTCTCGCTGCCGTCGGCGATCGGGCGGTTCGTCCTCGCCGCGGTGGGCGGTCTGCTGGTGGGCCTGGCGCTGGCGTATTGCCGGCGGGCGCTGCGCGCATGGACGCACGACGTGCTGACCGCCAACGCGATTTCGCTCGCCACGCCGTTCGTGACCTATCTGGCCGCCGAGAAGGTCCACGCCTCCGGTGTGCTGGCGGTCGTGGTGTGCGGGCTGATCGTCGGACACGACTCGCCCCGAACCGAAACGGGCGCAACCCGGTTGCAGACCCGAGCCGTCTGGCGGTTGGTCAACTTTCTTCTCGAAGGTCTGGTCTTCTTGCTGATCGGTCAGCAGTTGCCGACCATTCTCGACGGCCTGCGCGGGTACTCGACCTCGACGATCATCGTGTCGGTGAGCGTGACCGTGGCCGTGGTGCTGCTGCTGCGGCCGCTGTGGTTGCTGCTCACCCAGACGCTTCCGCGCCCGCTGCACACCCGGCTCGGAAACGCCGACTCGAGGACCGAAAAGCTCACTGGCCGTGAGATTTTCGTGCTGAGCTGGGCCGGCACCCGCGGCGTGGTGAGCCTCGCCGCGATTTTCGCGGTGCCGTTCGTGACGCAGCGCGGCACCGCGTTTCCCGACCGAAACCTGTTGCTGTTCTGCACCTTTGTCGTGGTGCTCGTGACGCTGATCGGGCAGGGCAGCACATTCGGCCGGGTGGTGCGGGCGTTGGGGTTGCACGCCGACGCCGTCGACGAGCTGCGGCTGCGCCATCGGGCGCGCACGGCGGCCATTCAGGCTGCCCTCGACCGGCTCGACGAGCTGGACCAGCAGGGCGAGGACGAGCTCGACGCCCGCGCGCTGCAGAGCGTGCGCGAGCAGTTGTCCGCCCGGCTCGAGCGGTATCAGCGTCAGCTCGACCTGCTCGAGTCGTCGGATCTCGGCGACCTGCCATTGTCGGGCTACGAGGCCGCCGCCGCGATACGCCGGGCGGCCATCGACGCCGAGCGCGACGAGCTCGTGCGCTGGCGCGACGCCGGCATGCTGCCCGACAAAAGTCTTCGCGTCCTCCAACGCGAACTCGACCACGAGGAGGGCATGCTGCCGATCGGCACGCCGCGGTCACGCGGGCGCAGTCGCTGACTCAGCTACGGCTGGCCCGGCTTGAGCATCACGAACAGCGCTTCGCCTTCGGTCAGCAGCGTGTCGCCGTCGCTCAGCCGCCCCGCGACGAAGATTTTCCGGCCCTCGACCCGGCTGATCCCGGCCTCCACCTGCAACTCCTTTTCGATCGGCACGATGTGCCGGTAGTCCAGATGAAGGTAGGCGGTGCGCTGGTAGGGACCGCCGGTGAGCACCGCCGACGTCAGCCCCAGCACCGAATCGAACAGCTGCGCCACCATGCCGCCGTGGACGGCGCCGTTGCGCCCCAGGTGGAACCGGCGGAAGCGGGCCCAGCCCCGGATCCTGCCGTCGTCGGTCTTCGTCATCTTCATCGGTATCGACGAGATGTTGCCGCGCATCGGCAGGTCCATCCGGCGGCCCGACGGCGACTGCCATTCGTCGGTGTCGAACGGCGCCAACAGGTCGGACACCTTTTCCAGCAGGTCGGCCGCCTCGCCGATCACCTCGTCGGGTGCGTCGGCGGCACGGGCATGGTCCTGCAGCAGGCGTACCGCCTCGACGAACCTGCCGTAGTCGGGGCCGCCCTTGGTGGTCGGCTCGGGCGGGTTGAATCCGCCGCCGGGGTGTCGCGTGCTGTCGGGTGCCACCAGGACACCGTATTGGGCGTTACGAGGCGTTCTGTTCGCCGATGGCGGCCAGCAGTTCGACTTCGTCGTCGGACAGCGTGATCTCCGCCGCGCCGACGTTCTCTTCCAGGTGCGCCACGCTGGAGGTCCCGGGGATCGGCAACATCACCGGCGAGCGTTTGAGCAGCCAGGCCAGCGCCATTTGCGACGGCGTGGCGTCGTGCTCCCCGGCCATCCGCTGCAGCGGGCCGTCGGGCGCGGCCAGGGGTCCGGCGGCGAGCGGGAACCACGGGATGAACCCGATGTCCTGCTTGGTGCAGAAGTCCAGCAGCGGCTCGGCGGCACGCGCGGTCAGGTTGTACATGTTCTGCACCGAGACGATCGGCGTGATCTGCTGGGCCGCCGTCAACTGGTCGACGTCGACCTCGGACAGGCCGATGTGGCGGATCTTGCCCTCGTCCTTCAGCTTGACGAGCTCGCCGACCTGGTCGGCCAACGGGTAGTTGGGGTCGACGCGGTGCAGCTGGAACAGGTCGATCGTGTCGACGCCGAGCCGCCGCAGGCTCATCTCGCATTCCTGGCGCAGATAACTCGGATTTCCCAACGGGATCCAGACGTCGGGCCCCGTGCGCAGCAACCCGGCCTTGGTCGCGATCACCAGGCCGTCGTAGGGATGCAGCGCCTCGCGGATGATTTCTTCGGAGATGTAGGGGCCATACGAGTCGGCGGTGTCGATGAAGTTGACGCCGAGTTCCACCGCCCGACGCAGCACCCGCACGGCTTCGGCGCGGTCGGCGGGCGGGCCCCACACGCCCTTGCCGGTCAGACGCATGGCGCCGAAACCCAGCCGGTTGACCGTCATGTCGCCGAGAGTGAATGTGCCGGATGCTTGAGCTTTTGCGGTTTGTGCAGTCACGTTGTCGACCGTACGCCGCGCCTGCCTCGGGGCCGCAGCGCGTGGCAAGCTGAAGCACGTGGACTTGCACACACTGACCGATCTGCCACTGACCTATCCAGAAGTGGGCGCCACCGCCGGCCCGCCGCCACCGGGCTACCACCACCTCGGGTATGCCACCCAAATCGGCGCGGGCCAAAAGCGATTCGACGAGGTCGCCGACGCCGTCATGCACTGGGGCATGCAGCGCGGCGCCGGGTTGCGGGTCAAGGCCACCAGCGAAACGGTGACGGTCGGCGCGGTGGTGATGGTCGGCCTCGGCTTCCTGTGGGCACCGTGCCGGGTGGTGTATGTGGTCGACGAACCGGAGGTCCGCGGCTTCGCCTACGGCACGCTGCCCGGCCACCCCGAGTCCGGCGAGGAACGGTTCGTGGTCCGCCACGACCCGGTGACGGCCGCAGTATTCGCCGAGGTGTCGTCGTTCTCCCGGCCGGTGGCGTGGTGGGCCAAGGCCAGCGGCCCGCTCACCAAACTGGGCCAGCGGGTCATCGCCAAGCGCTACGTCCGCGCGGTGTGAGCGGCTTTAGCAAACCCAGCGGGTCAGCAGGCGTTCCGCGCCCGTGCACAGCCGCTCGATGACGTCGGCGACGGGCTCTACCCGGGTGATCATCCCGACGGCCTGCCCGGCGTCGACGGGAGCGACCCGGTAGTCCTCCGCGGCGATCGCCTCGGCGAGTTCGGCCCGCGCGTCGGCGTCGTCGGCGAGGTCCTCTTCGCGGCCGTCCCATCGCGCGACGAAGTCGTTGCGCAGCACCCTGGACGGAAACCGCTGCGGCCACGGGTATCCGCGGCCGACGTCGAACACCCGGGTCGGGGTGGTGTCCGTCTCGCGGGCGGCAATCAGCGCCGCGCGGACGGCGTCGGTGGTCAGCGCCTCCGAGCAGGCCGACAGGCAGGTACCCAGCCAGGCGCCGGCAGCACCGGCCGCCAGCACCGCGGCGAGGCTTCGCGGCGAGCCGATTCCGCCGGCGGCCAGCACCGGCACCGGCACCGCGTCCAGGACCGCGTCCAGCAGCGGCAGCGTCGCGACCGTGGCCACTCCGTGACCGCCACCTTCGCCGCCGCGCGCCACCAGCACGTCTATCCCCGCGTCGGCAGCCCGCCTGGCGCCGTCGGCGTCGTAAACCTGTGTGGCCGTGGCGATTCCGGCGTCATGAGCACGCGCTACCCAGGACAGGTCGGTGCCGAAGCTGACCGACAGCAGTGCGGGCCGCGCTTGCAGGGCCACATCCAGCAGCTCCGGCTCTTGGCGAATCACCCAGTCCACCAAGCCAATTCCGAATGTGCCGCGCGCGTGCCGTAGTTCGGTGGTCAGCGAC
Organism: Mycobacterium kyorinense; assembly: GCF_002101735.1. Taxonomy (GTDB): domain Bacteria; phylum Actinomycetota; class Actinomycetes; order Mycobacteriales; family Mycobacteriaceae; genus Mycobacterium; species Mycobacterium kyorinense. The sequence goes on along the minus strand of NZ_LQPE01000103.1, from coordinate 53,051 downwards.
GCGGCTGAGCCGGCGCTGCCCATGCCGACCATGCCCAGTCCGCCCGCCGCGGTCACCGCAGCGGCCAGCCGTCCGCCGGCCACCCCGCCCATCGGCGCGTTGACGATCGGGACGGCCAGCCCCAGGCCGCGCGACCAGGGCGTCGACAGCAACGGCTAGAGGCTCTTGAAGACGGTCAGCATGACCACCGAATCGTCGACCGCCTGCAGGGAATGCCGTTGCGGCGGGATCACGACGTAGTCGCCGGCCTTGCCGTCCCACGAGTCGTCGCCGGCGCTGATCCGCACGTGCCCCTTGAGCACCTGCAGCGACGCCTGTCCGGGGCTGTCGTGCTCGGAGAGCTCACGGCCGGCCAGCAGTGCCATGACCGTCTGCCGCAGTTCGTGGGTGTGCCCGCCGTGCAGGGTGTGGGCGGCCCGCCCGCTGCGCGCCTCCCGGGCTTCGGCCAGCTTTTCGTCGGCCAGGCTGGTCAGCGAGATCGTTTCCATGGACGTCCTTTTCTTCGAAGTCTTCAGCTGGATAGTAGAAGAATCCCGGCGCCGGCCAAGGCGATCACCTTGATCAGCTCGAAGCCGACATACGCGTAATGGCCGCGCGAGCGCGGCGCGTCGAGGCCGGCGAGCACCTTGTCCGACCGGCGGTTCAGCCGCGGCCGCACCGCCGCCAACTGCAGGGCCAGTGCGGCGAACGCGATCACGAACCCCGCGATGACACCCGGCGCGGGCGGGTCGGCAACGACGACCGCCAGGATGACCACCGCCAAGACGACCTCGACCGTGTTCAGCGCGCGGAAGACCAGCCGCCCGATGCCGAGCCCGATCTGCAGCGTGACGTTCGGCGCGCGGAATTTCAGCGGCGCTTCGAGGAACGAGATGGCCAGTACCATGCCCAGCCAGACGAACGTGACCGCGACGGCGATCGCCGGTCCGGCATTCACCGGGCCGCTTCCTGCCGGGTCAAATGCGCCAGGCACAAATCCGGCTCGGCGAACGCGTCCAGCCGCTCGACGGTGACCGGCGCCGACCAGTTCTCCAAGGCGCCCTGCATGAGCCCCAAGTGGATGGGACAGACCACGCTTTCGCGCGCTTCGGCCAGCTCGAGGAACGGGCAGTGCCGCAACCCGATCTGCTTGCGCCCGCGCCGCTCGGGGGCGAACCCGAGGTCATCGAGCACGTCGACGAGGTGATCGACCGACTCCCGGGCGCGCCCGCGCGGTGCCAGTTGCCGCCCCCACGCGCGGCCGGCGGCCAGCGCCCTACCGGGCGCGTCCCCGTCGGCGGTGAGCCCCATCGCCAGGATTTCGGCCAGCAGCTGGTAGCGCCGCGGACCACCGCGATCCATCTGGCGGGTGGCGCGGAACAGCAGCGCGGGGCGGCCCGGTCCCTTGCGCTCCGGCATCACTTGCTCCACCCGACCGTCGCCGAGCAGCGAATCGAGATGGAACCGCACGGTATTGGGATGCACGCCCAGCTCGTCGGCGATCGCGGCGATGCTCATCGGAGCGGCCGCCGCCTTCAGCACCCGCAGCACATCACGGCGGCGGCCACCGACGGGTTCCTTGATTGCGCTCATCCCTTCGGCAGGTTAGCCACCAACGGGGTGTCCACGCCGAGCGGCCCGATCTTGGCCGCTCCACCCGGCGAGCCCAACGGCTCGTCTCGGCCCGGTAGCGTTTCGCTGAAGAACGCGGCATTGTCGGCCAGGTAGGGCTGCAGATCCTGCGGAAGGTCGTCTTCGTAGTAGATCGCCTCGACCGGGCAGACCGGCTCACAGGCACCGCAATCCACACATTCGTCGGGGTGGATGTAAAGGGCGCGCCCGCCCTCGTAGATGCAGTCGACCGGGCACTCGTCGACGCAGGCCCGGTCCATCACATCGACACATGGCTTCCCGATCACGTACGTCATGCGCTAGAGTTTACACAAGCCATATTGTAGAAACTAGGGAGGGCCCGAAAATCCATGGCCGAGACCGAACTTGACGTCCGCGAGTTGCCCAAGCCGCAGAAGCACCCGACGATCTTCGCCACCTACGGCGCGCTCGCCGTCGGCGAATCGTTCGTACTGGTCAACAACCACGACCCCAGGCATCTGCGCGACGAGTTCGAAACCGACTACCCCGGCAGCTACGGCTGGGAGTACGTGGAAAAGGGGCCGAAGGTCTGGCGGATCCGGATCACCAAACTCACCACGACCTCGCTCCCCCGAGTCCTCGCCAACACTGCTGAGGTCGCGGACGAACCCGATGTGACCGGTGCGGTGTGGAAGCTGGAAGTCCGCGAGCGCGACCTGGATTCCAATGTCATCGCGCTGGCGCCGGGCGGCGGGATCGACGCGCACGCCGGCGCCGACGTCGACGTGCTGATCCATGTGCTGTCCGGCAGCGGGCGGCTGGTCACCGAGCAGGGCGAGATCGAGCTGGTCCCCGGCACCCTGCTGTGGTTGCCGAAGCGGTCCCGACGGGCGTTCCGCGCGGGCCCGGACGGCCTGCGGTACCTGACTGTGCACCAGAAGCGCGAGATCCTGCCGTTGACTCCGACTGTGCGACAGGCAGTCTGACTCGGCTCGCCCGCGACTGTGCGGTTTCATACGCGGCACCCGGCGTGTCGCGTATGAAACCGCACAACCGGCGCTAATTTCCGTCGATGTCGTCGAAGACGGCCTGCGCGATCCGGAACGCGCTGTTGGCGTCGGGCACGCTGCAGTAGATCGCCGTTTGCAGCAACACCTCTTTGATCTCGTCACGGGACAGCCCGTTGCGCAGCGCGGCCCGGATATGCGCCGCCAGTTCGTCGTCGCGCCCGCGGGCGATCAGCGCGGTCAGCGCGATCATCGAGCGGCTGCGGCGGTCCAGGCCGGGACGCGACCAGATTGCGCCCCAGGCGTATTCGGTGATCAGCGTTTGGAAGTCGCGGGTGAACTCGGTGGTCCGGGCCTCGGCTCCCTCGACATGCCCGTCGCCGAGCACCTCGCGTCGCACGGCCATCCCGCGGTCGTACAAACTGTCGGTCAATTCATCTCCACCTCTTCAGCGTGGCAAGCACATTGGCGATGCGGTCGGGCTGCTCTGCGGGCGCCAGGTGCGCGGCGTTGGGCACCTGGACGAACCGGCCGCGGCTCACATTGCTGGCAATGAACCGGACCGAGTCCGGCGGGGTCGCGATGTCGTGCGCCCCCGCCACAGCGACGATCGGGGTATCGATCTCGCTGAGACGCTCCCGGGCATCGAATTCGGCCAGCGCCTCGCAGGTACGGGCATAGCCGTCGTCGTCCACCCTGCGCAACGCGTCCAGCAGTGCCCGCGCCGATTCCGGGTCGCGCTCGAAAAACCCTGGGGCGAACCATCGCTGGACAGACCGGGACACGACTTCGCCGGTGCCGCCGGTGCGAACGACCTGCGCCCGCGAATGCCAGTCGTCCGGATCGCCGATTCTGGCGGCGGTGCAGATCAGCGCCGCAGCCAGGACCCGCTGCGGGTGCGCGAGCAGCAGCTGGATTCCTACGGCGCCGGCGACCGAGACGCCGGCGTAGGTGAACCTCTGGCTGCCCAACGTGCGGTCCACCAGTTTGACGACACCGGCGGCCAGGTCCGCGATCGTGAAGGCGTCGCGCGGCGGCGGGCTGGCGCCGTGGCCGGGCAGGTCCCAGCCGACGACGTGATAGGTCTCCGCCAGTCGCCGCGCCGCCGCCGACCACAACGTGCCGACCGGTGTACCCAGCGACGGCCCGACGACCAGCAGCGGCAGGTCCGGCGTCCCGCCCAGTTCTGCTCCGCGGATAGTGGGGACGCTCACCGGCGGTCCTTCACGATCCGTTGCGCGCGGTCGAGGCTCTCGTCGATCAGCAGGTCGGCGGCGCCGAAATACGTTGGCGACGGCTCCTTTTCGACGAGTTCGGCGATCGCACGCTGTTCGCCGCTGACGTCGGCGCCGGCCAGGTTGCCCGCCATCTGTTCGGTGTGGACGTCCAGCCCGGCGAGCAGTTCGCCGCATTGCGACCCGGCGACCACGGTCCGGCGGGCCAGTGTGCGCAGGGTGTCCCACTCGGCATGCCAGGCGCCGTCGGGCCGTTCGTCGTGGGCCGACGCCGCGGCGGTGTGCAGCGTCGCGGCCAGGGGCGGCGCGGCCATCGCGGCGCGACGAATCAGGATGGACAACACCGGATTACGCTTGCCCGGCATCGTCGACGACCCGCCGCGCCTGCCGGCAGCCGGCTCGCCCAGCTCGCCGATCTCCCGACGGGTCAGCGTGACGACGTCCGAGGCGATGTGGCCCCAGGCGTCCGTGCAGCCGACCAGAGCGTCGCCGACCGCGGTGACCGGAGCCCGCGCCGTGTGCCACGGCAACCGGTCGTCCAAACCCAGCGCGGCCGCGGCGGTGTGCGCCATCTGGACGGCGACGCCGGCCGCGTTGTCGCGACCGACCAGCGCAGCCAATTCGGTTGCCGCAGCGAGTGTTCCGGCGGCACCGCCGAACTGGGCCGGAAAGCTCAGCGCCTCGAGTTGGCGGTAGGCGTCGACCACACCGTTCAGCCACACGGCGGCCTTGGCGCCGAACGTGGTGGGCACCGCATGCTGGGCCAGGGTCCGGGCCACCATCGGCGTGGCCCGGTGGGTTGTCGCGAGCGTGGAAAGCGTCGAAATCTGTTCGGCGAGTTGGTCTGTCAACGTTTCGACCACCCCACGGACAGCCAGCATCAGCGCGGTGTCGAGGACGTCCTGGCTGGTGAGCCCGCGGTGAATCCAGCGGTCGACCGGCTCCCCGGCGCGTTCGCGCAGCAGGGCCACCAGGCCGAGAACCGGGTTGCCGCCATCCTCGGCGCCGAGCGCCAGCGCTTCGCAGTCCTGCGGCCGCACCAGCCCGCGAAGCTCCACCGCGTCGACCGGCGCCAGGCCCGCGTCAACCAGTGTGTTCAGCCAGGCCGATTCCACTGACACCATCGCGGCGAGCAGCGCCTGGTCGGTCATCAGGTCATCGGCGCGGTGATCGCCCGGCCACAGCAGGTTCGTCATCGTGGATCACCGTGATACACCAGGAAAACCGTCTCGCGCTCGCCTTGCAGGTGGATGTCGAAACGGTACCCGGTCGGCTCGGCCACACAGACCAGGGTGTCGCGCCGCGCGGCGTCGAGCCCGGCCGGCAGGTGATCCAGCTCAACGCTTGGCAGATAGGCGCGAGTGAACAACCGGTTCAACAGTCCCCGGGCAAAGACGGTGACCGCGAAAAACGAGGGCGGTGTCAGCGTGGTGAAGCTGTAGCCGCCGGTGACGTCGGTCGCGCATCGGCCCCACCCGGTGAACGCGTTGGCACGCCGTAACGAACCGGGCTGCGCGACGACGTTGCCGTCGGGCCCGGGTTGCCAGAGTTCCACCAGCGCGTCCGGGACACCGTCGCCGGCGCCGTCGTACACCGTGCCGTGCAACCGGATGGCATCCGGGTGATCAACGTCTACCAATCGGTTGTCGCCGTCATACGGCAACGCGCAGTGGAAGAACGGGCCGACGGTTTGCCCTGGGGTGCATGCGAATTCACTCATGTGCGTCGTCCAGTACGATGTCCCACCGGTAACCGGTCGCGTACTCGGGCTCGGTGAGGTCGTGGTCGTAGCTCGCGATCAGCCGTTGGCGCGCAACGGGATCGACCACGGACTGGTAGATCGGGTCCAACGCGAACAGCGGGTCGCCCGGAAAGTACATCTGGGTGACCAGGCGCTGAGTGAAAGCCGTTCCGAATACCGAGAAGTGGATGTGCGCGGGCCGCCACGCATTGTGGTGGTTGCGCCACGGGTAGGGGCCCGGCTTGATGGTCAGGAAGCGGTACGTTCCGTCGGCTTGGGTCAGGCAGCGGCCCACGCCGGTGAAGTTCGGGTCGATCGGCGCGGGATGCTGGTTGCGCTCGTGGTGATAGCGGCCGGCGGCGTTGGCCTGCCAGATCTCGATGAGCTGGCCCGCAATCGGCCGGCCCGCCGCGTCGAGCAGTCGCCCCGTCACGATGATGCGCTCGCCGATCGGCTCACCGGCGTGGCCGGCGGTGAGGTCCGCGTCGCCCGGTTCGACGTCGTGGGAGCCGAAACACGGGCTGGCGCGCTCGAGTTCCTCGGGGTCGACGCGGACGAACGGCGAGTGCGGATGGCGCAGCGCGCTGCTGCGGTAGGGCGGATAGTTCAGCCGCGGCTGCGTTTCGTCGTTGCCCTGGTACTGCGCTGCGATGCTCGCGATCTCCGCCGTGACGTCACGCTGGGACGCGACGCGCTCCGCTGCAGCCGCCATGACAGCTGACGCTACCGTTAGCGCGTGGCGGGTGGCTATGTCTACGACCAGAGCTTCGCCGAAGAACGGGCCCGGCTGGCCGGCATCGAAAGCCTGTGGGATCCGGGAAGCCAAGCCCTGCTCGACGGACTCGGCATCACCGGCGGCTGGCGATGCCTGGAGGTCGGCGCCGGCGGCGGCTCGCTGGTTCAGTGGATGGTGAGCCGCGGTGCCACCGTCACGGCAATCGATATCGACACGCGGTTCGTCGAGCCGCTCGCCGGCGACAGGGTCGACGTGCGGCGCATGGACATCCGCGCCGACGAGCTACCGTGGCACGAGTTCGACTTGGTCCACGCGCGGCTGGTGCTCGAACACCTCGCCGAGCGGAGGGAGATCATCGATCGGCTGGTCGCGTCGCTGCGGCCGGCCGGCTGGCTGGTGATCGAGGATTACGACTGGACCACATTCGGATTCGACGATGGCGATCCGCGGTTCGAGCGGGTGGCCGAGTCGGTGATGGCGTTCATGCAGCAGGCCGGCTTCGACCCGCGCTACGGCCGTCGCGTCGTCGCCGACATGGCCGCCGCCGGGCTGGCCGACATTCGCGGCGAGGGCCGTGCCCGGGTGATCGACTCCGACTCCCCCGGCTTCGACTTCTTCCGGCTGTCGTTCGAGAGCATCCGCGACGCCGTCGTCGACGCCGGTCTGCTCTCTGGAGCCGACGCCGACGCGGCCGCCGCCCGCTTCGGCGAGCACATGCGCGTTATCACACCGATGATGGTCGCCGGAATCGGGCGCCGCTGAGCAGAATTCGAAACTACAGCGCCCGCAGCAGCGACTTGCGGCCCTTCACCCGCAGCCGGTGCGCGGTGGATTCGCGCAACTCCTCGATGCGGGCTGCCATCTTGTCGCCCAGCTCGACCAGTTCCGCGTCGCTGATCTTCACCGACGGTGGCACCGGGATCATGTCGCGCTCCTCCTCGTCGGCGTGCGCTTCCAAAACCGTTGCGAACGAATGCCATTCGTCCTCGTAGGTCGGCGCGCTCGGCGGGGTGCGCAGCAGCACCGAGAGCTGGTCGATGACCTGCCGATGCTCGGCGTGCGCAATTGCGATCAAGGTACTGGCCGCGGCCAACGCCGGATAGTAGATGTCGTCCTCGATGCGAAAGTGGATGTCGAGTTCGACGAGCAGATCGTCGAGGTAGTCCTGACGTTCCGGGGCGCTCGCCGGCGTCGAGTAGATCTTCTTCACCAGCCCCTTGAGCGTCTTGTGGTGATCTTGCAACACGGTGTAGGCGTTCATTTGGTCACTCCTTCTCCTGCCGGGAGCGAGTGCTGGCCGTCGCCGCGCAACTCGATCATCCCGTCGTTGATTCGCGTCTGGTAGCGCGGCAGCGGCGCCGCCGAGGGACCTCGCAGCACCTCGCCGGAGCACACGTCGAACCGTGAGCCGTGCCACGGGCACACCAGCCGGCCGCGATCGACCCAGCCGTCGGTCATCGGGGCGGCGAGGTGCGGGCAGAACTCGCCGAACGCCGCGACCTCCCCGTTGCTGCCGGTCCGGCACAGCACCAGACCCACCCCGTCGACCTCGACGCGTTGCGGCTTGCCGTTCTTCAGCGACTCCACCGGCAACACCGGTGTCCAGTCGGCCGTGCGCAGCCGTCGGCCGGACTGGTCGATGCCGATCCCCGAGTCGAACACCAAAGCGCCGCCCATGTAGCTGCTGCCGGCCGTGATGGCGTAACCCACAGCGCTGATCACGATTCCGCGCCGGTGCCGGCCCCGGCGCCGATCCAGCCACGACGCGACATACAGGCCCGTCGCCAGCAGGTTCAACAGACCGTGCACCGCGCCGATGCGGCGGTCCTCCTCGTGGGTGTGCTGCCAGTCCGCCACCCCGGTGACCGCCGAGCCCAGGTTGGCCAGGATGCCGAGCCCCAGCGCACGCGAAGCGAACCGGGACGCGTCGATGAGTTCCGATTTCGGCCGGCCCGGCAACAGGCTGAGCGCGTCCAACCCCACCGTCGTGCCGATCGCACCACTGGTCAGCGACGCCAGCGGCGGGTGAACCGGATGCCCGAGCCAAACGCCGTTCAGCGCGTTGGAGACTCGGTCGCGGGCCCCGCCCAGCGCGTTGAAGGCATAGCTGAGCAGATGCTCGAACCGGTAGCTGGGCCGATCCAGCCACTCCTGACGCCCGATGAAGGACAGCAGCCGCGCCCCCCGCTTCTGCAACCGACTTTCCGGAGCGGCCTCGACCACGGCATCAATCCTTCCTCAATTACGGAGATAAACAGGCAATAGTGCCCGCACGATCTCGCAAAACCCAAGTAAACGCGCCCACACTATACGCAGATGCGGTGCAGCGCCGTGAACACGGTACCCGACCGGTCCGGCGCGGCGCTATCGGGTCGCAAGATCGCGCAGCGAACTCACAGGAGCCGTTAACTCGACGGAAGCCCTTGGGGCAGAAAGACTTTCATTAACCTTCACGCGAAGGTTATCCGCACCCCGCTGCTGCGCATCGGCTCTTTTCTGCATGTCAGAGACGGTGCCTGCGGTAGCGTACGAACAGCATGGCCGCGAAATCATGGGTAGCCGGCCTCGCAGTGATGCTGGCGGCCTGCACGACGTCGGTGGCTGGACACCCGACGACGGTGCCGGGTCCACCTCCCGCACCGCACAAGCCGCTGCCGTCGGCGCGTGACCTCCTGCTGCACGACGGCGACCACACGCCGATGGGTCCCGCGACAACGGCTTCACGCGGTGACGAGCTCTTCGCCGGCGCCCACCCGCCGGAATGCGTGGCGGCCCTGGCGTTCAAGGGCTCCCCGCTGCTGCCGATCAACGCCTCCGATCACGCCGATGCGTCCTACCGTGTCGGCAGCTCGGCGCTCTATCTATGCCGAATCGGTCGACGTCTACGGCAGACCGCTGGATCCGCATGACGTGGTGTGGAATGGCTTCAGCACGGTGTCCGCCTGCAACAGCGAAGCCGTCGGCGTGGCGCCCACCGGCGACTCCGCACCGATGCGGCTGAGCCGGTTCGCCGTGGCGGGCGACGGCGTGCTGGTCTGGGCGATGAACGCGCCCGGGCGTACCTGTGATTACGGCCTGGCGGTGGTTCCGCGGGCGGCGCTGCTGATGACGGCGTGCGACGTCGAGAGCGGAATCGACATGGCCGACTGGGCGTCCACCCGCCGTCAACAGCTGTTGTCCCGGGTCGCCTGACCGGCTGGCTACCATCGGTCGGGTGGCCACCGATCGAATTCGTCTACTGCTCGCCGATGTCGACGGAACGCTGGTGGACCAACAAAAGCGGCTGACGGATGCGGCGATCGAGGCGGTGCACAAGTTGCACGACGCCGACGTTCTGTTCGCCGTCACCAGCGGACGTCCGCCCAAGGGCATGGCAATGCTGGTCGATGCCCTGGACTTGCAAACGCCGATCGCCGGCTTCAACGGCGGTATCTTCGTCAAGCCCGACATGACCGTCATCGAACAGAGGGTGCTCCCCGACGACCTCGTCGCCCCGATCGCCGACGTGATCGGCTCGTTCGACCTCGACGTGTGGATCTACCAAGGCGCCGACTGGTTTGTCCCCGATCCGAACGGCTCACACGTGGACCGGGAAACGAAAACCGTGCAGTTCGAACCCAAGGTCATGCAGGACGTCAAAGACCACACCGAGTCCGTCGCCAAGATCGTCGGGGTGAGCGACGATCACGACGCCGTCGCGGCGGCCACCAAGGCTGTCCAGGACCGCTTCGGGGAACACGTTGCAGCGTCGACGTCTCAGCCGTACTACCTGGACGTCACCCATCCGCAAGCCAACAAAGGATCGGTTGCGAAATATCTTGCGGCGCAATACAAGCTCGCGCCCGAGCAGATCGCCACGATCGGCGACATGCCCAACGACATCCTGATGTTCAAGCACTCCGGGCTGACCATCGCGATGGGCAACGCCGACGAAAGGGTGAAGAAGGCCGCCGACGAGGTCACCGACAGCAACGACAGCGACGGATTCGCGAAAGCGGTCGAACGTTTCGTCCTGCCTGAAGCGACGCGCCCATGAGTGTCGACGCTCTGCTGCAGTCGATCCCGCCGCTGACGGTGTATTTGATCGTCGCCGGCGTGGTCGGGATGGAGAGCCTGGGGATCCCGCTGCCCGGCGAAATCGTTCTGGTCACCGCGGCGCTGCTGTCGTCACGCCATGAGCTGGCGGTCAACCCGCTCGGCGTCGGCGCGGCCGGCGTGATCGGCGCCGCTGTCGGTGACTCGATCGGCTATACGATCGGCCGGCGGTTCGGCATGCCGCTTTTCGACTGGCTGGGCCGCCGGTTTCCGCGGCACTTCGGTCCCGGGCACGTCGGCCTCGCGGAGCGGATTTTCAACCGATGGGGCTCGCACGCGGTGTTTTTCGGCCGGTTCATCGCGCTGTTGCGGATCTTCGCCGGACCGTTGGCGGGTGCGTTGAAAATGCCGTATCCGCGGTTCCTGCTTGCGAATGTTTCCGGCGCGGTGTGCTGGGCGGGCGGCACCACCGCGGTGATCTACTACGCCGGTATCGCGGCCGAACGCTGGCTCGAGCGATTTTCCTGGGTTGCCTTGGCGGTCGCCGTGGTGGGCGGCACGATCGCCGCGATCCTGCTGAGAAAACGAACTGCCCGAGCCATCGCGGAGTACGAGGCCGAGCACAGCGAGGAATCGGACCCGACGTCCGCCTAGTCGACGGCCGCGCGACCAGGGCATCTGCTCGATTCTTAGGAAACTGGCCATGGACAGGGCGGTTGAACTGGTGTTATATGAATGTGATCCAAAAATGCATCGTCTGTCTTCAGGCACGTAGGGCGGGCATCCTTCGCGGCGCGCAGCGCCGATCGAAAGGAGTTCACCATGAACTTTGCCACCGCCGAAGCATCATTTAGCCACATGATGTTGAGCAGTCGGCTGGTCTCCGAGTTGGCCGATGCGCACAGCACGCTGCGGACCACCGTCGAGCGAACCGGCCCAGCACTCGTCGTCCATGCCGGAGGCGAGGTGGACGCCTCGAACGAAGCCACCTGGCGTCACCTGCTCAGCGAGGCCGGCGCCGCCGCGTTCCCACCCGGTGCGCTGGTCATCGACACCAGCGGCCTGGATTTCATGGGCTGCTGCGCATTTGCGGTCCTCGCCGAGGAGGCCGAGCGCTGCCGGAGGCGCGGCGTCGAACTGCGTTTGGTCAGCAGTCAGCCGGGTGTCGCCAGGATCGTCGGCGCATGCGGGCTCAGTGGGCTGCTGCCCGTCGACGACACCGTGGACGCGGCGCTGTCGACATCGGCTGACTGGTAAAGCCTTTTCCGCCTAGCGGCTAATGCGTTGGGCCAGAACCTCTTTCCCTGCTCCACTGAGCTGGTTGAGCGCGTCCGGCCGGGCTGCCATCGCCATCAGTAGCGCCTCCCCCGGACCGCTGACTTCGGGTCCGCCGCCGTGCGACCAATCCAGATCGGTGGCAACCAGGCGCAGGCCTCGGGCCCGCCACGCGCCCCGCACCGCGGGAGCACGCAACGCGAAGTCCAACACCCGTTGCAGGCGATGGGGCGGGATGGCGCGCGGGATACCCAGCGGCCGTCGAATGTCCTGCTGGTGGATTGTGCCGTCTACGAGCGCGGGCATGCCGCCGAATGCCGACATCAAGCCGCGGGGAGGGATACAGGCACGCATCAGCTCGGTGAGTTGTTCGGGCGAGCGGGTGGCGTACTCGGCGACGCCGATTGCGTTGACGCGGTCGGGCACCAGTCCGCCTTTGAGGAAGCGCCGCACCGATTCCCAGCGGCTCAGCTCGTCGTAGCTGAGCACGTGGGCGACGACGTCGCGCACGCGCCAGCGCTCGCACAGGGTGGGCTGCTCCCATTGGGCGGGCGAGAGGCCGGCGAGCAGCTTCGCGAAGTCCTCGCGTTCCTCGCAGGCCATCTGCATCGTGTCGTTCATTGCACCGCACCGGTGACGAGGTCGGCGAAATTCGCCAGAGTGCCGGTCCAACCGGCCGGATCGTCGAAGATCGCCCGCATCTGCTCGGTGTGGTCGCCGTAGCGTTGCAGGTTGCGGTGACACAGATCCAGTCGCGTGCGGTCCGCGCCTTCCGGGGTGAACGTCACCTCGACCTCGGTTTCGAAATCCGGGTCGAATTGCCAGTCGGCGCCAATCTGCCAGAGCAGCACGACTTTTCGGGGCGGCTCCCAGGATGCCACCCGGCCCCACTGGCATTCGCTGCCGTCGACGCCGCGCTCGAACCAGCGCCCGCCGCCGTAGGGTTCGACGACCACTTCGGCGAGCTCGGAGTTCCCGATCGAGTGTTCCTTGGGCCAGAAGTCGGTCATCCGTGCGGTGAACAGCTCGAAGGCCCGGGCCTGCGCGAGTGGCACACTCAGCGAACGGGAAACCTCGACGACGGTGGATTCAGTGCTCATCCTTGCTCCTTTCGGCCAGGATCGCGAAGTTGTCCAATGTGGTCTCCCAGAACCGGTCGAAGTAGTCGCGCACGACCCGCAGCCCCGACTGGTTGATGCGATACAGCCGCCGGGTGCCGGCGACCGATTCGACGACGAGGTCGGCGCCTTTGAGCACCCGCAAGTGTTGGGAAACAGCCGGGCGCGACACCGGCAACTGGTCGGCCAGCAGACCAACCGAAATCGGGCCCGCCGCCAGCTTTTCCAGGATCGCGCGCCGGGTGCGATCTCCCAACGCATCCAACACGACGTCCGCCGACGCGGCCATGTCGGTAAGTCTGCACGAACGGTAAGTGACTGTCAACGGTTCGTGTGGACTAACGTTTACTCGTCACCGGATCGGGACACCGTTAGGGCATGGGAAATTCACAAGTCGTCGTCGTCACCGGGGCAAGCGCCGGAATCGGTCGCGCCACCGCGCAGTTACTCGGCCAGCGGGGCGCCCGGGTCGGCCTGCTGGCGCGCGGCGAGACCGGCTTGGACGGAGCCGCCGCCGATGTGCGCGCGGCAGGCGGTGAGGCGCTGGCCATTCCGACCGACGTCTCGGACTACGACGCCGTGGAACGGGCCGCCCAGCACGTCGAGGAAAGGTTCGGACCAATCGACGCGTGGATCAATGTCGCATTCAGCTCGGTGTTCGCGCCGTTCGCGGAAATCAAGCCGGAGGAGTTCCGCCGGGTGACCGAGATCAGCTACCTCGGCTTCGTGTACGGGACGATGGTCGCGCTCAAGCGGTTTCGGCCACGCAACTCCGGCGTCATCGTGCAAGTGGGATCGGCGTTGGGCGAGCGTGCGATTCCGCTTCAGTCGGCGTACTGCGGCGCCAAGCACGCCATCAACGGCTTCACCGAGTCGCTGCGAACCGAGTTGATGCACGAGAAGAGCAAAGTGCGGGTCACCATCGTGCAGATGCCGGCGGTCAACACACCCCAGTTCTCTTGGGTCCTTTCGCGTTTGGACAAGCACCCGCAGCCGGTGCCGCCGATCTATCAGCCCGAGGTCGCGGCGCGTGGCGTCCTGCATGCGCTTGACCATCCGCGGCGCAAGCAGTATTGGGTCGGGGCGAGCACAGTCGGCACGATCATGGGGCAGCGGATCGCCCCGGCGCTGTTGGACCGATACCTCGCGCGCACCGGGTACGACTCGCAGCAGACCGATCAAACGGTCGAGCCGAATCGCTCGGCGAATCTGTGGGAGCCCGCCGACGGGCCGGGCGGTAGGGATTATGGCGCGCATGGCGTGTTCGACGACCAGTCACACGGGCACAGCGCGCAGTTCTGGCTGACGCGCCATCGGCGGTCGTTGGTGGGCGCCGGTCTTCTGGCGAGCCTGTTTGCCGCGTCGAGTTGGGGCCAACGCCGGCTTTAAGCAGTCGGACTGATCTTCTGTCCCAATAGCCACCGTGGATCACTTGCGCCACTGTGGTTTTGGTTGTGGATCGTGGTGGCGCTTGTTCGGCGCGCGTGATAGCATTCGAACATGCGTTCGAGTTGCCGGGAAGAGATCGTCGAGGTCTTCGACGCGCTCGAAGCCGACCTCAAACGCGCCCTCGACCTGTCCTTCGACGTGCTGACCACCCCGGAAGTTTTGGCGCTGCTGGAACGCTGCGAAACGGTGCGCCGCCGGCTGCCCGCGATCGAGCACCCCCTGGTCAACCAGCTCGCCGAACAAGCCAGCGAAACCGAGCTGGGCGGCACACTGCGCTTTGCGCTGGCCGAGCGGCTGCGCATCACCCCGGCCGAGGCCAGCCGGCGCATCCACGACGCCAAAGACCTCGCCCCGCGCCAGGCGATGACCGGCGAGCCCTTGGCGCCGCGGTTGCCCGCCACCGCCGCCGCCCAACGCGCCGGCGCCATCGGGGCCGCCCATGTGGCGGTGATCCGCGGCTTCATGCACCGGCTGCCCGAGGCCGTCGACGCCGAAACCGCCGAACAGGCCGAAGCCCATCTGGCCGAACTGGCCGGGCAGCATCGCCCCGACGACCTATCCAAGCTGGCCGACAGGCTGATGGACTGCCTGAACCCCGACGGCGATTTCACCGACGACGACCGGGCCCGCCGGCGCGGCCTCACCCTGGGCCGCCAGCAACACGACGGCATGTCAGCGCTGAGCGGCTGGATCACCCCGCAGCTGCGCGCCACCATCGAAGCGGTCTGGGCCAAACTCGCCGCCCCGGGCATGTGCAACCCCGACGATGCGGCCCCGGTCCTCGACGGGCCAGCCCCCGACGAGGCGGCCCAGCGGGATAGCCGCGGAACCCATCAACGCAACCACGACGGGCTGCTGGCCGGGCTACGCGCACTGCTGGCCTCCGGAAACCTCGGCCAGCACAACGGGTTGCCGGCCAGCATCATCGTCACCACCACACTGCAAGAGCTCGAAACCGGCGCAGGACACGGCCTCACCGGCGGCGGCACGCTGCTGCCCATGTCCGATGTAATCCGGCTGGCCTCCCACGCCCACCACTACTTGACCATCTTCGACAACGGCAAAGCGCTGGCGCTCTACCACACCAAACGCCTCGCCTCACCCGCGCAGCGGATTGTGCTCTACACCAAGGACCGCGGCTGCAGCTTCCCCAACTGCCCGGTACCCGGCTACCACTGCGAAGCCCACCACTGCACCCCCTACGCCACACGCCACACCACCGACGTCAACGACCTCACCTTCGGCTGCGGCGGCCACCACCCGCTCGCCGACAACGGCTGGACCACCCGCACAAACGCCAAAGGCCACACCGAATGGATCCCACCACCCCACCTCGACCACGGCCAACCACGCACCAACCAATACCACCACCCGGAGAAATTGCTCAGAGACGACGAAGACGACGAGGACCCGTAGCGGCTCAACGCTTCCGGAGCACGGACGCCAACGCCCAGGAGACGCCCCCGCACGCCACCGCAAGCGCGGCGACCGGACCGGCCACCCGGGCAGCCCGAACGCGCCGCGGCGGCGACGGGCGGGCAGGCACAGCGCCCGCCATCACTTGACCTAGATGCAACGGTGTCGCCGCTCCCGCATCGCTGATCTGCGTCTGGCAGGAGAAGCCGTTGGCCACTACCACTGCCCCCGGGTTTTTGCGGATCGCAGGCAGCAGTGCCTGTTCGCCGCAGTCCATCGAGATCTCGTATTTGCCTTCCTCGAAGCCCCACGAGCCGGCCAGCCCGCAACAGCCGCCGGTGACCGGCTCCACGTCGATGCCCATCTTCTCCAGGACCTGCTGGTCGGCGTCCACACCGCCGGTCGCCCGCTGGTGGCAGTGACCCCACAGCAGCGCCTGCTGTCCCGACACAATAGGCAACTCGACGTCGAACTTCGTCAAGAACTCGGCGAAGTGATAGCTGTTGCGCACCAACCGATCCGCGTCGTCGTCGTGCGGCATCAGCTTGGGCAGTTCGTCCTTGAACACCGCCAGACAACTCGGTTCCATGCCGACGATCGGCGTGCCGGACCGGATCTCGTCGCGCAACTGCGCCAACACGTCACGCAGGTAGCGCTCCGCGACATCCAGGAAGCCGTAGTCGTACAGCGGCCTGCCACAACAGATGTGGCCGGTCGGCATCATCACCCGCCAGCCGGCCGCCTCGATCGCCTCCACACAAGCCACGCCGACGTCGGTGTGCAACCGGTTGTTGAACGTGTCCGGAAACAGGATGACCCGCGGCCCGTTTTCGTTGACCACCGGCCGGTCGGCGAACCATTTCTGCAGCGTCATCGGCGCAAACGTCGGCAACGGCCGCTGCCGGTCAATTCCGCCCACCAACTTGGCTATTCGCGACAGCACCGGCGTCTGGGTGGCAAAATTCGCCAGCTCAGGCATCGCGCTGGCCAACCTCGCCGCCTGGTCGATGAACCCGAACGCGTATGCGTACCGCGGCCGCCACCGGCGCAGCGATCGGAAATGGTGATAGAGGAACTCGGCCTTGTACGTGGGAATGTCGACGTCGACCGGGCAGTCGCTGGTGTAGCCCTTGCACGCTAAACACAGGTCCAGCGCATCGGCCACCTCTGACGATTGCCAGCCGTCGGTGATCACTTCCCCGCGCAGCATCTCGAACAACAGTCGCGCGCGCCCGCGGGTCGAGTGCTTTTCTTCCCGCGTCACCTGAAAACTCGGGCACATGGTCATCTGAGCCTCCGGCACCCGGCATTTGCCGACGCCGACGCACCGCAGCGCCGCATGCGAGAAGTCGCCGCCGTCCTGCGTGTAGGCGAACTTCACCTTGGGCCGCGACGGGTTGTAGTCCGTGCCCAGCTTGAGGTTCTCGTCGAAGCGATACGGGTCGATGACCTTGCCCGGGTTCATCTTCCACTCTGGGTCCCAGATCAGCTTGAACTTGCGCATCGCCTCGATCAGCCGCGGACCGTACTGCTTGCCGAGCAACTCGGCCCGCTGCTGGCCGTCGCCGTGCTCCCCCGACATCGACCCGCCGTAGGTGGCCACCAGATCACCGGCAGCCTCCATCAAGTGCCGGTAGTTGGCCAGCCCGTCCTTGTGCCGCAAGTCGAAATTGATCCGGGAGTGGATACAGCCCTCGCCGAAGTGGCCGTACATGGCGCCGCGCAAGCCGTGGTCGGCGTACAGCTGTTGCAGATCGCGGATGTAGTCGCCGATCCGATTCGGCGGCACCGCCGAGTCCTCCCAGCCCGGCCAGTGATCGCTGCTGTCGATCGGAAACGCCGTCGAGCCCAATCCCGCTTCGCGAATCGACCACAGCTCGTCGCTGTTGCCGCCGTCCTGCTTGCTTTTGGCCAACACGATACGGTCGTCGTCGACGTGCTTCTTCTTTTTCAGCCACCCGACGAATTCCTCGGCGCGGGACAGCGACTCGCCGGGCGTATCCGAGCCGAACTGCACGAACAGCCACGCCCCACTCGCGTCGGACCGCGGCAGCGCCTGCAGTCCCGAGGAGTTGGTGCCCTTGATCTTCTGGTCGTGAACCAGCACATGGTCGACGCCCTCCAGCCCGATCGGCTTCCAGGCCATGATGTCCGGACCCGCGTCACCGGCCTCGCCGGTCGAGTCGTAGTGGATCACCACCAGCGTGCGGTGCAGCATCGCCGGCGTCAGCATCAGCGTGGCGGTCAGCGCCACCGCGCAGGTGCTCTCGGTGCCCACCAATGCCCGCGCGACGTTGAAACCCTTCTCGGGCAGCAACTCGTCGAGGTTGTATCCGGACACCCGCCGCGGCATCTCGTCCACCGAAGGAAACCCCTTGCGAATGTCGTCCGCGTACTCGTCGCGCAAATCCCGCAGCGCAGCATAGATTTCGCCCTTGCGGCCCCCGGCGGCGATGATCCTGTCGAGATCCTTCTCCTCGTCGACACCGACGGTGAAGCGGGCGCCGTCATACGTGACGACATCCATCGCATGGGTGTTGTCCGACGTCCGCGGTCCCGGCCCGTACAGGTGGGCCTGGATGGAATGCACCCCGCAGGAATTGTTCCCGATGTTGCCCCCGATGGTGCACCGCGAATGCGACGACGGGTCCGGCCCGAACACCAGCCCGTATTCACCAGTTGCGCGGTTGAGGTTCTCGTTGATCACCCCGGTCTCGGCGGTGACCAGCCGGCCCCGGGCGTCGATGTCGAGGATGGCGGTCAGATACTTCGAAAAGTCGATCACCACCGCCACATTCACGGTTTCACCCGACAGGCTGGTCCCACCCCCGCGGCACAGCACCGGCGCATGATAGGCGTGGCAGGCCCGCATAGTCTGCACGACGTCGTCGAGCGTCTTGGGGACCACCACCCCGATCGGGACCTGCCGGAAGTTCGACGCGTCGTTGGCGTACATCGCCTTGGTGCCCGCGTCGAACCGCACTTCTCCGCTGACATGGCGACGCAGCTGGCTTTCCAGCCCGGCGACATTGACCTGGTCGACGGACGCCATCCCGGCGACGAAGCGGGTGTCGGGACGGGCCGGAACAGTCTGCGTCATGCCTAGTCCTCGGAGCCCTTGACCGTTTGCGTGATCGACTCGGTGAACTCGTGCATCTTCTGTTTGGCGCCCTTCTTGCCGATGCTGACCCGATCGGGGTCTTTCATCACCGCCTTGGCCGTCTTCTTGGCCATCATCTTCTTGATGTGAGGCGGGACGGGCGGAATGTCCTTGTCCACCACTACTTCCAGCACCACCGGTGTGCTGGCGGCCAGCGCCCGGTCCCAGGCGTCCCCGATCTTCGCCGGGTCGTCGCAGCGAATGCCTGTCAGGCCGAGCAGGTTGGCGAACTCCGCGTACGGGACGTCCGGAATATACTGTGAGCCTTCGAATTTCGGCTCACCGCCCATTGCCCGCTGTTCCCATGTCACCTGGTTGAGGTCTTCGTTGTTGAACACGCAGAAGATCAGCGGCCCGTCGGAAAGCCGGTCCTTGTACCGCTTGACGGTGATCATCTCGGCCATCCCGTTCATCTGGAACACGCCGTCACCGATCAGCGCGATCACCGGGCGGCCGGGGTGGGCCAGCTTGGCGCTGATCGCGTACGGGGTGCCCGGGCCCATGGTGGCGAGGTTGCCGGCCAGCGAGGCTGCCATGCCCGGCCGCAGCTTCAGGTGCCGTGCCCACCAGTTCGCCACCGATCCCGCGTCGGTGGTCAGGATCGTGTTGTCGGGCAGGCGTTTCGACAGCTCATGCACCACCAGCTCCGGGTTGAGCGGATCCGCCTTGTCGTGCGCGCGCTTGTCCAGCACGCCCCACCACGTCTGCACTTCTTTTTCGATCTTGGACCGCCACGACCTGTCGTCCTTGCGCTTCAACAGCGGAATCAGCTCCTGCAACGTCTCTTTGGAGCCTCCGACGAGGTTGGCCTCCATCGGATAGCGGGTGCCGATCATCCGGCCGTCGATGTTGATCTCGACGCCGCGGCATTGCCCTTCTTTGGGCAGCCACTCCGTGTAGGGGAAGCTGGTGCCGATGAAGAACAGGGTGTCGGCGTCGGACATCATCGTTTCGCTGGCGGTGGAGCCGAGCAACCCAATCGGTCCGGTGACGTAGGGCAGATCGTCCGGTAACACGGCCCGGCCGAGCGACGCCTTGGCGACACCGGCGCCCAGCAGCTCTGCGGTCTGAACCACCTCGTCGGCCGCCTCGGCGGCACCTTGGCCGATGACGATCGCGACTTTCTTGCCGTCGTTGAGGATTCCGGCCGCCTTCTGCAACTCGGACTCCGGCGGGATCACCCGCGGCTTGGTCCAGCCGACGCCGGTGAACACCGCGCCATGCATGCGCGGCGGGGACGGCACCGCATCGGCCTCCGCCACGTCCTCCGGCAGGATGATCGTCGCCACCGTCCGGTTGTTCAGCGCGACCTTGCATGCCCGGTCGACAAGCTGGCGGGCCTGCTCGGGCGCCATACACGTCTGGACGAAGTCCGAAGACACGTCCTTGTACAGCGAATTGGGGTCGATCTCCTGCTGATACGCCGCGCCCAGCGACATCCGCTTCTGCTGGCCCACGATCGCCACCACCGGCTGGTGGTCGAGCTTGGCGTCGTAGAGGCCGTTGAGCAGATGGATGGTCCCGCCGCCGGAGGTGGCCAGACAACAACCGATCTCCCCGGTGAATTTCGCGTGCGCGGTTGCCATGAACGCGCCCATCTCCTCGTGCCGCGGCTGGATGAGCTCCGGATCCCCGCCGGCGCGGTCCAGCGCGCCCAGCATCGACAAAATACCGTCGCCCGGATATCCGTAGATGCGGTGAATTCCCCACTCCCGCAAGCGATCAAGGATAAAGTCGGCAGTCTTGGGCATCGGTACTCCTTCGAGATTTATTGGCATAGGTGGACCACCGGCATCGCCGCCGACTGCCGGCAGGGAGCAACGGCGGCGGAAATGGATGCCACGGCGGCGGTGACGACGCCGGTGGTCACAGTCGACGTGTACCCGCGAGTACGAGCG
Source organism: Mycobacterium kyorinense (assembly GCF_002101735.1). Lineage (GTDB taxonomy): Bacteria > Actinomycetota > Actinomycetes > Mycobacteriales > Mycobacteriaceae > Mycobacterium > Mycobacterium kyorinense. Next base: position 32,409 of record NZ_LQPE01000103.1, on the reverse strand, counting down.
TCAAACAGCCGCTATTCCGCTGCGCGCGCTGCGCAGATCGTCGACGAATGACGCGTAGTTCTCCTGCCGGCGCTCGCTGCGGTCACGCACGATCGCCGATGGGTGAACGGTGGCGACGACGCGCGGCTCCGGCTCCAGGTTCATGTCCAGATCGACAGGCAGCTGAAGCACTTCGCCGCGATGCGCGGTGACCCGGAACGCGGTGCCCAGCAGCGACTGTGCCGCGGTTGCGCCCAGGCACACGATCACTTCCGGTTGCACCGCCTCGATCTCGCACAGAAGCCACGGCTGGCACGCGACGACTTCGGTGCGGCTGGGCTTTTGGTGGATCCGCCGTTTGCCTTGCTTCCTGGTGAACTTGAAGTGCTTGACGGCGTTGGTTTGATACGTCAGCTCCGGATCGATGCCCGCGTCTTTCGAGCGCACGGGCCAGCAGCCGCCCGGCCGGGCCGACGAACGGCAGCCCCTCGACGTCCTCCCGGTCCCCCGGCTGCTCACCGACCAGCATGATCGGCGCGTCCGGCCGCCCATGCCCGAAAACCGTCTGCGACGCATCCTTGTACAGCGAGCAGCCGTGGCAGTTGCTCGCTGCCGCCGCAAGCGAATCCAGGCTGTGGTCCTCCGGCACGTAGCGCGCCGCGCTGGTAGCCATGGACATCAACCCGTCATGTCACGACTCAGCGCTTGCCGGTGATGGCGTCGCGCGCCCGGTCCAGCATCGCGGCGAACGGCCCGGCCATCAGATTGGCCACTTGAGATTCCACCCCGGCGTGCGGTCGCGTCGGCGCGATCGCCTGGGCCAGCTTGGCGGCCCGGCCCATCTTCTCGCGTTCATCGCTGCTCAATTCCTTCTGCAGCTTGGCGAATTCCTGCTTCTCTTCCTGCTCGGCGTGCGCGACGACGTCCCTGCCATTGGACAGCTTGCGCTTGGCTCGCGGGTGCACGATTTCCTCTTCGGCGGTTTCGTGCACGGCCAGCAGTCGGCGGAGCTTGACGAACGGCTGCTTGCGGTCCTTGCCGGTGGCGTTGAGCGTCTCGGAGAAGAGTTCCTTGATCTGCTCGTGTTGGCTGACGAGGAACTCGACGACATCGGTCGGTGTCTTGGCGGCAGGCGCTGCCATGATTTCCTCCTGCGTTATCTGGATTTGCGCGCCGGGCTGTGGTGCGCGCGACTAACGGCTACCCGACGCCTAAGCCAGCGAAACGCAGCAGGTGTAGCGGCGCGGCTGCCGGGGTACTGCATCGAACGTGATCACCGGATTGCGGCGGTGGTGTGCCGCGACAGCTGCGGGCGCGGCCGTCGTCGCGGGTTGTTCGTCGCCGAGCCAGCCGGAGAGCGCACCCGAGGTGACGCTGATCCCCGTCGGCGCGGCGCTGCACAACCCGGTGTGGTCGTACGGCAACCACAGCCTGCTCGGGCTCACCGACGACCACCGGCTGGCCAAGGTCAGCGGCGCCGAGAATCCGGACACGGCCCACACCACCGTCTCTGGCCCACTGGACGCCGGACGCAACCTGCAGATCAGCCAGCGAGACGATCGGCATGTCTTCGTGCCGCAGCCCCGGCGGGGCAGCGTCGCCGTGGTCGACATCGCCACTCTGCGGACCGTCGCCCACTTCGACGCCGGCCCGGCTCCCGACTATCTCACTGAAGATGCCGGCATGCGGATCTTGCTCGCGCTGTCGGCGGACGGATCCACGGTGACCCCGGTAGAGCAGTACGGCTACCGCAAGTTGCCGGCCGCGACGATCGAGCACGCGGATTCGATCGACGGTTCTAACCGCGGTCGGGAAATCGACTACCACGCGTACGGGCCGTCGGGAATCCGCTACTACAAAGGACCCTCCTCGCCGCCGGAGGAGCGCGGCGCCCTGGCTATGGACGTCACGGTGACGGCCGGCAACAGCACGAAGGTGACTCGCACGTACGTCGCCGACCACCAGCACAGCGTGCTCTACTCCGTCGACTCCCGCCGCGGCGGCAAAGGATTGGAAGTGGTCGGCCGCGCGCAACTGCCGTCGGCTCCGGTGCGCTATCTCGGCACCGACGACACCAGGATCTACGCAGCAACCGACCGGCAACTGGTGACGCTGGAGGCGAACAGCTACGGCGGCTACCCCAACGACACCATGCACATAATCCACGTCGTCGACTACCGCGCGAATCTGCCAGGCGGCCAAGCGAAGTCGGCGCCGCTGTCCGGAATGGCCGTCGGTCCGCACCGAGTGTTTCTCGCCTTGGGCGGCGCGCCGTACGTGGTGGGCGTCGCCAAGCCGCACCTGTGAGGTACTCATGACTACAGCCATCGGCATCGACGACGACTTCGAGCTACTCAACGAGCAGATCGAAGCGCTGAAGAAGCTGGGCCAGAAGAAGGAACTCGCCGAGGGCGAAGCCTACGACTTCTCCATCCGGTGGGGAGCCGCACTGGCCGGGCGGCTGCGACGGCTGGTGCACTACAGCTCCCAGGGCATCCTCAACGAGGCCGACGAACGCCGGTTTCAAGCGCTGTGCGACGAGCTGCGCGGGCTATCTGACCTGATCGTCCGATTCGAGTTGGCGCAGCCGGTGTTTACCGATACCCCGCCGGCCAAGGCTAAACGGCATCGGGGAGCTCGACGGTCCAGCTCGCGGCGCGCGCTGCGGTTGCGTCGCGGCTGAAAAAGTCCTTCTCCCGCAGCTTGATTCCGGTCCGCGGCTTGGGGCAGTCCGCATTCCGACACGTCAGCGCCACCATGTAGGCGTCGTCGTCTTCGTCGAGGAACAGGAATCCGAGGTACAGCGCGTCGCCGACGTCGAATTCCGTTGCGCCGCAAGCCTCGCAATGTCCGCCCTTGGCCTTGAGGTGCTCCAGCACCTTGTCGCACTCGACGGGTTCCAGCCGAATCAACTCGGGGCGAATCCAGTCGGTCATATCTCCACATCCTTGTCGTAATGGATGTTGTCCTCGCGCCAGCCGCCCAAGCCCATGCCGATTCCGCGGTGGTCGTCGACGAACTCGATCTGGTTGATCCACTTGGCCATCTTGAACCCGACCTGGGTCTCCACCCGCAACCGCAGCGGCGCACCGTGTTTGATCGGCAGCGGATGCCCGTTCATCTCGTAGGCCAGGATGGTCTGCGGCTTGTACGCCAGTTCCAGATCCATCACTTCGTAGAACTGGCCCAGCCCGTCGGAGCTGGGCTCGTCGCGGCTGTTGTCCTGCATGGTCAGAAAACAGATATAGCGCGCCTGCGGCAGCGGCTTGACCTCCGCCAGCAGCCGGCTCAGATGGATGCCGCTCCATTGGCCAATGCTGGTCCAGCCCTGCACACAGTTGTGCATCACCCGTTGCGTTTCCGGTTCGGCCAGCGCGCGCAGCGCGTCCAGGTCCAGGGTCACCGGTTTTTCGACCAGGCCGCCGACCCGCAGCCGCCAGTCGACGAAGTTGTGTACCGCCATCACCTTGTACTCGTCGGAGCACGGCGGCTTGCCGTTGACGCGGTGTTCCCTGGACAGCTTGCTCACCGGATAGTTCTGCCGGGAGTCCAACGGGCGCAACAGCATCAGCTTGACGCGGGTGTTGATCGCGCCCAGGATCTTGTGGACCTGCACCGGCCGTTTCAGGCTCCACACCGTCGCCGCGACGTGCACGGCGACGATCGCACCGATGATCACAAACGACAAGAACGTGGCCCAGTTGACGTTGCGGACCGAGCCGAAGATCATGGCCGCGGTCAGCTGACCCCAGCCCCAGAAGAAGACCATCGACAGGTGGATCACGATGAAGACGAGGAAGGCGACCAACCCGAAGAAATGCAGGCTGCGCGCCCACTGCCGGCCACCCCACATGCGGACGTACCACGGGAACCGCGCCTCGACGGCGGGCGATTGGGCGGCGCCGGTCAGGATCTGGAAGGGCGCGAGCAGGAAGATGACGGCGGCGTACGTCAACTTTTGGATGGCGTCAAGCGGCTCGCTGGGCAACAACGACGGCAGGTTGAACGTCATGTAGGCGACGATGTCGTTCCACGCCTCGGGGAAGATCGACCACGAATAGGGCCAGTACCGGTGCCACTGACCGGTCGCGAACAGCAGGATGTAGTACGACAGGCCGACCAGAATCCATCCGATCACGGCGAAAAAGTGCCAGTGCCGGCCCATGCCGAGCTTCTTGTGACCGGGCAGGGCGACGATCGAGCTGTAATGCTCCTCCTCGTCCAGGGTGTCGTAGAGCTTGTCGGTCGGCATTTCCTTGGTGGTGAAGCGCGCCCACTCGCTGCCCGGCTTGCTGTCGTCGTTCCAATACAGCTTGGGGTGCGTGCCGAGGATCTCGATCCCGCTGCGCAACAGCAACGTCAAGAACAGCACGTTGAGCCAGTGGTCGACCCGCAGCCACACCGGATAGTCGAATGTCATCAGTCGCGCCAATTCTGCCGTTGCGGGTACGCCACGTTGATGCCCAGCAGCACCGAGAAGTGCACCGCGATGAAGCCCAGTGCGAACGCCGCCGCAAAAGAGCCGGGGGCAACGTCCCAGCGGCCGGTCAAAGCCACCAACCCCGGCAGGCTGGCGGCCCGGCTGACCAGATACAGCACAAGGAAGATCACCGAAACCACGTCGCCGGCAAGCCAACCCAGCTGCGGGACACGGGGATTCACAGCGAGCCACATGGCACCGGCGGCCACCAGAGCGCCCACGATCAGCGCGACGGCGTAGACGACGAAATACGCCGGCAGCGCCGGCTCCCGGGTCAGGACGTAGACGTGTGCCGCCACGATGCCCAGCAGCAGTAGGCCGCCCAGCGCGGTCACCGTACGCGGCAGGTCGAAGGCGACCCAGCCGCCCAGTCGCAGGATCTGATACAGCCGGCTGCGTTCCCACAGGCGCACAACAAGACCCACGGCGGCTACGTACCCCGCGCCACGTCGTGGCAAACCAGCGACCGGTTGCAACGCGGGTTGATAGCCTCGCTGTGCGGGGCCAGCCGAAGGCTGCGGCAGGAGGGACGGCCTATGCCCGCCGAAATGGACTGGGACAACACCGTCGGCAACGCCGACGACGTTCGGCGCGTGTTCGACAGCGTCCCGACCGTCCTGGTCGGCTTCGAGGGTCCCGACCATCGCTACGTCGCGGTCAACGAGGCCTATCGCAACATGTTTCCGCGGGTCACCGCGGTCGGTAAGCCGCTGCTCGAGGTCGCCCCCGAGCTCGAGGGCCAACAGATCCACGAGATGCTCGACCGGGTGTATCGAACCGGCGAGCCGCAATCGGCGAGCGAGTGGCGTCTACACCTCGACATCGACGGCTCCGGCACGATTCAGGAACGGTTCTTCGACTTCCTCGCCACCCCGCGCCGCCGCCCCGACGGGTCGATCGAGGGCGTGCAGTTCATCATCGACGACGTCACCGCCCGGGTGCGGGAGCGGATCGCCGCCGAGGCGCGCGCCCAGGAGATGACCGACCGGTACCGCCATGTCCGCGATTCGGCCACCGTCATGCAGCAGGCCTTGCTGGCGCCGTCGGTGCCGGTGCTGCCCGGCGCCGACATCGCCGCCGAGTACCTGGTCGCCGCCGAAGACACCGCGGCCGGCGGCGACTGGTTCGACGCGATAGCGCTCGGTGACCAGCTGGTGCTCATCGTCGGCGACGTCGTCGGCCACGGCGTGGAAGCCGCCGCGGTGATGTCGCAACTGCGCACCGCGCTGCGGATGCAACTGCTCGACCGCCGCGACATCGCCCAGGCGCTCGATGCCGTCGACCGCTTCCGCGAGCAGGTGCCGGGCTCGAAATCGTCCACCCTGTGCGTCGGCGCACTCACCCTGAGCACCGGCGCATTCCGGTACTGCACCGCCGGACACCCGCCGCCTCTCGTCGTGTCGACCGATGCGACACCGCGCTATCTGGAACCGACCAGCGCGGGCCCGCTGGGCAGCGGGACCGGCTTTCCGGTGCGCAGCGAGACCCTCGACGTCGGCGACGCCGTCCTGCTCTACAGCGACGGCCTGATCGAACGCCCGGGCCGGCCGCTGGCGGCCAGCACCGCCGAGTTCGCCGATCTGGCCGCCAATATCCTCGGCGGCGGCGGGCTTCCGCTCGACGAAGCGAGCCGGCCCATCGACCGGCTCTGCTCACAGACGTTGGAACTGCTGCTGCGCACCACCGGCTACAGCGACGACGTGACATTGCTTGCGGCACAACGGCGCACGCCACCGGCGCCGCTGCGGATGACGGTGGACGCCAACCTCGAGGCCGCCCGTGCGGTGCGGGCACGGCTGCGCGACTGGCTGTCTGGCATCGGCGCCGATTCGGAGGACACGTCGGATGTCGTGCACGCGATCTCGGAGTTCGTCGAAAACGCCGCCCAACACGCCTATCCGATCGAGACGGCCGGCGGCATCGTGGTGCAGGCGGCGCTGGACGGCCACGGCAACCTGCGGGCGTGGGTGACCGACCACGGGCAATGGAAGGAACAGGGCGACTCGGCGCGCAGCGGCGGGCGCGGGCTGGCGGTGGCCGAGGCGCTCGTCTCGGAAATTCGTGTCACGCGTGGCAGCGACGGCACGACGGCCGCGCTGACCCACCGGCTCACCCGGCCGGCGCGGATCGTCACCGACCCGCGGGTGAGCCCCGTCGCCGACAAGCACGGCATCGACTACGAATTCCGCACCATGGTCGACGACGACGGACGCATCGTCGTTGTCGGCGACGTCGATTCGCTGACCGCGTCGAAGCTGGGGCAGCAGATCTCCCTGCACAGCCGCGGCGGCACCAAGCCGGTGGTTGTCGACCTGAGTTCGGTGACCCACCTCGGATCGGCCGGGGTGAGCACGCTGGCCGATGCCCACCACCAGGCCCGCCGCAACACCGCCGACTGCGTGCTGATCGCGCCGCCGGGAAGCCCGGCGCACCACGTCTTGTCGCTCGTCCGGTTGCCGATCGCCGCCGGCGAATCCGTGCTGGACTGAAAGCTGTTGGCTAGCCGGCTTTTCCGGTGCCGGTGCCGACGGCCGGTCCACCCGACTCGGCGAGCCGATGCGCCGCCTCGAACAGCAACGCATGGACAAAGGCCTGCGGCAGGTTGCCGCGCAACTGCCGCTGCTCTACGTCGAATTCCTCGGTGAACAGCCCGGGCGGGCCGCAGGCGGTGCGGTTGCGCTCGAACCACCGGACAGCCGCCAGTTCGTTGCCCTGCTGATGATCGGCCAGCGCCATCAGGAATCCGCACAGCAAGAAGGCACCTTCGGCTTCGCCGAGTGGGCGTTCGTCGGGGCGCAACCGGTAGACGAAGCCGTGCCGGCCAAGATCGGTGCGCACCGCCTCGACGGTGGCGATGCTGCGTGGATCGTTGGCCGGCAGCGCGCCACGGATCGACGGCGTCAAAAGCGCGGCATCGATGCGCGAATCATCCGGTGCGCGTTGCCATCTGCCGCTCGGGTGCAGGCAATCGGAGTCGGCGTCGGTGATCAGCTGATCGGCCAGCCGCTGCCACGCCGCGCCCAGGCGGGTGGGCGCGACTTCGCCGATGCGCCGCAGTCCGGCCGCGCAGATCAGCCGGGAGTGCGCCCAGCGCCGGTCGTCGACTTCCCAGATACCGGCGTCGGGCTCGCGCCACCGCTTCTCAATGGCGTCGACCAGTGTTTCCGCCGCCCGCCAATGCTGGCCGTCGAGGCGGTCCAAGCGGGCGGCCGCCGCGAGAAGCAGCAGCGCCTCGCCGAACGGGTCGAGCTGGAACTGGTTGGTCACCCAGTTGCCGGTCTTGACCGCTCCACCCGGATAGCCCGGCAGGTCGAGGTCCTGCTCGTCGGGCGGCGGGTCACCGGTGACGCTATAGGCCGGCCTCAGCTGCGGGCCGTCGGCGAGGACGCGTTCACTGACGAACCGCACGGCCTCGTCGAGCAACGGATGGGCGCCGGCGGCGGCTACCGCCTGCCCGGCGTAGCACTGGTCGCGGATCCAGCAATAGCGGTAGTCGTAGTTGCGGCCTTGTTCGGCCCGCTCGGGCAGCGACATCGTCGCGGCGGCGACCATCCCGCCGCCGCTGCTCGTCATGCCGCGCAGCACCGCGTAGGCGGTTGTCGTGTCGTCGTCGGCCAGAGTGCCGGTGACCTTCGGAACCGCTTGTGTCCAAGCACTTTCGGTGTTGCGCCAGGCGTCGTTGGGGCGCGCCGGGTCCGTCGACAACTCGCGGTCGGAAAGTTCCAGTACCAGGTCGTGGTCGTGGCCGGGGACCACGTGCACGATCGCCTCCAGCGATCCGTCGTCGCCGCGCTGCGCGTCGGCCGCCCCCGCCCAGCGGAATCGGTGCGGGCCCGAGCGCCCGGTCCACACCCCGTCGTGCAGCGCGAGGCCGTGCATGCGCTCGGCGCCGAATTCCGCGCGGACGTCGAGCGTGATCTGCATGCGCATCGGCTTGTCGAGCGCCCGGATGCGTCGCAGCACCACCGCGGTGTGCGGGTCGCCCGGGAAGGCCAGCGCCTCGCGGCATTCGACGATGCCGTCGGTGGTCACCCACCGCGACCGCCAAATCAGCGACCCCTTCTCGTAGTACCCGCCCCAGACGTAGCGCGGGTGGTCCGGCGCGACGGCGTACAGGCCGCCACCGCCCAGCAGCGAGGTGAACACCGCGGGACTGTCCCAGCGCGGCAAGCACATCCAGCAGCAGTCGCCGCGCGGCCCGACGACGATCCCGCGCTCGCCGTCGGCGAGCAGCGCGTACTCGCGCAGCACATGCGGGGTTTCGTCCATCGGCTTCGGGCATACCCGGTTTGCGTTGCGGGTAGTCACCCGGCATGACGTTGCGCGCCGCCGAAGCGATCCCCGTCGAATCCGTCGACGTCTCGGCCTACACCATTCCCACCGACGCGCCGGAAGCCGACGGGACGCTGGCGTGGGATTCGACCACCTTCGTGCTGGTGAGCGTGCGGGCCGGCGGCCAGGTGGGCACCGGCTACACGTACGGCGGCACCGCCGTCGCGACCGTCGTGGCTTCCAAGCTGGCCGACGTCGTCAAGGGCGGCGACGCGTTGCAGCCGCCGGCCCGGTGGGCCGACATGCAGCACGCGGTGCGCAACCTCGGAAAGCCGGGCGTGGTTGCGTGCGCTATCTCGGCGGTCGACATCGCGATGTGGGACTTGCGGGCACGGCTGCTCGACGAACCATTGGTCATCACGCTGGGCGCGGTGCAGGACGCCACCCCGATATACGGCAGCGGCGGATTCACCTCGTACGACAACGACGCGTTGCGCGAGCAGCTGTGCGGTTGGGTCGGGGCGGGCATCCCGCGGGTCAAGATGAAGGTGGGCAGCGATCCGGACGCCGACATCGGCCGGGTTCAGGCCGCCCGCTCGGCCATCGGCGACGACGTCGAGCTCTTTGTCGACGCCAACGGGGCCTACAACCGCAAGCAGGCGCTGCTGTGGGCGCAGCGCTTCGCCGACTACGACGTGCGGTGGTTCGAAGAGCCGGTGAGCTCTGACGATCTCGACGGCTTGCGCCAGTTGTCCGAGCACGGTCCGCCCGGAATGGACATCGCGGCAGGCGAATACGGCTACCACCTCCCGTATTTCCACCAGATGCTGGCCGCCGGCGCGGTGGACTGCCTGCAGGCCGATGTCACCCGCGCGCTGGGGATCACCGGTGTGCTCAAGGTCGCCGCGCTGTGCGACGCGCGCGGCATGGATTTGTCGTTGCATTGCGCGCCGCAGATCAGCGGGCAGGTCGGCACCGCCATCTGGCATCTGCGTCATCTCGAGTACTTCCACGATCACGTGCGCATCGAAGGGCTTGCGTTCGACGGCACGATCGACCCCGAGCCGGGCGGCTTGCTGCGGCCGGATCGAAGCGCGCCCGGACACGGCCTCACCGTCAAACAGGCTGACCTGGAACAGTTCCGGGTGGCCTGAAATTCACAGCTGGCTCAAATACTGGCGTTGTAACGTCGAATGCTGTTAGACCGACAAACTATGTAGGTGGCGGCCCGCGCGGTGCACTCCTCCGCACAGACCGTGGCTCGATGGCAAGAGACGTTGGAGGAGAAGTGGACATCGTACTCGGGGTATCGATGGCTCCCAAGACGATTCGCATGGTGCTGGTGGAGGGCGAGAACGCCGACGGCGTCACGGTCGAGGAAGACAATTTCGACACCGCCCGCAGCACTCCGGATCAGGTGATCGCGGCGATCCTGGGCACTCGGGAAGGTGCCACCGAAGGCGGCTACCAGTTGAGGTCGACCGGAGTGACGTGGACCGACCCCGCCGATGCGGTCGCGCTGCGTGACGCGCTTGCCGCCCGCAAGATCGAGAACGTCATGCTGGTCTCGGCGTTTTTGGCTGCGGCGGCGCTGGCCCAAATCGTAGGCCAGGCAATGGGTTACGAGCAGACGGCGATGTTGTTCGTCGAACCCGAGACGGCGACGCTGGCCGTCGTCGATGCCTCCGACGGGTCGGTCACCGACGTGCAGCGCCGGCCGCTGCGCAGCGACGACGTGGCGGGCGAGCTGGCGGCGATGCTCGCCGACCTGGCTTGCCTGCAGACCCGCCCGGAGGGTTTGTTCCTGGTGGGCTCGGGTGTCGATGTCGCGCCGATCAAGCCGGCGCTGGAGGCGACGACGTGGCTGCCGGTGAGTGCGCCCGAGGAGCCGGAGACCGCGCTGGCACGCGGTGCGGCACTGGCGTCGGCGAACGCGCCGTTGTTCGCGTCGTCGACGGCGGCGTTGGCCTACGCGCAGGATCCCGGTACCGGCGTCGTGAACCCCTACTATTTCGAGGCATTCTCGGATGGCGGTTCGGACGATATGGCGTACAGCGCCGTCGCAGACGACGAGGCCGATACTGTTGTCCTCGCTGCCAACCGGGAGGGACGCAGGCCATTGCTGTTGGTCGGTAGCGCGTTGGCCGTCGTCTTCGTTACCGCGGCGCTGGCGCTGGAAATCGCGTTGGCACTTGGGATTCGCCCGACTGTTGCATTGCTGCCCACGCCGGTGCAAAGGCTGATCGAGCCGACCGAGTCGGCGCCGGCGCCGCCGGCGGCTTCGGTGGCGGAACCGCAACCGCCCGCGGCTCACATGGCCGCGCCGGTGCCGCAGCCCGCGCAGGTTCATGCCGTCGCGCCGCCTGGGCCGCTCGCGGTGCCCGCGCCGCCTGTGCTTGCTGCCCCTGCGCCGGCTCCGCCTCCTGCGGCGCCGGTGCCCGCACCTGTGCCGGTGCCCGTGCCGATCCGGATCCCGGTCCCCGCCCCCGTCAACGTGCCGGCTCCCGCGCCGGTTCAGGCGCCGGTTCCCCAGCTTCCGATCACCCTGCCGGTTCCCCAGCCGCCCGTGCGGCAGCCGACGCCGCCGGTTCATGTGCCGACCCCGCCGGTTCGCCAGCCGTCGCCGCCGGTCCATGTGCCGACCCCACCGGTCCAGCAGCCGAGCCCGCCCGTGCATGTACCGACGCCGCCGGTGCACGAACCGCCGCCCGTACAGGACCCGACACCTCCTTGGAAGCTGCCGAGCTCACCAATACACGTGCCCACGCCGCCGGTGCGGGATCCGACGCCGCCGATACACCTGCCGACGCCGCCCATTCAGATGCCGGAACCCCAGCCGCCGGTGAACGTGGCTCCCGAGCCGCCGGTGCGCATGCCCTCACCCGAGCCGCCGATGCGCCTGCCCCTTTTTCAGGCACCGCAGATGCCGGCGCCACAAGCGCCTTCCATGCCCGCAATGCCGGCTCCGGTCATGCCGCAGTTGCCTTCAATGCCAGCGCCTGCGGCCCCCGCCATGCCGTCGATGCCGCACTTCAGTCTGCCGACGATGCCGTCGTTCAAGTTCTGAGAGCTTGGAGAATCGAGATGTCGCCGCGGCAATGTCGACACTCGTGCGAGCCCGAATCACTTGCCGCATGCTTTGATCCGTATCCGAGCGCCGACACGACCAGAGCGCCCAACCTTATAACCTTGCTGCGCCGCAGCGGGATTCTGCTACGCGAATATCGGTGCAGCGCAAGGGATTGCCCAGACTACAGCCGCCGTGACCCCGTTCTATGCGCACCACAACTACGTCAGCGAATCTTTGGATCTCGCTTCAATTTCCCGTGCAACCCGCTCGCCCTTGTCGGTGAGTTCCATCCAAACAGCCCAAACCCACGTAGGCGGATCGTCATATTGAGTTACATACACGTCGGAGACCCTCTGTATCAACTCATCAAGTGACCCATCCCAGCCAACGAAATTCCCACGCTCCCCCGACAGCGCCCCTAGTTGGAACAGTCCATCACTCACCAGAGAGCGAATCGTCTCCAACGTTTCACGCTGTACCGCCGACACTGACGCCTGCGGGTTATGCCGGGTGACCTGGGAATCAACGGCGCCAAGATCGACATAATCAGCGAGGCCGTCGGTAAGCAACTCCTCGCGGACCTTGTCGCGTGCGGTAGTCATTCGCTCAATCCTTGGTTCTCAATCATTCTGGCTCGTATTCGGGCAGGTCGGACATGTCGTCTCTGCCGAGCACGGGTGGACCATGATGGCTATGCGGCGGCTGAACAGGATGCGGAAAAGCGTTCGGATCGTTCGGCCCCATGGGCATCGCTGGCGCTGGCCGTGGGGCCGGCGGCTCCAGGGGCGCGGGTTCGACCGGCGCAGCCCCAGCAGGCGCACGGCCAGCAGGCGCTGGCTCACTTGGCGCATTCGCCCCAGCTGCCGCCCCGGCGGACGACCCCGCCCGACCGGACGGGATGTTCGGCACGCCGCCCCTTTCGGTATTGACGTGGACCTTCGCGTAATCCTTGTTATTCGGAGAATGGATCTCCATCGTCGTCCCGAATTTATCGCTTTCGCGTAGCCCGATAATGGTGCCGTCAGCTAGCACACGCTCGGTTCCCGGGTAGCTGCTGCCGGTATGTTCTGATGCACCTTCGCTAGCCCAGTTCCACAGGTTACGCAGATCCTGCTCACTGCGGATTTCCGAGAAGTTGTCCTTGGTGCCTTTGGGCAGATCCTTGATCGCATCGCGGACGTCTTGGCCCGTATGCCCGGGGCCGGGTGTCTGGGTTGGTCCCTGTTTCCAGTCGACGAGCTGAACGCCGTTATGTTCCCGCTCGCCATCGCGGTTCATGCCGTTGCTCATCGCCGCGGCAATCGCCTCCGCCCGCTCATCGTCGGTCGCGCTGTATTGCACGCCCGCGGTATGCAGGTTGGTGCTGACTTCGTTGAGCAACCCCACCTGCGCTGTAGCCGCGTCGTGATAGCGCGTTAGCGCCTGCTTGGCCGCGTCGGCGGCGATGCCCTGCCAATGGTTATCGAGTGCAGTGGCCGCCTGCTCGACGCGGGTAATGACGGCCTTGATTTCGTCGGCAATCCGCTGGAAATTGCCGGCCTCGCTGACAAGTGCGGCGGCATCGGTGGTCAGCTGCGCTGCCATGCGGGGAGTCTACCGACGACCGGGCCGCCGTATCAGCACGCCGGCGGGGCCGGCGAGACGCCGGGGCGATGGGCTGCTATCGCTCGATCAGATCGGCCGCAATCTGCAGTGCGGTGACGATCCGGTGCGCGTCGTGGGCCCCGAGCGGTTCGCTGTGCGCCGTGGTCGCCGGCTGTTTCGTGACCGTCTCCAGCAGGTCCGCGCAGTCGCGCAGTTCTCGCACAATGTCGTCGGCGGTCATGGCCGCAGATGTTCGTCCGCGCAAGCGTCGGTCGGACGTTTGCTGCGACGATCTGGCACGAGCGCAGGGAATCCGACGAAGATACACCCCAACGAGCGCCGATGTGGGTGGTCCCGACTGGGATCGAACCAGCGACCTTCCGCGTGTGAGGCGGACGCTCTCCCGCTGAGCTACAGGACCGGTGCCGAAAGGCGAACGAGGTCGAAGATTAGCACGCGGCGGCGTTTTCCGAGAACGCGCTGCTCCTGCGTGCGGTAAGGCGCGCCGGGCCGTACCGAGAAATTTGTGCCGCCCGCTTAGGTGGACTATCGTCGTGCTTCGCGACGGGCGACGATCTCGTCCGTGGCTCGCGGATGTAGCGCAGTTGGTAGCGCATCACCTTGCCAAGGTGAGGGTCGCGGGTTCGAATCCCGTCATCCGCTCGGAAGGTGCAAGTGGCATCAACCCCAGCGGTGGAGTGGCCGAGTGGTGAGGCAACGGCCTGCAAAGCCGTGCACACGGGTTCGATTCCCGTCTCCACCTCCATTTCTTTTTGACCCGGGCGCGGTTAGCTCAGCGGGAGAGCGCTTCCCTGACACGGAAGAGGTCGCTGGTTCAATCCCAGTACCGCGCACCACTTATTGAAGCACGTCACAAGCTATTTTTACGGCCACGAAACCTGGATCGTGAACTCCTCGTGAACTCCCCGCACTGCAGAACGACCGGTCGCGGCAGCCTCTACAACCCCATGTCGGTCGAAATCGTCTTCCGGCCGACCCAATTTCCCTTTCTCGCTCGGCATCGCATTGGTGAACGACATTTCAGGTTTGCGCGCTGAGCTGGGCGTAGCCTTGTGCCGGCAGGTGCGCTGAGCAGGAGGCTTGCGTTGGTAGAGGCGTGGCAGGTTCCGACCAGAGACCAGATTTTCGCGATGCGGGATGCTTTCATCGCCGCGAAGCAACAGGCCAACGACCTTCAGACCAAGTCCATAGTGCTCGGCTACAACGTGGTGCGCACTTTCGGCATCGAAGGCGGCACCAATAACCCGCCAGAGACGACTTTCCGGGTGTGGCGCTTCGACGAGAAGCAACGCGCTGACGCTGACGATGTGCCGTCGTGCTCGTCGGTGGCCGAGGTGGAAGCACACCTAAAGCGACTGGCCGCCTTGCCGCGCTGGTGCCTCGACCTCGTCGGCAACTCGACCGTCCGCGTTGTCACCGAGTCTGACGGCGTTTTCACGATCATCACCGATACGCGTACCGGTCAAGAATTCGTCGTAGCGACGGCAAACCTGGAGGCGCTCACCGTGCTGCCCATCCACGCTGAAGAGCCGCCCACGGTGGGCGATTGGCGTCTGTACGAGCCCGGCGAATAAGGCCCGACACGGCTGACCTGAGCACAGTTGGCGTCGCTGAGGTGAAACCAATGACATGCAGATCTGCATTCATGCGCAAACACCGGCCATAGTTGCAATGATGCAGATGGACTCTCGCTTAACGAGGGGGACATCGACCCGTAATCGTCGCGAAGGGGTGAATGTGCGTTTTTCCCGCATCTTGATTTTGAATTACAAAGGTATTGCGCGAGCCGAACTCAATGAACTAGAAAAGCAACCGGTAGTCACAATTAGCGGGCGGAATGGCGCGGGAAAGTCGCTGATTTTAGAGGCAATCGTCGGTGCTTGGACCGGTCGGTACCAAATGCACGAAAGGGTGGGCCCATGGTCAAACCAGTTGACCATAGAACTCGATATGACCCTCACGGACGACGAGTGGTTGGTGGTTCACCAATGGCATCAGCAGAATGGCCCTCCACTGTCGCAGAATGAACCGATTACTTACCGTATGCACTGGGAGCGCACGGGAGCCGGAGGGGGTAATGAAAGTTTAGTCTCGCGGACGCTGAGGACTGCCATCTTCCAACGTGATAATCCTTTTAGTATTGTCGACTTTCTGCCGGCCAGCAGACTAGTGCCAAATACTCCTAATCCGAACGTTGACCTCACGATGTTAAATTTGGATAGGATGCAACAAGAACGCAACCAGATGATGGACCAATTCATCAACCAACGCGCGCCAATGTCGTTACCCAGCGTCTCGAGTTATCTTGTGACACTTGACTACCAGTCGTTCATTGCTGCTCGGCAGGGATTATCAATACCAAACGACTACAACATTTTGAAATCCGCTTTTGATTCAGCGACGGGCAAGCAGCTCTCGCTGCCTGAATACGATCCGGCGCGCGGGAGCAACATACATATTGAGCTTCCAACTGGACAACGTCATGGTCTGCCCGAGCTAAGCAGTGGAGAGCAAGAGATGCTGGCAATGATGTTCTTCGTCCGCAGGCTTTCAGCCTCTGGCGGAGTCCTATGCATCGATGAACCTGAACAGCATCTACACCCGACGCTCCAAGCGGCGTTGTTCGAGTCAATGGCCAATCTTGCTGACCGCTCACAGATACTCGTAGTTAGTCATTCAGTCAATTTGATCGCGGCGTCACCAGTCAGTGGACTCATTCAGCTCAATGCCCCATCGGACATTGACACTAACCAAGTTCAGAAACTTCAAGACGATCCGGCGAAAGTGGATCTGGTTGCCGACCTCGGTATCACCCCTGCTGACCTATTTCAGAGCGATATGCTCCTCATCGTGGAAGGAGATACCGACTCCCAATGGCTACGGCTACTCTTTCCCGTGGAAATCGGGAAGGCTCATGTGGTCGTTGCCGGCGACGCTCAAAAGGTTATGGCTTCCATGTCGACCTTGATATCGGTCCCTTCAGTGCTGCCGTGGCTTTGTCTGCGCGATAGGGACCTTATGACAGACGCGGAACGCTCGCAGCTAATTGCTGATTACCCGAATATGCACATCTGGCCACGGCGTGCAATCGAATCGATGCTGCTGGACGCACCATTAATCCGGGCCACTTTAGAAGGCATTGGCGAGACTGTAACTCTGGCAGAGATTGACAGTTGGCTTGAGGAAGCGGCGACTCCACTTCAGGGAGACGTTCTTGAAGACCTGGTGAACTCCGAGCTGAAGAGGCGCGTGCCACCCCCAGAAGTACCCGATACATCGTCAGGGGACCGATTTGCTCGAACCGAGGAGTACCTAAGACGCTATGCCGCGGTCAATACGCGGCGTGCGGACTTGGTCACGACGGTTCTTGCTGAAGAGCGCGAAAGGCTTACCGCGAGATGGCCACAGGACTGGAAGACCCTTGTAGACCCGAAGCCGGTTATCGCCAGGCTCACCCAAAAAATAGGGAGATTCCGAACATCCGCAGACCTGATACAAGCTCTCTTCACTCGTGCTCGGCTCGATGAATCTGTTCGCCCGGAGCCGTTTGAAGAGCTTCGGCGTCGCCTTGTCGATACGGCATCTGGGAACCAGTAATGCGCGTAGCGGGCGTTGTCAGGCGTGGTTGTAGATCCAGAGACAAAAGGCGTTTACACCGAAATCTTGCTGCTTAACCATGCCTGGCCCTCGCTTATGCTGGGAGAACACGATGCATCGTCCAGCCAGACAGGCCCGCATGGAGGGAGCGCGAAAGTGCCTGAACCGCTGAGCGTTAACACCGATGCCCCCTTCAACGCGGCGCATACCGTCGCTAATCACGCCGTGGAGTTACACGAGGAACTCGACCGCCTTCGCAACGGGTGGGAAAACTTGTCGCACAGCTGGATCGGTGTCGCAGCTTCGGCTTACCGGCCGAAGTGGGATCAATGGCACGAGGGTGCGTCGAAGCTGACCGAGATGCTCAAGGATTCGGCGGACAAGTTGGCTCGCGCCGCTGTCCTCTACGAGTCAGGGGATGACGACGCGGCGCAAGCACTGGACTCAGCCGGCTTATGAATCGCTACCGCATCGAGCTGGAGGAGCTGTCGGCATTCGTTGATCGCCTTGAAGCGTTCGAGCAGCGCGCCGAGAGCATTGCCGCAGATGTTGACCAGCAGATTGCGCAGCTACACGAAGGTTGGTTCGGCAGTGCCGCCGAGCAGCATCAGGCCCGCCACAACGAATGGATGGCCGCAGCTGAGGAAATGCGTGAAGCCGTGGCCGAGTTGCGTGCGGCAGCCAAAACAGCGCACCGCAACTACACCGAGGTGATCGCGATCAACACCGCGATGTGGCCGTGACCCAAGATGTTGAGCCGCAGGCCATCAAACAGGCGGGGGATGGCTGGCGGGAAGTTCACGACGAGGCGGCCGCGGCGGTCACCCGGCTGGCCGGGGTGCTTAAAGGCTCAGCCGGGATGGCCGGCACCGACAACGGGGCGCACGCGTGGGCCTCGAAGTACGATCCGCTGTGTGGGGGGCGCGACGGCGCCAGCGGTGTCATGGAGTCCGCTTCGGTGGCGGTGATCGCTGCCGGACAAGTCAGCGACCTGCTGCACGCGACCGCGGTCAACCACGCCAACGGCGACCAGCAGTCCGCGATCAACAGCCCCAACGCGCCCGCGGTTCCCCCCGCCAGCGTTCCAGTTTTCCTGGAACCGGAAATCCCGTCGGCTGAAGGTGGCCACGGCGACGTGCCCGGGTGGTGGCACACAATTCAGGCATACGTGCAAGGCGAAGTGTGGCCTAACGGTCACCAAGCCCAGTTGCACGATGCCGCTCAAGCCTGGCGTAACGCCGCAGCCGGGCTTCGCGCCGCAGCATTCCTTGCCAATAGCGCAACACTCTACGTAGCGCGTCAGAAATCCCCGGAAATACCGGCCATCGTCGCCAACTGCAACAAGGCACGCGACGCGCTCAACTCCGCTGCCGACGGTTGCGACGTCGCGGCCAAGTGCTGCGATGACTATGCATCAGCTATCGACGACGCCCATCACAAGATCATCCATGAGATGGAGGTGCTAGGCGCCACCGTCGCAGTCACAGAAGTTGTTGCGGCCGTGCTGGTTCCGTTCACTGCCGGCGCCAGCGAGGGCGTCTCAAAGATCGTCGATGTCAGTCGGCTGACCGCCACCGGGGCTCGCATCGCCGAAATTATTCGGGCTTTCCGGGCCGCGGCCGAGATGTCGGCCATGCCGGCGGTAAGTGCAGCCGGCGCCGCTGCTCGCTCAATATCTGAATTGGGTCCGCTTCTCAGGGCACGTCCAACGATCTTCGCGGCAGAGACGGCGGGTCGTGGCGGCGCTGGCGGGATCGAAGGGGCAGAGGCGGCCAGGCTTTCGCAAGAAAGTGTCATGGACAAGCTTGAGAGGTACTTGCTTAATCCAGACCATGAAGCGGGCGGACCAAAGGCGAATTGGTTTGAGCAAGCGCTTGGTTTCAATCGACAAAATGCGCCCGACCTTGCAAGGCAAATAGTGTTTGACGAAAGCAAAGCCGTAGAAACGGGGGTTACACAATATGGAACGAAGTTCAACCAAGTTATACCGATCACAGGAGCAAATGGAAAGACTATTGACGTGACATTCGCTTGGATACGGAACAATGATGGCGTTGTGCGGTTGGTAACTGCGATTCCCACCAGCAGATGAACGAACTGAGATGATATGAAACCCGAAGAGTACGACGTAGTTCGGTTACTGCGGCCGCTGCCGGAACACAACCTTCCGGCCGGTTCGAGCGGCGTCGTCGTCATGGACTATACGAAGTATTCGGATAGAGACCTCCCTCCAGCATATGAAGTGGAATTTGCAGACTCCGACGGCGTCACCCAGGCCTTGGTCACCGTCGCGGAAAATGACCTAGAAGTAGTGCGGCGTCCAGATAAGTAGCCTCACGTACCTGACGATGATGGCGTCGCAGGAGCGGCGCAAAAGCGGTTTGACCTATCAGCATCCAAAGGCGCGTCCATTTCGCCGGAGGCGTTCAACAGGCGGCATGTTGACTCCTCGGAAATGCACGCGTAATACGCCTCGCCTTAGGCACCATGCGCGGCACCCGGGGCGGCGGGCCACCCAACGGGTCAACCCCCTTGCCGCCCTTGCTCGATCACGATGAACTATCCGGGGGCGACCGCCGAAGACCGGTGGGTGCAGATGGTTGGAACCCTCATCGTCGGCGACCCAGCGCACTGTGGCGTCCGAGGTTCCTGCGATGAGCTTACGCAGCTCTGGTGGCATGGCCAGGCTGAACAAGGCTGTAACCGCGGTTTTCAGCACGGCACCGCTGGGCAGGGAGTTGAGTTCGTCGAGGTCGTCTGCGAGACCCGCTGCCTCGACGTAACTGTCGGTGATTTTTGCAATTGCTTGCTGTACGCGTAGCCAGCGACAGCACGCGCCAACTTGGTGTCGCCGTTTCGGTAACGCGAGCGAGGATAGCCCGCGAAGTCATCGGGGTTAGTCAGTTTGGCACCCGGCCCTCCACCGCGAATCGCCCGCCGAGCGACAACGCCGCCGCGGTGCGACAATGAGCAACCGATGAGACCACTACTCGCGCTAACCGCCGTTGCCGCGGTGATCTGCTCGACGGCGCCGGCGTTCGCGGAACCTTCCGGCGACGATGCGGGCTTCCTGGAAGGGCTCAAGAACGCCGGCATCTCCTACCAGAGCCCGGACCGCGCCGTCGCGAGCGCCAAAGCGGTGTGCGGGATGCTCGACGACGGCAAAGGCGCGCCGGACATCGTCGCGCAACTCCAGCAGGCTAACCCCGGTTTCGCACAGCGGGACGCGGCCAAGTTCATCGCGCTCGCATCCGTCGCGTACTGCCCCAAATACATCCAGGGCGGAAGCGGCGACAGCAAGTAGCTGCGCTCCCTACTTCAGGATCGTGATCGACTTGTCGATCTTCTTGAACGAGTTGAAGGTCTCGGCGGGCACACCGAACACCGCCGACAGCACGCGCGGCGGCAGCTTGCTGATCGATGCGCCAATCCCTATGTCGTCCTTACCTTCTTGAGTGCTGGCATTGAAGACGATGATCACGTGCAGGTCTTCGCGACCCTTGTTCTCGAAGTAGTGCAACGAACCCTGCGGCGCGAATACCACGTCGCCGGGATGGGCATCAAAACTCTCGTCATGCCCCTGCGGGTCAAGCAGTGTCCAAGTAGCTACACCGCTGACAACCACGCTGATCTCCCACGCGCTCGGATGCCAATGCGGCTCACGAATACCGCCGGGCTGCAACGTCACAAACACCACGCTGGCCTGCTGGCCCTTGAGGATCGGGAAGTTGTCCTCGTGCGCTTGGCGCAGCGAGCCCCCGTCGAAATCCGTGGTGGGCAGCGCGCCAAGACGGAAGACATGCGATTGATCAGTGATCAGCTCGGCCGGTATCCGCGGGTCACCAAAGCGTGCGGCGTCGTCGGTCATTTGCTCGTCCTTCACTGTTGGATAGCCGGAAGGGCTGTTGGACAAAGCGCGGTCGACACCCGCTCCGCCCAGCGCTGCGGCCCCGGCAAGGCCGGCTCCCCCGAGCACCTTGCGTCGATTAATAGCCATCCACGGATACTAGGCTCGCGCCCGATGAGACCGTTGGCGTTCTAGCCCAAGCTAACTGGCGTCGCCGCCGCCGTTCGGATTGCCACCGCCGCTATTCACGTATTGCGGGCAGTACGCGCTCGCCGCGATCGCAGTGAACTTGGCCGCACCGGAGATCGTGAATCCCGGATTGAGGTCGGTCACCCTCTTGACGACTTCTACGTCCGACTGTCCCTGGTCCAGCAGTTGGCACGCCGCTTTGCCGGCCTCGACGGCTTGATCCGCGCTCGCGTAAGTGATGCCCGCCTTGTTGAGCGCAGAGAGAAAGTCTGCATCGACGCCGCTCGGGTCGGCATGCGCCGGCGCCGCGAACCCAACCATGGCGGCGACGACCGCCAGCACCGGTAGAAGCTTCATGGCTCCATCATCAACCACACCGATGAGGTTGTCCCGCGGACAGCGAACGTCAACCCATGGTTGACGAATCCACTGTCGTCAACCTAGAGTTGACGGCATGTCCGACCCGACATCCGTTACCCATCCGATCCGCCTCGACGAGCTGATCAACGCCATCAAGAAAGTCCACACCGACGTGCTGGACCAACTCAGCGACGCCGTGCTGGCGGCCGAACATCTCGGCGAGGTCGCCGACCACTTGATCGGCCACTTCGTCGACCAGGCCCGCCGCTCGGGCGCTTCCTGGACCGACATCGGCAAGAGCATGGGCGTCACCAAGCAGGCCGCCCAGAAGCGCTTCGTGCCGCGGGCGCTCGACCCCGACCAGGGTTTCGAGCGCTTCACACCCCGGGCGCGCAACGCCGTCGTCGCCGCCCAGAATGCCGCGCACGGGGCCCGCAACGGGGAAATCACTCCGGATCACCTGGTGCTGGGCGTGCTCAGCGACCCCGAGGCGCTGGCCACCAAATTGCTGACGGCGCAACAGGTCGACGCCGAATCCGTCCGCGCGAGTGTCACTTTGCCGCCGGCAGTCGAGAATCCGCCGTCGCTTATCCCGTTCAGCGGCCCGGCCCGCAAGGCGCTCGAGCTGACCTTCCGCGAAGCACTTCGCTTGGGTCACAACTACATTGGCACAGAGCACCTCTTGCTCGCACTGCTCGAGCTGGAGGACGGCGCGGGCCCGCTGCACCGTGCAGGTATCGACAAGGTCCGGATGGAGGCCGACCTGACCGCGGTGCTGGAATCCCTGGTGTCCGGGAAGACGGACTGAGCGCTTCGCGGATGTGCCATCATGCGAAGGTCGCCGAGGAGGGAACATGCACCGCTGGCTGGTTGCCTTGATCACCGTCG
Organism: Mycobacterium kyorinense; assembly: GCF_002101735.1. GTDB lineage: Bacteria > Actinomycetota > Actinomycetes > Mycobacteriales > Mycobacteriaceae > Mycobacterium > Mycobacterium kyorinense. The sequence continues at coordinate 10,122 of NZ_LQPE01000103.1, read as the reverse complement.
TTGTCGCCGGGCTTGTTGCCGCTCCCCCCGCGTCGGCCGGCGACGCGCCGATCGGTCACATCGGGGACACGCTGCGGGTGGACACCGGCAAGATCATCGCCGACGTCACGGTCAGCTTCGTCCAGCCCGTCGATCCGCCGCCGGGTTTCGGCTATCAGCGCAGCGGCGTCCCGGTCAAGAGCTTCCCCGACAGCACGGTCGAACGCGCCGACGTGGCGATCCACGCGATCAGGGTGCCCACCCCGTCCCAAATGGCGACCGACTTCAGCTTCGTCGGCGTCACGCCGTTCGCCGACGCGTACAAGCCCCGGCCCTCCGACGCACCCGACGCGCTGGACGTCGTGCTGGGCAATGCGCCGGCAGGTTCCGTCGTCCGCGGCGGCGTGTATTGGGACGCCTACCGCGACCCTGTCTCCAACGTCGTCTTGCTGGACAGGAAGACGGGCGTGCACCTCGCGCAGTGGAACCTGTAGCGGCGGCCGACTCCGCCGACGTCGACGAGCTCGCCGCGGTTGCCGCGCACACCTTTCCGCTCGCGTGCCCGCCATCGGTGACGGCCGAGGACATGGCGGCGTTCATCGAGGCGAACCTCTCGGCCGCACGCTTTGCCGAATACCTGGCCGACCCCAAACGCGTGGTGCTCGTCGCCCGCCGCGGTGAGCGAATTGTGGGCTACGCCATGCTCGTTGGCGACGACGGCGTCGAGCTGTCCAAGCTGTACGTGCTGCCGGAGCATCACGGCACCGGGGTGTCGACGGCGCTGATGCACGTAGTACTGCGAGCCGCCGCCGGATTGGGCGGCCGCCGCGTATGGCTCGGAGTCAACCAGAAAAACCAACGCGCGCAGCGCTTTTACACCAAGCACGGCTTTAGGGTCGACGGCACCAGGACATTCCGGGTGGGTGCTGCCGTCGAGCACGACTACGTCATGGCTCGCGAGCTGTAGCGCTCAGCGCCAGCAGCCGCGACGTGGCCCGCAGGTACTTCTTGCGGAATCCGCCGGCGAGCATCTCCTCGCTGAAGATGCGGTCCAGCTTCTCCCCCGACGCCGTCACCGGGATGCCGGCGTCGTAGAGCCGGTCGGTCAAAGCCACCAGCCGCAGCGCCACGTTCTGGTCGTCGATGCCGTGCACGCCGGTGAGGAAAACTGCAGTCACGCCTTCGATCAACGCCAGATAGCGCGACGGGTGCATGGTGGCCAGATGCGCACACAGCGCGTCGAAGTCGTCGAGCGTGGCGCCGTCGACTCCCGCCGCCCAGCCGGCGACCTGTTCGTCGCTCGGCGGCTCCGGCGCCGGCGGCAGGTCGCGGTGCCGGTAGTCCGGGCCGTCGATCCGGACCACAGTGAAAATGCTTGCCAGCGTGTGGATTTCGCGCAGAAAATCCTGGGCGGCAAACCGGCCCTCGCCGAGCTGCTCCGGCAGCGTGTTCGAAGTGGCCGCCAGCGACACGCCGCGCTCGACCAGCTGGGAGAGCATTCGCGAGATCAGCGTGGTGTTGCCCGGGTCGTCCAGCTCGAACTCGTCGATGCAGACCAGCGTGTAATCGGCCAGCAGGTCAATGCATTCGGCGAAACCGAACACCCCGGCCAGCTGGGTCAGTTCCATGAACGTCGCGAACGCCTTGCGCTGATCACCCAACGCGCGGTACGCGGACGCCAGCAGGTGCGTCTTGCCGACGCCGAAACCGCCGTCGAGATAGAGCCCGACACCGGGCAGCACCTCGCGTTTGCCGAACAGCTTGCGGCGGCCCGCGCGGCGCTCGACGGCGTGCTCGCAAAACCGTTGGCAGGCCTCGACGGCGGCGGACTGGCTGGGCTCCGCCGGGTCGGGGTGATACGACGCGAAGCTGACGTCGGCGAAAGTCGGCGGCGGCGTCAGCTGGGCGATCAGTCGCTCCGGGGAGACGCTCGGGTGCCGATCCACCAGATGTCCCACCCGGCCCATGCAGGCACTGTAGCGACGTGCTGCAATCAAACTCATGTCCGACCTGGGACCACAGTCGGGGACGCAGCTCACATTGTTGGGTTCGGCCCGGCGACTCGACGACGGCGAGCTGTCCGAGCTGTACGCCTACCCGGCCGGGCGGACGTGGGTGCGGGCCAACTTCATCGCCAGCCTCGACGGCGGCGCCACCGTGGCCGGCACCACCGGCCAGCTGGGTGGTCCCATCGATCGGGCGTTGTTCAACCTGCTGCGCGAACTCGCCGACGTCATCCTCGTCGGCGCGGGCACGGTCCGCATCGAGAGCTACTCCGGCGCTCGCCCGAGCGTCACTTCGCGGCAGCATCGGCAGGCTCGCGGCCAAAGCGAAGTCCCGCCGCTGGCGATCGTCACCAAGTCGGGCCGCCTGGACCGCGAGTTGCAGGTGTTCACCCGCACCGAGGTGCCGCCGCTGGTGCTGACCTGCACGGCGGCCGCCGAGCAGACGCAGAGTCGGCTGGCCGGGCTCGCCGAGGTCATCGACTGCTCGCGTGACGACCCGGGCCGCGTCGACGAAGCCACCATGCTCGCGGCGTTGACCGACCGCGGCCTGCATCGGGTGTTGACCGAGGGCGGCCCGATGCTGTTCAGCTCGTTCGTCGAGCGCGGCCTGCTCGACGAGCTGTGCCTGACGATTGCGCCGTGTGTGGTCGGCGGTCAGGCCCGCCGGATCGCGACCGGTCCTGGCCAGGTGCAGACGCCGATGCGCTGCGCCCACGTCCTCAGCGACGAGGACGGCTACCTGTACACCCGCTATGTCAAGAGCTGATCGTTACTGTGGTCGCATGAGCCGGCCCGTCACCTTCGCCGCGGCCCTGATCGCGGTGACCGCGTTGGTGTCCGGCTGTGTGCCCGGACTGGCCGCCAATCCGCGCTTCGCCACCAACTCCGGGGCACACCCTCAAGGCAAGGCGACGACGACTCATCCGTCCGGCGGTCCCCCGCCGATCGCCGCGCCGAAAAACGACCTGTCGTGGCATGACTGCACCTCCCGGGTTTTCGGCGACGCCGCGGTCCCGCCTGCGCCCGGCGTCAAACTCGACTGCGCGAACTACGACGCCGACCTGGACCCCGTCAACGGCTCGGCGGGAACGCTCACCATCGGCGTGGTCCGCGCCCGATCGGTGCAGACGCCGTCCGATGCCGGTCCGCTGGTGTTCACCACCGGCTCGGATCTGCCGTCGTCGGTGCAACTGCCGGTATGGCTGGCGCGTGCGGGCGCCGACGTGCTGCGCGGCCACCCGATCGTCGCCGTCGACCGCCGCGGCATGGGCATGTCGAGCCCGGTCGATTGCCGCGACCAGTTCGACCGCCAGGAGATGCGCGACCAGTCGCAGTTCGAGGCCGGCGACGACCCGGTGGCCAACCTGGCCGACGTCACCCAGAACGCCACCACCAGCTGCACCGACACCATCGCCCCCGGGGACTCCGCCTACGACAACACGCACTCGGCCACCGACATCGAGCGGCTGCGCAGCATCTGGGATGTGCCGTCGCTGGCGCTGCTCGGCATCGGCAACGGCGCGCAGGTGGCGCTGACCTACGCCGGCTCGCACCCCGACAAGGTGTCCCGGCTGATTCTGGACTCCCCGATCCCGCTGGGTGTCGGCGCCGAGGCGGCCGCCGAGCAGCGGGTCAAGGGCGAGCAGGACTCCCTGGACGCATTCGCCGCCCAATGCGCGGCGGTGAACTGCCCGCTGGGTCCCGATCCGAAGGGGGCGGTCAGCGCGCTGCTGGCCGACGCCCGCGCCGGCCACGGCCCCGCCGGTGCCTCGGTGGCTTCCGTCGCCAACGCCATCTCGACCGCGCTGGGCTTCCCCAGCGGCGACCGCGTCAGCACCACCAACGACCTTGCCACTGCGCTGGCCAACGCCCGCTCCGGTGACACCAACCTGCTGACGAGCCTGATCAACCGGGCCGAATCAATCCGCGCCACAGACGGACAGTTCGTCAACGTCTGCAGCGACGCGCTCAACCGCCCGACGCCGGATCGAGTGCGTCAGCTGGTGGTCGCCTGGGCCAAGCTCTACCCGCAGTTCGGCACCGTCGCCGCGCTGAACTTGGTCAAATGCGTGCACTGGCCGAGCAGCTCGCCGCCGCAACCGCCAAAAAGCCTCAAGGTCAACGCGCTGCTGCTGGGTGCGCAAAACGACCCGATCGTGGGCTCGGAAGGCGTCGCCGCGGCGGCCGCCACCATCATCAACGCGGGTGCGGCCAGCAAGCGGGTGATGTGGCAGGGCATCGGCCACGGCGCGGCCATCTACTCCTCGTGTGCGGTGCCGCCGCTGACCAGCTACCTGGAGAGCGGCAAGCTGCCCGATACCGACACCTACTGTCCCGCCTGATATTTTGCGCGGGTGACGGCGCTCGATTCCCTGTTTCGTCCCCGCACCAGCGCGCCTAGCGTCGCGACCGTCCTGCGGTCGGTGTTGTGGCCGGCCGCGATCCTGGCGATCATCCACCGCAGCGTCGTGGTGACCACCAACGGCAACATCACCGACGACTTCAAGCCGGTCTACCGGGCGGTGCTGAACTTCCGGCACGGCTGGGACATCTACAACGAGCACTTCGACTACGTCGACCCGCACTACCTCTACCCGCCCGGCGGCACGCTGATCATGGCGCCGTTCGGGTACCTGCCGTTCACCGAGTCTCGGTATCTGTTCATCGCCTGCAACACCGTCGCGATTGTTTTGGCGGCGTATCTGTTGCTGCGGATGTTCAACTTCACGATCACCTCGGTGGCGGCTCCGGCGCTGCTGCTGGCGATATTCTGCACCGAGTCGGTGACCAACACGCTGGTGTTCACCAACATCAACGGCTGCATTCTGCTGCTGGAGGTGCTGTTCTTCCGGTGGCTGCTCGACGCCAAGACAGGCAACCAGTGGTGGGCCGGGATCGCGATCGGGTTGGCGTTGGTGGTCAAGCCCGTGCTGGCGCCACTGCTGCTGTTGCCGTTGCTCAACCGGCAGTGGCGTGCGGTGGTCGCCGGTGTGGTGGTGCCGGCGGTGTTCAACCTCGCCGCGCTGCCGCTGGTCAGCGATCCGATGGACTTCTTCACCCGCACGCTGCCCTACATCATGGGCACGCGTGACTACTTCAACAGCTCGATCCTGGGCAACGGCGTGTACTTCGGACTGCCGACCTGGCTGATCCTGTTCATGCGAATCCTGTTCACGCTGATCGCAATTGGCAGCCTGTGGCTGCTGTACCGCTACTACCGGGCCCGCGATCCCCGGTTTTGGCTGCTGACGTCGTCCGGCGTGCTGCTGCTGTGGTCGTGGCTGGTGCTATCGCTGGCCCAGGGCTACTACTCGATGATGCTGTTCCCGTTCCTGATGACGGTGGTGCTGCCGAACTCGGTGATCCGCAACTGGCCGGCGTGGCTGGGCATCTACGGCTTTTTGACGATGGACCGCTGGCTGCTGTTCAACTGGATGTATGTCGGCCGGCCGCTGGAATACCTGAAGATCACCTACGGCTGGTCGCTGCTGCTGATCGTGATCTTCTGCGTGCTGTATTTCCGCTATCTGGACGCCAAGGAGGAAAACCGGCTCGACGAGGGGATCGATCCGGCGTGGCTGACGGCCGAGCAGCCGGTGTGCAGTAGCGCTAGCGTGGATGCATGAGTGCTCCACGCGTGCAACTGACCGACGACGAGTGGCGTCAGAAGCTGACTCCAGAAGAGTTCGCGGTGCTGCGCCAGGCCGGCACCGAGCCGCCGTTCACCGGTGAGTACACCGACACCAAGACCGAGGGCGTGTATGAATGCCGGGCCTGCGGCGCCGAATTGTTCCGCAGCAGCGAGAAGTTCGAATCGCACTGCGGCTGGCCGTCGTTCTTCGACCCGGCGAATTCCGACGCGGTGATCCTGCGGCCCGACGACTCGCTGGGCATGCGCCGCACCGAGGTGTTGTGCGCCAACTGCCACAGCCACCTGGGCCACGTCTTCGAAGGCGAGGGCTATCCGACGCCCACCGACCAGCGCTACTGCATCAACTCGATCTGCCTGAAGCTGGTGCCTTCTTAACCGTCGAATGTGGGCTTGAGGCACGCGAAATCACGAAACGCGGGCGTCAATCCAACACTCGACGCGCTAGTCGACTCGGGTGGCGTGGCATTCCCAGAACGGTGCGTGCACCCGGGCGCCCTCCAGCCACGGCTCCATCGCGCGGAACCGTTCCAGCATCTTCTGCGCCTCGGCGGCCATGTCGGGATTGCGCGCCGCCATCATCTCGATGGACTCGGCGCTGATGTTGACCTGGTAGGTGGTCGGACCCAGATACGTGATCTCCCAGCCGGCCGCCGGAAGCACCTCACGAAAGTCGTTCTCCGACAACGATCGCAGCATTTTGAAGCCGTTGACGTTGTGTTCGCCGAACTCGAACATGTACAGCCGCGCGCCCGGTTTGGTGGCGCGGTGCACGGCCCGGGCATACGACCGCTGCAACTCAGGCTCGGTGCTGAAGGTGTGGTAGAAGGCGCAGTCGACCACCGTGTCGAACCGGCCGTCGAACCCGTCCAGTTTGGTGGCGTCGGCCAGCTCGAAATTGACTGACACCCCGGCCTTTTGGGCGTTCGCCCGGGCGCGTTCGATGGCGCCCGCCGACCCGTCGATGCCGGTCGCCGCGTAGCCCTTGGAGGCGTAGTAGATGGCGTGGTGACCGGGCCCGGTGCCCGGGTCGAGCACCTCGCCCTTGATCGCGCCGAGCGCGACGAGTTGCTGGACCACCGGTTGCGGGCCGCCGATGTCCCACGGGGTGGCGGTGGGCAAGCCGTGCGACCTCCGCTCGTCGCGGTACATCTCTTCGAACCGGGTGGGGTCGCGGGGGTCGAAGGCGGCCGTCATGGCAGGGCGTTCACCAGCTGCTCGACGGGCACCCGGGGCCCGGTGAAAAACGGTGTCTCCTCGCGGGTGTGCCGACGCGCATCGGTGGCGCGCAGCTCGCGCATCAGGTCGACGATGCGGTGCAGTTCGGGCGCCTCGAACGCCAGGATCCACTCGTAGTCGCCGAGCGCGAACGCGGGCACCGTATTGGCGCGGACGTCCTTGTACTCGCGCGCGGCCATCCCGTGCTCGGCGAGCATGCGGCGGCGCTCCTCGTCGGGCAGTAAGTACCACTCGTAGGACCGCACAAAGGGATACACGCAGACGTAGGCGCCCGGTTCCTCGCCCGCCAGAAACGCCGGGATGTGGCTCTTGTTGAACTCGGCCGGCCGATGCAGCGCCACACTGCTCCACACCGGCGTCGATGCCCGACCCAATGCCGTCGTGCGACGGAAATCTTCGTAGGTGCCCTGCAGCGCCTCGACGCGTTCGGCGTGCGTCCAGATCATGAAATCGGCGTCGGCCCGCATGCCCGCGACGTCGTAGAGGCCGCGCACCACCACGCCACGCTCTTCTTGTTGCTTGAGGAAGGTGGCGGTCTCGTCGACGACGGAGTCCCGCTCGTCACCCAGTGCTCCGGGCCGCACGGAGAACACCGAAAACATCAGGTAGCGAAGGGTGGAGTTGAGGGCGTCGTAGTCCAGGCGGGCCATGGCTCTATGGTGCCACTTCTGTTTTCGAGGCCTTCAGCAGCTCCGACGCGGCTCGGCCGGCCGCCGCGACACAGGCCGGCACCCCGATGCCGTCGAGATAGCTGCCCGCCACCGCCATCGTCGGCGGCAACCCGGCCCGGAGCTCGGCGACCACGTCGGCATGGCCCGGGCCGTACTGCGGCATCGCGTCGATCCAGCGCCGCACGCAGACGTCCACCGGTTCGGCGGCCACACCGAACACCGCCTCGAGGTCCTCTATCGACCAGGCCAGCAGCTCGTCGTCGGAAGCGCTTGCAGCCAGGTTGTCGCCGAACCGGCCGAACGACAGCCGCAGCAGTTCCAGATCGCCGCGGCGCCCCCACTTGCGCGACGACAACGTAATTGCCTTGGCGTGCAACGGTTCTCCGGTGGCGGCCAGCACACCGGAGTGTTCCGGAAACGCGGCCCGCACCGCGAGTGCCACCAGCACCGAGGACGCGCTGACGATCCGGCGCGCGGCGGCCGCGGTACGCGGCGCGACGCCCTCGACCAAGTCGGCCAGCCGCGGTACCGGGACAGCCAGCACGACGGCGTCGGCGCGCCGCCGGGCGCCCGTGTCGTCGTGCACCACCCAGCCGGGCTCGATCCGCTTCACCGCGGCCCGCACCCAGTTCACCTGGGCGCGCCGGACCAGCTCGTCGACCAGCACCCGATAGCCGCCGTCCACCGCGCCGAACACCGGGCCGCCGGTCGACGGCGGCAGCGCCCGCGCTATGGCATCGGTCAGGCTCGTGGCGCCGCGGTCCAGGGCCGTCGCCACCGCCGGGACGGCCGAGCGCAGCCCGATCGTGGCCGCCGAACCCGCGTAGACGCCGGCCAGCAGCGGATCCACCGACCGGGTCACCACCTGCTCGCCGAACCGCTCGCCCACCAGCTCGGCCACCGACGGATCGCTGCCGGGTTGCCAGTCCAACAGGTGCTGCGGCTCGGTTTCGATTCGCGCGACCGTGGCGTCGTCGACCAGCCTGGCCACCGACGCCGGCGACGACGGGATGCCGGCGACGGTCCGCTCCGGCAATGGGTGCAGACGGCCGCCGCTGTAGATCAGCGGCCGCGCGCCGGTGGTCGCCAGTTGACGGCCGGCCAGGCCCAGCGACGCCAGCAGCGCCGGCACTTCGGGACGGCGCACGACGAACGCCTCGGCGCCCACGTCCATCGGCTGTCCGGCCAGCGTCTCGGTGCGCAGCACCCCGCCGAGCCGGTCGGCCGGATCGAACAGGGTGATCGTCGCCTCGTCACCGACCGCCTGCCGCAGCCGGTAGGCCGCGGTCAAGCCCGAAATCCCCCCGCCGACAACGCAATACGAGGCGGTCATAGCGAGTGGACGAGCGACACCAGCTCGGTCAGCACCCCGGGGTCGGTGTCCGGCAACACCCCGTGGCCGAGGTTGAAGATGTGCCCGGACGCACCGGCGTCGACCGCGCGCCGCCCGTCGTCGACGACCGCACGGGCCGCCCGCTGCACCACCGGCCAGCCCGCCAGCAGCACCGCGGGATCGAGGTTGCCCTGCAACGCCGTGCCGGGCTGAACCCGCGCGGCGGCGTCGACCAGCGACGTTCGCCAGTCCACCCCCACCACCGTCGCGCCTGACGCCGACATCGCGCCCAGCAGTTCGGCGGTGCCGACCCCGAAATGCGTCATCGGCACGGCGTCGGAAGCCAGCGCGGCGAACACCCGCGCGCTGTGCGGCTGCACATACTGCCGGTAGTCGGGCAGCGAGAGCGCGCCGGCCCAGGAGTCGAACACCTGGACGGCGTCCACCCCGGCGTCGAGTTGCACCCGCAAAAAGTCGATGGTGAGGTCGGTCAGCTTTTCCATCAGCGCATGCCAGCTGTCCGGCTCGGCCAGCATCATCGCCTTGGTGCGGGCGTGGTGGCGGCTCGGGCCGCCCTCGACGAGGTAGGACGCCAGCGTGAACGGCGCGCCCGCGAAGCCGATCAGCGGCACGTCGCCGAGCGCGGCCACCAGCAGCCCGACAGCGTCGGCTACCGGCTGAACACGTTGCGGCTCAAGGGGTTTCAACGCCGCAATGTCGGCGGCCGTGCGCACCGGCGTCTCGATCACCGGCCCGACGTCGGGCACGATGTCCAGGTCGACCCCGGCGCCGCGCAGCGGCACCACGATGTCGGAGAACAGGATCGCCGCGTCGACGTCGTGGCGGCGCACCGGCTGCAGCGTGATCTCGGTGATCAGCTCGGCGTCGAAACACGCCGCCATCATGCTGTGCTGCGCACGCAGCGCCCGGTATTCGGGCAGCGACCGGCCGGCCTGTCGCATGAACCACACGGGCACGCGGTGCGGTTTGCGCCCCGTGGCCGCCGCCAGGTACGGCGACTCGGGAAGGTCGCGACGGTTACTCATTGGGCTCAATGCTGCCATGCGACGTGTGCCCGGCGGCGATTTGGGGAATGTGCCCTACGCGACCCGACGGCAGGACGTGGCGATCGCAAGCGCGGCGAAGCCGGGCGCAGCGGGTCGCCACAGAAAGGACTCTCAATGAAGATGTCAAGCCGCCGACTTGGTGATCGGGGGTGATTCGGGTTGCCAGGTGCGGTTGTCA
>NZ_LQPE01000102.1 GCF_002101735.1 Mycobacterium kyorinense | reverse complement strand
GCCCTACGAGCCGACCACAAAACCAGCCATCAATCACCGCAAAACACGGCCGCTTGACATAGGAGCAACACGCTCGCCCTTCAGTCTCGGTGGCGCTCGCCGAGCACGGTGGCACCGTGCTGGTTCCATTCGCTTCGCCGGAAGCGACCGATCGATGTCGGAGGCTGCTGCTAGACCTGTGCTGACACGAGACGGAGGTTGGCAATGGTGAACAAAGCGGCGGTCACCGTAGATCGCGATCAGTTGAGGCTCGGCCCGGTCGGCGTGAGTTTCCAGCGGACGCTGCGCATTCCGGAGAGTGGACTGCATCCGCTTCCGCCCGGGTTGGGACGGTTCCCGCTCCGGCGGGTCGAAGATTACCCCGACACCGCGCCAGCCGAGTGGCTTGCCCGGGGCGGGATCATGCTGCCGATCTACCAGCGCGAGGCCGTGTGGCTCTCGTTCGATGCCGACGAGCCGGCAGCGCTGCAGGTGGGCATCGGGAAGGTGTGCGCGGTCAGCGGCAACAAGTGGAGCGAGTACCTGACGAGGGATCCCCAGAACTACGTCGCGCTGCCCGAGCAGCCCTGGCTGGACGGCATTAATGCCGGGGATGGGTACATTCGCCAGTTCGTTGCCGTCCCGCTCGGCTGCGGTGCCACGGTAGAAGGCCCAGATCACCGGGCAAGAGACCCACGGCGGCATCCAGTTGCGTGCGGTCGGTCTCACTCGCGAAGCACTCAAAAAGTGGCGAACGGAACGGCGTCGCATTGTTGACTGCTTGGCCGGGATCTCGCCAGTCCCCGCGACGCCGGCCATGGGCTTGGGAGCCGGTGGGCGAATGCGGCAGGAGGTCTACCGCGATGAGCGCTCTCTGTCCGACTACAACGAGAACCGCTCCTGGCGGGTGTTCGTGCACCTGTGCTCGGCCACTCAGTGGATGGCCATCACCGGCGAGGTACCGCCTCCGACACCCGTCAACCGGGACGCCTACGTGCAGGCCGGATTGCCGTGGTTCGACTACTTCGACGTCGATGCCAACGATCTGACGCCCAGTGACGCCTTGGCTCAGGTTAAGACGGTCGGCGGCGTGCTGGGCGACAACGACGGCGCCGTCATTCCGGTGGATCCCGCCACAGTCGTCTCGTTGAAGGACGCCGGCGGCGACATGGTCGCAGACGGCGAGTGGTGAGCGGCTGCGCCGGCGGCCGCCGGCTATCCTTACTTCGGGAGCAAAGTAAGGAGCGTCATGGACGTCTCGGCCACGGTGACATCAAAGGGACAGGTGACCATCCCGAAGCCGGTGCGGGATGCCTTGGGCATCAAGGACGGTGACGCGCTCATCTTCCGCGTCGAAGGCAATCGTGCCGTAATCGCCCGGACAGCCCACTTCCTCGAATTGGCCGGCACAATCCGGGTGCCCGCAGCCAAGCGCAACATCGCATGGGACGACGTGATCCGTCGCACCCGATCCGCTCGAGCTGCGGATCGACGGTGAGCGCGTTCGTCGATACGAACATCTTGGTCCGCCACCTGACAGGCGGCCCACCCGAGTTAGCCGCGCGCGCAAGCACATACCTCGCCACCGAACGAGACTTGCTGCTGACCGACCTCGTCACGGCCGAGACGGTGTACGTGTTGGAGTCGTTCTACGAAGCACCGCGCCACCAAATCGCCCAGGCAATACGCTCACTCGTCGCCTTCGATTCGATTCTCTGTGTTGATGCGGCGCTGCTGCTGCGGGCAATTGCGCTCTACGAAACTGACCGGCTCGACTTCGCAGAGGCATACCTGGTCGCCTGCGCCGAGAGCACCGGCATCGGCAGAGTTGCATCGTTCGACCGGTCCATCGATCGGGTCGGCACTGTAGAGCGGGTCGAGCCACCGTCTGTCTGAGCGGGGCCAAGGGGGTAGCCCTGGTCGCTGCGGAACGTTCGCGGCCGGGTCATCGTGACAAGCCGGCGATGATGTCGTCGACCGTGCGTTTGGCCAGCGCGTTGACCTCACGGCGACTTGCCCGTCTCAGCGGTCCGCGGAGCGCCAGTTCGGCGAAGCCGTGCACCGCGGACCAGCACGGCCACTCGGCGCCGGCGCGCCGTTCGGCTGGCAGCACGCCCGCCCCCACCATCGCGTCGAGCGCGTCGACCAAGGCGAGATATGGTGGGGCAACAGCTGTTTCGGCCGCATCGTCGGCGAGGTCCGCTCCGAAAAAGGCCGTGCTGAACCAGCCGGGCTCGTCCAGTGCGAATTTGATGTAGCCAAGTCCGACCGCTCGCAGCCGATCGGACGCCCTGCGGCCAGTCGAGGTGTGCATCCGCGCTGCCATCCGGTGCTGGATGGCAGTGGCGACCGCCCGTAGCAATGCTTCGCGGTCGGCGAAGTGACGGTACGCGGCGTTAGGGGAAACCCCAACTCGCCGAGTCGCTTCCCGGATGGTGAGTGCGTCCGGTCCGCCGGACCGGGTGAGGTCGAGGCCCGCGTCGATCAATGCGGTCCGCAGATCCCCATGGTGATAAGCGGTCTTCAAGTCAGCCAACTCTTGACCCTCCTCGGGCTCAAGTGTACGGTGTGAACATTACACCAAATGTTGACAGCGTGAACATCCCGAGCAACCAGGAGCCACCATGACCGACGACGTAGTCAGCGAGGTCGCCACTCTCAAGGCGCCGGCCGCCACCTTGTTTCGTATTCTCGCCGATCCGACAACGCACGCTGCCATCGACGGAACCGGCTGGGTCCGTGAATCACTCGACGCACGGCAATTGACTGACGAGGGACAGATCTTCCGGATGGCGATGTATCACGACAACCACCCGGTGGGGTCCTACGAGATGGCCAACCAGGTGACCGTCTTCGATCCTCCGCACGCCATCGCGTGGAGACCCGGCCAAGACATCGCCGGCGACGGCAACATCGAATTCGGTGGGTGGATCTGGCGGTACGACCTGATGCCATTGGGGCCGTCGGAAACGCAGGTGACGTTGACCTACGACTGGTCGGCAGTGCCGGCCGCGCTACGCGAGCACATCCAATTTCCGCCGTTCGCACTCGATCACTTGAAGAACTCACTGTCCAATCTCGGTGTGCTTGCCGGCGATGCCGCCGCGGTGTCGGGAAGGACGCCATCGTGACGGCGACAGCATTACCGCCTGTGGTGGACCAGGAAACGTGGCAGCGCGAACTGGACGCTTTGCGCGCCCGGGAGAAGGCCGCCACCCGCGAGCTCGACGCGATCGCCGCGCAGCGACGACGCCTGCCGATGGTCGAGATGCCGGACTACACGCTTGAAGGCGAGCACGGCCCCGTGCGGTTGGTCGACGTCTTCGAAGGCAAACGACAGCTGATTGCCTACCACCACATGTGGTTTCCCGGTGAGAAATGGCAGTGCCCCGGCTGCACCGGCTTCACCTCGCAGTTCACCCGCCTGGAATTCCTGGACAACTACGACGCCCGGTTCGTCATTGTCACGCAGGGACCTATCGACGAAGCGCTTGCATACAAGCGGCGGGTGGGTAACCGGATGACGTGGTACTCGACTGCCAACAGCTCGTTCGGAGCCGACGTTGGAGCCCCACCGGGCGGCGGATTCGGGGTGAATGTCTTTCTGCGCGACGGCGATCGGGTGTATCGCACCTGGCATACCAACGGACGCGGGACCGAACAGCTCAGTCACACGTTCGCGTTGATCGACATATTGCCCTACGGACGTCAGGAAGAGTGGCAGGATTCGCCGGACGGCTGGCCCCAGCGCCCCACCTACAGCGGATGGCCGAGTTCAGAGGAGATCGCCCGAGCCTACGGTGCCGAACGACTCTGACCCGTGAGCCGCGAGCGTGTTGCTCCTATGTCAAGCGGCCGTGTTTTGCGGTGATTGATGGCTGGTTTTGTGGTCGGCTCGTAGGC
>NZ_LQPE01000101.1 GCF_002101735.1 Mycobacterium kyorinense | reverse complement strand
TCGACAGCACCGCAGCCACATTCATGCGCAAAACTGGATACGACCCAGCCAGCCACTTAGCACAGGCGCGACTTTTTTCAGGTCGAAGTAACTAGTCGAGCAGGGCGGGCAGTCGCTGCAGCAGTGTCGGCAGTGCCTTGCTGGCGGATTCCCGCACGGTGAGCGTGGCGCTGGGCGACAGCGGCGTCGGCTCCGGATTGACCTCGATCACGACCGCGCCGCGGGCCAGCGCCACGTCCGGCAGGCCGGCCGCCGGATAGACGATGCCCGAGGTGCCCACCACGACCAGCACGTCGGCGGCCGCGGTCGCCTCGAGTGCCCGCTGCCACGGTTCCTCAGGCAGCGGCTCACCGAACCACACGATGTCGGGCCGGATCAGCCCACCGCAGGAACAGCTCGGCGGCTCGACTTCCAGGGCCGGCTCGGGCATCTCGGGCAATTCACCGGTATAGGGCAGATCGCAAGTGGCGCAACGGAAGTCGAACAGGCTGCCGTGCAGGTGGTGGACTGGCTTACTGCCGGCGCGTTCATGGAGGTCATCGACGTTCTGGGTGACGACGGTGACCTCGGCGTGGTCCTGCCAGGCGGCGACGGCGCGATGTCCGGCGTTGGGTTCGACGCGGCTCACCAGGTAGTGCCGCCACAGATACCATCCCCAGACGCGTTCGGGGTTTTGCAGCCATCCCTGCGTGCTGGACAGCTCATAGGGATCGAACTTGGCCCACAGCCCGTTCTTGTCGTCGCGAAACGTCGGCACGCCGCTCTCGGCGGAGATTCCCGCCCCGCTGAGCACCGTTACTCGCACACCCCCAACATAGCGGCGATCGCAAGCTCGGGTAACCGAGCGCCGCGGCGCGATTGCGCGATACTGGGCATCGTGCAGTTCCGGATCGACGAGCAAGCGGGCCGGCCGTTGTTCGACCAGATCAGGACGCAAATCATCGAGGCGGTTCGAACCGGCACGTTACCGCCCGGGACCAGGCTGCCCACCGTGCGGGAACTGGCGGCCGAACTCGGCCTGGCCGTGAACACCGTGGCTCGCACCTACCGTGAGCTGGAAGCGGCCGGGATCGTCGAAACCCGCAGGCGCTTCGGCACATTCGTCGCCCGGGCCGACCCGTCGGATAGCGCGATGGCCGCCGCGGCCAATGCTTTCGCCGAGGTCGCGCGCGGGCTCGGACTCGGCAAGGACGAGGCGCTGCGCTACCTCGAGGCCGCGTTCGACGATTAGCCGAAGTCCAGCAACGTCAGCGTCGGACGCAGTGGGGCGAGGGCGCCGCTCCGGTAGGACATCGACAGCAGCCAATTGAACACCCGCCCGCGGCCCGGCGGCGTATGCAGGTCGTGCACTGCACGGACTCCGGGCACTCGGCTGACCAGATCGGCGGCTTCCTTCACCGACATGCTGAACGGCATTGGCGGCATCTTGTAGTGCAACGAGCTCCAATGCCCGCGTCGGGTAAACCACGAGAACGCCGCCGGAGTCAGGTCGAACATCATTTGGCCGCCGGGAAACCTCTTGGCGCACTCGCCGATCAGCGACAGCGCCTCCGAGGGTTGCAGGTACATCAGCAGGCCCTCGGCGGTGACGAACACTCCGCTTGACGGGTCGACGCGGTCTGCCCAGCTGAAGTCCAGCGCCGACTGGGCGCACAGCGAGATTCGGGGCGATTCCGGCAGCAGCCGGGTGCGAAGGTCGACCACCGGCGGCAAATCGACTGTCAGCCAACGGAATTGCCCATCGGGGATGGCGGCGTCCAACCGCCAGAAACTGGTTTGCAGGCCCTTGGCCAGCGCCACCACGGTCGCCGACGGGTGCCTGGTGAGGTAGTTGCGGGTGTGGATGTCGAAGGCCAACGCGCGCAGCGCGATGCCCTGGTGCGGCCGGCCGAACTTTGCGAAATCGCATTCGATCGAGTCCGCCAGCGAGACCGCCACCGGGTCGTCGATGATACCGTCGGCGCGGCGCGCCTCCCCGACGCGAGCGCCCAACGTCAAAAGCGCGGTCTCGGAAACACCGTTGAGGGAAGGCGTTTGCTTGGCGAGGCTCATCGACGCCGACACTACCTGCCCCGGGTCACCGCACTACCTTGCCCAGCGTGCGCAGGTTGCGTGTTGTGGTGGACGACTTGTATCGCTTCTTGCCCATCGTCTTGCCGATAGTGCTCTGCAGAGTGTCGCCCTTGGGTACCTGCCAATAGATGACGCCGTCGCCGCGGGCGATCTTCTCGGCCGGCCCGGCCGGCAGCGCGGCCAGCTCGTCGAGCACGTCGGGATCGGCGACCAGGGTGACGTAGGAGTGGTGTCCTTCCACTTCAGGTTCGAAGGGGTAGGCATCGATGATGGCGCGGAGGGTGTCGACCTCGTACACGAGCACCCACGCGTCGTAGCCGAATCTTTGCCGTAGCGCGGTCTCGGCGGTGGCGCGCACCGCATCGGCGTCCCTGTCCGATTCCAGCAGGCCGTTGCCGCTGGCCAGAATCGTGCGCACGTTGGCCAACCCGGCAGCCGTCAGCGCCGCAGCCACGTCTGCCATCTTGAGGTTGACCCCGCCGACGTTGACGCCGCGCAAGAACGCCGCATAGCGGGTCATGCGCTGACCTTCAAAAGCGTGCAGCGGCAAGGATGAACGGCGCTCACGTGGCGATGCTAGCCGAATCGGGGTCTGCCGACGGATGGGCGGGGCTAGGCTTCGAGCATGGGACGCCAAGTGTTCGACGACAAGTTGCTGGCCGTGATCGCCGGGAACTCGATCGGGGTGCTGGCCACCATCAAACGCGACGGGCGTCCCCAGCTGTCCAACGTGCAGTACTACTTCGACGCGCGGCGCAACGCCGTGCAGGTGTCGATCACCGAGCCGCGGGCCAAGACCCGCAACCTGCGTCGCGACCCTCGGGCCTCGCTGCTGGTCAGTTCCGACGACGGGTGGTCCTATGCCGTCGCCGAGGGCAGCGCGGAGCTGACACCGCCGGCGGCCGCACCCGACGACGCCACCGTCGAGGGACTGATCACCTTGTACCGCAACATCGCCGGCGAACACCCGGACTGGGACGAGTACCGCCAGGCGATGGTCACCGATCGCCGGGTGCTGCTGACGATGCCCATCGACCACGTCTACGGCATGCCGCCGGGCATGCGCTGATCGCGTAGGCTGCCGTCATGGCCGAGGACGACACCAAACGCAAGTTCCGCGAAGCGCTGGACCGCAAGAACGCGAAGTCGGCCGGCGGATCGGCGCACAAGGACGGCGGCGCCAAGCAGTCACGGGCTCACGGCCCGGTGGAAAGCCGCCGGGAGTTTCGCCGCAAGAGCGGTTAGCGCACAAGGCTTTTCGTATGGGCCGGGATGTGTGCGGAGACCAACGCGATCCGCGGTAAGCAACTTATGCCCGGGTGCAGGACGGCGCGTCCGACGCAGTTTTAGACTATGCGGGTGCCGAAGCTGCAGCTTGTCCAGGATCCGGCCGCCGACGCGCTGCTGGAGGCCAACCCGTTCGCACTGCTCGTCGGGATGCTGCTCGACCAGCAGGTGCCGATGGAAACCGCCTTCGCGGGCCCGAAGAAAATCGCCGACCGGATGGGCAGCTTCGACGCCACCGAGATCGCCGACTACGACCCGAACAAGTTCGCCGCATTGTGTTCGGAAAAGCCTGCGGTGCACCGTTTTCCAGGGTCGATGGCCAAACGTATCCAGGCCCTGGCGCAGATCATCGTCGACCGCTACAACGGTGACGCGGCCGCGCTGTGGAGCGCCGGTGACCCTGATGGAGCGGAGCTGCTGCGACGGCTCAAGGGGTTACCCGGATTCGGCGAGCAGAAGGCGCGCATCTTCCTGGCGTTGCTCGGCAAGCAGTACGGCGTGACGCCGCCCGGCTGGCGGCAGGCGGCCGGTGACTACGGCAAGGCCGGAACCCACATGTCGGTGGCCGACGTCGTCGATGCCCGTTCACTCGAACAGGTGCGGTCCTACAAGAGGCAGATGAAGGGAAAGGCGGGAACGTGAAGACACACCTGACGTGTCCGTGCGGAGAGGCGATCGTCGGCAAGGACGAAGACGAACTGGTCGAACTGACTCAGGCGCACCTGGCCAGCGTCCATCCCGGTCTGGAGTATGACCGCGACGCCATCCTCTTCATGGCCTACTAACCTGCCGCCATCTGCCGCGAGCGGGCGTGTTTGTACACCGACACGCCGCATGAGCCGTACAACTCCGCACGGTCGCGCCAGATAAGGGCGGTCAGGGCACCACCGTCGAGCCGATGGTGGGCATGAACTGGCACTGCTTGTCCTTGGTGGTGACCTGACCGAAGATCGTCGACATGATGCTGCCCGAACCGGTGTCGGCGATGGCGGTCAATGTCGTCGGCCCGTCGGGGTTGATGTCGGGCTGCGGCTTGAGCGTGGCGCTGCCCGACTTGCCGGTCGTCAGGTTCACCCAGGTGACGTTCAACGGCAGCTTCTGCACGTCGGCGGGCCCCGGGGTGCCGACCGCCGTGAACACGTAGGCCGTTTGACCGGGTTGGGGGCCGGGCGCCGGGATCTTGGCGGGCCCGGCGACCGACAGGGCAGTGGCGATGACGTTACCGCCGTCGGCCGCGCAGCCCGTGCCGATCGAGGGGTACATGAAGTCCTGGGTTGGCGGCGTGTCCGGGTTGTAGGTGGGGGCCGCGGCCGGAGCCGGTGCCCCTGCGGACGGGGCTGGGGCGGGCGCAGGCGCGGCCACCGGCGTGACAGCCGGCGTCGGGGCCGGCGCCGCCTCGGGTGCCGGGCCGGCGGCATGCGCGGGGTCGATACCCGTCGGCAAATGTGCTTGAGCGCCCGGCTCCACCCCGACCGGTGGTACGTGTGCCGTCGGGTCCTGCACGAACTGATTCACCGACGAGGCAACGTTTTTCGACTCTTCGGGTGCCGTCGGGCTGTGGCTGAACGCCGACGCGGCGGCCATCAACAGCTGCTGGGCCTGCTGCGGGTCGGCGGCGGCCTGCTGGATGATCGGGCTCAACTGGGTCAGTGCCGGCAGCCCCGGCATTTGCTGGGCGGGCAACGGCTGGGGTGGCGCAGGGTCGGCTGCGGCGTTGGGGCACAGCCCGAGCGCGACGGCTGCGACGGCGAAGCCACTGACCAGATTCCAAGTGCGTACCACGGTGTTTCTCCCGATCGATGGTTATGGTCGGCCGGCCAATGCGGGTTGACCGGCCGACCGTGGGCGTCAGGGCAGGGCGGACAGCGGGAACAGCAGCGGGTTGCTGGACGCGCCGGCCGCGGTGCCCGGAGCGGACACCGCCGTCGTGCCCGGTTGGATGCCCTTCGGTACCGGCACACCGCCCGGGGCCAGCGATGCCAGATCGCCGGGCAGCGACAGGTGCTGTGGCAGCGGCACCGGACTGAACGGCACCTGCGGCAGGTTGAGCTGCGCCTGCGGCATCATCTGCGCGGGCCCGGTCGCCGGCGCGGTTGCCGGAACGGCCGGCGTGAGCCCCGGAATACCGGTTGCGCCCGGCGTGGTGGCGGGCGTCGTACCCGAAACCGGAGTTGTCGCACCGGGAACCAGCGAGTTTGCGCCCGGGATGAGCGAGCTGGCGCCTGGAACCGAACTCGCGCCCGGCACCGATCCCGTCGGGGGCTGCGGCACCTGGATGCCGGCGCTGGCCAGCGGCGGCGGCGTGGGCGGCTGAGCTCCGAGCGCCGAGGCGACGCTCTGCAGCATTTGCGGTGCATTGGCGGCGGTCCCGACGAGCTGTTGCCCGATGTCGGGAACCGGCACCGGCGCCGGGTCGGCATTTGCGATCCCGCCGGTCAACAGCGCGGCCGACGAACCGACGACGACCGCGCCGGCACGTAACAGTGTCCAAAAGGTTGGCATGACTCTCCCTGGGTCTCGACGACACATCCGGGCCCGATAGTTCGCTTGATGCCAGAGTGACTCAAGTGACACGTGTGGCGGTTATTCGATCGTTACGGCACCGAGCGGTGGCGGTGACCCGCCGTGGCGAGCGGAGCCGTCGCCAGCGGAGCCTCGCTACAGTCGGGCAGGTAGACACCACCTCGGCCGCCCCGGCGGCACCGACCACCCGTCGGCGGGCGATTGCGCCGAACGCCGCCGGGCCGCTGCTGTTGGCGCTCAGCGTCGCCGCCAGGCTGGCCTGGACGTACCTGACTCCCAACGGCGCCAATTTCGTCGACCTGCACGTCTACATCGGCGGCGCCGCCGCCCTTGACCATCCCGGCTCGCTGTATCAGTACGTCTACGCCGACCAGACGCCGGATTTCCCGCTGCCGTTCACGTATCCGCCGTTCGCGGCGGTGGTCTTCTACCCGCTGCACCTGCTGCCGTTCGGCGTGGTCGCGTTCTGCTGGCAGGTCGGCACTATGGCCGCCCTGTATGGCATGGTGCGCGTCAGCCAGCGACTGCTCGGCGTGGCGGCCCGCGAAGGCCACCGGGTCGCGATGCTCTGGACGGCGGTCGCGATCTGGATCGAGCCGTTGCGCAGCACCTTCGACTACGGACAGGTCAACGTGCTGCTGGTGCTGGCCGGGTTGTACGCGGTCTACACCACCCGGTGGTGGTTGTCCGGGTTGCTAGTCGGATTGGCCGCCGGGGTGAAGCTGACGCCGGCGATCGCCGGTCTCTATTTCGTCGGCGTCCGGCGGTGGGGTGCGGTGGTGTTCTCGGCCGTCGTCTTTGTCGGCACGGTCGCGGTGTCGGCGCTGGTCGTTGGCGACCAGGTCCGCTATTACTTCACCGACTTATTGGGCGACACCAAACGCGTCGGCCCGATCGGAACGTCGTTCAACCAGTCCTGGCGCGGGGGGATTTCCCGGATCGTCGGGCACGACGCCGGCTACGGCCCGCTGGTGCTGGCCGGGATCGCTGTCACCGCGCTGCTCGCCATCCTGGCCTGGCGAGCGCTGAACAACGACCGGCTCGGCCAGCTGCTGGTGGTCGAGTTGTTCGGGCTGTTGCTCTCGCCGATTTCCTGGACCCATCACTGGGTGTGGTTGGTGCCCTTGATGATCTGGCTGATCCACGGCCCGCGCTCCGAGCTTCGCGGCGCGCGCATCCTCGGGTGGGGCTGGCTGGTGCTCACCCTCATCGGCGTGCCGTGGTTGCTCAGCTTCGCCCAGCCGACTATCTGGCAGAGCGACCGGCCGTGGTATCTGGCCTGGGCCGGGCTCGTGTACATCGTCGCGACGCTGGCGACCCTGGCGTGGATCGCAACGACGGGACGCCGGCCTATTGCCCGAGAATCCCGTTGATGTCGCGCGCCATGTCGATGTCGTTTTGCGTGATGCCGCCCGCAGAATGCGTCACCAGCGCGAAAGTAACTGTCCGCCAACGGATATCGATATCGGGGTGATGGTCCTTGGCTTCGGCGTGCTCGGCGACCCGGCGCACGGCGTCGATACCGTCGAGGAACGACGGAAACTTGATCGACCGGCGCAGGGCGCCGTCCTCGCGCTTCCAACCGTTGAGTTCGGGCAGTGCGGCGTCTACTTGCTCATCCGTTAACACAGCCATACACCGACGGTATACCGTCACGACGATGCCGAACCAGATCGTCGTGGCCGGTGCCGTGATCTCGGATGCGGCGGTGCTGGTGGCACAACGGCATCGGCCCGCGGAACTGGCCGGGCGCTGGGAACTGCCTGGCGGCAAGGTGATGGCAGGGGAGACCGAACCTGACGCGTTGGCGCGCGAATTGGCCGAGGAACTCGGCGTTGACGTCGCGGTCGGCGAACGGCTGGGCGGCGACGTGGCGCTGAATGGGACGACGATCCTGCGGGCCTACCGAGTGAGCCTGGTGCGCGGCGAGCCGCATCCGCACGACCATCGCGCGCTGCGCTGGGTAAGCGCCGCCGAGTTGCACGACGTCGACTGGGTGCCGGCCGACCGAGAATGGTTGCCTGCGTTGGCGCGTGCGCTTGAAACCCCGTGAGGTCCGCGGAGGTCCTCAGCTAGCAGGCAAACCACGAGGTTGGCCGCAGGTTATGGACGTGACGAGACGGCGCGTTTCGTCGCCGGGGCGAGTGAAATGCCGAATAACGATCACACCGTGCTCCGGGCACCGCGAGCGAGGGTGGCGGCGACTTCGTCGGCCACACGGTGCCCGGATTCGGCGGCTCCGTCCATGTAGCCGGCCCACTTGGTGGCGGTTTCGGTGCCTGCCCAGTGCAGGGTCCCGACGGGTGTGCGTAGTGCCGGCCCGAACCGGGTGAGGGTGCCGGGCGTAGTGAACGCTCCGTAGCATCCCCGGCTGAATTCCTCTTCAGCCCAGTCGCGTTCGATGTAGCCAATGGGGTTTCGGGCCTGGGGTCCGAAGTAGCCGACGAGGTCGTCGATCACTTGGTTGCGGCGATCATCGAGGTCCATGCGTGCGCCGACGTCGGCGTGCCTTCCTTCGAGGAAGCCGACGAGAACCCCGGGCGAACCATCGAGCGGAGTGTTGTCGAACACGGTGCCCAGTGGCCGCTTATCGCTGTTTGCTTGACCGCTCAAACCTGCACGGCGCCAGAAGGGCTGATCGTAGACGACATTGACCTTGATCACCCGGCCCATCGGCATTCGTTGGACGAGCTGGTCACGATCGGCGGGTAGCCCCGGTGTGAAGCGGATTCGCGCCGCGAGCGGTGGGGGTACTGCGATCACCGCTTGGCGAGCGCGAACAGTGGTGCCGCCGGCGATGACGCGGACGCCCGAGGTGTCCCACTCGATATCGGTCACTGCCGCGTTGAGCACGATTCGGTCACCGAGTTCCTCGGCCAGAGCCAACGCGATGCGTTGCGAGCCGCCGACGATGCGGTCTTGCTGGGCCCCGCCCGCGGTATTGATCATCGCGTCGAGGCCTCCGGCGGCGCCGACGTAGAAGGCAGCAAAAAGCGCGGACAGATCCTCGGGCTCAGCGGAGAACACGGCCTCGGTGATCACTCGGAAGAATGACCGGCCGCCCGCAGTATGGGCGGTGCGTCGTAGCCAGGTCGCGAAGGTCTGCCCGTCCAGGTCCTCGGCGCGGTCGGCTCGCCACGGATCTGTCGCCGCGACTCGGCGTGCTATGCGGTCCAGACGCCACTGGATCTGCGCGATATCGGCCAGCGCGAGCGGGTTCAACCTCGGGATTCGACCGCTATACATCGAGCGGGAGTTTGCGAACTCTGCGATGTGCTGACCAGCGGTGTAGGTGGGGTAGGTGCGCAGGTCCAGATCTTTGATGAGCGCGAGAACGTGATCCTGACCGGGACCGACCCACTGACCTCCCACCTCGATGGGTGAGCCTCCGGGCAGTTCGCCGTTCAGTAGTCGCCCGCCGACCCGGTCGCGAGCCTCCAGCACCATCACTTCAGTCCCGCCTCGAACCAGGTCGCGAGCGGCAACCAGGCCCGCTATCCCGGCACCGACGACCACGACATCTACCGATTCGTTCATCACAATCCGTTTCCATACATCGTGCATCTGACATACGGAATGTATGTGATATGCATAGCGTATGCAACCGTTGCGTGAGAAGTACGCGGAGAACACCCGCCGGATGCTGCTCGACACCGGACTGCGCTTGTTCGCCGAACGCGACTATGCAGGCCTGTCGGCAGAGGAGCTGGTGCGGACCGCCGGCCTCACCCGCGGTGCGCTTTACCACCACTTCGACGGCAAGCGTGGATTGTTCGAAGCGGTTTTCGAACAGCTCGAAAACAAGGCGGCGCAACGCATCAGGGCGGCGGTCGACTCGGCCTCGGAGCCATTCGAACGTGCCGAGCGCGGCGTTGCGGAGTTTCTCAGCGTCTGCGCCGAAGACGCCTACCGACATGTCGTGCTCGTGCAGGGCCCGATTGCCCTCGGCTGGCAACGGTGGCGCGAGTTGGACCAGCGCCATCTCGGCGGGTTAGTCCTCGACGCGGTGCGGGCACTGCTCGACGCCAAGCTCATCCAGCCACACCCAGCCGAACTGACGGCAAGTGCGTTCTACGGTGCCCTGACCGAACTGTCCCTGACAATCGCGGAGGCCGACGATCCGGAGAACGCCCGCATCCAGGCGGCCAGCCTCTTGCGCGCCCTGTTCGGCGGGTTGGCGACCGACGGATAGTTTCCGGAGGCTATTTCGTAACGCCGATGCGGCAGGCATAGAAAGCTCACCGTGCACCTGTCCGCGCGATGCTCGTCTTGCTCGAGAAAACCGTCAAGGACGGCCTGTTCGGCTCCGCCAATCCCAAATATGACGTCGTCCGCCTGCTGCGGCGGAGTGATCGTGCACGCCCAATAATCAAGGCACACAAAAAAATTCACAGGCGATTTGCAGGAAAGTCACAGCACAATCGAAAGCAAAGCGGCGTCATTCCGTTTTTACAAAACTAAACGAAACATTAACCTCAACTTTTTGTGTCGGTAGTAGGTCGGATGGTTTCCTGTAACCCGTGGGTACGGCGACCTCGCCGGATGCTGGAGCAGGCGCGGACAGTGAGTGGGGGCTGGCTATCAACACCCCCTCGGTTGGCAGCGTGGTTGTGGCGATCTCTACCACCTATGCTGGGGACTGGTTGCTGACCAGCGTGCGGGTCGCCGATGCAGACGGCCACGTCGAGGCTGGTCGGACGGGTCGGCGAGATCACCGTCGAGTCGCTGACCAATCCGGGAGACACGACAACGGGGCACTGCGCCCACGGCCGAGCGACAAGGCGCGCCGCTATTTGTGAGGAGGTCCTCCTTGACGACTGTCACGCCCCACGTCGGAGGCCCTCTCGAGGAGTTGTTGGAGCGCAGCGGCCGCTTCTTCACACCCGGCGAGTTCTCCGCCGACCTGCGCACGGTCACCCGCCGTGGCGGTCGCGAGGCTGACGTCTTCTACCGGGACCGCTGGAGCCACGATAAGGTGGTGCGCTCGACGCACGGCGTCAACTGCACCGGCTCGTGCTCGTGGAAGATCTACGTCAAAGACGGCATCATCACCTGGGAAACCCAGCAGACCGACTACCCGTCGGTGGGTCCGGACCGGCCGGAATACGAGCCGCGCGGCTGCCCCCGCGGCGCGTCGTTCTCCTGGTACAGCTACTCACCGACCCGGGTGCGCTACCCGTATGCGCGCGGCGTGCTGGTCGAGATGTTCCGCGAAGCCAAGGCCCGCCTCGGCGACCCAGTGCTCGCCTGGGCCGACATCCAGGCCGACCCCGAACGGCGTCGCCGCTACCAGCGGGCCCGCGGCAAGGGCGGTCTGGTCCGGGTGTCCTGGGCGGAGGCCACCGAGATGATCGCCGCGGCCCACGTGCACACCATTAAGGAGTACGGCCCCGACCGGGTCGCCGGCTTCTCGCCGATCCCGGCCATGTCGATGGTCTCCTATGCCGCCGGCTCGCGGTTCTTCGAGCTGATC
This sequence comes from Mycobacterium kyorinense, assembly GCF_002101735.1. Lineage (GTDB taxonomy): Bacteria > Actinomycetota > Actinomycetes > Mycobacteriales > Mycobacteriaceae > Mycobacterium > Mycobacterium kyorinense. Next base: position 15,314 of record NZ_LQPE01000101.1, on the reverse strand, counting down.
GGCGCCCCGATGACGTCGTTCTACGACTGGTACGCGGACCTGCCGGTGGCCTCGCCGCAAGTGTTCGGCGACCAGACCGACGTGCCGGAGTCCGGAGACTGGTGGGACGCAGCGTATTTGATGATGTGGGGCTCCAACGTCCCGATCACCCGCACACCTGACGCGCACTGGATGGCCGAGGCCCGCTACCGCGGCACCAAGGTGGTGACGGTCAGCCCGGACTACGCCGACAACACCAAGTTCGCCGACGAGTGGGTTCCCTGTGCCGCCGGCGCCGACGGAGCGCTGGCCATGGCGATGGGCCACGTCATCCTCTCCGAATGCTATGTGCAACAACCGGTTCCGTTCTTCACCGACTACACCCGCCGCTACACCGACCTGCCGTTCCTGATCAAGCTCGAACAGCGCGGCGACACCTTGGTGCCGGGCAAGAATCTCACCGCGGCAGACATCGGCGAAGCGGTAGAGAACGCCTCACTCAAACCCGCGCTGCTCGACGAGGCCACCGACACCGTGGTCGTACCGCACGGCTCGTTGGGTTTCCGCTACGGCGAGGACGGTGTCGGGAAGTGGAACCTCGACCTCGGCAGCGTCGTGCCGGCGCTCACCGTGCAACACACCGCCGCCACCAACGGGGAGCGACGGACCGCGCTCGTTTCGCTGCCCAGCTTCGACACGATCAACGGCGAAGGCACCGTTGTGCAGCGCGGTGTGCCGGTACGCCAGGTCGGAAACCACTTGGTGTGCACGGTATTCGACCTGATGCTGGCGCACTACGGGGTGGCGCGTCCCGGGCTGCCCGGCGAATGGCCCACCGGCTACGACGACGCCACCTACCCGAACACACCTGCCTGGCAAGAGGCGATCACTGGGGTGTCGGCCGGGCAGGTCATCCGCGTCGCACGCGAATTCGCCCGCAGCGCCGAGGAATCCGGCGGCCGGTCGATGATCATCATGGGCAGCGGTATCTGCCAGTGGTTCCACGGCGACACCATCTACCGCGCGGTGCTGGCGCTGCTGATGCTGACCGGGTCGATGGGACGCAACGGCGGCGGCTGGGCCCACTACGTCGGCCAGGAGAAGGTGCGCCCGCTGACCGGCTGGCAGACCATGGCGATGGCCACCGACTGGGTGCGCCCGCCGCGGCAGGTGCCCGGCGCCTCGTACTGGTATGTGCACACCAACCAGTGGCGCTACGACGCCTACGGCGCCGACAAGCTGGCCAGCCCGCTGGGCCGGGGACGGTTCGCCGGCAAACACACCATGGACCTGCTGGCCTCGTCGACGGCGATGGGCTGGAGCCCGTTCTATCCGCAGTTCGACCGCTCCAGCCTCGACGTCGCCGACGAAGCACGCGACGCGGGCCGCGACATAAGTGAGTATGTGGCCGAACAACTGGCTCAGCGCAAGCTGAAGCTCGCCGTCACCGATCCGGACAATCCGGTGAACTGGCCTCGGGTCCTTACGGTTTGGCGGGCCAACCTGATTGGGTCGTCGGGTAAGGGCGGCGAGTACTTCCTCAAGCATCTTTTGGGGACCGACTCCAACGTGCTGGGCGACCCGCCGGAGGGCGGGGTGCGGCCGGTGGACGTCAACTGCGGTCGGGACATTCCGGAGGGCAAGCTCGACCTGCTGATGTCCATCGACTTCCGGATGACCTCGACGACTTTGGTGTCCGATCTGGTGTTGCCGGCGGCGACCTGGTACGAGAAGGCCGATCTGTCCAGCACGGACATGCACCCCTACGTGCATTCGTTCAGTGCGGCAACCGATCCGCCGTGGGAAACCCGCACTGACTACGACGCGTTCGGCGCCATCGCCCGTGCCTTCAGCGCGATGGCCAAGAAGCATCTGGGCACACGCACCGACGTGGTGCTCACCGCGCTGCAGCACGACACCCCGGATGCCATGGCCTATCCCGATGGCACCGAACGCGATTGGCTGCGTACCGGCGAAACACCTGTGCCGGGCAAGACAATGGCGAAGCTCACCGTGGTGGAGCGCGACTACACCGCGATTTACGACAAGTGGCAGACGCTCGGCCCGCTGGTCGACAAGTTCGGGTTGACCGTCAAGGGCTACACCGTGCACCCGCACCAAGAGGTCAAGGAACTGGCCGCGAAGTTCGGCGTGATGAATTCCGGTGCCGGCCAAGGCCGTCCGGCGATCACCACGGCCCAGCGGATGGCCGACGTGGTGCTGGCGCTGTCCGGCACCACCAACGGCCGGCTGGCGGTGGAGGGCTTCCGCGAGCTGGAGAAGCGCACCGGTCAGCGGCTGGCCTACCTCGCCGAGGGCAGCGAGGAAAAGCGCATCACCTATGCCGACACCCAGGCGCGCCCGGTTCCGGTGATCACCAGCCCGGAGTGGTCCGGCAGCGAGACCGGCGGGCGCCGCTACGCGCCGTTCACCGTCAACATCGAAAACCTCAAGCCGTTCCACACGCTCACCGGCCGGATGCACTTCTATCTGGCCCACGACTGGGTCGAGGAGCTCGGCGAGCACCTACCGGTGTTCCGCCCGCCGCTGGACATGACACGGCTGTTCGGTCAGCCCGAGCTCGGCCCCACCGAAGACGGAATCGGTTTGACCGTACGGTATCTGACCCCACACTCGAAGTGGTCGTTCCACTCCACCTACCAGGACAACCTGTACATGCTGTCGCTGTCGCGGGGCGGCCCGACCATGTGGATGAGCCCCGGCGATGCGGCGAAAATCAATGTGTGCGACAACGATTGGGTGGAAGCGGTCAACACCAACGGCGTGTTCGTGTGCCGCGCGATCGTGTCGCACCGGATGCCCGACGGGGTCGTGTTCGTCTACCACGTCCAGGAGCGCACTGTCGACACACCGCGCAGCGAGACCACCGGCAAGCGCGGCGGTAACCACAACGCGCTGACCCGAGTGCGGATCAAGCCCAGTCACCTGGCCGGCGGTTACGGGCAGCACGCGTTTGCGTTCAACTACATGGGCCCGACCGGAAACCAGCGCGACGAGGTGACGGTGGTGCGCCGGCGCAGTCAGGATGTGAAGTACTGATATGAAGGTCATGGCTCAACTTGCGATGGTGATGAACCTCGACAAGTGCATCGGCTGCCACACCTGCTCGGTCACCTGTAAGCAGGCCTGGACCAACCGCTCCGGCACCGAATACGTCTGGTTCAACAACGTCGAAACCCGCCCGGGCCAAGGCTATCCGCGTATCTATGAGGACCAGGAGCGCTGGCGCGGCGGATGGATTCGCGACAAAAAGGGCCGGTTGCGGCTGCGCGACGGCGGCCGCCTGTCCAAGCTGTTGCGGATCTTCGCCAACCCCAAGTTGCCCGGGATCGGCGACTACTACGAGCCGTGGACGTATGACTACGAGAACCTGACCTCGGCGCCGCTGGGGGACACGCTGCCGGTCGCCGCGCCGCGCAGCCAGATCACCGGCGAGCCGATGAAGATCGAGTGGGGACCCAACTGGGACGACAACCTCGCCGGATCGCTGGAGACGCAGCAAAAAGACCCGATCCTGAAGAAGGTCAGCGACGAGGTCAAGGTCAAGCTCGAAGAGACCTTCATGTTCTACCTGCCGCGAATCTGCGAGCACTGCCTCAACCCGTCCTGCGTGGCGTCGTGCCCGTCGGGCGCGATGTACAAGCGCAGCGAGGACGGCATCGTGCTGGTCGACCAGAACCGCTGCCGCGGCTGGCGGATGTGCGTGTCGGGATGCCCTTACAAGAAGGTGTATTTCAACCATAAAACGGGCAAGGCCGAGAAGTGCACACTGTGCTACCCCCGCATGGAGCTGGGCCTGCCGACCATCTGTTCGGAAACCTGCGTGGGCCGGCTGCGCTACCTGGGGTTGGTGCTCTACGACGCCGACAAGGTGCTGGAAGCGGCGTCGGTGGAAAACGACACCGACCTCTACGAGGCGCAGTGCCGAATCCTGCTGGACCCCAACGACCCCGAGGTGATCGCGGCCGCCAAGGCGGAGGGAATTTCCGACGATTGGCTCGAGGCAGCACAGCGGTCGCCGGTCTACGCGCTGATCAACACCTACAAGGTGGCGCTGCCGCTGCATCCGGAATACCGGACCATGCCGATGGTTTGGTACATCCCGCCGCTGTCTCCGGTGGTCGATGCGGTCAGCCGCGACGGCCACGACGGTGAAGACGTGGGCAACCTGTTCGGTGCCATCGAAGCGCTGCGGATCCCGATCGCCTACCTCGCCGAGCTGTTCACCGCCGGTGACACCAAGCCCGTCGACGACGTGCTGCGCCGGCTGGCCGCGATGCGGTCCTACATGCGCGACATCAACCTGGGCCGTGACACTCAGCCGCACATCCCGGCGTCCGTCGGGATGACCGAAGAGCAGATCTACGAGATGTACCGGCTGCTCGCCATCGCGAAATACGAAGAGCGCTACGTCATCCCGACCGCCTACACCGGCGAAATCCCCGCGGCCGCGCACGATTTGGAATGCTCACTGTCGGGCGACGGCGGTCCCGGGATGTACGAAGCGGGTCCGTTCGCCAACCCGACCGAGGGCCCGACGCCGGTCGCGGTCGAGGCCTTCCACGCCACACGGCAGCGGCACACCAACGGTGAGCACTCGTCGCGGGTGAACCTGCTGAACTGGGACGGCAACGGGACACCGGCAGGGATGTTCCCCGAAGAGCAAAAGCAATGAAGCTACTGAGCAGATCGCGGGGGCCCGCGCTGGCCGACCGACTGGTGTGGCAGGCGGCTTCCCTGCTGCTGGCCTACCCCGACGAACATCGCGACCAGCGGCTCGACACCGTCGAGGGGCTGCTGAGCCACCTCGACGGGCCTGCGCGAAAGCTGCTGGAGCGCACGGCCACTGCGCTGCGGGCCGCCGACCCGCTGGTCGCCGCCGCCGACTATGTCGAAACCTTCGACATGCGCCGCCGCTCGACGATGTACCTGACCTACTGGACCGCCGGCGACACCCGCAATCGCGGCCGCGAGATGCTGGCCTTCGCGAGCGCCTACCGCGGAGCGGGCGTCGAGCCGCCGAAAAACGAGGCGCCCGACCACCTTCCGGTGGTGCTCGAGTTCGCCGCCACCGTCGACCCCGACGCAGGCCGGCGGCTGCTGATCGAGCATCGGGTGCCCATCGACGTGCTCCTGCAGGCGCTGACCGAAGCGGACTCGCCCTACGCTCATGCCGTTGCCGCCGTGTGCGAGACGCTGCCGCCGGTCACCGACCAGGATGTGCAGCGGGCGCGCCGGCTCGCCGAATCCGGTCCGCCCGCCGAAGCCGTTGGGCTGCAACCGTTCACATTGACAGTGCCACCAAAGCGAACCGGCGGGAACTGAATTGGCCAATACCAAACTGCTCGAGGTCTTCTGGGACGTGGCGCCCTACGTCACGCTGTCGATCGCCGGGGTCGGCACGTGGTGGCGCTACCACTACGACCAGTTCGGCTGGACCAGCCGCTCGACACAGATTTACGAATCGCGACTGCTGTCGATCGGCAGCCCGCTGTTCCATTTCGGCAGCCTGGTGGTGATCATGGGTCACGTCGTGGGCCTGTGCATCCCCGAGTGGGTGACCCAGGACATCGGGATGAGCGACCACTTCTACCACCTGCAGGCGCTGATTCTCGGCGTCCCCGCCGGGGTCGCCGCGCTGGTCGGCATCGGGTTGCTGATCTACCGGCGGTGGCGCAGCGGACCGGTGCGCCTTTCCACCAGCCTGAGCGACAAGCTGATGTACCCGGTGTTGGTCTGCGCGATGGTGGCCGGCATGAGCTGCACCTTGATGGGCGCAACGCATTACGGCGAGGTGCACGACTACCGGCAGAACGTGTCGGTCTGGTTCCGCTCGATCTTCGTCCTGGACCCGCGCGGTGACCTGATGATCCAGGCGCCGCTTTATTTCCAGGTGCACGTGACGATCGCGCTGGCGCTGTTTGCGCTGTGGCCGTTCACCCGGCTCGTGCACGCCTTAAGCGCGCCGGTCGCCTACCTGTTCCGGCCCTACATCGTCTACCGCAGCCGCGACGCGGTTCGCAGCCGGGACGCGGGGGAGAAGAACCAGCTGGTGGGCTCGGCGCCGCGCCGCCGCGGCTGGTAGCTCGAGCGTCATATCGTGGCAGATATGGGTCTGCCCGATGACGTCTACGCACGGCTGTTGCGGTTGCGGACCGAGTTGCGCCGTTTCGAGCGGTGGAGCGCCGAGCAGGCCCAGGCCGCCGGGCTGACACCCATGCAGCACCAGCTGCTGCTGGCGATCCGCGGGCATGCCGACCGGCGCGGGCCGACGATCGGCGACGTCGCGGAGTACCTGCTGCTGCGCCACCACAGTGCCGGTGAACTGATCCAGCGGGCCGAGGCCGCCGGGCTGGTGGCGCGGGTGCGCGACAGCGACGACCACCGGGTGATCCGCCTGCAGCTCACCGATGCCGGTTCCGAGCGCCTCGAGGCGCTGACGGCGATACATCTCGAAGAGGTGGAAAAGCTCAGCATCGCCTCGCTCGGGCGGTAAGCTGCCCGTTTTCGCGAACTGGCCGTCAAGCTGGCAGAATCGCGCGGTGCAGTTCCGCAATGTCGCCATCGTCGCGCACGTCGACCACGGGAAGACCACCCTGGTCGACGCCATGCTGCGGCAGTCGGGCGCGCTGCACGAGCGCGGTGGCCTGACAGAACGGGTGATGGACACTGGCGACCTGGAGCGGGAAAAGGGCATCACGATCCTGGCCAAGAACACCGCCGTGCACCGCCACCACCCGGACGGCAGCGTCACCGTCATCAACGTCATCGACACTCCCGGCCACGCCGACTTCGGCGGCGAGGTCGAGCGCGGGCTGTCGATGGTCGACGGGGTGCTGCTGCTGGTGGACGCCTCCGAGGGCCCGCTGCCGCAGACCCGGTTCGTGCTGCGCAAGGCGCTGGCCGCGCATCTGCCGGTGATTCTCGTCGTCAACAAGACCGACCGCCCCGACGCGCGGATCGCCGAAGTCGTCGAGGCCAGCCACGATCTGCTGCTCGACGTCGCTGCAGATCTCGACGACGCGGCCGCCAAGGCCGCCGAGGAAGCACTCGGGTTGCCCACGCTGTATGCGTCCGGGCGCGCCGGGGTAGCCAGCACCGTGGCGCCCCAAGACGGGCAGATTCCCGACGGCGACAACCTCGATCCGCTGTTCGACGTTCTGCTGCAACACATTCCACCGCCCTCCGGTGACCCGGACGCGCCGCTGCAGGCGCTGGTGACCAACCTCGACGCGTCGGCGTTCCTCGGCCGGCTGGCGCTGGTCCGGATCTACAACGGCCGGCTGCGCAAGGGCCAGCAGGTGGCGTGGCTGCGTGAAACCGGCCCCGGCACGGCGAAAATCACCGAACTGCTGGCCACCGAGGGCGTCGAGCGCTCGCCGACCGAAGAAGCCGTCGCCGGCGACATCGTTGCGGTCGCAGGCATCCCGGAGATCATGATCGGCGACACGCTGGCCGATCCGGCGAATCCCGTTGCGCTGCCGCGGATTACCGTCGACGAGCCGGCGATCTCGGTGACCATCGGCACCAACACCTCGCCGCTGGCCGGCAAGGTGCCCGGGCACAAGCTGACCGCGCGAATGGTCAAGTCGCGGTTGGACACCGAGCTGGTGGGCAACGTGTCGATCCGGGTGCTCGACATCGGCCGGCCCGACGCGTGGGAGGTTCAGGGCCGCGGCGAGCTGGCGCTGGCCGTGCTCGTCGAGCAGATGCGCCGGGAAGGCTTCGAGCTCACGGTCGGCAAGCCCCAGGTGGTGACCAAGACCATCGACGGCAAGCTGCACGAGCCGTTCGAGGCGCTGACCATCGACTGTCCCGAGGAGTACGTCGGTGCGATCACCCAATTGATGGCCGCCCGCAAGGGCCGCATGGTGGACATGGCCAACCACGCAACAGGTTGGGTGCGAATGGATTTCGTGGTGCCCAGCCGTGGGTTGATCGGATGGCGCACCGACTTTCTCACCGAGACCCGCGGCACCGGCATCGGCCACGCGGTCTTCGACGGCTACAAGCCGTGGGCCGGCGAGATCCGCTCCCGGCACACCGGGTCGCTAGTCTCCGACCGCTCCGGCACCATCACGCCGTTCGCCCTGCTTCAGCTCGCCGATCGAGGACAGTTTTTCGTCGAGCCGGGACAGGACACCTACGAGGGGATGGTCGTCGGCATCAACCCGCGGCCCGAAGACCTCGACATCAACGTCACCCGCGAGAAGAAGCTGACCAACATGCGCTCGTCGACGGCCGACGTCATCGAGACCCTGGCCAAACCGATCGAGCTCGACCTCGAGCAGGCGATGGAGTTCTGCGGGCCCGACGAGTGCGTCGAGGTGACGCCGGAGGTGGTGCGCGTCCGCAAGGTCGAGCTGGATGCCACCGCGCGGGCCCGCAGCCGCGCCCGCGCCAAGGCCCGGGCGTAGATTTCGGCGCGATTGTTTGCGCTCAGCGACGATTACCGCGCCGAAATCGCCAACCGATACCCTGTGGGGCGTGCCGAAACCAGCCCGCCGCACCCGGTTCCGGATCGGCGCGCTGATTTCCTCGTTGTTGCTGCTGGTCTCGGGTTGCACGGTCAGCCCGCCGCCGGCACCGCAGAGCACCGAAACGTCGAAGAGCACCGCGCCGCCGCCGCATCGGGTCACCCAGATCATCATGGGCATCGACTCGATCGGCGCCGGTTTCAACCCGCACCTGGTGTCCGATCTGTCGGCGGTCAACGCGGCGATCAGCGCGCTGGTGCTGCCCAGCGCGTTCCGTCCGGTGCCCGACCCGAACACCCCGACCGGGTCGCGCTGGGAGATGGACCCCACGCTGCTGGTGTCGGCCGAAGTGACCAACGACAACCCGTTCACGGTGACCTACAAGATCCGGCCCGAGGCGTCGTGGACCGACAACGCGCCGATCGCCGCCGACGACTTCTGGTACCTGTGGCGGCAGATGGTCGGCCAGCCCGGTGTGGTGGACCCGGCCGGCTACGACCTGATCACCGGCGTGCAGTCGATCGACGGCGGCAAGCAGGCCGTGGTCACGTTCTCCAGGCCGTATCCGGCGTGGCGGGAGCTGTTCAGCAACATCTTGCCGGCTCACATCGTCAAAGACGTGCCGGGCGGTTTCCCGGCCGGGCTGGTGCGTGCCCTGCCGGTCACCGGCGGACAGTTCCGGGTGGAAAACATCGACCCGCAGCGCGACGAGATCCTGCTCGCCCGCAACGACCGGTACTGGGGCCCGCCGGCCAAACCGGACCTGATTCTGTTCCGGCGGGCGGGGGCCCCGGCGGCGCTGGCCGATTCCATCCGCAACGGCGACACCCAGGTGGCCCAGGTGCACGGCGGGTCGGCGGCGTTCGCGCAGCTGTCCGCGATCCCGGACGTGCGGACCGCCCGGATCATGACACCGCGGGTCATGCAGCTCACGCTGCGCGCGAACGTGCCCAAGCTGGCGGATGCCCAAGTGCGCAAGGCGATTTTCGGGTTGCTCGACGTCGACCTGCTCGCCGCCGTGGGCGCCGGCAGCGACAACACCGTCACGCTGGACCAGGCGCAGATCCGCTCGCCGAGCGATCCGGGCTATGTGCCGACCGCGCCGCCGGCGATGAGCCAGGCCACGGCGCTGGGGCTGCTGCAGTCGTCCGGCTACCAGATCGAAAACGACACCTCGCCGGCCGTGACGCCACCGGACGGGACCGCCCCGGCGAGCACCGGCCCGCCGGAGGTCACCCGCGGGCGGATCAGCAAGGACGGAAACCAGCTGTCTCTGGTCATCGGCGTGGCGTCCAACGATCCGACCGCGGTCGCCGTCGCCAACACCGCCGCCGACCAGTTACGCAACGTCGGCATCGCCGCGACCGTGCTGGGCCTGGATCCGGTTGTGCTGTACCGCGACGCGCTGATCGACAACCGGGTCGACGCCATCGTCGGCTGGCGCCAGGCCGGCGGAAACCTGGCGACGCTGCTGGCCTCGCGGTTCGGCTGTCCCGCGCTGGAGGCGACGGCAGTGTCGACGTCGGCCCCGCCGCCGGCCCCGGCCTCGGACACGCCCCCGTCATCCAAGGCCGCGCCGCCGCCCACCGCGGGAAGCCAGACGCCGACCACGGCGACCCGCACACCCGAACCGGGGGCACTGGTGCAGGCGCCCTCGAATATCACCGGCATCTGCGACCACAGCATCCAGTCGAATATCGACGCGGCGCTGAACGGCACCAAGAACATCAACGACGTGATCAACGCCGTCGAGCCCCGACTGTGGAACATGTCGACGGTGCTGCCGATCCTGCAGGACACCACGATCGTTGCGGCCGGTCCGAGTGTGCTGAACGTGAGCCTGTCCGGAGCGGTGCCGGTCGGCATCGTCGGCGACGCCGGGCAGTGGGTCAAGACGGGGCAGTAACTGCCTTGCGCCGCAAGGCCTTTCGGGCTAAACCGGCGCCGGTGTCGACACAGGGATCACGGTGTCGATGATGCGCTGGAGTTGACGCTTGTTCGGCGGAGCGCCGGTGAGCATCAGGTGCTGGTTGATCAGCGCCGGGCCCACCCGCGCGGTCAGCGGAGTGAGCATGGACGAGTCGATCTCCCCGCTGCGTTCGCCCGCCCGCAGGATCGATTCGATGATCCGTAACCTGGGCGCCACCACGGCGTCGGCGAAGATGGCGCGCAGCTCGGGCTCGTGAATGAGCTGGCCCATGATGGCCAGGCTGGGAAACGCCGTCTTGCCCGCCAGCACGTCGCAGTGCGCGGTGAACACGACCAGCAGGTTCTCCCGGGCCGACCGGTCGGCGCGCGGCTCGGGCAGCGGCGGCAGCGCATACCGCAATGCGTCCTGCACCAGCGCATACTTGCTCGGCCAACGACGATACAGCGCCGCCTTGCCGGTGCGGGCCCGCGCGGCGATCCCCTCCATGGTCAGCCCGGCGTAGCCGACAGCGGCCAGTTCGGCCAGCGCAGCGTCGTAGAGCGCATGCTCGAGTTCCTTGCCGCGCCGACGGGTGCGGATCGTGCTGCTCTGCTGGGCCATTCCCCGATAGTAGTCGGTGGCGTTTCTCTTCGCGGACGGTTGGCCTGCGGCCCAAGCGTTTTGCACTAGGTATGGTGCCTGCATGCAGGAGACGCCGCGACTGTTGTTCGTGCACGCGCATCCCGACGACGAAAGCCTGACCAACGGTGCCACCATCGCCCACTACGCCGCGCGCGGCGCGCAGGTGCACGTCGTCACCTGCACGCTCGGCGAGGAGGGTGAGGTCATCGGCGAGCGCTGGGCGCAGCTGGCCGTCGACCACGCCGACCAGCTCGGCGGTTACCGCATCGGCGAGCTCACCGCAGCCTTGCGAGCCCTGGGCGTCGACGAACCGATCTTCCTGGGCGGCGCGGGACGCTGGCGTGACTCCGGCATGGCCGGCACGCCGTCGCGCCGCCAGCAGCGTTTCGTCGACGCCGACGAGCGCGAGGCCGTCGGCGCACTCGTCGCGCTCATCCGTGAGCTGCGCCCACACGTCGTGGTGACTTACGACCCCAACGGCGGGTACGGCCACCCCGACCACATCCACGCCCATGTCGTCACCACGGCCGCAGTCGCGGCCGCCGCTACCGACGACTACCCCGGCGCGCCCTGGTCGGTGCCGAAGCTCTACTGGACCGTCATCGCCAGCAGCGCCTTCCTGGCCGGCTGGGCCGCGCTGACGCCCGACGATCTGCGGCCCGAATGGACGGTGCCGTCCGGTGAAGTCACCGACTTCGACGGAATGGGCTACGCCGACGAAGACATCGACGCCGTCGTCGACGCCGAGCACGCACTCCCGGCCAAGCGGGCGGCGCTGGCCGCGCACGCCACCCAGGTGCTCGTCGGCCCGACCGGGCGAGCCTGCGCACTGTCGAACAAGCTGGCGCTGCCGATCCTCGGCCAGGAGCACTACGTTTTGGCCGCCGGCACCGCCGGCGAGCGCGACGAGCGGGGCTGGGAAACCGATCTGCTCGCCGGGCTCGGCCAGGCGGTAAGCTGCTGACGAGGCAGCCGCGGAAGGACTTGGTATGGATCCTGATCTGGACTACAACCAGCAGCATTGGCAGGACCGACTTGACAGCTTCCAGTGGGTAATCGGATCGCTGGTCGCGCAACTGGACAGCATTCCCACCTGACCGCCACCAAGCCGAGCGCCGGGCGGGTCGACGACGCCGGCGCGACGGATCCCGCCATTCGTCTCGTCGTGTTGACGTTGCTGGCCGTCGACGGCATTCTTTCCGCGATCGCCGGTGCGCTGCTGCTGCCCTCCTACATCGGCCCCGTTCCGTTTCCCGTCAGCGCGTTGCTCAGTGGCCTGGTCAACGCGGCGCTGGTCTGGGCCGCCGGACGATGGACCACGTCGGCGCGGGTGGCGGCGCTGCCGCTGTGGACGTGGCTGCTGACCGTTGCGGCGATGACGTTCGGCGGCCCCGGTGACGACGTGATCTTCGGCGGCCGCGGAGTCATGGCCTACGGCGCGCTGCTGCTGATCGTGATCGGTGTGCTGCCACCCGGCTGGGTGCTGTGGCGGCGTAGGGCGCATCGGTCGGGGGACAAGACCTAGCGGTGCGGCCCGGGATTACTGTTGCCCGTATGGCAGGACCGCGGATGAATTTCGACCGGGCGGAAGTTACACCAACGTGCCGCTGACCCCGGATGACCTGCCGACCCCTGTGGTGCCCTCGTCTGCGCTGCGCCGCGTGTTGCGGCGGGCCCGTGACGGCGTGGCGCTGAACGTCGACGAGGCCGCGATCGCGATGACCGCACGCGGCGAAGACCTGGCCGACCTGTGCCGCAGCGCCGCGCGGGTGCGCGACGCCGGCCTGGAATCGGCGGGTCGGCGCGGCGCGAACGGCCGGCTGCCGGTCAGTTACTCGCGCAAGGTGTTCATCCCGGTGACGCACCTGTGCCGCGACACCTGCCACTACTGCACGTTTGTCACCGTGCCGGGCAAGCTGCGCGCACAGGGCGCCGGCATGTACCTGGAACCCGACGAAATCCTCGACATCGCCCGCCGCGGCGGCGAACTCGGTTGCAAGGAAGCGTTATTCACGCTCGGTGACCGGCCCGAGGACCGCTGGCCCGAGGCCCGGCAATGGCTCGACGAGCGCGGCTATGACTCCACGCTGTCCTATGTGCGGGCGATGGCGATCCGGGTGCTGGAGGAAACCGGCCTACTGCCGCACCTGAATCCCGGCGTGATGAGCTGGTCGGAGCTCTCGCGGCTCAAGCCGGTGGCGCCGTCAATGGGCATGATGCTGGAAACGACGTCGCGGCGGTTGTTTGAAACTCGCGGTCTGGCCCACTACGGCAGTCCGGACAAAGACCCCGAGGTGCGGCTGCGCACATTGACCGACGCCGGTCGGCTCTCGATTCCGTTCACTACCGGCCTGCTGGTCGGCATCGGTGAGACGCTGGTCGAGCGCGCCGAGACCTTGCACGCAATCCGCAAGTCGCACAAGGAATTCGGGCATGTCCAGGAAGTGATCGTGCAGAATTTCCGGGCCAAAGAGCACACCGCGATGGCCGCGGTGCCCGACGCCGGCATCGACGACTTCCTGGCCACCGTCGCCGTCGCGCGCCTGGTGCTCGGGCCGGGAATGCGCATCCAGGCACCGCCGAACCTGGTGTCGCGCGAGGAGTGCCTGGCGCTGATCGCCGCCGGCGTCGACGATTGGGGCGGCGTGTCACCGCTGACGCCCGACCACGTCAACCCGGAACGGCCGTGGCCCGCGTTGGACGAGCTGGCCGCGGTGACGGCCGAGGCGGGTTACGACCTGGTGCAGCGGCTGACCGCGCATCCCAAGTATGTGCAGGCCGGGGCGGCGTGGATCGACCCGCGGGTGCGCGAACACGTTGCGGCGCTGGCTGATCCCGTCACCGGGTGGGCCCGCGACGTCAACCCGGTTGGCCTGCCGTGGCAGGAGCCCGACGACGTGGCGTCCTCCGGCCGGGTGGATCTGCACGCCGCGATCGACGTGCAAGGCCGTGCCGCTGATGCCCGCAGCGACCTCGACAGTGCTTTCGGTGACTGGGATTCCATCCGTGCGCATGTCTACGAGCTGGCGGCCCGCGCTCCCGAACGCATCGACACCGACGTGCTGGCGGCGCTGCGCTCGGCCGAGCGCGACCCGGCCGGCTGTAGCGACGACGAGTACCTGGCGCTGGCGTGTGCCGATGGCCCGGCGCTGGATGCCGTTGCGGCACTGGCGGATTCGCTGCGCCGCGAGGCGGTGGGCGACGACGTGACGTTCGTGGTGAACCGCAACATCAACTTCACCAACATCTGCTACACGGGTTGCCGGTTCTGCGCGTTCGCTCAGCGCAAGGGCGACGCAGACGCGTATTCGCTCTCGACGGCCGAGGTTGCCGACCGGGCATGGGAGGCGCACGTCGCCGGGGCCACCGAGGTGTGCATGCAGGGCGGTATCGACCCCGAGTTGCCGGTCACCGGCTACGCCGATCTGGTGCGCGCCGTCAAGGAGCGGGTGCCGTCGATGCACGTACATGCGTTCTCGCCGATGGAGATTGCCAACGGGGTTACCCGCAGCGGGCTTTCGATCAGGGAGTGGCTGATCAGCCTGCGCGAGGCCGGGCTGGACACCATCCCCGGCACCGCCGCGGAGATTCTCGACGACGAAGTGCGCTGGGTGCTCACCAAGGGCAAGCTGCCGACGTCGATGTGGATCGAGATCGTGACCACCGCACACGAAGTGGGGCTGCGGTCGAGCTCGACGATGATGTACGGTCACGTCGACACTCCCCGGCATTGGGTGGGCCATCTCAACGTGTTGCGCGAAATCCAGGACCGCACCGGGGGTTTCACCGAGTTCGTGCCGCTGCCATTCGTGCATCAGAGTTCGCCGCTGTATCTGGCCGGCGCGTCGCGGCCGGGGCCCAGCCACCGGGACAACCGCGCGGTGCACGCACTGGCCCGGATCATGTTGCACGGCAGGATCTCTCACATCCAAACCAGCTGGGTGAAGCTCGGTGTGGAGCGCACCCAAGTGATGCTCAACGGCGGCGCGAACGACCTGGGCGGCACGCTGATGGAGGAGACCATCTCACGGATGGCGGGCTCGGAACACGGCTCGGCCAAGACCGTCGCGGAACTGGTCGCGATCGCCGAGGGCATCGGCCGGCCGGCACGGCAGCGCACCACCACGTACAGCCCGCTGGCGGCGTAGTCTCCTTTGGCGGCTTTTGCGCGCCAGCGTGCGTGTCCCCGGCCGACACGCCGACATGATCCCCGGGTTTGCGCTCAGTGTCAGGGTGATGGTGCTGCGTTGCGGTGTGTCAGCGTGACAGGGCCGCTTCGTGGTGGT
>NZ_LQPE01000100.1 GCF_002101735.1 Mycobacterium kyorinense | reverse complement strand
ACGGGCGAGAACGAAGCAAACAACCAAAAACCACCCGGATCCACCCCTTTACAGGGGGTCCGCATCACAGATAAGGAGATCTGCCATCGACCGACCGACCGCTTTCTTAACCGCGCCCACCATGGTGCCGTTGTCGGGTGCCATCGCCACATTGACGACGGCCGCCGGCACCGATCCGCACGTCCCTTGCTGACAATTCAATTCCGCTCTGCTGCTGCAGCGCTGCTTTCGACAACCCTTCTGTACGCCGGATCGGCGCCAGCCTTGGCCGACGAGTCGATCGTCATCGACTTCGTGCGGCACGCGCAGTCGGTGGACAATGCGGCAGGCGTGATCGACACGGCGGTGCCCGGAACTGCACTCAGTCAGCTTGGTCAGCAACAGGCGCAGGCCATCGCCAAAGTACTTGCACCACAGGGTCCTTTCAGCGGGCTCTTCGCATCGCAGTTGATCAGGACGCAGCAAACCGCTGCGCCGTTGGCTGCCCTGCTTGGGATGAACGTGCAAGTACTGCCCGGGCTCAACGAAATCAATGCCGGCACTTACGATGGCTTACCGGAATTCAGCTTCCAGGGGCTTCTATATCTCCTGGGCCCGCTCGGGTGGGCGCTCGGAATACCCGCCGCTCCGATGCTGGCCCCGGGCTCCACTGACCCCAACGGGTTGGTGTTCGACAAGCGCTTTCGCGACGCGCTGCAAACGATTTACGGCAATGCCGTGACCAACCCGGTCCGTGCCGCGGACGGCAATATCACTGAAGTCGCATTTTCAAGCGAATTCGTAATCGAGGTCGGCACGATGATGAACGTCAAGAACCCCGATCCGCTGCTCATGATTTTCGATCCGCTGCCCAACACCGGCATTGTCGTGATCCAGGGCAGTCCCCAGGAGGGCTGGAAGCTGATCAGTTGGAACGGGCACCCTGTCTCGCCGCTTCGAAGGGACACAACGATGAGTCCCGAGGCGATGGGCTTATGCATGCTGCTGAAGGTGACGCCGAGGAACGGGCAATGCGTGGCCAACCCTCCTTTGGAGGCAAATGCTGCGCACACGGAGACTGCGACGGAAAACCTTATCGACCAGCTGCCCGTGGCGTCGTACGGATAAACCCATTCGTCGGCACGACGAATGTGGATAGCCTGCCAAGCATGGTCACATCGCCCACCGCGCTCACTGCGTCAGAGCTGCAATTGCGGGAACAGGTTCGCGCGTTCCTGGCCGAGACGCTGCCCTGGGGCAGCTTCGAGCCCGGCCTCGGGATGGGCGCCGAGGTTAGCCGGGACTTCTCTGCTGCGCTGGCGGAGCGTGGCTGGATCGGGATGGCGGTCCCCACTCGCTATAGCGGTCGCGACGCCACCGCCGTCGACCGCTTTGTCGTCGTCGAAGAGCTGCTGCGGTGGGGCGCCCCGGTGGGGCATCACTGGGTCGCCGACCGGCAGATCGCCCCGGTACTATTGCGTTACGGCACCGAGGAACAGAAACACTGGCTGTTACCCCGAATTTGCCGGGGCGAGTTGTGTTTTTGCATCGGCATGAGCGAGCCCGACGCCGGAAGCGACCTCGCTTCGGTGCGGACACGCGGTGTGCGCGACGCGGGCGGCTGGCGAGTGTCGGGCGCCAAGGTCTGGACCAGCAACGCCATGCACGCCGACTACATGATCGCCCTATGCCGAACCGGTGAGGGCGAACGCCATGCGGGACTCAGCAGATTCCTGATCGATATGCGCAGCCCCGGCGTGACGGTCAAGCCGATCCCCTTCCTGAACGGCAGCACTGATCACTTCGCCGCGGTGATCCTTGACGACGTGGCCGTCTCGGACGACATGGTGATCGGCGAAATCGGGCAGGGCTGGGCGCAAAACGCCAGCGAATTGGCCTTCGAGCGCAGCGGCCCGGACCGGTGGATCTCGACATTCCTACTCGTACAGGAATTCATCCGCGAATGCCCAGACCTAGCCGCCGGTCCCGCGGGGAGTCGGCTGATCGGTGAGCTCGCGGCCCAGTACTGGGTGCTGCGACGGCTTTCGCTGGGGGTAGCCAGGGCAATCGACGCCGGCGGCACACCCGCGGCCGAAGCCGCGCTGATCAAAGAGATGGGCACCCGGTTCGAACAGGATGTGGTGAACGCGCTGCGTGACTTGTTGGATCGTCAGCTCATCAGCGGTGCGCAGACGCCGTCGTTGTTCGACCGGTTGCTGCGTCGCGCCGTGCTGGAGTCGCCGTCGTTTACCATTCGAGGCGGTACCAATGAAGTGCTGCGCTCGGTCGCCGCCAAAGGTTTGTCATGAGCGACAACGAACTGTATGACTCGGCCGCCAAACTCTTTGCCGCGCATAGCCGGTGGGAAGACGTCAGCAATGCCGAAAAGGCCGGCGGGGCACCTGAGCTATGGAAAGCGTTGCAACAGAGCGGTTTCAGCGACGTTCCTGTCTCCGAGGAGCTGGGCGGGGCCGGTGGCAGTGTCGCTGACGCCGTCCAACTGCTCCGTGCGGCGGGAGCGCACGCGGCACCGGTGCCCCTTGCCGAGGCCGGACTGGTCGGCGGATGGCTACTGGCCTCGGTAGGTCTCGCACTCCCGGAGGGTGTTCGTACGGCACTGCCGCCTGGCACCTCGCTCCACCTCGACGGTGATCGGCTGTACGGTACGGTGCCCGCCGTCGCGTGGGGCCACCGCGCCGAACACGTCGTCGGACTCGTCGACGGCGTTGTGGTGCTCGCGCCCGGCCCGGCTGCACCATCAGGCGGCCCGGCGGTCAGCCGCGCGGTTAACATCGCCGAGGAGCCGCGTGACACAGTGGTTTTCGACGGCCAGCGAGTCACCGCACGCGCCGACGCGCCGGACGAAGTCACCGAACAAGTACTCTGGGAGCGCATCGCGCTGGGGCGGGTCGCGCTGATGGCCGGCGCGATCAGTGCCATCGCGGCGATGACATTGCGCTACAGCCGCGAACGTGAGCAGTTCGGGCGTCCCATCGGTCGTTTCCAGGCCGTGCAAACCCATCTGGTCACCCTCCACCAGCAGGCCGCCGTGGTCACATCGGCGCTCGACGGTGCCGTCGAAGCGGTCGAGTGCGGCCGCGGTGGATTCGAAATCGGTTGCGCCAAAATGCTCGCCGACCGGGCAGCTCGGCTGGTGACCGCAGCCGCCCATCAGACGCACGGCGCTATCGGTATGACGAAGGAGTACCCCTTGCATTATCTGACCCGTCGACTCTGGGCCTGGCAAGACGAAGCCGGAGGACATCATCGCTGGGCGCAACGGCTCGGCGCGGCCCTGGTGGCCCGCGGCGCCGACGCCCTGTACCCGGCCATCCAGTCCGGCTCCGAGGTCGTGCAATGAACCGACTGCGACGCGACGACGGGGTCACGCTGGCCTTCCAGGTGCACAACCCGCGAGGCTCGGGCGTGCCTATTCTGCTGACGCACGGTTTCGGCGCGACTGCCGGCATGTGGGACGCGAATATTGCTGCGTTGAGCGCCGATCGGCCCGTGATCGTCTGGGAGCAGCGCGGCCACGGCAGCAGCGATGCACCCGACGACATGGACCGCTACAGCGAGCAGATCAGCGTCGCCGACATGGCCGCCATCCTCGACGCCGCGGGCGCCGATCGGGCCGTGCTCGGCGGAATGTCGTTGGGCGGCTACCTATCCCTGGCTTTTCACCTCGTTTACCCGCAGCGGGTAGCCGCGCTGGTGCTGGTCGACACGGGGCCGGGCTATCGCAACGACGAAGCACGGGCCAAGTGGAACGCGTGGGTAGAGCGACGCGCGCAGCAACTCGAGCGGGGCGAAACGCCGGCCGACATGTCAGCGGAACTCAAGCAGGCGGTGCACCAGCATCCCGAAGGACTGCCCCGTTCCGCCCGCGGTGTCATGGCCCAAACGGACGCTCGCGTAATCACATCGCTCGACACCATCACCGTGCCCACGCTGGTGATCGTCGGCGCCGACGACACCGACTTCCTGGCCAGCGCCGACTACATGCACCGCCACATTCCCAATTCCCGCAAGGTCGTCATCGACGACGCGGGGCACGCGGCGAACATGGACCAACCCGAGTCGTTCAATGCCGCAGTGCGTGAATTTCTGGAAGCGTTATGACGTCAACGGATGTCACCGTCGAATCCGCCGGCCACGTGGCGGTGGTGGAGATCCATCGACCCCCGAACAACTACTTTGACACCACACTGATCAAGAACCTCGCCGACGCCTACGAGCGGCTGGACGACGACGTCGAATGCCGGGCAATTGTGTTGTGCGCCGAGGGAAAGCACTTCTGCGCCGGCGCCGACTTCTCACGGCCCGCCGAGGATCGCTTGTCACCCGGTGAGCTTTACGCTCAGGCCATCCGGTTGTTCCGTACCGGCAAGCCCGTCGTCGCAGCGGTACACGGCGCCGCGATCGGCGGCGGCCTCGGGCTTGCGCTCAGCGCAGACTTCCGGGTGGCCGCGCCCTCCTCGAAATTCGCGGCCAACTTCAGCCGGCTCGGGTTTCATCCCGGCTTCGGGATTACCGCCACGTTGCCGCGCGTCGTCGGTCCGCAAAAAGCACTCGAGTGGGTGCTCACCGGTGAGCGTTTCGGCGGCGGAATCGCCTACGCGGCAGGGCTGGTCGATGAATTGGCCGCCGACGGTGATGTGCGCCCGGCGGCGATTCGGTTCGCAGAGCGCATCGCCGCAGCGGCTCCCCTGGCGTTGGTGAGCATCCGTGCCACCATGCGCGCCGGACTCGCCGAAGCTGTCGCGGCGGCCACCGCACGTGAACTTGAAGAACAAACCCGACTGCAGGCGACCGCCGATTTCCGCGAGGGTGTGACAGCAGCAGCCGAGCGCCGACCCCCGATGTTCACCGGTCACTGAAGGGTCATAGCCCCATGAATATGCCTGTCAACCGCCGTCAAATGCTGCGGCTGGCAGGCGGCGTCGGCTTGGCGTCAATGGTGAGCGCCTGCTCGAGTGAAGCCCGAGCTGCCACTTCGGCGCCCCTGCTATGCCGGGACGCATGGAGCGCGCGACCAGCCCGGCCCGGCGGGAGGCGCCACACCATCACCCGGATGACTCTCCACCACGAGGCAGTCGTCCTCGGCGACAACCGCAATGCCCCAGGCCGCCTCCGCCAAGACCAGCGCTACCACCAAGACCAGTTGGGCTGGATCGACATCGCCTATCACATCGGCGTCGACCGCAACGGCAACATCTACCAACTACGGAGCACCGAGATCGCAGGAGACACGGCGACCGACTACGACACCACAGGCCATTTCTTAGTCCTCTGCCTAGGAGATTTCGACAAGGAGGTTGTGTCGGAGGCACAGCTTCACGGAGCCGCTCTCGCGTTCGCTTGGGCCGCCCACACTTTCGGAATCACCACCGGCACGCTGGCGGGCCATCGTGACTTTGCCCAAACTTCTTGCCCTGGCGCGAACCTCTATGCCCATCTCTCCTCCGGTGACCTCAAGCGTCGCATCGACGATCTGCTTGCCGCGGGCAGAGTGGAGCTCCCGCTCTCCTGCGGACCCACCGCTTCCGCGCAAGTCGCGGCCATCGAGGCAGGCAATTGACGATTCGCCTACGCGGGTAGGCAGCCCAGGAGTCCAAGGGCGATGAGTTTCGCCGTGGTTTCCAGTCTGTATTCCCGAGACGCCTTCACCCGGATCGAGGAGAG
The DNA here is from genome assembly GCF_002101735.1 of Mycobacterium kyorinense. GTDB lineage: Bacteria > Actinomycetota > Actinomycetes > Mycobacteriales > Mycobacteriaceae > Mycobacterium > Mycobacterium kyorinense. The sequence goes on along the minus strand of NZ_LQPE01000100.1, from coordinate 22,006 downwards.
CATCATGACCGCCACCTACACCTTCGACGTCTTTTCCAGCCTCGACAGCTTCGGCGGGGTCAGCGGCGGCGACTGGAGCGGCTACTGGGGCAAGCAAGGCCCCGAACTGCTCGACCACCGCCTTGCCGTGTACAACGAGGAGCAGCGGATGGTGTTTGGCGCCAACACATATCGGGCGTTCGTGCAAATGCTGGCGGAGAGTGGCGAGGAATCCGAGGTCCGCGACCCCTGGGTCACCCGGATGAGGCATCTGCCGACGACGGTAGTGTCCACGACGCTGGGTGGACCTCTCGACTGGCCCGACGCAACTCTCGTGAGCGGCGACGCCGTCGACGTCGTCGCCAAGCTGAAGCAGGAATCAGAGGTGCCGTTGCGCTCGCACGGCAGCCTGTCGATGAACCGAGCGCTGATGGCCGCCGGCTTGGTCGACCGCGTCCAGGTGACGCTCTTCCCCGTGATCACCGGTCAGACCGGTGATGACCCGATCTTTCAGGGGGCGGCCGACTTCGACCTCGAGCTGATCGAGAGCCGAACGCTCGACGGCAATATCCAAGAGCTCACCTACCGGCCAACGCTGCATGTCTGAGTCGATCAATAGGACCGCAAGCGCCCAGCACTGACACGCAAGAACTCAAGCGGCTCAAGAAATCTCGGTTCCCGAACGCCTACCGCGTCGAGAGACATGCGACGTGGTAGGAAGCTTTTCCGGACGCGACGTGCAGCCACCAACACGAGCAGATTAATCGCGAGCCTGGCCAGCGCCACCCGACTCGTCCGCTTCTTCCAGCTTGGAGGCTTCGAGCGGGCGCACCGACCAAAGTAGTAGCCGATGCACAGTGCTGTCACCAGCGCGGCGATCACCACAAGCGGTGTCATAAAGAGAGCGTCCTTGATCGCTGTCGCGGGACAGTCACACGCGAGACACACCTCGGTCTTAATTCATCGGCGAACGCGTTACGGTGGATCGCCATGCAGGTGTTGGCCGCTCCCCCCAGCTTCGGTCACTCGGACTGCGAACGCGTTGTCGTTGGTGCCGCGCTGGCGCAGCCCGTCCTCGCCATCACCAGCCTGGCCTACGTCGCAGCCGGGATGGCCGTATTGGCCTGGGCGGCAAGGGTTAAGGCACCGGTGGCTGCGGCCGCCGGGGCAGCGCTCGTAGCGGTCGGGGCCGGCAGCTTCGCCTACCACGGGCCGCAACTCTCGTGGGCGAAGTTCGCCCATGACTGGCCTATCGTCGCTGCGGGAGCGGTGTACACCGCCGGTCTGGCCCGCAGCGCGCGGCGAGAGCAGTGGTCGGCCTGGGCGGCACCGGCCGGCGTCTTCGCTTTGGGACTGGCCGCCTACGCCGCGGGACGCTCGGGGTCGCCGCTGTGCCGGCCCGAGAGTCTGTGGCAGTACCACGGCGCATGGCACGTCCTTTCTGCAGCAGCCGCCGGCTGGGCTGCCCGGGCCATGGCGCCGGGTGGCGAGGAAAGGTAACGGGAGCGAATGCAGTTGTGAGACAGCGGTTTCGGAGGTACGCCATCATCCCGCACGCGCTATGAACCGCACTCCGCCGATCTCGGCGACCGGCCCGTCACCGACGGGAAGACCCGGCAAGCCGGGCGTCAGCCAGATTTCGGTAATGCCTTCCGCCCGGCCATCGACCGCCGAGACGAACCTCAAGGTTTGGCTAGCCTGGGCCAGCCGAACCAGGGCCAGCTCGCCGTCTACCTCGGCGTCGAGACCAAGAACATCGGCCCACTGCTGGGCCGCTATGGCCGGTTCCTCCACCTCGACCGTGATGCCGGCGATGCCGCCCGGCGGGTGATCAGGTACCGCTCCGGTCCAAGCCGGTCCCGCCCAGCGCCACGAATTGGTCGGCGACGCCCAGTCGAGAGACACGATCGCCCCGGGGATGTCCTTGGGGTGCAAATGGGTTCCCGCGATGTCGTCGAGGTCGATCGACCACACCACGCGTACCCCTAGATCGGTCACGTGTCGGCGGGCTTCGTCGAGCGAAGGCATCTGGAATATGGCCATATAGCCGCTGTCGGATCCGCGACGGGCGAGATATCGCCCGGAAGTGGTGTCGGGTCGCACGGGAGAGACCACCTCCACGAAGGTGTCGCCCACTGGGAAGACGGCGTTGACGAGGCCGAACTCTCCGACCCCCGGATCATGGAACGGATCCGGCCAGCCAAACGTCTCCTGCAGCGCCGACGCAATCTTTTCGCAGTCATGGGCGACCAGCGCCACCTGGCGTAGACGAGGACCGGGCAATGGGTCTGGCATCAGCACGCTCCCATGGCAGCGACGTACGACCACGGTACCTGGGCTCGATTGAGGACCGCGCTACAGCGCTTCGCCAATGTCGGGCAGTAAGGCAATGTCCTGTGGTTGACCATTACGGAAAAGAGCGGCGAGTTCACGCACCCGCCTTTTCGCCCAGTCAATATTGAATCGGCTAAGTATTTGGTACTCGTACTTGAAACGTTCTGCGCGATCTCCGACCCATTTGGCCGCTTGGCTTGTCACTATGCCTTCGCAGTACCAGTAGAGAACGTCATCGAGGCTGCCAGCCCGATCGAAGCCGAGTTTTCCTCGCTCGTAGAACGTAAAGTGATACGCGCCGTCGTCAGCGATATAAATGTTCAGTCCATCATTTGTTCGGAGCCCAACCGGCATGGAACGTACGCCGAGCTTCTCCGACAACCGGTCGATCTCATTTTGAAGTTCCGTCGATTTATCAGCCAAGCCGTGGTCCGTATTCATCAAGGATTCCCCTGTGAGTCTATCGCTGCCCAAGCGCCACGCAGGACGCGAAATTGACGAGCTGTCGTCGCCGCTTATCACGGCATTTCGTCCTAATGCCGCATTCGGTCGGGTCAAGTTGTGAGAAAAGAACGCTGCCCAGAGTTTGTAGCCCTGGCCAGTACTTTCTTGGTGGAGTTGCCGGGAATCGAAGACGCATATAACGCAGCTGACCTGCACAGATGTTATACGAGTCAGCACGATGCGACATGGGAAAACATGAGTCAACAGGGGTTTGTGCTGACCGCCGTCAGCACGCGCGTCGTGGCGCGGTCACGAAGCTTGGTGCTGGCAATGACAATGTGTGATTCGAACGAGCCGAGGACCTAGCGCCTGAGAAGATGCCTGGGAATGCCGCAGACAGATCGCAACGGAGGAACCATGCTCGAAGTCATCGACAGGGGGTCTGCAACCGAAGCGCATCGTGTTCCACTGCTATTTGTCCATGGTGCATGGCATGCAGCCTGGTGCTGGGACGAACACTTCCTGGACTTTTTCGCCGAGAGAGGTTTCCGTGCCGTTGCACTCAGCCTCCGAAATCACGGAGGCAGCCAAAAGAGGAAACCCCGCACCTGTTCGATGGTTGACTACGTCAACGACGTCGACTCAGTTGCCGCAAGTCTTTCTACCAATCTAGTAGTCATCGGCCATTCGATGGGCGGCTTAGTGGTGCAAAAGTACCTTGAGAAGCACAGCGCCCCGGCGGGAGTCCTCCTTGCGTCGCTGCCTGTGAGCGGGGGCGGCCGCCCCCTACTGCGCATAATGGGGCGTCATCCGTTGCGTGCCGCAAGAGCCTCACTTACGGGCAAGTCACTGCGCGCTGTGAGCACACCACAGGCGACGCGTGAAAATTTCTACTCGGCAAGCACTCCGGAGTCGGATGTTGAGCACTACGCCGCGCTGTTGAACGAGGAGTACTCCGGGAGATTAACGTTCGATCTCACGGTGCTTAGTTTCGTCAAGCCTGACCGAGTGACCACACCTCTGCTCGTCTTGGGAGCCGAATCTGATGCCTGCGTCAGCCAAGACGAAATACGGAAGACAGCACTCGCGTACGGCACGGAGGCTGAGTTGTTCCCCGGCATGGGCCACAACATGATGCTTGAGCCCGGATGGCAGGCGGTCGCCGAAAGGATCGCCAGTTGGCTCGCAGGCCGGGGGCTCTGAGAGGTGGTTGCGTTGCGTCGAGTAGTGCAGACTCAGAACTAACATTGTGGGTTTCTCGAAAGCCGCAGCGAAAGTATCGGAATCACAAGGCATTACCTGGCAGCGGCTGGCAACCACTTCTTACCGACGACGTTGCCTAGCTGAGCAAGCTGGTCGTCGACCATGCGATCGAACTCATCATGTTGCTGAGGTTACCGGCGGTTCTCCGCCCAGATGAAGTTGTAACTGTTTGAGGATGTTGAGCTGACCCGGATTCAGCGCGACCTTTGCAAGTGTCAGGTTACGACCCTGAGTCGGGATGATGGTTGCGATCATGCGACCTGGAACTGGGCTCACACCGACCAGAGCGGTGGCGAACATCTCGCCCGTGGGAACCTTTTCCATCGCAAGGTAGAGCATCGGGGAATACTCCCAGCTGAGCTGCCCTTGCAGGGTCACTGCCTCGATGCGGTACAGGGCGTCATCCGTGGCGCGAATGTATACCTCTTGTTTGTCGATGCCGAATGTATGGCCGAAAGGCCATCGGGGATTGTCCGGCATCGGTATAGCCCCGTGGCTGAGTAGCGCTTCCCACATTGGCCCGATGCGCTCTTTCATCGGTTGAGTTCCGAAGAGGATGTCGGTGGATAGGACCAACATTGCCTCTGTAAAGCTCCGGAAGTCGACGTATGCGGGATGCGGCTGGCCGTCGGCATCGAAAAGTGGTGTGTCCCAGGGTATGAGATCCATTTGTGGTGCATTGTCCATGTGGGCCTCGATGCGCCACTCTGGCCACGTCAAGTAGAACTGCGACCCCCGAAAGACTTCTGAGGGAGGCCCTTTCATGGGTGCAAGGTCGGGGAATTGCTCCTCAATCGGAGTGGTCCACTCCTTGATGACGTAAAGGTCTACGCCGTGATGGGCGGCCTTTTTGATTGCGCCTTCGGTGTAGCCCGAACTGCACACGATTGCTCGCTGAGTAACGGTGGGCATGTCATTGAGCTTCATGGCTAACGCTTCGACGTGCGACACATCAAGCTTCTTTTTCCAGTGCTTGACCTCGTATCCCGCGAACTCATACACCTCGCCGTCCGGGGTCGCCACCGTTACGTCTACATCGCGCCGGGTGCCCGACGCCTCGTCTGGCACCTCGTCGCCAAGTGTCACGTGGTAGTTCACGCCAAGGCCGTGCTTGAGGGTGAAAAGTCCGACGAGGTACTGAAAGAGCATCGGAGACAGCGGCAACTTTTCCGGCTGTGGAGCGGGCACGGCTGTCACTGGATCGGCCCGGCATACTTTCCGTCGATCGTCGCATGGGCAAATATCCGCTCGATGGACTCCCGCCGAGAGTGGGCGAGCGGTGGTGTGGACGAGACCAGCTCAGCAACCTTTGCTTGGTACTCAGGGGCGCCGGGTTTCGCCATACCAGGGACGGTACTCACACCACCGCCTCGGGTCCACCGGCCGCGCTAGCCCGTCTGAGACCCGTAAAGCAATGGACGCGCCATCCTCGACCGGAGTCGCGTTCGCAAAACTAGGCGCAACGCTGCTGAGCGTAATGACGACCATTAGGGAACTTGGCGAGCGTGGCATCGTTCTGAGGTCCCTAAGAGAAGGCATCGACACATCTAGCGCAGCGGGCCGAATGGTGGCCGGCGTGCTTGCAAGCCTGGCCGAACTCGAATTGGAGCTGGGCCGGGAGCGGCGTTCGGCGGCGCGGGAAGCCCGGCGAGCACGCGGACAGTCGATTGGGCGCCCGAAAGCGCTCAACGCTTCCAAAGCCGCTCTCGCGCAGCGGATGCACGCCAGTGGCGAATTGGCTGGAACTATTGCGGCCACCCTCGGCGTCAGTCGCGCGACCGTCTATCGGGTGCTAGCTGAGACGGGCTAATGACGCGCCACCGCCGCAAGCGGACGGGCAGCATCTCGCGGCAGACGCTGAGCAGGATGGCGTGCAATCTTTCACCAGGCAGATGTCTCACTGATTAGCTATCAGACTATGGACTGGCATGAGCACATCATCTACGAGACGCCAGAGCGGGACCACCTTGTCCAGCGCAGGTTCTATATCGATGACTCACGATGGAGCTGGGCGGTGATCGGTGACGAACGCAAGATGATTCTCACTGACAACATCGGCGATGTCCGCGTCCGTTCAGCGCACCTCGGACGCACACGCATTTTGGCTGAGGCGGAGAAGGGTCCTAACCGCCCTGATCCGTGGACTGTCAGCTTTCCCGCCGAATCAGGTCGTCATCCTCGGGTAGCGGGAAGAGTAGAGCTAGCTATCGCATGGATGGCCACGGCTCTGCATTGGGACCCGCAAGCCGACGCACGGAGCAGAGAGTTCAACGCACCGGAGGCAGTCGCCCATCGGGTCGGATTGCCGTGGCCCGACAATCGTGCTGAATATCGAACGGAAGCGGCATACCAAGAGGCACAAGAACAACACCGCGCGAAGGTCAACGAGGCAGGGGAAGCGTTGTCGAAAGCCTTCGGTATGGATGAGTTTGTTGAGGGGATGCGGCAGCGCTCGGCGGCTTCACCACCGGACGAAAGCCAGGCATAGTGCGCCCGGACGACCGCAAGCGGGACTGGTGGCTGCGCTTGAATCATCCAAGAGGCGCAAGTGTGCCTGAGGTCGTGAATACGGGGCGACTTCGTAAGGCCATCGGCCTTCGACTTCGCCAGCGACTTGTACCAGACGTTAGCGCGCCAACTGTAGAGCCGGATCGGCAGGTCGTGCGTACTGAGAAAAACCCATTCATGGCTGTAATCAAGCTGCCCCAGAACGGATTTAGGCACGTTGATAGTCCGGATCGAATTTTGCGTCTTAGGCGGCGCAAGGTAATAGCCGTCAGGTCCGCCACGGTGACAAGACCAGGTGATCCGCACGGTTCCGGCTTCTAGATCAATGTCGCTCGGCTAAAGCGCAAGCGCTTCGCTAGCGCGGCATCCCGACGACACCAGAAACTCCACAAAGGGCTGGTAGTGGTCACTGAATGCCGCCTTGAGTGTGTAAAACTCCGGCCCGGTTAAGAACACATTTCCTTTTGTTCGGTGCGCGGCAGTCGCACGCCCTCGCAAGGGTTAGCGGCCAGGTGTCCATCCTTGACGGCGACCTTGAGCGCGCCCGACAGAAACCCATGCTTGTTCTGCAGCGTGCCGCCTGCCGCCCCGTCTTCCTGCATGTCGTTAACCCACTCGGCTACGTCCTCACGGGTGAGCTTGTTAAGCGGGATCGCGCCAAGGGCCGGCCCGATGTCGCGCTCCGCATAGCGCTTGTATTCGGTGATGGTTTTCTTCTCGACACCCGACCGGCTCCCGATATAGCGGTCGAGCCATTCCGCGACTGTCAGCGTGGACAGGGGGCGTTGAGTGTCCGCGATCCCAGCTAGCTCTAGAGCGCGCTCCGCGCCGTGCGAGTCAACGAGGGCGCAAAAGCGCTTGGCTTCCTTCTGGTCAGGGAATGACGTTGACGACTGGCGACTACCCCGCCCACCTAGCCGGTAAGTGACGGAAAAGTATGTAGTGCCGTCCTTGCGCTTGCGTTCTCGAATAAAGGCCGCGTCGGGCATCCTAGGGCCAGTTGTGCTGACGTGGTGCTGACGTGGCCGATATTCACTCTATTTTCCCTGGTAAAACAGTGGAGCTGCCGGGAATCGAACCCGGGTCCTACGGCATTCCCTCAAGGCTTCTCCGTGCGCAGTTCGCTTTGCCCTTACTCGGATCTCCCGGTCTCGCGAACTAGCCGGGACGGCGATCCCAGTCGCTGTTTGGTGTCCCGCTAGGCCCCGCGACCGAACCTAACGGTTGATCCCTCTAGCTGACGCCAGGCTCCGGGTCGAGGGAGTTCCCGGTCTGACGGACTAGCTGTCGCTTAGGCAGCGAGAGCGTAGTCGCGCTGATGTGAATCGGCGCTTATCTAGTTGCAACGACGCTTACGGTGGTCTCTTGCCTGCACCGGCACGCTTCCCTTGATTCGATGCGCGAAGTCGAAACCGTTCAGCCCCATGTCTTCGAGCATCCCCACCGACTTTCGGCAGGACAATCAATGGTACGCGATCTGCAACAACAGGCCACTGAATTGTCATCCCGCCTGGTCAGATCACATAGTTCAGGTGCTCGACGATCCGCGCCCCGACCTCGTGGTCACCGTCGAGTTCGACCGGAGCCCCAGCCACCCGTCCGCCAGCCAGCCGGGTGAACAACAACCCATCAACGCGAATCGTCGCCGTCGGCTCCAACCCACCGAAGTCGTCGACCACTTGCCCGCGCCCGTCGACAACAACGCGGATAACCCGTGCCAGCGGACCCGTCAGCTCGATCGCGACCCGCGACCCATCGGGTGCTCCGCCCAGCTTGCCTACGACATAGCCCATGCTCGCCGCCATCTCGTCGAGCGCCAGCCGCGCCGCCGGCGAAACCAGCTCCGCCTCCGACGCCGGCAGGCCTAGCCCGTCGCGAATGTCGTGCTCGTGCATCCAGCAGTCGAAGACCCGCACCCGCATGAACCGGCCGTAGCTGTCCGGCCCCGCGGGCGTCGGCGTCACCGCCAGCCAGTCGTCCTCCGACATGTCGGTCAGGCGCTTGCGCCGATCCCGGGTCACCGCCAGGAATCGCTGGTGCAGCTCGGCGCCGGGCTCGCCGCGCAGATGGCGGACCCAGCACTCGTTCGTCGCACCAAAGTCGTTGCGAATGTGCGCAAGACCCGACACGTCGACGTCGGGTGTCGGCACCCCTGACAGCGCCGACTCCGTGCCGATGATGTGCGCGACCACCGCGTGCACATCCCAGCCGGGCAGCGGCGTCGGCGTCCGCCACTGCTCCTCCGACAGCCCGCTCAGCAGTCCGTCCAGCGCGTCCCACGAGGCAAACAGCCCCGTCAGCACGTCGGATTTGTCGAGTTGGGTGACCGGACGGCTCATGCGCCCTGATGTTAGACGTCGGTCAAGAGGCGGTGATCATCGCAACCGCGACCATCGCCAGCACCATGCCGATCCCCTGCCAACGGGTCACCCGTTCTCGTAACACCACCATCGCGAGCACGACGGTGGCGGCCGGATACAGCGAGATCAGCATGCTGGCCAGCGACAGCAACCAGGCATGCAGCGCCATCAGCATCGCGATGTTGGCAAAGGTGTCCAGCGCCGCGGCCGCCAAGGCCAGCCGCAGCGGCGACTTGGTCGGCATCTGAAAATTCCCGGTCGCCGCCGCCACCGCGAACACCAGTACCGTCGCCGACGCCCGCGCGAAAAACAGCGGCCACAGCCGACACTCCACCGGCGCCTGATGCAGCAGCACGAAGTCAAGTCCGAACGCCACCCCGGCGCCGACCGTGAACCAAGCCACCCGACGGGTGAACCGGTGGGTGCGGACGTCCTCGTCGTCGGGCGACTCCCGGCCGACCAAAAACACCGCGATCATCGCCAGCACGACGCCGACCGACGCCGTCTCACCCGGTCGTTCCCCGAGCGCCACCCCGACCGCAATCGGCACGGCCGCGTTGAGCACCGCAGCCAACGGGGAGACCACCGAGATGGGTCCGGAGCTCATCGCCGCGTAGAACCACCACACGCCGATCGCCTGGCTGATCCCATAGAGCGAACCCCACAGGATGGCGCCTGGGTGAATCGGACCGCCGGCATGGACGGCCAGTAGACCGAGAAAGACTGACGCGACGGGGTACGACACCAACATGACGCGCAGCGCAGCCACGCGCCGCGCAGCCACACCCCCGACGAAGTCGCTTACGCCGTAGCTGACCGCGGACAGCTGGGCGTAGGCCGCGCCGATCAGTTGATCCCCCTCGCACGCCGTCCCAGTGCGCGCGTGACCTCACGTTGCGCGTCGCGCCGGGCCAAGTCTTGACGTTTGTCGTGCGCCCGCTTCCCACGTGCCAAAGCGAGTTCTACCTTCACTTTTCCCTCGGAGAAATACAGCGACAACGGCACCAGCGCGAGGTTACCATCACGTATCTTGCCGATCAGACCATCGATTTGGCGCCTGTGGAGAAGCAGTTTGCGGGTACGACGCGGTTCATGGTTTGTCCAGGTCCCATGGTGATACTCGGGAATATGCAGGTTGCGGAGCCAGACCTCGCCGTCGTCGACGGTGGCATACGCGTCCACCAGTGATGCTTTTCCCTCCCGCAGGCTTTTTACCTCAGTACCGAGCAAAACTATCCCGGTCTCGAACACGTCCAGGATCGAATAGTTGTGCCGCGCCTTGCGGTTGGTCGCCACCACCTGCCTGGCTGGCTTAGCGGACCCCCCTGGCTTCTTGGCCACCGTTACCGCCGCACGTACACGCGCAAGGTTGCGTACGCCGTCAGCCCGGCCATCGCGACGCCCACCAGGAACAGCCACGGCGAGATGTAGAGGATGTCGGCGTAGTCGATCCGGGCGATCAAATTGGCTTGGTAGAACTGGTTGAGCGCGTTCTCCAGGAACAGCGCCCGCACCACGATCAAGCCGACGACGGCGATGATCACACCGACGGTTGCCGCCACCATCGCCTCGACCAGGAACGGCAACTGGGTGTACCAGCGCGTGGCGCCGACCAGTCGCATGATGCCGATCTCGGTGCGCCGGGTATAGGCCGCCACTTGAACCATGTTGGCGATCAACAGGATCGCCCCGATCGCCTGCACCAGCGCGACAGCGAACGCGGCATTGGACAGACCATCCAACACGGCGAACAGCCGGTCGATCAGATCCTTCTGGTTGAGCACGTTGAGCACGCCGGGCTGGCCCTGCATGGCAGCGTCGAAATCCTTGTGCTGCTCCGGGTTTTCCAGCTTGACGATGAACGACGCCGGAAACGAATCCTTGCCGGCCACGTCTTTGTATTGCGGAAACTTGCGGATCGCGTCCTGATAGGCGTCGTCGCGGTTGAGGAATCGCACCGATTTGACGTCGTTGCGCGCCTCAATCTTTTCGCGAAGCGCCTTACACGGGGCGCTGTCGCATGTCGGGTCGTTCGCGGACACGTCGTCGGTCAGGAAGACCTGCGTCTCCACCCGGTCGAGGTAGATGCTGCGGGAATTGTCGGCCAACCGGACGACCAGCAGACCGCCGCCGAACAGACCGATCGAGATGGCGGTGGTCAGGATCATCGCGACGGTCATGGTGACGTTGCGACGAAGACCGGTCAGGACCTCGTTGAGCAGGAATGAGAAGCGCACTCAGCGGTCCATCCCGTAGACGCCGCGCTGCTCGTCGCGCACCAGCCGGCCCAGCGACAGCTCCACCACACGCTGGCGCATCGAGTCGACGATGTGATGGTCGTGGGTGGCCATCAGCACCGTGGTGCCGGTGCGGTTGATCCGTTCCAGCAAGTCCATGATGTCCTGACTCGTCTCGGGGTCGAGGTTCCCGGTGGGCTCGTCGGCGAGCAGCACCAGCGGCCGGTTGACGAAGGCGCGGGCGATCGCCACCCGCTGCTGCTCGCCGCCGGACAGCTCGGCCGGCAGCCGGTTGGCCTTACCGGACAGGCCGACCATCTCCAGCACGTCGGGAACCACCCGGTTGATCACATCGGGCTTCTTGCCAATGACCTCCAAAGCGAAGGCGACGTTCTCGAACACCGTCTTCTGCTGCAGCAGCCGGAAATCCTGGAAGACGCAGCCGATCACCTGGCGCAGCTTCGGGATGTGGCGGCCGGGCAGCGTGTTGACGTGGAATTTGGACACGCGCACGTCACCGGTCGTGGGGTTCTCGGCGCCCAGCAGCAGCCGCATGAACGTGGATTTGCCGGAGCCGGACGGACCGATGAGGAAGACGAACTCACCCTTGTCGATCTTGACGTTGATGTTGTCGAGCGCTGGTCGCGCCGACGACTTGTACTGCTTGCTGACATGGTCGAGGGTGATCATCACGGCACGCCAGTGTAACCGTGACTTTCGCTGAGGCCGACCACGCTACGGAATGGGCGGCGGCGCGGGAGCCGGGCCGGGCTCAGGTGGCGGCGGTGTCGACGTCGACGTCGTCGTTCCCGGACCGAACGGCGGCGGCAGCACAGGCAGTTGGAACGGCGGCGGCGCCGTGGTGGTGGTCGTCGTGGTCGGTGGCGTGGTCGTCGTTGTGGTCGTGGTGGTCGTCGGGGTCCACGTCCGGGTGGGCGGCTGCTGCAGTCGGCTGCGCGGCACCCAGGTGTAGTTGGGGTCGGGCACGTAGCCGGGCGGCACCACCTGAGTGGCGGGCACCTGGGTCGGGGTCGACGACTGGGTGTGCTTGTTGGAGTCGTAGACCCACCACACCGCCACAAACGCGACGACAAGCACCACCGTGGACGTGCGCACGTGGCCGCCGAACAAGTACCCCGGCCAGCCGCGCTCGGCGTCCTGGCCGATCTTTTTCAACCGGTCGAGGGAAAAGAATTTCACTTGGTCGGTTCCTGCGTTTCTTGTTCGGCGCTGCTGGCGATCGCGCCGACCGTCGGCCGCGTGTCGACCGCGGTGACGATGCCGGCGCGAGCCAGTGCCCGCACCACCAGCACACGCAGCTCCCGGCCCGCCTGGAATTGCTTGCCAGGCAGCGTGCGGGCCACCAACCGCAGCGTGACCGTGTCGACCTCGATGCTTTCCACGCCCATCACCGTCGGGGCGTCGAGGAGCAACTCCCCGAGCACCTCGTCGTCGCGGGCATGCTCGCACTCCTGGCGCAGGACGTCGTTGACCCGGTTCAGGTCGGCGGTGGTGGATACCGGAATGTCGACCACGGCGCGCGCCCAGTCCTTCGACAGGTTCACCGATTTCACGATCTGGCCGTTGGGCACGGTGAACACTTCGCCGTCCGCCGAGCGCAGCTTGGTCACCCGAAGCGTGACGTTTTCGACGGTGCCGGCGGCGTCCGTCGGTGAGCCCAAGATGGTCAGCTCCACCAGATCGCCGAACCCGTACTGCTTTTCGGCGATGATGAAGAACCCGGACAGCAGGTCCTTCACCAGCTGCTGGGCACCGAAGCCCAGCGCGGCCCCCACCACCGTCGCCGGCGCCACCAGACCCTTCACCGAAATATTCAGGATGTCGGCCAGCTGGACGACCACCGCGATCGCGATCAGGACGACCGACACCCACGAGATCACCGACGCCACCGCCTGGCGGTGCTTGGTGGCCTCCGACCGCACCAGCGCGTCGCTTTCGGCAAAGCCCATGTCGAGGCGCTCGGTCACCTTTCGCGCCAGCCAATTGACGAAGCGGGCCGCCAGCACCGCGCCGATCAGCAGCAAAACGATGCGCAGGCCGCTGGTGAGAATCCATTGGCGAATGTCGCCGCGCCAGATGTCATGCCACGGCTGGGCCGCCACTGTCGCGAAAAGTCTTGAATCAGTCGTCATCTCGCCTATTGCGCCACCGGATCCCCGCCTCCAGGAATCCGTCGATGTCCCCGTCCAGGACGGCCGTGGGATTACCCACCTCGTATTCGGTGCGCAAGTCCTTGACCATCTGGTACGGGTGCAGTACGTAGGACCGCATCTGGTTACCCCAGGAGCTGCCGCCTTCACCCTTCAAGGCGTCGAGCTCAGCGCGTTCTTCTAACCGTTTGCGCTCCAACAACTTTGCCTGAAGAACCCGCATCGCCGCCACCTTGTTTTGCAGCTGCGACTTTTCGTTCTGACAGGTGACCACGATGCCGGTCGGAATGTGGGTCAGCCGCACCGCCGAGTCGGTGGTGTTCACTGACTGCCCGCCGGGACCGCTGGACCGGTACACATCCACCCGCACATCGCCCTCGGGAATGTCGATGTGGTCGGTGGTCTCCACCACCGGAAGCACCTCGACCTCGGCGAACGACGTCTGGCGTCGGCTCTGGTTGTCGAACGGGCTGATCCGCACCAGCCGGTGGGTGCCCTGCTCGACCGAGAGCGTGCCGTAGGCGAACGGGGCATGCACGGCGAACGTCGCGCTCTTGATCCCCGCTTCCTCGGCGTACGACGTGTCGAACACCTCGACGGGATAGTTGTGCTGCTCGGCCCAGCGGATGTACATCCGCATCAGCATCTCGGCCCAGTCGGCGGCATCCACCCCGCCCGCGCCGGAGCGGATGGTGACCAGCGCCTCGCGCTCGTCGTACTCGCCGGATAGCAGCGTGCGGACCTCCATGGCCTCGATGTCGGCGCGCAGCGCCTTGAGTTCGGCGTCGGCCTCAGCCAACGCCTCAGTGTGGCTGGCGCCGGCTTCCTCGGCGGCCAGCTCGTAGAGCACCGGCAGGTCGTCGAGGCGACGGCGCAGCTCTTCGACACGCCGAAGCTCGCCCTGAGTGTGAGACAGCTCGCTGGTCACCTTCTGCGCCCGGGACTGGTCATCCCACAGGTGCGGGTCGGAGGCCTCGTGTTCGAGCTTCTCGATGCGACAGCGCAGACCCTCGACATCGAGCACCCGCTCCACGGTGGTCAGCGTGGAGTCAAGGGCGGCGATGTCGGCCTGGCGGTCGGGTTCCACAGCTGCTCACGTTACCGGCCCTGCGGCCCTGGCAGCCTACGCGGTAGTAGCCGTTTAGCATCGGGGTGTATGCGCCCCTACCACGTCGCGATCGTCGGCTCCGGCCCGTCGGGCTTCTTCGCGGCAGCATCACTGTTGAAGGCCGCCGACGCGTCGGACCAGCTCGACGTCGCGGTGGACATGCTCGAGATGCTGCCCACGCCGTGGGGGCTGGTGCGCTCGGGCGTCGCGCCCGACCACCCCAAGATCAAGTCGATCAGCAGGCAGTTCGAGAAGACCGCCGACGACCACCGCTTCCGGTTCTTCGGCAACGTGGTGGTGGGCGAGCACATCAGCGCGGCCGAACTGGCCGAGCACTATGACGCGGTGATCTACGCCGTCGGCGCCCAGTCGGACCGGTCGCTGAACATTCCCGGCGAGGATCTGCCGGGCAGCATCGCCGCCGTCGACTTCGTCGGCTGGTACAACGCGCACCCGCACTTCGCGCAGATGACTCCCGACCTGTCCGGTGCCCGCGCCGTGGTCATCGGTAACGGCAATGTCGCCCTCGACGTCGCCCGCATTCTGGTGAGCGACCCCGACGAGCTGGCGCAGACCGACATCGCCGACCACGCGCTGGAGTCGCTGCGCCCGTGCGGTGTCCAGGAAGTGATGATCATCGGTCGGCGCGGTCCGCTGCAGACCGCCTTCACGACGCTGGAGTTGCGCGAGCTGGGCACTCTGGCGGCACTGCAAGGAGTCGACGTGGTGGTCGATCCCGCGGATCTGGACGGCATCAGTGACGAGGACGCGGCCGCGGTCGGCAAGACGTGTAAGCAGAACATCGCGGTGCTGCGGGATTATGCGAACCGCGAGCCCCGCCCGGGTCACCGCCGGCTCGTCTTCCGCTTTTTCACCTCCCCCATCGAAATCAAGGGCGACGGGAAAGTCGAACGGATCGTGCTCGGGCGCAACGAGCTGGTCAGCGACGACAGCGGACGCGTGGTGGCCAAGGACACCGGCGCCCGCGAGGAGCTACCCGCGCAGCTGGTGGTCCGCTCGGTGGGCTATCGCGGCGTGCCCACCCCGGGCCTGCCGTTCGACGAGCGCAGCGGAACGATTCCCAACACCGACGGCCGGGTCGACGGCAGCCGCAACGAGTACGTCGTCGGCTGGATCAAGCGCGGCCCGACCGGGGTGATCGGCACCAACAAAAAGGACTCTCAGGACACCGTCGACACCCTGCTCGACGACCTGTCGCGGGCCAACCTCGCCGATTTCGGTGCCGACCACGCCGACAAACTCGCCGAGTGGCTGGCTTCCCGGCAACCGAAACTCGTCACCGATGCGCACTGGAAGCTGATCGACGAGTACGAGCGCTCGGCCGGCGAGCCGCACGGCCGGCCTCGGGTCAAGCTGCCGAGCCTGGCCGAGCTGTTGCGCGTCAGTCACGGTTAAGACGCCCAATCGGCGATCCTGCCAGCACAACGTCCCGTCCGGTGGTATCACGGACGAGGAGGCGTAGGCGTAATCCGACGGCATCCACCACTGAAGGATCCTCACCCGATCCGCCGGACGGCGTCATCGTCCCGGGTCGGGCTAGGAGCACACGGACGTGGTTGACACGGCAGACGTCAGGACCCAACCGTCGCCCGGTGATGAGCGTGTCGACGCCGCCACCGCCGAGCAGTCACCGCATGCCTTGCTCGCGCCGCTGCTGCCGGGCGGCGAACCCGTCGAATCACTGCTGCGCAAGGCGCAGTACTTCACCGCCGGCACACCCACTGCCGACCATCGCGAGGTGCACCGGCGCGGCGGTCGCGGCGCCGAGGAGTTCTACCGCGAGCGGTGGCGGCACGGCAAAGAGGTGCGCTCGACGCACGGCGTGAACTGCACCGGCTCGTGCTCGTGGAAGGTGTTCGTCAAGGAAGGCATCATCGCCTGGGAAACCCAGGCCACCGACTACCCCTCGGTCGGCCCGGACAGCCCCGAGTACGAGCCGCGCGGCTGCCCGCGAGGCGCGTCGTTTTCCTGGTACACCTATTCGCCGTCGCGGGTGAAGTTTCCGTACGTTCGCCAGCCACTGCTGGAGATGTGGCGGGAAACCCGTGCGCGCCTTACCGATCCGGTCGAAGCGTGGGCCGAGATCACCGCCGACCCGGAGCGCACCGCGCGCTACAAGCAGAATCGCGGCAAGGGTGGGTTCCTGCGCGCGACGTGGCAAGAGGTCAGCGAGCTGATCGCGGCCGCCCATGTGCACACGATCAAGACCTACGGCCCGGACCGGGTGGTGGGCTTTTCGCCGATCCCGGCGATGTCGCAAGTCTCCTACGCGGCGGGCACGCGGTTTTTGTCGATGATCGGCGGCACGATCCTGTCGTTCTACGACTGGTACGCCGACATGCCGCTGGCCTCGCCGCAGGTCTACGGCGACCAGACCGACGTCCCGGAGTCCGGCGACTGGTGGAACGCCGCCTACCTGATCATCTGGGGCACCAACCTGCCAATCACCCGCACCCCCGACGCGCATTTCATGGTCGAGGCCCGCTACCGGGGGCAAAAGGTCGTCGTCGTCAGCCCCGACTACTCCGATCACACCAAGTTCGCCGACGACTGGCTGGCCTGCGCGCCCGGCGCCGACGGCGCGCTGGCGATGGCGATGGGCCACGTGGTGCTGTCGGAGTTCTTCCGCGACCGCCAGGTGCCGTATTTCCAGCAGTACGTGAAGACCTACACCGACCTGCCGTTCCTGGTGACGCTGCGCGAACACGGCGATGCCTACGTGCCGGACCGATTCCTCACCGCCGCCGACCTCGGCCAAGACGACGAGCGCGCCGTGCACCAGACCGTGCTGCTGGACTCGGCGACCGGTGAGCCCGTCGTGCCCAACGGCACGCTGGCCGACCACTACACCGACGCCGGGGTGGGCAAGTGGAACCTCGACCTCGGCGACGTCGACCCGGTGCTGACCCTGCACGGCCGCGGCGCCGAGGCGGTCGCAATTGACCTGCCCCGCTTCGACATCGGCGACACCGAGGGCGGCGGCGTCATCCGCCGCGGCATCCCGGTGATGCGGATCGGCGAGAAGTTGGTGACGACGGTGTTCGACCTGCTGATGGCCCACTACGCGGTGCGCCGCGACGGGCTGCCCGGCGAGTGGCCCACCGGCTACGACGACGCGTCGCAGCCGTACACGCCGGCGTGGCAGGAGGCCATCACCTCGGTGCCCGCCGCCGCAGCAGCACGGGTCGCACGCGAATTCGCCCGCAGCGCAGAGCTTTCCAAGGGCCGGTCGATGATCGCGATGGGTGCGGGCACCAACCACTGGTTCCACTCCGACCAGATCTACCGCACCTTCTTCACGCTGACCATGCTGTGCGGCTGCCAGGGCGTCAACGGCGGCGGCTGGGCGCACTACGTCGGGCAGGAGAAGGTGCGCCCGCTCACCGGCTGGCAACAGGTCGCATTCGCCCTAGACTGGCAGCGCCCCACCCGGCACATGACCGGCACGTCCTTCTTCTACCTGCACACCGACCAGTGGCGCTACGAGCAGTTCGGCGCCGACGAACTGTCCAGCCCGCTGGGCCCCGGGCTGTTCCGCGGCAAGGCGGTGGTCGACGCGCTGGCCCAGGCCTCCCGGCTGGGCTGGACGCCCACCTTCCCCACCTTCGACCGCAATACCCTGGATTTGGCCGACGCCGCCGCCAAGGCCGGCAAGACTGTCGCCGACTATGTCGTCGACGAACTACAAAGCGGCCGTCTGCATTTCGCTGGCGAAGACCCCGACAACCCGGTGAACTTCCCGCGGGTGCTGACGGTGTGGCGGGCCAACCTGCTGGGGTCCTCGGGCAAGGGCATGGAGTACTTCATGCGCCACCTGCTCGGCACCCACAACGCGGTGCGCGCCGACGAGACGCCCGAGCAGCTGCGACCGACCGAGGTGCGCTGGAGAGACGAAGCGCCTTGCGGCAAACTCGATTTGGCAGTCGCCGTCGACTTCCGGATGACCAGCACCTGCACGTACTCCGACGTCGTGTTGCCGGCAGCCACCTGGTACGAGAAGCACGACATCTCGACCACCGACATGCACCCGTTCGTGCACTCGTTCAACCCGGCCATCCCGCCGCCGTGGGACGCCCGCACCGACTTCGACGCGTTCGCCACCATCGCCCGCGACTTCTCCCGGCTGGCCGCCAAGCACCTGGGCACTCGCACCGACGTGATCGCCGCGCCGCTGCTGCACGACACCGCCGACGAGTTGGCCCAGCCCGGCGGGGTGGTGCGCGACTGGCGCTACGGCGAATGCGAGCCGGTGCCGGGCAAGACGATGCCGAAACTGGTGACCGTCGAGCGCGACTACAGCGCGGTCGCCGCGAAGATGGCCGCCCTCGGCCCGCTGGTCGAAACGGCGGGCACCGCCGTCAAGAGCATAGCCTGGAAACCCGTTGCGGCAGTGGACTTTTTGGCCCGCAAGAACGGCACCATGCACGGCGGTGTCGCCGACGGCCGGCCGTCGCTGGCCCGCGACGTCCACATGGCCGAGGCGATCCTGGCGTTGTCGGGCACCACCAACGGCGCAGTCGCGCTGCAGGGCTGGGAGGCGCTGGAGCAGCGCACCGGCATGCGGCTGGCCGACCTGGCCGAAGAGCGCGCCGGCGAGCACATCACGTTCGAGGACACCCAGATCCAGCCCCGCTCGGTGATGACGTCACCGGAGTGGTCGGGCAGCGAGACCGGCGGGCGCCGCTACTCGCCGTTCGTCGTCAACGTCGAACGCAAGAAGCCCTGGCACACCCTGACCGGCCGGATGCACTTCTTCCTCGACCACGACTGGATCGCCGAATACGGCGAGTGGCTGCCGGTTTACCGACCACCGCTGAACTACTCGAGGCACTTCGGCAACCAGGCACTCGACGAGGAAGGCCGGCCAGACGTCACCGTGCGCTACCTCACCCCGCACTCCAAGTGGTCGATTCACTCGGAGTACCAGGACAACCTGCACATGCTGCGGCTGTTCCGCGGCGGACCGGTGATCTGGATGAGCCCAGCCGACGCCGCCACCATCGGTGTGGCCGACAACGATTGGATCGAGGCCTACAACCGCAACGGGGTGGTGGCCTGCCGGGCCGTCGTCACCCACCGGATGCCCAAGGGCACGGTGTTCATGTACCACGCCATGGACCGGCACCTGATGACCCCGAAGTCCGAGGTGTCGGGATGGCATGGCGGCGGCGACAATTCGCTGACCCGGCTGGCGGTCAAACCGACCCACATGATCGGCGGCTACGCCCAGATGTCGTTCGGCTTCAACTATTACGGCCCCACCGGCAACCAGCGCGACGAGATCACCGTCATCCGCCGCCGCAGCCAGGAGGTGCAGTACTGATGCGAGTGATGGCACACGTGGCGATGGTGATGAACCTCGACAAGTGCATCGGCTGCCACACCTGCACGGTCACCTGCAAGCAGGTGTGGACCAACCGGCCCGGAACCGAATACGTCTACTTCAACAACGTCGAAACCAAGCCGGGCATCGGCTATCCCAAACGCTACGAAGACCAGGAGCAGTGGCACGGCGGCTGGACCCTGGACCGCAAGGGCCGGCTGCAGCTCAAGGCGGGCGGGCGGCTGCGCAAGCTGCTGTCGATCTTCTACAACCCAGACCTGCCCAGCATCGACGACTACGGAGACCCGTGGACGTATGACTACCAGAGGGTCATCGAGGCGCCGCTGGGCACCGCAAACCCCAGCGCACACTCGATTTCGGCGCTCACCGGACGCGACATGACCGTCCAGTGGGGCAGCAACTTCGACGACGACCTGGCCGGCGCGCCCAAGTTCGCCGTCGACGACCCGAACCTGGCCGGTCTGCAAGACCGGGTCAAGATGGAATTCGAGCAGGTGTTCATGTTCTACCTGCCGCGCATCTGCGAGCACTGCCTCAACCCGTCCTGTGTGGCGTCCTGCCCGTCCGGGGCGATGTACAAGCGCGCCGACGACGGCATCGTGCTGGTGGACCAGGACCGCTGCCGCGGCTGGCGGTTCTGCGTATCCGGATGTCCTTACAAGAAGGTGTATTTCAACCACCGCACCGGCAAGGCGGAGAAGTGCACGTTCTGCTATCCGCGCACCGAGCAGGGCATGCCGACGGTCTGCTCGGAAACCTGCGTGGGCCGGCTGCGCTATCTGGGCCTGTTCCTCTACGACGCCGACAAGGTACTGGGCGCGGCCGGCACACCCGACCTCCAAGACCTCTACCAGGCTCAGCTCGGCGTGTTCCTGGACCCCAACGATCCGACCGTACAAGCCGAGGCGGCCCGCGCGGGCATCCCGCACGACTGGATCCAGGCCGCGCAGCGCTCACCGGTCTACGAGCTGGCGGTCCGGCACAAGGTCGCGCTGCCGCTGCACCCGGAATTCCGCACGCTGCCGATGGTCTGGTACATCCCGCCGCTGTCGCCGGTGGCCGACGTGGTCAATGCCGCCGGCTACGACGACAATCCCGACAACGTGTTCGCGACCATCGACGCGCTGCGCATCCCGATCGAATACCTGGCCAACCTGTTCACCGCCGGCGACGCCGAGGTGGTGCGCGCGGTGTTGCGCAAACTGGCTGCGGTGCGGGCGATTCAGCGCGCCGGGCAGCTCGGCCTCGACGTCGACGAGAACCTGCCCGCCTCGGTCGGGGCCACCACCGGCGATCTCGCCGATCTGTACCGGCTGCTGGCGATCGCGAAATACGAAGAGCGCTACGTCATTCCGCCGGCCCACACCGAAGAGGCCGGCAAGCTGATGGGCCAGCACGAGCAGCTGTTCTGCAGCCTCGACACCGACGGCGGCCCCGGCATGGGCGGCTACGGGCCACCCCGAACCGGCGGTCGCGTGAACTTGCTGAACTGGAATGGCAGAGACCGCGATCCCGGGATGTTCCCATGAACACCGCGACGGTCAAGCTGGCTTCGGTGCTGCTGCAGTACCCGACGGCGGCACTGTTCGACGGTCTCGATGAGCTCGAGAAGTTCGCCACCGACACCACCCCGAAGCCGGCACGGGAATCGTTCGGCCGGTTCCTGGGCTGGCTGCGCGCCACCGCGCCCAGCGAGGTGGCCCAGCACTACGTGCAGACGTTCGACCTGCATCGCCGGTGCACGCTGTATCTGACCTACTACCGCTACGGCGACACCCGCAAGCGGGGTATGGCGATGGTGATCTTCAAAACCGCCTACCGCGACGCCGGTTTCGTCCCGTCCGACGACGAGCTGCCCGACTACCTGCCGATGGTGCTCGACTTCGCCGCGCTGTGTCCCCGCGGCCAGCGGCTGCTGACGGGACACCGCGCCGACCTGGAGTTGTTGCGGCGCAACCTGACCCGGGCGAAATCGCCGTACGCCGACGTGGTCGCCGCGGTGATCGCCGACCTACCCGGGCTGGGCAAGCGCGAGCTGGAGCAGGTGCGGGCCGCCTGGGACGCCGGCCCGCCTCACGAAGACGTAGGCCTGGAGCCGTTCGCCCCGCCCGAATATCTGTCGGGGTATGGGGCCGGAAGCGGGGGCGCGCCATGGCAACCATGACCACCTGGAACATCTGGTGGTGGGTGATCCTGCCCTACATCGCGCTCGTCGTCTTCGTCGTCGGACACATCTG
>NZ_LQPE01000099.1 GCF_002101735.1 Mycobacterium kyorinense | reverse complement strand
CGGTGGCCGCTTTACGTCCATCACCGACACGATGACGAACCCAGCAACCGCGCTACACCACTATGCGGGACTCAACTAGCAGGTGCCCTCGGCAGTGCCGGAGTGATTGGTTGCTGGGCGCATGTGCAATTAGCTCGGGCCGACGTTATCCGCGGCAAGATTTTTATAGGTATCAAGCCGACTATTTGTTGTTGAGCACGACCACTTGTCGCTGCTGCGGCGGCGGTCCTGGCGACGTCGCCAACGCGGCACGCGGAAATTCGCACAGGTCGTCGGTCACTTCGGCCAGATGACTGGCCACTTGCATGCACAACTGTTACCCAGCTGTTACCGCAGATGAACACTTGTTGCTGCTTGGTGAACACTTGCGAACACCGCGCGTTGGCCGCGGCGGGGATCAAAGCGGGCATCTATTCTCATGCACGGAACGATTGCTGAAACTTCTGAAGGAGGAAGCTAGATGTCGTTCGTGACCACACAGCCCGAGGCGTTATCGGCCGCAGCCGGAACTCTGCAGGGGATCGGCTCGGCACTCAGCGCCCAAAACGCGGCTGCGGCGGCCCCAACGACGGGGGTAGTTCCTGCAGCGGCCGACGAGGTGTCGGCGCTGACCGCGGCCCAGTTCGCCGCTCACGCGCAGATGTACCAGGCGGTCAGTGCGCAGGCCGCGGCCATCCACGAGATGTTCGTGAACACGCTGGGGACCAGCGCGGGATCGTATGCGGCGACCGAGGCCGCCAACGCTATCGCGGCCAGCTGAGTACCGAAGTACCGTTGATAGATGGATTTCACGACCGCCGCAGCCTCCCTGCGGTACGAAATTCGTCCCACCGTCGTTTTATGCACGGTGGCAGCCGGTTAGGGGGAAGGGGGATCGTCCGTTGTCTATTCGGGTCGGCGGTTATGCCACCGCGTAACCCGTCCGGCTATCACTCGTGACTTGGGTCCAGAGCACAGACCAGTAAGGAGATATTCAAGTGACAACGCGTTTTATGACCGACCCGCACGCGATGCGGGACATGGCGGGCCGTTTCGACGTGCACGCTCAGACCGTTGAGGACGAGGCCCGCAAGATGTGGGCTTCCAGCCAGAACATCGCCGGTGCCGGCTGGAGCGGGACCGCTCAGGCTACCTCGTACGACACAATGGGCCAGATGCACACCGCGTTTCGCAACATCGTCAACATGCTGCACGGTGTGCGCGACGGGCTGATCCGCGACGCCAACAACTACGAGGCCCAAGAGCAGGCCAGCCAGCAGATCCTGAGCAGCTGACGCACTGCGGTTTTGGCCGCATCTGCGTAAGCTTTCACAACGTTAGGAGAACACTTCCCATGACGATCAACTACCAGTTCGGTGACGTCGACGCCCACGGCGCTTTGATTCGCGCCCAGGCCGCTTCGTTGGAGGCCGAGCACCAGGCCATCATTCGCGATGTGCTTGCTGCCGGCGACTTTTGGGGCGGCGCAGGCTCGACTGCCTGCCAGGAGTTCATCACCCAGTTGGGCCGCAACTTCCAGGTGATCTACGAGCAGGCCAACGCCCACGGCCAAAAGGTGCAAACCGCCGGCTCCAACATGGCCAGCACCGACTCCGCCGTCGGCTCCAGCTGGGCGTAGCAAACTCAAAACACAGGCACGGCAGCACACCCGAGTCGGTGTGCTGCCGCGTCCTGCGGTTTCCAACTACAGCGACACGAGAGTAGCGATGGACCAACAGGGCACCCGGACGGATATCACCGTCAACGTCGAGGGTTTCTGGATGCTCCAGGCGCTGCTGGATATCCGGCACGTCGCTCCTGAGCTGCGTTGCCGGCCATATGTCTCCACCGATTCCAGCGACTGGCTCAACGAGCACCCGGGCATGGCGGTGATGCGCGAACAGGGCATCGTGACCGACGACACGGTCAACGAGCAGGTGGCCGCGCGGATGCGAGTGCTGGCCGCACCCGACCTGGAGGTCATCGCGCTCCTGTCGCGGGGCAAACTGCTCTACGGCGTCAAGCAGCAGGAAGAAGGCGAGCAAGAGGAGCCGGTCGGGTCGCGCGACATTCCCGACAACGAGTTCCGGGTGGTGCTGGCCCGGCGTGGTCAGCACTGGGTGTCGGCGGTGCGGGTCGGCGACGAGATCACCGTCGACGACGTGGCGATCTCCGACACCGCCTCGATCGCGGCGCTGGTCTTCGACGGGCTGGAGTCGATCCACCACGCCGATCCGGCTGCGATCAACGCCGTCAACGTGCCGCTCGAGGAAATGCTCGAGGTGACCAAGGCCTGGCAAGAATCGGGTTTCAACGTTTTCTCCGGCGGGGACCTGCGTCGCCTGGGCATCAGTGCGGCCACGGTGGCCGCGCTGGGGCAGGCGCTGTCCGATCCGGCGGCCGAGGCCGCGGTCTATGCCCGGCAGTATCGCGACGACGCCAGGGCTCCCAGCGCGTCGGTGCTGTCGCTGAAAGACGGCTCCGGCGGGCGCATCGCGATGTACCAGCAGGCCCGCACCGCCGGGTCCGGCGAGGCGTGGCTGGCTATCTGTCCGGCCACCCCGCAACTGGTTCAAGTCGGAGTGAAGACCGTTTTGGACACGCTGCCCTACGGCGAGTGGAAAACGCATCGCAGAGTTTAAACAATTGCACGGGAAAAACCGTGCGCACCAAGGATTTTGACGGCGCCATTCACTCGGGGTGCGGATCGCCCGAAATGTTCTAGAATTGGCTCGAGAATTGGGACTGGAGTCACAATTATAAATCGCGAGGCGAGACACATGGATTCACAATTCATCGACAAAGAGGTGTCGCGGTGACCACGGTGGTGGCCGAGGCGCCCCAGCCCGGCGCGGAGGCGGTTGCCTCCCCGCAGGCGGCAGTGGTTGCGGTCATGGCCGCCGACGTGCAGATCGGCGTGTTGCTGGACGCCAACGCACCGGTGTCGGTGATGGTCGACCCACTGCTGAAGGTGGTCAACAGCCGGCTGCGAGAGCTTGACGTCGCGCCGCTGGAAGCGACCGGACGCGGCCGGTGGGCGTTGTGCCTGATCGACGGCACCCCGCTGCGGGCCAATCAGTCGCTGACTGAGCAGGACATCTACGACGGAGACCGGCTGTGGCTGCGGTTCATCGAGGACACCGAGCACCGCTCTCAGGTCATCGAGCACATCTCGACGGCTGTGTCGGTCAACCTGTCCAAGCGCTTCGCCGCCATCGACCCGGTCGTGGCGGTCCAGGTCGGTGCCGCGATGGTCGCCGTGGGCGTGGCGCTGGCCGCCGGGCTGCTGGGCTGGTGGCGCTGGCGGGATGACTCGTGGCTGGCCGCGAGCTACGCCGCCGTGGTCGCGATCCTGGTGCTGACGGTGGCCACGCTGGTGCTGATGCGCGCGACATCGGTGGCAGGCCGGCGGGTCGGTGACCTCGTACTGATCAGCGGCCTGGCGATGCTTTCGGTCGCCGCGGCCGCGACACCGCCCGGACCGGTGGGGGCGCCGCATGCGGCGCTGGGCTTCGCCGTCGCCGGCGTCGGGTCGATGCTGGCCATGCGACTGACCGGCCGTCGGCTGGGCATCTACACCGCGATCGTCACGATCTGCGCCGCCGCGATGCTCGCGGGTGCGGCGCGGATGCTGCTGGGCACCGGCCCGGTGACGCTGATGACGTGCGTGCTGCTGGCCTGCGTGATCGGCTACCACACGGCGCCGTCGATGTCGCGCTGGCTGTCGGGAATCCGGTTGCCGGTGTTCCCGTCGGCCACCAGTCGCTGGGTGTTCGAAGCCCGCCCCGACCTGCCGACCACCGTGACGGTCTCTGGCGGCGGGCGTCCGGTTCTGGAGGGCCCGGCCTCGGTGCGTGACGTGCTGTTGCGGGCCGAGCGCGCCCGTTCATTCCTGAGCGGATTGCTGGTCGGGTTCGGCGTGCTGGTCGTGGTCTGCCTGGCGGGCTTGTGCGACCCCCACACCGGCCAGCGGTGGCTGCCGCTGCTGCTGGCCGCCTCTACGGCCGGGTTCCTGATGCTGCGTGGTCGCTCCTACGTCGACCGCTGGCAGGCGATCACGCTGGCACTGACCTCGGTGATCATCGTGGCGGCCGTGGTAGTCCGGTATGCGCTGGTGCTGTCGTCACCGATCGCCGTGTCGGTGGGCGTGGGCATCCTGGTGCTGGTGCCGGCGGCGGGGCTGACCGCTGCGGCGGTGGTGCCCAACACCATCTACAGCCCGCTGTTCCGCAAAATCGTGGAGTGGATCGAATACCTTTGCCTGATGCCAATTTTCCCGCTGGCACTGTGGTTGATGAATGTCTATGCAGCGATCCGTTACCGGTAGCAGCAGAACCGTGGCGATCGCAAGCGCGGCGAAGCCGGGCGCAGCGGGTCGCCACGCCAACCTCCTGCCGCCCGGGTGCACCCGGGCGGCAGGAATAGCTGCCACCACACTCATCGTCGCATCCGCGGCACTGGCCGGGTCGCCGTCGGCCTACGCGATCAACCCACCGGTGATCGACCCGGCCGCAGTACCGCCGGACGGTCCGCCCGGGCCGGAGCAGCCGATGCGGCAAAGCTCCTACTGCACCGAGGTTGGGGTGTTGCCCGGCACTGATTTTCGGGTGCAGCCGAAGTACATGGACATGCTGAACCTGCCGGAGGCGTGGCGGTTCGGCCGTGGCGGCGGGGTCAAGGTCGCTGTCATCGACACCGGGGTGACTCCGCACCCGAGACTGCCGCACTTGACCGCCGGCGGCGACTACGTGATGGGTGGCGACGGGCTCTCGGACTGCGACGCCCACGGAACGATCGTGGCGTCGATGATCGCTGCGGCGCCGGCCAGCGCCGCGGAAACCGCGCCTCCGCCGGCGCGTAAACCCCCTCCCGTTCCCACCAATGAGCCGCCGCCACCCCCACCGCCGCCGCAGACGATCACGATGTCGGTGCCGCCTCCGCCACCTCAGACCATCACGATGGTTCCGCCGTCGCCGACGGAGGAGGCCCCTGCGCAACCGGCCGTGCCGTGGCTGCCGGCGCCGCCCAAGGCTCCGGCGAGCAACAACGGGCACGGAAAAGTGGTGGCGCCCAACTATTCCGGCGGCGGGCAAGCGGTCTCCGTGGACCGCCCGGTCGCGCCGGCACCTCCAGCGCCGCCGGCGGATGCGTTCAGCGGCGTGGCCCCCGACGTCGAGGTGATCTCGATCCGCCAGTCCAGCCAGGCTTTCACGCTCAAGGATGCGTTCACCGGCGACGAGGATCCGCAGACCCGGCAGAAGATGGACAGCATCCGGACCATGGCGCGGGCGATCGTGCACGCCGCCAACATGGGCGCCTCGGTGATCAACATTTCCCAGGTGCTCTGCATGAGTGCGCGCAGCATCCTCGACCAGACCGACCTGGGTGCCGCAGTCCGCTACGCCGCGGTCGACAAGGACGCGGTGATCGTCGCCGCCGCGGGGGACACCAGCCAAAAAGACTGCAAGCAGAACCCGACCTTTGATCCGTTGCTGCCCAACGATCCTCGCGATTGGAACGGTGTGAACACGGTCGTGACTCCGGCATGGTTCAGCGATTACGTGCTGTCCGTCGGTGCGGTTGACTCCGCCGGCGCGCCGCTGGACAAAACGAGCGTGGCCGGGCCATGGGTGTCCATCGCGGCGCCCGGCACCGACGTCGTCGGGCTTTCACCGCGCGACGACAGCCTGATCAACGCTATCGACGGTCCGGACAACACGCTGCTGGTACCGAGCGGCACCAGCTTTTCCACCGCGATTGTCTCCGGGGTTGCGGCTCTGGTCCGTGCGAAATACCCCAACTTGTCGTCACACCAGATCATCAACCGGCTGATCCACACCGCCCGGCCACCGGCGCGCGGAGTGGATAACCAGGTCGGCCACGGCGTGATCGACCCGGTCGCGGCGCTCACCTGGGATGTGCCTGACGGCCCGGCGGTGGCCAAAGAATTGTCGTCCCCGCTGAAGTTGCCCCCGCCGCCGCCCGCACGCAATATGACGCCGGTGTGGGTGGGAGCCGGGGGATTGGCTGCCGCGCTGCTGGTAGCCGCTGCGGTGTTCGGCGGGGCAGTGCTGATGAGGCGAACGGAGCGAGACCGATGAAGGCGCAACGCAAATTCGGGCTGGCCCTGTCGTGGCCGCGGATCACCACAGTGTTCCTCATCGACGTCGCGGTGCTGGCGATCGCCAGTCATTGCCCCGATGCCTGGCAGGCCCATCACATCGCGTGGTGGTCCGGCGTCGGCGTGGCGGCGGTTGTGGCGATCGTCGCGCTGGTGACCTTCCGGGGCATCCCGCTGGCCTCGGCTCCGGTTGCGCGAGTGCGCAATTGGTACGCCGACCCCGAGGCACTCGTCGCCGGATGCACACCGGCGATCGACCACCAGCGCCGGTTCGGTCGCGAGGTGGTGGGGATCCGCGAGTACGGCGCTCGACTGGTCACGGTCATCGCCGTCGAAGGTCCCGCGGACGTGGCCCCGGGCCGGCATCGCCAGCGCCACGCGTCGTCGGGCGTGCTTCCGGTTGAAGCGGTGGCAACGGCGTTGCGCCAGTTCGACGTTCGCCTCGACGGTGTCGACATCGTTTCGGTGGGAACACGCAGCGGGTCCACCGGTGTCGAATCGGCGGTTCAAGACGATTTCGGAGCTGCCGACGACGGCCGTGGACGCCCGCTGGACGAGCGCCGAACTTGGTTGGTGGTGCGGATGGATCCGCAGCACAACGTCGCCGCGGTGGCCGCCCGCGATTCGGTGGCCTCGACGCTGGCCGCCGCCACCGAGCGGCTCGCTCAAGAGCTCAACGGCCGGCGCTGTGTGGCCCGTACACTCAGCGCCGCCGAGATCGCCGATGTGGACGACGCCGTGTTGGCGGGCCTCGACCCGAGCCAAATTCGGCCTTACTGGCGCTATCTCAGACATCTCGACGGGTATGTGACCAGCTTCTGGGTATCGCCGTCGGACATCAACGGGGAGACCTTCGACGAGCTGTGGCTGGCGGACACCGACGCCACCGTCGTCACAGTCCGGCTGCTTCCGCACCGCCACGGCATCGACGTTTCGGCGCTGGTGCGGTATCACAGCGACAAGCGCCTGCGAAAAAAGTTGTGGGGTGGGCTGAATCGACTCACCGGGCGGCAGTTGGCTGCGGTACGCGCCAGCTTGCCGGCGCCGTTGCCCGGTCCGCCGCTGGCGCTGCCGAGCAGGGCATTGGCCGACGACGAACTGCTGGCAGTGCCGATTGACGCAGCCGCGCCGGTTCCGCCCGAGTACTCGGCGAGCACCGCGGGGGCGCCTCGATGACAAGGCCGCCGACCGCCGCGACGGATGCCCGTAACGCGATGGTCGCGGGCCTGCTGGCCTCCGGCATTTCCGTCAACGGCCTACAGCCCAGCCACAATCCGCAGGTGGCTCTGCAGATGTTCACCACCGCCACCCGGCTGGATCCGGACATGTGCGACGCGTGGCTGGCGCGGGTGCTGGCCGGCGATGCCAGCATCGACGTGCTCACCAACGCGTGGGAATCCGTCAAGACGTTCGGCTGGGAGATCCGCCGGCTGGGCTTGTCGGAGTTGGAGTTTCGGCCCGAGGTCTCCGACGGGCTGTTCCTACGGTTGGCGGTCACCAGCGTGGAATCGCTGGCCGCGGCGTATGCGGCCGTGCTGGCCGAGGCGAAGCGATACGACGAAGCCGCGAAGATTCTCGAATCGGTCGAACCGCGGCTGCCGTCCGACGCGGAGTTGCTCACCTATGTGCGGGGGGTGCTGTACTTCCGCACCGGCCGCTGGCCCGACGTGCTCGCTCAATTCCCGGCGGGGAAGCCCTGGCGTCAGCCCGAATTGAAGGCCGCCGGCGCGGCGATGGCCACCACGGCGTTGGCGTCGCTGGGTGTTTTCGAAGAAGCCACCCGCCGTGCCGAAGAGGCCATCGAGGGCGAGCGGGTGCCCGGTGCGGCCAACGTCGCGATGTACACCCAGGGCATGTGTCTGCGGCACTTGGGCCGTGAAGACGAGGCCGTCGAGCTGCTGCGGCGGGTGTATTCGCGCGACTCGAAATTCGCGCCCGCGCGGGAGGCATTGGACAACCCCAACTACCGGCTGGTGCTGACCGATCCGGAAACCATCGAGGCGCGCACCGACCCGTGGGATCCCGACAGCGCGCCAACCCGGGAAGAGGCCGAGGCCGCCCGTCACGCCGAGATGGCCAAGAAGTATCTGGCCGAAGGGGATGCCGAGCTCAACGCGATGCTGGGCATGGAGAAGGCCAAGCGGGAAATCAAGCTGATCAAGTCGACGACCAAGGTCAACATGGCCCGCGCCAAGATGGGGTTGCCCGTCCCGGTGACGTCGCGGCACACCCTGCTGCTGGGCCCGCCCGGCACCGGAAAAACTTCGGTCGCCCGTGCCTTCACCAAACAGCTGTGCGGCCTGGGAGTGTTGCGCAAGCCGGCGGTCGTGGAGACCAGCCGCACCAAACTGCTGGGCCGCTACATGGCCGACGCGGAGAAGAACACCGAGGAGATGCTCGAGGAGGCGCTGGGCGGCGCGGTGTTCTTCGACGAGATGCACACCCTGCACGAGCGCGGCTACCACCAGGGCGACCCCTACGGCAACGCGATCATCAACACCGTGCTGCTGTACATGGAGAACCACCGCGACGAGCTGGTGGTGTTCGGCGCCGGGTACGCGAAAGCGATGGAGCGGATGCTGGAGGTCAATCAAGGTCTGCGGCGCCGGTTTTCGACGGTGATCGAGTTCTACAGCTACACGCCCGACGAGCTGATCGCGCTTACCCAGTTGATGGGCCGGGAAAACGAGGACGTGATCACCGACGAGGCTGTCGAGGTGTTGCGGCCGTCGTATCAGAAGTTCTACGCCGACGAGACGCTGTCGGAGGACGGGGACCTCATCAGGGGGATCGACACGCTCGGCAACGCGGGGTTCGTGCGCAACGTGGTGGAGAAGGCCCGCGACCATCGCAGCTTCCGCCTCGACGACGAGGACCTCGACGCGGTGTTGTCCAGCGACCTCGACGAATTCACCGAGGACCAGCTTCGCCGGTTCAAGGAGTTGACCCGCGAAGACCTCGCCGAGGGACTCAGCGCAGCAGTCGCGGAAAAGAAAACCGACTAGACGCTGACCCGTCGCCCGCGTGAAATAGCTGAAGTGACAGGCGGATTGGCGGTCGCCCCCGGCCCGCGTTCGTTCACAGCAAGTCATCAGCAAACTATTACACAACTCGCAGGTGGTCTGTGTGTCGCGTCGGCTGCGGCGCCGAGTAACCTCATTTCTCACAATAGTGCCTGGTCAGAGCCATTCCTGCGCGCGGTCGCGTCGGACTCAGCACCGCGGCATAGCCGCTTGCAGCAATCTGACCCCGCGGCGGCGCCGAGCTGTCCCCAACGGCAATTTCAAACGGGTTGACCGCCATCAGCGCCGGTGCAAGCATGACGCTGCATGCACCTCGCTAGGTGAGGCGTCTGCACGGATACAGGCCACTGACCCCGAACGTCGAAAGACGCCCAGGGTCAGGACAGCTCCTCCCGGCTTAAGGGTTGAGCCCAAGTGGCTTCCGGGACAACCGGATACGCCGTGCAGTGCCAAAGCTCTGACGAGAGAGGTGCCGTTCAGCCATCCTTGGATGGTTCACCTCTCTTGGTGCAAGCACACGGCCGTGAGGGGGTGAGCGCAGGATCCAAATCTGTTGGCACTTCTAGCAATTGATGACCGTTTCGTTCCGATCCGGTCACGGCAGCGTTCCCGCAGTCTGAATCGGCTTGCGCCAACACATATCTCCGCTTTCGGGACCTATGGGCAATGACGCACCCCGCAAGCAGCACAGCGGCCGAGGCCCGTTTCCGGGTCGGACTGATCCGTAAGGAGAAAGTCCATGTCGTTCGTGACAACACAGCCGGAAATGCTGTCGGCGGCGGCCGGCAACCTGCAGGCGATTGGTGCGGGTTTGACCGCGCAGAACCAGGCGGCAGCCGCCCCGACCACCGCAGTGCTGCCCGCGGCCGCCGACGAGGTGTCGGCATTGACCGCGGCGCAGTTCGCCGCGCACGCGCAGCTGTACCAAGCGGTCAGCGCGCAAGCGTCCGCCGTTCACCAGATGTTCGTGTCCACCCTGGGCGTCAGCGCCGGGTCGTACGCGGCAACCGAGGCGGCCAACGCCGTCGCTGCGAGCTGAAAGGGGGTTTGGCGCAATGGATTACGGAGCATTTCCACCAGAGTTCAACTCCGCTCGCATGTATGCCGGCGCCGGCGCGGGTCCGCTGCTGGCCGCTGCATCGGCCTGGCACGGGCTGGCCGCCGAACTCAGTTCTGCGGCGTCGGCCTACTCCTCGGTGATTTCCGGCCTGGTCGGGGGGTCGTGGCTGGGACCGGGGTCGGTGTCGATGGCGGCGGCGGCCGCGCCCTACGCGGCGTGGTTGAGCACCACCGCGGCACAGGCCCAGCAGACCGCCAATCAGGCCAGGGCCGCCGCGGCCGCCTACGAATCGGCGTTCGCGATGACCGTGCCGCCGCCGGTGATCGCGGCCAACCGCAGCCTGCTGGCGACCCTGGTCGCGACCAATCTGCTCGGGCAGAACACCCCGGCGATCGCGGCGACCGAGGCCCACTACGCCGAGATGTGGGCTCAGGACGCCGCTGCAATGTACTGCTACGCCGCCGCATCGGCAGCTGCCACGAGGGTGACACCGTTTACCGCCCCGCAGCAGAACACCAATCCGGCGGGGCTCGTCGCACAGAGCGCGGCGGTCGCCCAGTCCACCGGTGCGTCAGCCGGCACCGGTGTACAGACCGCGCTGGCGCAGATGGTCTCGACGACGCCAACGACGTTGCAGGCGCTGGCCGCACCTGCGGCGCCTGCAGCGTCGGGCACCGGTTTCTCATCGAGTCTAGGCCCGGGGGATTTCATGAACGCAGGGTCAAACCTCCTGAGCAGTTCCATGACTCCGATGTCGGTAGCCGGTATCACCCAGGTGGGCGCGGACATCGCCGTGATGCATGCCGCGGCTGCCGGCGGACTGGGCATCGACGGTATGGGCGAGATCGCACCGGGAATGGTGCCGGTGATGCCCGGTGCCGGAGTAGCCGCGATCACACCGCTCGGCGCGGGTGGGACCGGAGCAGTGACCGCTACGATCGGCCGGGGCACACTGGTTGGTGCCCTGTCGGTGCCACAAAGCTGGGCGTCAGCCCCGCCGGCCACGACGCCGACCACGGCCTCGTTGGCGTCCAGCTGGGCCGCGGCCCCCCAAGCGGCAGTGGAGGAGATCTCGGGTATGCCCGGTATGCCGGGGATGCCGATGGTGAGTTCGGGCGGGCGCGGTTTCGGTTTCGCCGCGCCGCGATACGGATTCAAACCGACGGTGATTGCACATCCGCCGGCTGCCGGGTAGGAGATCGCAGCCATGGAACAAGCCCCAGCCGTTTATCTGGCGGCGGCGCCGTAGTCGGCTTGTCGCCGAACACTTTTGGTGGCAACAGGTAATACTCGGCTAGTTCACAGGAAGCCACCAGCTAGTTATGATCTAACACCCAGTTAACGCATCTTTCACGACCGGCACGGGTCAGTTCCCAGTACCGGTCGCTCACAGTGCATTTCGGTATGCCCGGATGTCGCGGTTATCCCCAACATAAAAGCCGTTTTGAGTTGACGCGGATAGATCTTGGTGCCAAGATGGCCACTGCAAGCACCTCGCTAGGTGAGGCGTCTGCTACGGACAAAGGCCACTGACCCCGAACGTCGAAAGACGCCCAGGGTCAGGACAGCTCCTCCCGGCTTAAGGGTTGAGCCCAAGTGGCTTCCGGGACACCGGATACGCCGTGCAGTGCCAAAGCTCTGACGAGAGGGGTGCCCCGCCCGACTGGTAGGTAGTCGGGTGGCCTCACTCCTTTGTGCAACCCGTTGGCACCCGCGTGTGCCCTGGCCGTGAGGAGGTGAGAGCGACTTTGAGTCCCAGTGATAGTCACTATCCGAGATCGATGACCGCTTCGCTCGAAACCGACCCCGGCATCATCTCCTTCGTCTGAATCGGCTTGCGCCGCTTCGGTTAACGCACGCGCGCCTTCGTTCAGTGAGTGCGCGTGGTCTTGTCGTGCTCCGGCACGAGCACACCCGCAGATTCCGTCTGCCTTCCGTAAGGAGAACTCCGATGAGCTTTGTGACCACACAGCCAGAACTGTTGGCAGCCGCAGCCGACCACTTGGACGGTATCGGATCGGCACTGGTTGCCCAGAACGCAGCCGCGGCGCTTCCGACTACGGGAGTGGTCCCAGCCGCTGCTGACGCGGTATCTGCCTTGACGGCAACGCAATTCGGTGCACACGCCGCGGTGTATCAGACAGTCAGCGCCCAGGCCGCCGCCGTTCACGAGATGTTCGTGCGCATTTTGGGTGCCAGCGCCGGTTCGTATGCGGCCACCGAAGCCGCTAACACCATTGACGCTGGGTAAGGAGTCTTGCAATGACTGCGGTATTTGACTTCGGCGCATTACCGCCGGAGATCAACTCCGGCAAGATGTATGCGGGTCCAGGTGCCTCGTCGCTGCTGGCGGCCGCTTCCGCCTGGGAGGGGCTCGCCGCTGAATTGCGTACGCAGGCAGCCTCGTACGCGTCGGTTGTCTCGGGACTGACCAGCGAAGGGTGGCGCGGTGCCGCGTCCACGTCGATGGCCGCTGCGGCCGCACCCTATGTCGCGTGGATGAACACCACTGCCGCACAGGCTGAGGAGACCGCGAACCAGGCCAAGGCCGCCGCGGCGGCGTACGGGACCGCGTTTGCGATGACGGTGCCGCCGCCGGTGATCGCCGCTAACCGCGCGCAGCTCGCCGCGCTGGTCGCAACCAACGTCCTGGGGCAGAACACCCCGGCGATCGCGGCCACCGAGGCGCACTACGGCGAAATGTGGGCCCAGGACGCCGCCGCAATGTATGGCTACGCCGGCGCATCGGCTGCGGCGGCCAAGGTGACGCCGTTCACCGCGCCGGCGCAGACCACCAACCCCTCGGGGCTCGCCAGCCAGGCGGCCGCGGTGACCCAGGCTTCCGGGTCGGCCGCGGGCACCAGCACCCAGTCGACGCTGTCGCAGCTGACCTCCACGCTGCCCACGGCGCTGCAGGGGATGGCGTCACCGGCGTCGTCGACGTCGTCCTCGTCGTCCGGACTCGGCGGAATCCTCGGTCTGCTCACCGGACAGGGTTCGGGAAACACTGCGCTGGACAACTTTTGGAATCAGTGGGGCCCGAACGCGAACATCTGGAACACGATCTTCTCGTCGGGTTTCTACATGCCGAGCAACACCTTGGGTGCTTTCACGAGTCTGATGGGCAGCGCTGCCGCCGGCAACGCGGCCGGGGAAGCGTTGGGAGAAGCCGCAACTGGCGGTCTCGGTGCCGCTCTCGGCGCACCGATGCTGAGCCCACTGGGCGGTTTGGGTGGTCTTGGTGGTCTCGGCAGCGGAGTGTCCGCCGGTTTGGGCCAGGCGCCTTCGATCGGCGCACTGTCGGTTCCGCCGAGCTGGACCGCGATGGCTCCACCGGTTACCCCGCTCGGCACGGCATTGGGCAACACCCCACTGAGCGCCAGTCCTGCTGTTGCCGCGGGTATGCCGGGTGTCGCGCCGGCGGGCATGGCCGGACGCGGGGCGAGCGGAGCCGTCATTGCGGACAACCGCTTCTTGGTCCGTCCCCCGATGGTGCCCAGTTGGTCGGCCGTCGGATAGCCATAGTTAGCAACCGATTTCGAGAAAAGGAGATATTCACATGACCACGCGCTTTATGACCGACCCGCACGCGATGCGGGACATGGCGGGCTGTTTCGACGTGCACGCCCAAATCGTCGAAGACGAAGCCCGCAAGATGTGGGCGTCCAGCCAGAACATCGCCGGTGCCGGCTGGAGTGGTACCGCTCAGGCCACCTCGTACGACACCATGGGCCAGATGAACACCGCGTTTCGCAACATCGTCAACATGCTGCACGGTGTGCGCGACGGGCTGATCCGCGACGCGGGCAACTACGAGGCCCAAGAGCAGGCCTCCCAGCAGATCCTGTCCAGCTAGAGGCGATCGCAAGCGCGGCGCAGCCGCGCGCAGCGGGTCGCCGACCAAACAACGAGGAGCTTTCACCATGACGATCAACTACCAGTTCGGTGACGTCGACGCCCACGGTGCTTTGATTCGCGCCCAGGCTGCTTCGTTGGAGGCCGAGCACCAGGCCATCATCCGCGATGTGCTTGCCGCCGGGGACTTTTGGGGCGGTGCTGGGTCGACGGCCTGCCAGGAGTTCATCACCCAGTTGGGCCGCAACTTCCAGGTGATCTACGAGCAGGCCAACGCCCACGGCCAAAAGGTGCAAACCGCCGGCTCCAACATGGCCAGCACCGACTCCGCCGTCGGCTCCAGCTGGGCCTGACAGTTGGCCATGGGCAAATCAATCGGCAATGGGGGTGGCGTGGCGTGACTACCTTGGACCGCATCACGGTTGACGAGGAAGCCGCCTCGCCGCCGCTCACCGCGGTGCTCGACAGCGCTCACGTCGGTGACATCGAGGGCGCCCTGGGCCGAATCAGCATCGGGGACAACGACCGTCCGCGCACGGCCAAGGTCCGGCTGGCGACCATGCTGGCGATCATCGGGCCCGGTTTGATCGTCATGGTCGGCGACAACGACGCCGGCGGTGTTGCGACCTACGTTCAGGCCGGGCAGAACTACGGGTACAGCCTGCTGTGGATACTGCTGCTGTTGATCCCGGTGCTGATTGTCAACCAGGAGATGGTGGTTCGACTGGGCGCGGTCACCGGGGTCGGCCATGCCCGGCTGATCAACGAACGGTTCGGCCGCGGCTGGGGCTGGTTCTCAGTCGGCGACCTCTTCCTGCTGAACTTTCTGACCCTCGTCACCGAATTCATCGGTGTCACAATGGCGGCCGATTATATCGGGCTGCCCAGACAGGTGGTCGTCCCGTTCGCTGCAGTTGCACTGATCGCCATTATGACCACCGGCAGCTTTCGGCGCTGGGAACGCGCGATGCTGGTGTTCGTCGCGGTCACCCTGCTGCAGATTCCGATGCTGCTGATGTGCCATCCGGATCCGCAGCGCGCCGCCAAATCCTTGGTCATCCCGGGCGTTTCCGGGGGAGTCACGTCCGACGCCGTGCTGTTGGTCATTGCCATCGTGGGGACCACCGTCGCACCATGGCAGCTGTTCTTCCAGCAGTCCAACGTCGTCGACAAGCGGATCACGCCGCGTTTCATCGGCTATGAGCGGGCCGACACCACGCTGGGAGCCTTCGTCGTGGTGATCGGGGCGGCGGCGTTGATGATGACAGGTGACTGGGCCGCGCGTGCCACCGACAGCCGTGGGCACTTTGTCGACGCCGGCGCACTCGCGCACCTGCTCGGCCAATCCAACACGACCCTGGGCTCGGTGTTCGCGATCGTATTGCTGGACGCCTCCATTGTCGGGGCGGCGGCGGTGACCCTGGCTACCAGCTATGCGTTCGGCGATGTCTTCGGGCACAACCACTCGCTGCATCGCAGCTTCGCCGACGCCAAGCCGTTTTACCTGTCCTACACCGGGATGGTCGCGGTCGCGGCCGCCATCGTGCTCATCCCCGGCGCGCCGCTGGGGTTGATCACCACCGGTGTACAGGCGTTGGCGGGGTTGCTGCTGCCCAGCGCGACGGTTTTCTTGCTTTTGTTGTGCAACGATCGGGAAGTGTTGGGGCCGTGGGTTAATCGTCCGTGGCTGAATGTGGTCGCTGGGCTCATCGTTGGCGTGCTTTTGCTGCTCTCGGGCATCTTGATGACCACCACGGTGTTCCCCGAACTCGACATTATTTCCATCGTCGACAACCTAGCTGTTGCCCTAGCATGTTGTGCCGCTGTGGTTTTCGCCGTGGTGCGATGGTCGGGCCGTCGGTGGCCCAAGCAACCGGTTTCGTCAGCCTTCATCTTGGCCGACCGCGCCACTTGGCGGATGCCACCCCTGGCCCTGCTGGAGCCGGTC
Source organism: Mycobacterium kyorinense (assembly GCF_002101735.1). GTDB lineage: Bacteria > Actinomycetota > Actinomycetes > Mycobacteriales > Mycobacteriaceae > Mycobacterium > Mycobacterium kyorinense. The sequence goes on along the minus strand of NZ_LQPE01000099.1, from coordinate 7,075 downwards.
AGGTGGTCGGCGGGGACTCGGCTGGGCATGCTGGCATTGCGCGGCTATCTCCTCCTCGGGGCCATCTTGCTGGCGGTCAAAGCCGTCCAGCTCGGTAGCGCCTGACCCCGCGAGTCGACGCGCTCAGCTATTTCACCGAAATCTGCCGGCCAACTCGCAAACGTTTCCCAGGCGATGTCTGAGGCAGATTGGTGTCCCTGAAGTGCGGCTGGAATCCCTGGTCAAATCGCTTTCACGCGGGCCGGACTGGGCACATCGCGGCCACGGTCCACAGCAACGTCGGCGACTCTGGGGTGATGGCGACATTGAGAACGCTCTCATGCGGGTCGGGTTGACGCGCGTCGGTGTTGGTGTCAACATAGGCGACTGCATGCACCTCGCTAGGTGAGGCGTCTGCACGGATATAGGCCACTGACCTCGAACGTCGAAAGACGCCCAGGGTCAGGACAGCTCTTCCCGGCTTAAGGGTTGAGCCCAAGTGGCTTCCGGGACGACCGGATACGCCGTGCAGTGCCAAAGCTCTGACGAGAGGGGTGCCGCGCCCGGTTGATTGCCGGCCGCCTCACTCCGTCGTGCAACCCCGTTGGCACCCCCGTGTGCCCTGGCCGTGAGGAGGTGAGAGCGACCTTGAGTCCGAGTGATAGTCCCTATCCGAGATCGACGACCGTTTCGCTCGAATCCGACCCCGGCATGGTTTTCACCCCCTGATTCGGCTGACGCCGAATGAGCTGACAAGCGCGTCTTGGCTTTTGCCGAATGTGCGCGGCTTCAGCATGCCCTGATACCGCCGTGTCGGCGCGGGTTCGGTCAGTTCCGCAAGGAGGAGCCCGATGACTTTTGTGACCACCCGACCCGAGTTGTTGACCGCGGCGGCAGCCGACCTCCGGGCCATTGGCGCTGCGATGTTGGCCCACAATGCTGCCGCAGCTGCCCCCACTACCGCAGTCGTTCCGGCTGCGGCCGACGAGGTTTCGGCGTTGACGGCGGCGCAGTTCGCCGCCCACGGCCACCTCTACCAGGGCGTCAGCGCCCAGGCGGCGGCGATTCACGAGCTGTTCGTGTCCACGCTTGGCGCCAGCGCCGGATCATATGCGGCCACCGAAGCTGCCAACGCGGTCGCCGCAGATTAAAGGAGGTTGCCACAATGGATTTCGGAGCACTGCCACCGGAGATCAACTCCGCTCGCATGTACGCCGGTGCCGGCGCCGGGCCGCTGCTGGCCGCCGCGTCCGCCTGGGACGGGCTGGCAGCCGAACTGCGGTCGACTGCCGCGTCGTACCAGTCGGTGATCGCCGGACTGATCAGCGAAGGATGGATGGGACCGTCGTCGGCGGCGATGGCCGCCGCCGCCGCACCATACGCGACGTGGATGAGCACGACTGCCGAGCAGGCGGAGCAGACTGCGGCGCAGGCCAAAGCGGCGGCCGCCGCATACACGGCGGCATTCGCCATGACCGTGCCGCCGGTGGTGATCGCGGCCAACCGCGCCACCTTGGCCACGCTCGTCGCAACCAACGTGCTGGGGCAGAACACACCTGCGATCGCGGCCACCGAAGCCCAGTACGGCGAGATGTGGGCCCAGGATGCCGCCGCGATGTACGGCTACGCTGCCAATTCAGCAGCCGCTTCGAAGGTGACGCCGTTCAGCGCACCGCACCACACCACGAATCCGGGCGGCCTGCTCACGCAAGGTGCTGCGTCCGCCCAGGCTGCCGGGACCAGTACGCAAAGCCAGTTGTCGCAATTGGTTTCGGCGATGCCCACCTCGTTGCAGCAGCTCGCTTCGCCCACGTCGTCCGCGTCGTCGGGGTCGAGACTATCCGGAATCCTCTCGGGCATCCTGGATTCGCCCGACACCGGAGGTCTGGGGCCAAACGCCAATGTCTGGAACACGATTACCTCGTCCGGCGCTACCAACCCGGCTGTCGTCACGTCGATGATGGCGGACATGGCCATGATCAGCGCGAGCCAGAACAGCGCGCTGGACGGGTTGCTTCCGAGCGGTGGCAGTCTGTTGCCCAGCGGCCCGGGAGTCGGCTCGGCGATCGGTGCAACACGCGTCGTCAACGCGATCACTGGTGGGACACCGGTGTCGGCAGGGATCGGCCAGGCGAGATTGGTTGGTGCCTTGTCCGTTCCACAGAGCTGGGCCGCTGCCACACCGGTCGCGAACTCGACCGTGACGCCGTTCCCCGGCGCCGGCTGGACCGCTGCTGCCCCGGACGTGGAGCCGGGCGGCATGCCGGGGATGCCCGGGATGCCGATGGCGGGTTCGGGGAACGGACGTGGCTTCGGCTTCGCCGCTCCGCGATACGGCTTCAAGCCGACCGTGATTGGGCGCCCGGTGGTCGCTGGGTAACCCGGAGGCGGTGTACTCTGGCGAGGTCGGGGTTTGCTGGTTGGCCCGCCGGCCAGTATCGGAGATGAGCGATGCAACCCACTGCCATCGCAGCGGCCGTCGCGCTGCTTCTCGCGAGCGGCGTGCCGCCCGCACACGCCGATTCACAAGATGACGCCTACCTGAAGGCTCTGGCCGAGGCCGGTGTCACCCACTACCCAGCGGACAAGCTTGTCACGGTAGGCCATCTGGTGTGTGCCTACAACTCCGCGGGCGCTGCGCCGTGGCAGATGCAGAACGGGGTGATGGGCTACGGGATCGCACCGCAAGACCTTGATGCGGTGGTGAGCACCGCGGTCAGTACCTACTGCCCGTGACCGAGGCGTGGCCTGTGTCACAGATCTGGGGCTGGGCGGATTCGGTTAAGCCGCAAGGCTATTTAGTTTCTGTCGCATCACATCGTGCCGAACGCCGAGGTGAAGTTGCCTTAACGTAAGTGTTACGTTCCAGCACAACGTATTTGAAGCCGTCCTCTCAGGAGATTCTCAGCCGTCGACCAGCGCTACGCCAGCGACGCCTGTGACGCTTTCCCCTCATTAGGAGACGCAGATGACTATTAAAGCCGAATGCTGTGACGCGGAGCACCCTGCGATGGTCGGCATGAGTTCGTCGGCGCTGGTGCGCCGTAGCGGCGTCGACGCTTACCTGCAACGTCGACGTCATCGACAATGGCGCAATCGCGGGTCGTAAACGGCTGGTTCCGCCGGACCGCCGGCAACGTTGCGCGGCAGTGTGTTTCGCATTGCATTCCTGACCATTGGATTGGCGCCCCAACGCTGATCGGAGCGGACGCCCGTTCGGGTTGAAGGCCGCCCTGATCCAGCAGTGTTGGTCACAAACCCCGCGCTGCCACCGTGACCGATATTTATCGCGGCGAAACTTTGTGGGAACGCAACGCAAACAACGAGAGCGCAAACTCGTTGCGATGGCGGAGGTTTCAGGGTGTCGCGATTGCGGTGCCTGTGGCGGAGATCACCGTTTTAGAACTTTGAGGCATGGCGGCCGCGCATGCAATCGCGGCCTATCGGGGCGACTAGAGGTTAGGTGACATGGATTTTGCGGCGTTACCGCCCGAGATCAACTCGGGCAGAATGTATACCGGCCCGGGGCCGGGCCCCATGCTGGCTGCCGCGGCAGCATGGGACGAGCTTGCCAGCGAGCTGGCTTCGACGGCGTCTTCCTATCAGTCGGTGATCGACGGCGTGGTCAGCGGGCCCTGGCTGGGCGCCTCGTCGGCCTCGATGGCGGCTGCGGCCGCACCGTATGTGGCATGGATGAGCGCAAGCGCAGCACAGGCCGAGGAGACCGCAAACCAGGCCCGCGCCGCGGCTGCCGCCTATGAAACTGCTTTCGCCGCAACGGTTCCCCCGCCGGTTATCGCAGCCAACCGTTCCCTGCTGATGACGCTCATCGCGACCAACATCCTGGGACAGAACACACCTGCGATCGCGGCCACCGAAGCCCACTACATGGAGATGTGGGCCCAGGATGCCGCCGCGATGTATGCCTATGCCGGCTCATCGGCGGCCGCCTCTGCGCTGACGCCATTCACCGAACCGCCGCAGACCACCAACACCGCAGGCACAGCGGCGCAAGCGGCCGCAGTTTCCCAGGCCGGCAGCACGGGCGGCTTGAACATAGGCACCCAGCTGTCCCAACTGGTCAACTCGCTACCGACCGCGCTGCAAAGCCTCGCGACAGGGGTCACGTCGTCGCCCACGACGGGCTCGACGAACCTGTTGTCCGGACTGTCACTGCCGACCTTGATGAACCTGCTACTGCCGTCGGGCCTTTCGACGGATCTGTCGAACTGGAACACAATCTGGTCGACCGTCACCGGCCCGCTTTCCCCCGTGGGCTGGAGCGGCATGCTCGGTGGCCCGTTCCTGTCGTTCGGGCAGGCGTATGCCTACGCCCAAAACGGGCAGGGCGCCGCCGCGTTCCTCGCCGGGCCAAAACCCATCACCGGGGCGCTGGCGCCGCTGGCCGAAGCAGCCAAGCCGGTGCTGAGCTCCGCCGGCTTTGGTGGCGGGCAGGTATCGGGTGCGCTGGGCAAAGCGGCGGTCGTGGGAAGTTTGTCGGTGCCCCAGGGCTGGACCGAGGCCGCCCCGGCGATCAGGACAGTCGCCTCCGTGCTACCCGCGAACCTGGCGGCCGCCCCGGCGTCCTCGCTCGCCGGCGAAGGCACCCTGTTCGGCCAGATGGCCATGTCGAGCCTGGCCGGACGTGCCGTCGCCGCTACAGCGACACGCTCAGCCGGCGGTGCTGCTGCCGCAGGCTCCCTCGGCGGTGTCGTCGCCGAGGCCGATCCCGCCGCGGCCACCATCATCGTGATTCCGGCGGTCGAGCAATGACGGGCACGGCACTGCGCCGCCGAGGCGCAGATGACCGGGTGAGGGGATAGGCATGTTTTACGCAGCGCTTCCGCCGGAGATCAACTCGGGCAGGATTTACAGCGGTCCCGGATCGGCGTCGATGCGAGCCGCCGCCGCCGCCTGGGACGGGCTCGCGGCCGAGCTACAGTCCAGCGCCGTTTCCTATTCGTCGGTGATCTCGAGCCTTACCAGCGGGCCATGGCTGGGCCCGTCAGCGTTGTCGATGGCGGCCGCGGTCGCACCGTATCTGACCTGGATGCACGCCACCGCCGCACAGGCCGCCGAAGCCGCGGCGCAGGCTTCCGCCGCGGCAACCGCGTATGAGGCGGCGTTCGCCGCGCACGTGCCACCGGCGGAGATCGCGGCGAACCGCAGCCAATTGGCGTCACTGATGGCGACCAACATTTTCGGCCAGAACACCCCGGCGATCGCGGCCACCGAGGCCCAATACGGCGAAATGTGGGCCCAGGACGCCTTAGCGATGGACAGCTACGCCGCGTCATCGGCGGCCGCGACCAAGCTGACGCCGTTCACCGCGGCGCCGCAAACCACCAACACAGGCGGGGTAGCAGGCCAGGCGGCCGCAGTGGCCCAAGCTGCCAGCACCCCGGCCGGCGGCGTCCAGTCGCTTCTGTCCGCAGCCGATCCGCTGACGACGGGCGACCCGCTGCTGCAGTGGCTGGCAAATCTTTCGACCGACTACACATCGACCATCAACGGTGTGCTTAACGGCCTCTTTGGGTCAACCGGGGCATCGACCATCACCGGCATGATCAACGGCGTAAAAGGTCCAGTCAGCGCCTTCACCTCGGTGTTCAACCCCATCGGGCTCCTTGTCAACTTCCCGGTCTCGCAGTTCCTCAAGTTCGCCCCCGCCCCGGCGTACGGCGCGCTCCCGAAAGACGCGCTGGGCGGCGGCCTTTTTGGGCCGTGGTATGGCCGCGGTTGGCTGACCAACTCGGTGTCGGCGAGCATGGGCAACGCCGGCACGTTGGCGGGAAACCTGTCAGTCCCGCCGACGTGGGCCACGGCCACCCCGGCTATCAGGACTGTCGCTGCCGCGTTGTCGGCCGCCGCGCCGGACGCCGTGCCGGCGGCCGCAGTGGCCCAGGGCGAGGTGCTCAGTTCGCTACCGGTGGCCGGCATGCTGGGTAGCGCGCTCGGCTCCGGGGCTCCGACCGCTCTGACCCGTACCGGCGCGCGAAGCCGTCTCAAACCGCTCAAAGATCTCAAAGACAGCCACTCGCCAGAACAATTGCAGCGCCTGGTCGCACAGATATCGGAAAAGCCCGAAAGCGTGCAGCACCACACTGTCGACCAAGACGGCCTTGACAGTCTGCTCGAGCAGCTGGCGAAGAAGCCCGGCGTCCACGCGGTGCACTTGTCCAACAGCAAGAGCGACAAACCCAAGGTTGTGCCGGATGCGCAGTTTGGCTAGCGGACAACGTATTTGGAGTCCTAGGACAACCAGCATGGAAGGGTGGGTTATGCGAAAGCTAGTTGCGTTACTTGCCGTTACTACGGCTATCGGCCTAGCCGTGCCGGCGCACGCCGATCCAGGCGACGGCGGTGACGACGCGGGTTTCCTCTCCGCTTTGCAACAGGTCGGTATCCACTATCCGAGCCCAGATCGCGCCGTCGCGTCCGGCAAAGCGGTGTGCAGCTGCCTGAACAACGGCGAATCGGGCCTCGAGCTGGTCCACGACCTGAAATCCCGCAATCCGGGATTCAACATGGAAGATGCCAGCGATTTCGCCATGATTTCAGCGAAATTCTACTGCCCGCAACAACTTTCCAAAGGCTGACATCGCTCAGCGCTAATCGGCGAGGTGCCGATGACCCACCAGGAGATCTGGACGGCGGCCTGCGCCTACGAGCGTCTCATTCCGGGTCGCGGCGTCGGCGTGTTGCTGGACGACGGATCCCAGGTGGCGTTGTTCCGCCTCGACGACGGATCGCTCCACGCGTTGGGCAACATCGACCCGTTCTCCGGCGCCGCTGTGTTGTCCCGCGGCATCCTCGGCGACCGGGCCGGGCGCGCCGTCGTGCAATCGCCCATTTACAAGCAGGCGTTCGCCCTTGACGACGGCAGCTGTCTCGACGATCCGGCGGTAGCGGTACCCGTATATGCGACTCGGGTGGTCGGTCACGTCGTGCAGGTGGCCGCAGAGCCGTCGACGCCGTACCGCCGCACCCGAGGCGCTCCTTAGACCACCGAGCGGGCGAGTTGAGTCCCGCATAGTGGTGTAGCGCGGTTGCTGGGTTCGTCATCGTGTCGGTGATGGACGTAAAGCGGCCACCG
>NZ_LQPE01000098.1 GCF_002101735.1 Mycobacterium kyorinense | reverse complement strand
GGGCAGTCAAGGCATGGCAAAAAACAACAACAAACAAAACCACCAAACACACTATTGAGTTCTCAAACAACACCCATCCCAGCGGCCGCGCAACCAGCCCGCGGCGATTGCCGCGATCTGACAGAGCGGACAGGTGGAACATCCTCGAATGCCGAGGTATTCCTCAGGGATGCCGTCGCGTTGCGGACCCGCCGCAGCGCGACGTCAACAAGTTACGCGAGGGGAAACTGAGAGTCAAATGACCTGCTAGATCCCGAGTTTCGGCTCGCAGCATCACTCGACGCGCTCGACGCCGGCGATGTTCCGCTTGCCCCGGCGCAGCACCAGCCAGCGTCCGTGGAGAAAGTCGGTTGGCTGGGGCGTCCAGTCCTCGTCGCCGATCTTGGCGTTGTTGACCGACACCCCGCCCTCGGCGATCGTCCGCCGCGCAGCACCCTTGCTCGCGCACAGGCCGCTGGCCACCAGAAGGTCGACGATGCCGTCGGGCGCGCCGGGCTTCAATTCCGCCACCGGAGTCTCCCGCAATGCGGCGCTCAGCGTGGCCTCGTCCAGTCGCGTCAATTCCCCGCGGCCGAACAACGCCCGGCTGGCGTGTTCGACGGCTTCCGTTGCCGCCTCGCCGTGCACCAACGTGGTGAGCTCGCGCGCCAGCCGCCGTTGCGCGGCCCGCTCCTGCGGCCGCGCGGCCGTCGCCTCCTCCAGCTCGGCCAGCTCGTCGGCCGAAAGGAACGTGAACCAGCGCAGGTACCGGATCACGTCGGCGTCGGCGGTGTTGACGAAGTACTGGTACCAGGCGTACGGCGTGGTCAGCTCGGGGTCGAGCCAGACGTTGCCGCCGCCGGTGGATTTTCCGAACTTGGTGCCGTCGGCGGAGGTCACCAGCGGGACCGTCAGCGCATGCACACTGGCACCCATCTTCTGGCGCACCAGGCGCACCCCGGCGATGATGTTGCCCCACTGATCGGAGCCGCCGATCTGCAGCACGCAGTTGTGGCGCCGGTACAGCTCGACGTAGTCGTTGGCCTGCAAGAGCATGTAGCTGAACTCGGTGTAGGAGATGCCCTCGCCCTCGAGACGGCGCCGGATGGTGTCGCGGTCGAGCATCACGTTGACCGAGAAGTGCTTTCCGATGTCGCGCAGCAACTCGATCGCCGACATGTCGCTGGTCCATTCGAGGTTGTTTTCGACGATCGCTCCGGTCGGTGAATCGTCGAAGTCGACGAACCGTTCCAGCTGGCTGCGGATCCGGTTGGTCCATTCCAGGACGGTGTCGGCGGTATTGAGCACGCGTTCCCCGCTCTCCCGCGGATCGCCGATCAGGCCGGTGGCGCCGCCGGCCAGCACGATCGGCCGGTGCCCGGCGCGTTGGAAGCGGCGCAGCGCCAGCAGCGGCACCAGGTGCCCGGCGTGCAGGCTCGGCGCGGTCGGGTCAAACCCGGCATACACGGTGATGGGGCCTTGGGCTGCCGCGGCGGCCAGCGCGTCGAGGTCGGTGGACTGTGCAATCAGCCCGCGCCAGCTCAGCTCGTCGAGGATCGTGCCCATAGCTAGATCTTCTCCGATCTGCCTAGTCGCTGGCCCCTGGGGCGGGCGCTCGGGGGCTGCGTCGATAGGCGGAGACCTCCGGTCGGCCCTGCAGCCATAGCCGCCAGGGCCGGTCGGCCGCGACGCTGATACCTACCCGCGGACCGGAAACGGCGGCGAGGGTGTCGTTGAGTTCGAGCCGCACCGGGCTGTTCGGGTCGAATAGGTCGATGCCGTTGTCGTCCATCGTGATTCCCAGCGCCGAGCAGAGATTTCCCGGTCCGCGGGCCAGCGCGACCGTCCGGGCCGCGTCGCCTCGCCGGGACCGGGCGACGTCGGTGCCGCTGTCGATGGCGCCGGCGCGCAGTAGCACAGCGGCGGCTGTGCCGTCGGGACCGCAGGCGACGTTGGCGCACACGTGGATGCCGTGGCTGCGGTAGGTATAAAGCCGGCCCGGGGGTCCGAACATCACCGCGTTACGGCCGCTGATCCCGCGATACGAGTGTGCCGCAGCGTCCGGCCATGGGCCGTCCGGAACCCCGCCGTAGGCCTCGACCTCGACGATCGTCGCGCTGACACCGCGGCCGGTCAGGGTTGCGCCCAGCAGCCGCCGGGCGGCCGACAGCGGGTCGCCGGCAAGTTCGTCAGCGCTCACCGGAGAGATTCTGCCTGGCTCTTGACAGCCGAGCCGCAGAGGTAGATATTCATCGCATGATGACTTCATCAAGCGATGAATTACTTGCCCGGGGCGCCGACACGGCAGTCGACATCTCTCATCTGCGGGTGATTCGCGGGAAACGTCCTGCGCTGCATGACTTCTCGGTGCAGATCGCCCGAGGAACCATCACCGGGCTGCTGGGCCCGTCCGGCTGCGGCAAGACCACGTTGATGCGCTGCATCGTCGGCACCCAGATCGTCGCGTCGGGAAGCGTCACCGTCTTAGGACATCCGGCAGGTTCGGCCCCATTGCGTCGGCGCGTCGGCTATATGCCGCAGGACCCCACGATCTACAACGACCTGCGAGTCGTCGACAACGTCCGCTACTTCGCATCGCTGTACGGTTTCGACGCCCACGCCGCCGACGCAGCCATCGAGCGGGTCGGGCTGACCGATCACAGCACCGCCTATTGCGGGAACCTCTCCGGCGGTCAGCGCACCCGCGCTTCGCTCGCGTGCGCGCTGGTCTGCCGGCCCGAGCTGCTCGTGCTCGACGAACCGACCGTCGGCCTCGACCCGGTGCTGCGGGTGGATCTGTGGGAGCAGTTCCATGACCTCGCCCGGGGCGGGACCACGCTGCTGGTCTCCAGTCACGTGATGGACGAAGCCGACCACTGCGGTGACCTGTTGCTGATGCGCGACGGCCACTTGGTCGCGCACACGACCCCGACCCAACTACGAGAGGACACCGGATGCACGGGACTAGAGGAAGCGTTTCTGTCCATCATCAAACGCAGCACCACACGCCGAGCCGGCTAGGGCTGCAGGCCTACGCGGCGACTACCGCGCGGATCCTGCGGCAGTTGGCCGCCGACCGTCGCAGCGTCGCGATGATCGTGCTGGTGCCGATCCTGGTCATCACGCTGATGTACTTCATGTTCGAGAACGCGCCGCACCGGCCGGGCACGCCGTCGCCGTTCAACAATGCCTGCCTGATCCTGCTGGGGCTGTTTCCGCTGTTCTTGATGTTCATCATCACGTCGATCACCATGCAGCGCGAACGGGCTTCGGGAACGCTGGAGCGGATCCTCACCACTCCGCTGCGCCGGCTCGACCTGTTGATGGCCTACGGCACCGCGTTCTCGACTGCTGCTGCGGCGCAAGCGATTCTGGCCTGTATCGTGTCGTTTTGGTTCCTTGGCTTCGATACCGCCGGCAGCCCGGTGTGGGTGTTCGTGATCGCGATCGTCAATGCCGTGCTCGGAGTCGGGCTGGGCCTGTTGTGTAGTGCCTTCGCTCGCACGGAATTTCAGGCCGTGCAGTTCATCCCGTTGGTGATGGTGCCGCAGCTGTTGCTGGCCGGAATCATCGTTCCGCGGGGGCTCATGGCGACTTGGCTGCAGTGGATCAGCAATGTCCTGCCCGCCAGCTATGCGCTGGAGGCGTTGCAGCAGGTGGGCGCTCATCCGGAGCTGACCTGGATTGCGGTGCGCGACATCATCGTGGTGCTGGGTTTCGCGATAGCCGCACTGTGCCTGGCCGCAGCCACACTGCGCCGACGGACTCCGTAGTGGTCGCCAGCACCGGCCGCAGACGGCGCGGACGCCCGGCCGGAGTCTCCGATACCCGCGACCGGATATTGAAAAGCGCCCGGGAGTTGTTCGCGCGTAACGGGATTCACCAGACCTCGATTCGCGCGGTGGCGGCCGCGGCCGGCGTGGATTCCGCGCTGGTGCATCACTACTACGGCACCAAAGAAAAGTTGTTCGCCGCCGCCGTCCACATTCCGATCGACCCGATGGACATCATCGGCCCGCTGCGCGAAGTTCCCGTCGACGAGCTCGGCCACACGCTGCCGTCGACGTTGTTGGCGCTGTGGGATTCCGAGATCGGAGCGGGATTCATCGCAGAGCTGCGGTCAATCCTGGCCGGGTCGGAGGTGAGCCTGTTTCGCTCGTTCATCCAGGAGGTGATCGCGGTCGAGGTGGGTTCCCGCGTCGACAATCCACCGGGAAGCGGAATCATCCGCATCCAGTTCGTCGCCTCGCAGCTGGTGGGCGTGGTGATGGCACGCTACATCCTGGAGCTGGAGCCGTTCAAATCGCTTCCGGCGCAACAAATTGCCGAAACCATCGGCCCCAACCTGCAGCGCTATCTCACCGGGGATCTGCCGGGTTTGCCCGCGCCATGAGCCGGCCGTGCTCGTCGTCGTCGACGTCGCGAGCCTCGTCGACCAGCAGCACGGGGATGTCGTCCTCGATCCGGTAGGCGCGCCGCAGCCGCGGGTTGTAGAGCGTGTCGTCAATCAGCAGCAGCGGACCGCGGTCAGCAGGGCACACCAGGATGCTCAGCAGGGCGTCGTCAATCATGCGTGGCTGCCGGCGAGTTCGGCCCGCACCGACGAGGTCAGGCGCCGGAACTGGTTGCTGGAAGCGTCGAAATACCAGGCATGCCGCCCCGGCTTCGGGATACCGGCCGCGCGCAATGCGCTGACAGCGGGGCGGTAGGTGGCGCTGAGCGTCATCTCGGGGACGACGTGCACGATGTCGGGCCCCAGCCCGAAAGGCATGCCCGCCACCGCCTCCGTGAGATCCGCCGCTGTGATGGTGGCGCCCGGCCGCAGTGTCACGGCCGATACGGCGACGTGCTGTCCGTGCACCGACACGCCGTAGGTCACCGCGAGGTCGACACCGGTGATCAGGCCGAGCGCATCGGTGATCGGCTCGCAGTAGACCATGCCGCGCGCGGTGCGAATCACCGAGCCGCGGCGGCCCAGCAGCCAGTAGTCGCCGTCGGCGTCGCGGCGGAACAGGTATTCGGTGGAGATCCACGTGTCGGCGGGTGCGAAGACGCCGCGCTTCACCGACGCAGTGGGATCGATCGGACCGCGCGGTTGGGCCAGCAGCACTCCCGGCTCGCCCGCCTCGGCGATCTGTACGAAACCCTGGTCGTTCTCGAGGATCAGATCGTGTTCGGCGTCGTAGGCGCCCAGTTCGACGCGGCTGGCGCCCGGCAGCGGCCGGCCCTTGCTGCCGATCTTGGCGCCGGACACATTGGCCAGCACCGCCTGCCCGTCGGTGGTGGCGAAGAACTCGACGACATGTGCGGGCGCGAACACGTCGACGATGCGCTGCCACAATCCCGTCGGCATACCGGATCCGATGAACAGCCGCACCGGGTGATTGCCATGCAGCACGAAAGCCGGGTCGTCGATGACGTCGCGCAGCATCGCCCAGGTGTAGGACACCACGGTGACGCCGTACTGATGCACCTCGGCGACGAACCGGTCCGGGCGCAGCCCACGTGACAGCGCGATGCGGGCGCCGCCCACCACCGCCCCGCCCAGGCTCACCAGCAGGCCCGATTCGTGATGCAGCGGCGTCAGGCAGTACACCGTGTCGCTGCGGCCGAGCGCGGCAGTCGAGGCGGTTCCGAACGCCGACAACGCCCAGCGGTAGTTGGTGATCTGCTTGGCGACCAATTCGCCGCCGACCGTGCTGAACGCGACGAAAGCCAGGTCCCGCGCGAGCCCTGGGTTGGGCCGGTACCAGCCCGGCAGCTCGACCGCGTCTGGGTCGATCTTCTCCATGTCGATGACGCCCGCGTCGTCGGGCAGATGCAGATCGCGGGTCTCGCCACCGCCGAGAACCAGGACCTGGCCGGGCAATTGGCGTGCGGTCTCGAGGTTGGTGGGGTCGGTGATGATCTCCCTGACGCCGCCGATGCGGACCGCCGCGGCCAGATCGGCGTCGGGTCGCATCAGCACCGCGACCGCGCCCAGTCGGGACAGCGCGGCAATGGCGACCAGCGCGCTGGGACGCGTCTCCATCAGCACGCCGACGTGTTCACCCTGCCGGATGCCGACTTGGATCAGGCCGCGAACGACGTTGTCGATGCGCCGGTTGACGGCCTCATAGGTGTGCACCCGCCCGTCGAAGAGCAGGAATTCGCCCTGCGGCGCGTCGTGGGCCTGCTCGCCGATGATCCGGCCGAGCGAGATCCGGGTGTGGTCGTTGACCTGGCCCAGCCTTGCCAACCGGGGCAGGGTCCGGACCGTCTCGACCGCCAGCGTCCGCACAGACTTGTTGGCCGCCACGACCGCGTCGGCCGCGCCGCGGGCGACTGCCAGCGCCACTTCGGACGCCTCACCGATGCCGTGCACCACCCGCGAACTGAGTGCGACACCGCTGTCGGTGCGTTCGACCGGCTGGTCGGCCATCGGCACGATGCCGTCCGGCTTGCTGCCGTGCCCCGAGATCCACTGCACCCATTGCGCGACGGTCGGCCAAGACTGCTGTGCCGCTTTGGAACCGACGACCAAGCCGAAATGGCCTGCCCGCAGCGTGTACTCGTAGACGTCGGCGTTGGGGGCGGCGCGCCGGATCCCGCGCACCGCGGGCGGCTGGCCGATATCGTCGACCTCTCCGACGAAAGCCAGTACCGGGCAGGTGATGTCGGTCAACGTGACCAGTTGCCCGTTGATCGCGAAACCACCGGTCATCATCCGGTTGTGGGCGATGAACTGCTTGAGCAATTCCGAGACCGCGGGACCAGACCAGGCGATCCAGCCTTCGGACTCCAAGAACCTGCGCTGCGCTTCCCGGGGCAGCAACGCCTCACGGTCGTGCAGCTGGCGCACGAAGTCCAGCCGCGCCTTGGCCGTCTTGAGCGGGTCCATCATCTGGAAACCCATGCGCGCCAACCAACTTGGAATGTCCAACCGGTTGAACACGTGATCGGCCATGAAGTTGGCGGTTACCTGGGCAAGGTTGGGCGGAACTCCCATCGGCAGCGCGGCCAGGGTGTCCACCGGGGACCCGAACGCCACGATGCTGGCGATGTTCTTGGAACGCCGATATCCCGCCGCCTGGTAGCAGAACATCCCGCCCTGTGAATAGCCAACCAGGTGCACGTCCTGGCCGGCGCACTCGACCGTGGTGTCGATGGCCTCGCTCAACGCGACGATGTGGTCGGCCAGGTTGCGGCGCATGCCGCCCTCGACCTTGTCCGGTGAGCCGAAGTCGATCACCCAGGGGTCCAGCCCGGCGGCGTGCAGGATGCCGACGGCGCCCTCGGCCCGGGTGACGTCCCACATGTTCGCCGACATCATCATCGGGTGCACCAGCAACACCGGCGGGCCAGCGGGCGGTTGCCCGGGCCGGTTGTCGGGCGGGAAGTACCGCCGAAGCTTGTACATCGGAACGCTTTCGACAACCTGGAACGGCGACGGAACCGTCCCGGTCTCCAGGCCGCCGAGTCGCAGGACTTCGAGGCCGTTCTGCGCCGTCGCCATGAGACGCTCGACCGGTCGCGTGACCGCTGAAAGATGTAGGTCCACCGCTGCTCCCCTGATTGACCTGCATATTCTGGCACATCGCGAGGCACTACGTTCCGTTGCGCGTCGACCCGCTTCGCCCGGCTTCGCCGCGCTTCCGATCGCCGCTGATATGGGAGGCGTCTTGTCAAGTGGGCAGGGGGAAGCGGCGGCCGCAACCCGTTGTTGTGGCCGCCGCTTCGTTTGACCAGATAGGCCATTTGTGGGTGTCGAGCGTGTCGTATCGACGCGTGTCAGTCTGATATACGCGGGTTGGCTACCGCAGGACGGGACTTTCGAGTCGGAGCGGTCCGCTTGTCTAGAAATCGAGCGTGATCGGTTGTGCGACAACGCGATTACTCATAGCGGCATCGCGGGTCACTCCAAGACGCTTGCCGACACCCGGTGACTCATCTGGGCGTTTGTAGAGTGCTCAGTCGTCGAGGACGGCCAGCGACCAGCACCATCCGGCCAGCTCACGTGCGATTGCGGCGTTGGCGACCACGGAGCGTTTCTTGCGCTGGTCAAAATGCATCCAGCGTTCATGTAGGCGCCGGTTACCGGCCTGGCCGCGGGCTCGGGCGGCTGGGGATGCGGCATCCCAGCGCCGCCGCATCTCAGCGCCGGGCCGATAAGGGGCTCGGTGGTGCCAGGCGGCTTCGACCAGCAGCCGGCGGGCGTGACCATTGCCAGTTTTGGTAACTCCGCCCTGGGTTCGCGTCGCCCCCGAGGAGTACTCGCTGGGCACCAGCCCGAGGTAAGCGCCGATGCTGCGGCCGGTCAGCCGAGACCAGTCGCCGATCTCGACGGCAAGCCCGAACGCGGTCAGCGTGGACACCCCGCGCAGACATCCCAGCCGTGTCACCACCGGAGTGAATTGCGAATCAGTGGCCATCTCGGCGATCGCCGCATCAAGGCGCTCTCGGCGGTCGACGGTGGCCAGCATGGTGTCGAAAGCGGTGTCGTAGGCCAGCTGCAGGGCGGCGTTGTCGAAGCGCTGCCGACGCAGCCACCGCTCATGTTCGCGTATCCAGGCTCGCCCACCGCAGTACACGATTCCCTGGCGCAACAGCAGTTTCGACAGCCGGTGCCGAGCCGTCATCAAATCCCCACGGACATCCTCACGGGCCCGCACCAGATCCCGCGCGGCCTCCTGTTCGACCGTCGGGATCGCCACCGCCACAACCTGGCCCAGATGCAACAACCGCGCCAGATGCGCGGCATCGCGGGCATCGGTTTTGACCCGGTCTCCGGCTGGACGGATTAGCTTCGACGGCGCCGCCACAACACAAACGACCCCCGCCGCCAGCAAGAATCGAGCCAACCAGAATCCCGTCGGCCCCGCCTCATAGGTCACTGCCACCGGACCCGGCAGCGAGCGAACCCAATCCAAGATCTCGTCCCGGTCGGGGATCAACCGGCGCTCGAACACCTTCCCGGTATCCCCATCGAGCCCACACGCAACCACCGATCGTGCGTGCACATCCAACCCGACGCTCGTACGCTGAACCTTCACTGGGGCCTCCCACATCTGTGGCTCTACGGCCAGGACCCAATTCCCGACCGCAACCCACGTTCACATGTGAGTGAGGCCCCAGCCCCCATACCGTCTAGTCTCGGCCCGGTGGCGCACCTGCTCGGAGCCGAGGCCGTGCACCTCGAATACCCCACCCAGGTCGTCTTCGAGTCGCTGACCGTCGGGGTGAGCGACGGCGACCGGATCGGCATCGTGGGACGAAACGGCGACGGCAAATCCAGCCTGCTGGGTCTGCTCACCGGCTCGGTGCGTCCGGATTCCGGACGGGTCACCCGCCGCAGTGGGCTGCGGGTGGGGGCGCTGAGTCAGGCCGACACTCTGGACCCGGGCCGTACCGTCGGGGCGACGCTGGTCGGCGATCGGCCCGCTCATGAATGGGCCGGCGATGCTCGCATCCGCGACGTGGTCGGTGGGCTGGTGTCCGACATCGACTGGGACGCAACGGTTGCGACGCTCTCCGGCGGGCAGCGACGACGGGTGCAGCTGGCCGCGCTGCTGGTCGGCGAGTGGGACGTGATCGCGCTGGACGAGCCCACCAACCACCTCGACATCGAAGGAATCACCTGGCTGGCCGGCCACCTGGGCCAGCGGTGGGCTCGCAACACCGGTGGGCTGCTGCTGGTGACCCACGACCGCTGGTTTCTCGACGAGGTGGCCACCACGACGTGGGAGGTGCACGACGGCACCGTGGAGCCGTTCGAGGGCGGCTACGCCGCCTACGTGCTGCAGCGTGTCGAGCGGGACCGGCGCGCCGCCGTCGCCGAGGCCAAGCGACAGAATCTGATGCGCAAGGAGTTGGCCTGGCTGCGCCGTGGAGCGCCGGCGCGCACGTCGAAACCGAAGTTCCGGATCGACGCGGCCAACCAATTGATCGCCGACGTGCCGCCGCTGCGCAACACCGTGGAGTTGGCGAAGCTGGCGACCGCCCGGCTGGGCAAGGACGTGATCGACCTATTGGACGTCTCGGTGTCGTTCGGCGGCCAGCCGGTGTTGCGTGATGTCGAGTGGCGGATCGGGCCCGGGGAGCGCAGCGGCATCGTGGGAGCCAACGGCGCGGGCAAGTCCACGCTGCTGGGGCTGATTGCCGGCACGGTGTCGCCGGACACCGGAAAAGTCAAACGCGGCAAGACTGTTCGGCTGGCCATGCTCGACCAGCGGGGCGACGAACTTGGGTCCTTGTCCGGCGACCGAGTGGCCGACGTGCTGGGACGGTTACGCAGCGGCTATCAGGTCGACGGTCGCGACGTCACGCCCGCACAGCTGTTGGAGCGGCTGGGATTTGCCCGTGCGCACTTGTCGTCGCGGGTCGGTGAACTTTCCGGCGGCCAGCGCCGCCGGTTGCAGTTGATGCTGACGCTGCTGGCCGAGCCCAATGTGCTGCTGCTCGACGAACCCACCAACGACGTGGACACCGACATGTTGGCGGCGACCGAGGACCTGCTGGACTCCTGGCCCGGCACATTGATCGTCGTCTCGCACGACCGGTATCTGCTCGAGCGGGTCACCGACCAGCAGTACGCGATTCTGGACGGCCGGCTGCGGCACCTGCCCGGCGGTGTCGACGAATACCTGCGGCTCTCGGCGGCTTTGGCGGCCAAAGAACCCGCACCCGGCGCTCGCAAGTCGACGTCGGGTGCCGAACTGCGCGCCGCGCAGAAGGAAACGGCTGCGGTCGAACGCCGGTTGGCGCGACTGGCCGAACAAATCGAGGCCAAACACGTCGAGCTTGCCTCACACGACCAGACGGACCACGTCGGTTTGAGCCGGCTCACCCAGGAACTGCGTGGCCTCGAAAGTGAAGTCGCCGCGATGGAAAACCGTTGGCTGGAGCTATCGGAGCTACTGGAGGGCTAGCGCCGCAACCGCTGCCGCAGCTCCTCAACCGCGCCGCGAACGCTGTCCAGCTGCTTGGCGACCTGGATCGGCGCGGTACCGCCGCGAGCGTCGCGCGACGACACCGACCCCTCGGTGGTCAGCACCTCGCGGACTTGCGGCGTCAGCTGCGGGCTGATCGCGGCCAGCTCCTCGTCGGTGAGCTCCTCCAGCCCGACTCCGCGCTGCTCGGCGGCCCGCACCGCCGCGCCAGCCGCCTCATGCGCGATGCGGAACGGAACACCCTGTCGCACAAGCCATTCAGCGATATCGGTGGCCAGCGTGTAGCCGGCCGGAGCCAGCGCGGCCATCCGCTCGGTGTTGAAGGTCAAGCTACCCACCAATCCGGCCATCGCCGGCAGCAGCAGCTCCAGCTGCGCCACCGAGTCGAACACCGGCTCCTTGTCCTCCTGCAGGTCGCGGTTGTAGGCCAGCGGCTGCGCCTTCAGCGTCGCCAGCAGCCCCGCCAGGTTGCCGATCAACCGACCAGACTTGCCGCGGGCCAGCTCCGCGATGTCGGGATTTTTCTTCTGCGGCATGATCGAACTGCCGGTCGACCACGAGTCGTGCAGCGTGACGTAGCCGAATTCGGTCGAGCTCCAGATGATGATGTCCTCGGCCAGGCGCGACAGGTCCACCGCGATCATCGCGAACACGAACGCCGCTTCGGCCGCGAAATCCCTTGCGGCCGTGGCATCGACGGAATTGTCGGCCGCTGCCGCGAAGCCCAGCTCATGCGCGATCGAGTCCGGATCGAGCCCCAGCGACGACCCGGCCAGCGCCCCGGAACCGTACGGGGACACCGCGGTCCGCTTGTCAAGGTCGACGATTCGGTCCACGTCGCGCAGTAGCGGGTGGGCGTGGGCCAGCAGGTGGTGGGCCAACAGGATCGGCTGCGCGGACTGCAGGTGCGTCTTGCCGGGCATGATCGCGTCGGGGTGCGCGGCGGCCTGCACGGCCAGCGCAGCAACGACGTCGAGCACCCCGGCGGCCACCCGGCGCGACGCGTCGCGCAGCCACATTCGAAACAGCGTGGCCACCTGGTCATTTCGCGACCGGCCGGCCCGCAGCCGGCCGCCCAAGTCGGGCCCGACCCGGTCAATCAGGCCGCGCTCCAGCGCGGCATGCACGTCCTCGTCGGTGGGCAGCGGACCGAAGCTGCCGTCGGCCACATCGTGGGCGAGGCTGTCCAACCCGGCCAGCAGGCCGTCGCGCTGCTCGGCGGTCAACAGCCCGGCCCGGAACAACACCTGGGTGTGCGCTTTAGACGCGGTGATGTCGTACGGCGCCAGCACCCAGTCGAAGTGGGTGGATCGACTCAGCGCGACCAGCGCATCGGACGGGCCGTCGGCGAACCGGCCACCCCACAGCGATCCCTGGTTGGTACTCACCGCTGCTCGGCGTCCAAATCCCTGCGCGCCGCGATCTTCGACGACAGGCCGTGCACGTAGACGAATCCCTTCGCCTTCGACTGGTCGAAGCTGTCGCCCTCGTCGTAGGTGGCCAGGTTGAAGTCGTACAGCGACTCGGGGCTGCGCCGCCCATTGACCGCAATATGCCCGCCGTGCAACACCATTCGGATCTCGCCGGTCACATGCTCTTGCGTGGTGGCGACAAAGCTCTCCAACGCCGTCTTCAGCGGCGAGTACCACAACCCGTCGTACACGAGTTCGGCCCAGCGCTGGTCGGTCAACCGCTTGAACCGGCCGAGCTCACGCTCCAGAGTCACGTGCTCGAGCTCGGTGTGCGCGGTGATGAGCACCATCGCGCCCGGGGCTTCGTAGATTTCGCGGCTCTTGATGCCCACCAGACGGTCCTCGACGACGTCCAGCCGCCCGACCCCCTGCGCGCCGGCGCGGGCGTTGAGCTCCTCGATGGCTTGCAGCACCGAGACCGGTTTGCCGTCGATGGACACCGGCACGCCCTTGTCGAAACCGACGATCACCTCGTCGGGGGTGTTCCAGTTGACGGTCGGATCTTCGGTGTAGGCGTAGACGTCCTTGGTGGGCGCATTCCACAGGTGCTCCAGGAACCCGGTTTCCACCGCGCGGCCCCACACGTTCTGGTCGATGGAGAACGGCGACCGCTTGGTCACGTTGATCGGGATGGCGTTCTCCTCGGCGAACGCGATGGCCTTCTCCCGCGTCCAGGCATAGTCGCGCACCGGCGCCAGCACTTCCAGATCCGGTGCCAGGGAGGCGAATCCGACCTCGAAGCGGACCTGGTCGTTGCCCTTGCCAGTGCAGCCGTGCGCGACGATGCTGCCGCCGTGTTCGCGGGCCGCGGCCACCAGGTGCTTGACGATCAGCGGCCGGCTGATCGCCGACACCAGCGGGTAGCGGTCCATGTAGAGCGCGTTGGACTGGATGGTGGGCAGGCAATAGCCCTCGGCGAACTCGTCGCGCGCGTCGACGACGACCGCCTCGACCGCGCCGCAATCCAGCGCACGCTGACGCACCACCTCCATGTCCTCGCCGCCCTGGCCCAGGTCGATCGCGACCGCGACGACCTCCCGACCGGTCTCCTTGCCGATCCAGCTGATCGCCACGGAGGTGTCCAAACCGCCGGAATACGCCAGAATGACGCGCTCGGACATGAACTGATCTCCTTATGTCACTTGAGGTTTGCGAAAGTTGCTGCCAGCTCGGCACCGGTCATCGGCTCGCGAGCCGCCACAAAGATGGTGTCGTCACCGGCGATGGTGCCGACGACGTAGGGCAGCGCCGCCCGGTCGATGGCGCTGGCCAGGTAGTCGGCGGCGCCCGGCGGGGTGCGCAGCACGGCGAGGTTTCCGCTGGCGTCGGTGGACACCAGCAGCTCGCTCAGCAGCCGCGAGAGCCGCCCGGTGCCACCGGATACGCCGCGCACCGGGCTGCCATCCTCGGGCACGACGTACACCCCGGCCCCGCCGTCGGCGCCGCGCAGCTTGACCGCGCCGAGCTCTTCGAGGTCCCGTGACAGCGTGGCCTGGGTGACCTCGATGCCTTCGGCGGCCAGCAGGGCAGCCAATTCGCCTTGGCTGCGCACCGACTCCGACGACAGGATCGCGACAATGCGGGCCTGCCGGCCGGCGCGGGTGATGTCGGGTGTGGTCTTCGAACGCGTCATCGCGACCGCTCCAGCAGCCACACCAACAGCGCCTTCTGCGCATGCAGCCGGTTCTCGGCCTCGTCCCACACCGCGCTGTGCGGACCGTCCATCACCTCGTCGGTGATCTCGTGCCCGCGGTGAGCCGGAAGGCAATGCAGCACAACGGCTTCCGGGTCGGCCAGGGCCAGCAGGCCGGCGTTGACCTGGAACGGACGGAACGGCGCCACCCGGTCCAGCCCGTCGTCCTCCTGGCCCATCGACGTCCAGGTGTCGGTGACCAGCACGTCGGCATTCGTCGCGGCCGCGTGCGGCTCGCTGGTCACCGTCACCGACCCGCCGGTGGCGGCGGCCCGGTCTTCGGCGGCGGCCAGCACCGTCTTGTCGGGCGTGAAGCCCTCCGGAGCGGCGATTGTGACGTGCATGCCGGCGGTGACTCCGCCGAGTAACAGCGAATGGGACATGTTGTTGGCGCCGTCACCGAAATAGCTGAGCTTCAAGCCCGCTAGTGTGCCCTTGCGCTCGGCGATCGTCTGCAGATCGGCCAGAACCTGGCACGGGTGGAACTCGTCGGAGAGCGCGTTGACGACCGGCACTGTCGCCGTCGACGCCATGGCGTCGAGCCGGTCCTGGCCGAAGGTTCGCCACACGATCGCATCGACGAAGCGGGACAACACTTTTGCGGTGTCCTGCAACGTCTCGTCGCGGCCCAGCTGAGTGCTGCGACTGTCGACGACGACGGCGTGCCCGCCGAGCTGCGCGATGCCCATCTCGAAGGAGAACCGGGTGCGGGTGGAGTTCTTGTCGAAGATCACCGCGACGCCGCGGGGCCCGTCGAGCGGTCGGCGGCTGTACGGGTCCTTCTTGAGCTCGGCGGCCAGGTCGAGCACTTCGGCCTGCTCTTGCGGCGAGAGGTCGTCGTCGCGCAGGAAATGCCGGGTCATAGTGTGCCTCCGGCGGTGTCGAGGATGCCGGGCAGCGCGGTGATGAACGTGTCGATCTGGTGCTCGGTGACGATCAGCGGCGGCGCCAGCCGGACCACGTTGGATGCGGCGGCGTTGACCAGGAAACCGGCGGCGCGGGCAGCGGTTTCGACGTCCTTGGCCCGCGGCGCGGAAAGCACCACGCCGCACAGCAGGCCGCGGCCGCGCACGTGGTCGACCAGCGGATGGTCGAGCGCTTCGATCCCCTGCCGCAACGACTTTCCCAATACCTCGGCGCGGCGCACCAAATCGTCGGCGGCCAGCGTGTGCAACACCGCCAGCGCCGCCGCCGCGCAGATGGGGTTGCCGCCGAAGGTGCTGCCGTGCAGCCCGGGGGTGAGCAACTCTGCGGCCGGGCCGGTGGCCAGACATGCCCCGATCGGCAGCCCGCCGCCGAGCCCCTTGGCCAGCGTTACCACGTCGGGCGTGATGCCGTCGTGCTGGTGAGCGAAGAACGAGCCGGTGCGGCCCATCGCAGTCTGCACCTCGTCGAGCACCAGCAGCGCGCCGTGCCGGGAGGTGATCTCGCGTGCCGCAACCAGATACCCGTCGGGCGGGACGACGACCCCGCACTCCCCCATGATCGGCTCCAGGAAGACGGCGGCGGTGTCGTCGGAGACCGCGGAGGCCAGCGCGTCGGCGTCGCCGTACGGGACATGGGTGACGTCGCCGGGCAAAGGCGCAAACGGCGCCTGCTTGGCCGGTTGTCCGGTCAACGCCAGCGAGCCCATCGTTCGGCCGTGGAATGCCTCTTGTGCGGCAACCAGTTTCGTGCGCCCGGTGAGCCGCGACAACTTGAACGCCAACTCGTTGGCCTCGGTGCCCGAATTGCAGAAGAACACTCGAGCGTCGGCGCCCAACAGGCCAACCAGCGCCTCGGCCAGCGCCACGGCAGGTTCGTTGACGTACAGGTTCGAGGTGTGGCCCAGCGTCGACATCTGCCGGGTGACGGCCTCGATGACGGCCGGGTGACGGTGCCCCAGGACGTTGACCGCAATGCCGCCGAGCAGGTCCAGGTACGAGTTGCCGTCCACGTCGGTGACCACGGCGCCGTCGCCGCTGGCCAGCGCCACCGGCGGCACCCCGTAGTTGTTCATCATCACCGCAGACCACCGCTGCTGCATGTCCTGTGTGCTGCTCACTCGCTCACCACCTTGGTGCCGGTGCCTTCGTCGGTGAACAGTTCGACCAGCACGCAGTGTTCGACCCGGCCGTCGATCACGTGCGCGCTGGGCACCCCGCCGCCGACTGCACGCAGGCAAGCTTCGACCTTGGGGATCATCCCGGTCTCCAGGGTGGGCAGCAGTTGCGCCAAGGTGGCCGTGTCGATTTCGCTGACCAGCGAATCACGGTCGGGCCAACGGGTATACAGCCCTTCGACGTCGGTGAGCATCAACAGCTTTTCGGCTCCCAGTGCTTCGGCCAGCGCCGCCGCGGCGGTGTCGGCATTGATGTTGTGGACCACGCCGTCGGCATCCGGCGCCAGCGTCGAAACGACCGGAATACGCCGCGCGGCAATCAGATCCCGCACCGCGGCGGTGTTGACGTGGTCGACGTTGCCCACCAGCCCGATATCGGTGGCCACGCCGTCGACCGTAACGCTGCGCCGTACCGCGGTGAACAGCTGCGCGTCCTCGCCGGTGATTCCGACCGCGTACGGGCCGTGCGCATTGATCAGGTTCACCAGTTCGCGGCCCACCTGACCGAACAGCACCATCCGTGCCACCTCGAGCACTTCCGGTGTGGTGACCCGGAATCCGCCCTTGAAGTCGCCGGGGATGCCGAGGCGTTGCAGCATGGCGCTGATCTGCGGCCCGCCGCCGTGCACGACGACCGGGTGGATGCCGCAGTTGCGCAGAAACGCCATATCGGCGGCGAACGCGTGCTTGAGCGTGTCGTCGGTCATCGCGTTGCCGCCGTATTTGATTACGACGATCTTGCCGTGCAGTTGCTTGCGCCAGGGCAGGGCTTCGGCCAGGACCTGCGCTTTGACCTGGGTGGGTAGTTCGCTGGTCGTCATGAGCTGTAGGCCGAATTCTCTTCGACGTAGCCGTGCGACAGGTCGGTGGTGCGGATGGCGGCCCGGCCCTGGCCGAGTTCTAGGTCGACGACGACGTCGATGTCGGCACCGGACAGATCCACCTCGCGTGCGCCCGGCGCGCCGGTGCCGCCGCTGAAGACCGCAGAACCGTTGAACGACACCGTGATCCGGTCAGGATCGAGCCGAAACGGCGCCATGCCCACCGCGGCAAGCACCCGGCCCCAGTTCGGGTCGGACCCGAACAACGCCGTCTTGACCAGGCTGTCGCGGGCGATCAGCCGGGCCGCAACCAGCGCGTCGTCGTCGCTCGGGGCGCCGGTCACTGTCACCGTGATGCGTTTGGTCACGCCTTCGGCGTCGGCCTGCAGCTGGGCGCACAGGTCGTCGCACACCCGCAGCACCGCGTCGTCGAGTTCTGCTTGGCTGGGCGCGATTTCGCTGGCGCCGGATGCCAGCAGCAGCACGGTGTCGTTGGTGGAGCAGCTGCCGTCGATGTCGAGGCGCTCGAAGGTTGCGGCGCTGGCGCGGCGCAGCGCGATGTCGAGCGCGCCGGCGTCAGCGACGATGTCGGTGGTCAGCACGCACAACATGGTGGCCAGCGACGGCGCCAACATGCCGGCGCCCTTGGCCATCCCGCCGATCGTCCAGTTGCCGGGGTGGTGCAGCGCAACCTGTTTGGGCACCGTGTCGGTGGTCATGATGGCGCGCGCCGCGTCCTCTCCCCCGGTCAGCCCGCCGGCCATTTCGTGCACGATTTCGCCGACTCCGGCGAGCACCTTGTCCATCGGCAGCCGATCGCCGATCAGCCCGGTGGAGCAGACAGCGACCTCGATCGCGCCGGTTTCGGTGCCCCAATCCGACAGGGCGGCGGCGACGGCCTCCGCGGTGGCGTGGGTGTCCTGGAAACCGGCGGGCCCCGTGCAGGCGTTGGCGCCGCCGGAGTTGAGTATCACCGCACGCAGCCGCCCGGTGGTCAGCACCTGCTGACTCCACAGCACCGGCGCGGCCTTCACCTGGTTGCGGGTGAACACTCCGGCCGCCGCGTAGTCCGGGCCCTCGTTGAACACCAACGCCAAATCCGGTGCGCCGCTTGTCTTGATGCCCGCGGCGATGCCGGCGGCCCGAAATCCCTCCGGCGCCGTGACCCCCTGCGTGCGCACCAGCCGTGCTGCGTCGGCTGCAGTCACGGCGCCACCCCGACCACCGAAAGGCCCTCGGTCTCCGGCCAGCCCAGCGCCAGGTTCATCGACTGCACGGCGGCGCCGCCGGTCCCCTTGACCAGGTTGTCGATCGCGGCGATCGCAACGAGCGTTGCCGCGTCCTGGTCCACCGCCACCGCGATATGGGCGGCGTTGCTGCCGATCACCGCCCCGGTGCGGGGCAGCTGACCGTCCGGCAGCAGGTGAATGAAAGGCTCTGCCTGGTAAGCCTTTTCGTAGGCAGCGCGCAGCTGCGATACCGGGGCCGCGGTGCGTGCGGTACAGGTGGCCAGGATGCCCCGTGAGGTCGGAATAAGCACCGGCGTGAACGACACCGTGACGTCGCGGTCGGTGACCGTCTTCAGCCCCTGCACGATCTCCGGAGTGTGCCGGTGCGCGCCGCCGATGTTGTAGGCCCGCGCCGAGCCGATGACCTCCGAGCCGAGCAGGTCGGCCTTGACTGCCCGCCCCGCGCCGGACGTGCCGCTGACCGCGACCACCGTGACGGCGGGGTCGACGAGATCCTCGGCGACCGCGGGAAGCAGGGCCAGCAGCGCCGCCGTCGGATAGCAGCCCGGCACCGCGATCCGGCGCGCGTCTTTGAGACGCTCACGTGCTCCCGGCAGTTCCGGCAGGCCGTACGGCCAGCTGCCGGCGTGCGCCGAGCCGTAGAACCGCTCCCACGCGTCGGCGTCGGTGAGCCGGAAGTCCGCGCCGCAGTCGACGAGGAGCGTGTCGGCGTCGAGCTGTTCGGCCAGCGCCGCCGAATGGCCGTGCGGCAGCGCAAGGAACACCACGTCGTGGCCGCCCAGCACCTCGGGTTCGGTCGGCTCGAGAACCCGCTGAGCCAGCGGCGTCAGGTGCGGATGGTGTTCGCCCAGTGGGCTGCCGGCGCTGGCCGCCGCGGTCAGCGCGCCGATCGTGAGCCGGCCGTCGGCATATGCCGGGTGGCCGAGCAGCAATCGCAAGATTTCGCCGCCGGCGTAGCCGCTGGCACCGGCCACCGCTACCCGCATCGTCATGCCGCCCAGTTTTGCATGACTATGCATAGCAGTGCAAATTATTCTGGTCGCGAGGGTGCGCGTCGCCGGACGACACGCCGTGCGAAAAGCCGGGTCTGCGCACGCTGACCGGAAAATACCCACGGTGAGGTGACGGCGTGAAGCGGCCCGCAGGGCTGGTGGAGCGGGTGGTGT
>NZ_LQPE01000097.1 GCF_002101735.1 Mycobacterium kyorinense | reverse complement strand
CGGTGGCCGCTTTACGTCCATCACCGACACGATGACGAACCCAGCAACCGCGCTACACCACTATGCGGGACTCAACTGCGGTGGGCTTCACGCCGCAAGGCGAATGTATCGAGCCAACCGTGGTCGACGTGATCTGAGTTCGGTTGCAAATTCCAGGAAGTGAGGGGGAGATGGGATTCTTTAGCGCTGACTGCACTGGTTGTGGACATCCGCTGTTGTCGATTCAGGCCACTAACAAGGTCAACGCGTGGATGAACTTGGGTGTCGCGATCACCCCAGATGGGTCGATCCTCAAGGGGCGCTACGACGGATATGGGCGTCTGGATTGCTATGAGTACGCAGTCGGAGTCGATAACACGGTGTGGCATGAGGCGTGCTGGCGCTTCGCCGGCACGCCGATGGATTACCGCGGCGAGTCGGCGCACAGCTCCGATCAGGGATGGTTTTTCGCCGACGGCGCCCACGATATGCGTGAGCCCGTTGCCAAGTGACGATGCACCTGACTGTCGCGCCCGCCGCAGCGGCCCCGGCTGGCGCCGAATGCCCGCGGGCCACAGTCGCATTTCGCGTGGCTTGTAGGAACCCGTGATGCTGAAACCACTTGAACGCGTGCTCGTCGTGCCTCGATCCGGATCCGACCCGCTCACCGGTCATTTCATGAGCTACAACCACTTCGGGAATCTGATGGTGGCCTACCACGAAGAAACCTCGAACGGGGATGAATGGGGGGTGTGGAGCCGTGATGAAGTAGTCGGAAGCGCAGAACCGTGCCAATGCGACAGTGCGCGCCGTGCCCGCGCAGAGATCACACACACTGGTTCGGCCCTTGGGAACCTGCAATGACCCAGGCCGGTCAGCACACGGGAGGCTAAATCTTGCACGCCGAAGCCGCATAGCGTGCCAGCCGATAAACCGAAGGGGGAGTTCATGAATGGTGATCTGCAGACCTGGACAGTGGTCGGGCATTGGGAAAACGGTGAGATCCAAGTCGAGTACGTCGTAGAAGGCGCCTACCAGGATCCACGCATCGACACTGGCTACTGGGAGGAGGGCCTGTTCGCAGCCAGCGGGCAAGGCCGTACCGTCGAGGAAGCCATCGCCGCGGTGCGCGCCGAATACGAAGATCCCCTGCGAATATGACCACACCCCCGAGAGGAGACGGCATTGCGTCTCGCCGAGAGCTCCTTGATGCGCGGGCATTGCTGAGCAGTGTGACCGGCCGGTGGCAACGCCAGCGACTGCACAGCGCAGTCCTCCACGAAGCGCTTGCTCTACTGCAGCTCGTGGATAGCGTTGTGCTGCAAGAGGTCCGCGAAATCCACGATGCCCAGGTTGAACAACTACAACAGCAGTGCGCCGAGCTCAGCCGCGCCATTGAGCACGTCCGCGGGCTCGGACACGGCGACAGCCTGACCGCGGCCAGCGCGAGGCTCGTCGATGCGATCCGCGGCGAACTGGCGCAATAGCGGCTTGGCAGGAAAGCCAGGACGGCTGGCAATGCTGATGCCGGGCGGTCAGTCCACTCGAGATGGGCCACTTCGGGCACATCGGCGACCGGTATTCCCAGGCCCGCGGCCCAGACAGGTGTGTTCTCCAGGTGCGGGACACGCCGGGCCACCTGAGGCCTCCGAAGAATCGGTACCCGGGCCGTGGCGAAGCCAGAACCCCAGCCTGCCGGCCGTTAATGTCCATATCGGTGCGCTGAGGCGCGCCAAGGGGGGATATGCCGGGGATCCAACAAGTAGTCGGCGTTGCCAGCGGGCACGGCTGGCAACTCGACTACGACGGCTTCTCGCCGGGGCGCATGCACATAAGGCACGGCGACACCAGTGTGCACATCGACTACACCGCCACCTTCATCGGGCACATCTCGACGTCCGCAGATCGATAGTGCTATACGACGAAAGCGCAACCTTCGCCTACGCGACAGACGAATTGCCGTCCGACAACCAGCTCCAGGCGCTCTACGAAAGCTCCGGCGTCCGATATTGGTCGCGCGGCTGCTGATCGCAGTCGTCCGCGCCAGTACCGAGCGTGCGCCGATAGTGACCCACCGCGACAGGACGTCACGCTATTGACGCACGACGGGGCTGGCCGGCGCGCAATTGCCAGTAGCAGTGTCGGCCTACTGCACCGTGGCGGGTCACCTGGCCCCGCTTCTCCAGGATCTGTAGGTTGCGGTAGACAACTTCATGAACCACGTTGGTACCTAACGTATCTGATAAAGCGCGCCGAAGATCGGCCGTCGACGACACCGCTGCGGTATCACCCAACATGCCCAGCAACAGCCGGCGAAGATCTCGCGCTGCGATAAGGCTGCTCATGGCGGGCAGTGACCCTGAGACGTGGTTAACACGGTGGCCTCGTTAGAAGGTGACATCGGTAGTGGAGAAACACGTTTCGGTTCTGACAACGGATTGAACACAGGCGGCCAAACAACGACGCCAGTGAATAGCAGCAGTCTATCGTGATCGGTGCGCGGCTGTCCCGGGCATGTGTTGTGCTGCCACCGCTCATTTAGTTGTGTTGTGCCGTGGCCGGTTGCGCTCATGGCGCTGAAAACTACTGGCGGGACGCCGGGCCCGCCGCTTCAGCCCGGCTGGTGCACGGAAACTCGTTGGGCGACTTCACGGTACAGATATTGGCTGTTGTAGGTGCCTGGGTCGGTGATATTGATGACAGTGGCCATGATCGGCCAGCCACATCGCTGCAGCCACTGATCGAAAGACTCGCCGGCGGTGTAGGGTGCGTGGACGATCACGGCGAACGCTGGCCCGGCCGGCGAGGTCTCCAATCCGACCGCATGAACAACGGTAGTGATGATCCCAGCCTCTGCCGCGAGACGCTCAGCGAGGAGCTCGACCGCGAGCTTGGCCGCCTGGGGGACGAGTCGGCCGTCAGCGCCGGCGATGACAGACCACGTGTGGGCGCCAAGGAAATCGGCGTGGTAGCGCAGCGGATCGGCGATCCAGACGGCAGCCGCGCCGTGAGCGTCCGCGACGTCAACGGTGAAGAACTGCGCGCAGTCCTGGCCGCCCCATTGCTCCGGTGTGATCTGCTGCCCGGCGAGCTCACACATCGTGGTGGATGGTGAAATGTGCCTCATCTTCGATAGTCCTCCTGGGTTGCGCTGACCCGTGTCACGGCGGTTGCTGTCAGAGCTCGTTGAGGGCGGCGAAATAGTCGGCCATGTCGAATGTGACTGTCCAACAAGGCGAAGAAGCGGCGCCGCTCGACTGAGGGAAGAAGTCCAACGACAACTGTTTCGCGTATTCGCGCTGAGCGCGGGTCGGGAAGCCATATTCGCGGGCGAGCGCAACGCGGTCCGCATCGGTGGTGCAGGTGGCCGGCGTCCCGAGGACCACACTGCTGCCGCCGTTGCGGACGGCGGTGACGAGTGTTGCCGAGCTGGCGGGCTCGCACTGCAGCACAACGGTGGTGGTGTGAGTGCTCATAGAATTCCTTATCGGGCGCGGGTCTCGGTGAGGATGGCGGATTGACGGCGAGGGACAGAGAATAGGACCGTTGGGGGCAGTGGTGAGCCCGGTCGTCGCGCAGTCGTCATGCCCGCAAGCGCAGAATGCTGTCGGTAGGGATCAACCAGTGGTAAGCGCCGCCATCCCGGGGCCCCATCACCAGGCGGCTTGGCTCGCTGCGCAGCAAGACACCAGTAAACGTGTGGCTGCCGGTCGTCACCTCAACGGGCCCGAATGGGCCGTCGTCGAGGATATCGTCGGCAGCAGCGCGCACCAGGGCGGCGAACGTCCCGGACCAGCCCTCCCCAGAGTTGGCGAGGTCGAGGTCGTAATGACCTGTGTTTGGGTAGATTCGAGCCTGTCCAGCCACCCCAGTGTCCCCCCTGGTTGGTTCTCTCAGCAGGGTACCGCCCGGAGGCTGGCCGTCATTGGCGGCAACACGTCGTCATCGGCGCTTCCTCGGCAGTCCCGCTGGTCTGATCGGCTGGGGCGGGTTTGCGGGATTTCCGGTGCGTCACGGCGGACCTCCCCACCAATCGGTGCGGTCCGGACTACGCTGACAGCAGCGCTCGAGGAACGGCCCTCTCCCCCCTGGGCCGCGACCTTCGCAGCGCAGAGCGTGTTTCATGACACGCTGCCGGCCCGGTCACACCGTTGATCCCCCTCTGCGGTGTCGCCGGGCCGGCATTTCCCTGCCACGGGCTCTGTTGACCTACGCCGGGTGGTCACGGCCGCCAGCGGACACCGCTTGCCCGCATTGCTTGTAGCAGCACTCGATCGCGGGCGCCCAGCTCGATATGGCGGGCCAGAAAGTAGGGGACACGCCCACAGGTGGCCCATTCCAGAGTGTTCGCAGTGTCACTATCAGGAATAGGGGAGGGGGAATCGTTCCAGTGCACACACGACGCCAGTCGACTTGCGGAGGACGCACCGAGACCAGTCGCGGCGCACACATCGTTCCCCGCCATAACGCTCGGGAGCGCGGCGCGCTTCACCACCGAAAACACAGGCCGTAGACCGCGGCCGCGACCAGTCTTGCCGGGGGAAGACAAACATGGGCGCAGCCAAACAGCGCATCGTTCACGCCAATGATGGCACCGCGATCGCCGTGCGTGAAGTCGGTCACGACGATGCGCTCGTCAAAATCGTGTTCTCACACGGGTTCTGCCTCAACATGAATGCCTGGGCGCCGCAACAGCGCCACCTCGTGCGCGACCTCGGCGATGACGTCAAACTCGTGTTCTATGACCACCGCGGCCACGGCGCGTCAGCCGCGGCCAACCCAGCCACCTACACGCTGCCCACCCTGGCCGGAGACCTGAACTCAGTGGTCACCGAAACCACGTCGCCGCGGGGAC
The DNA here is from genome assembly GCF_002101735.1 of Mycobacterium kyorinense. GTDB lineage: Bacteria > Actinomycetota > Actinomycetes > Mycobacteriales > Mycobacteriaceae > Mycobacterium > Mycobacterium kyorinense. Next base: position 12,447 of record NZ_LQPE01000097.1, on the reverse strand, counting down.
GCACCGTGCTCGTCGGGCACTCCATGGGAGGCATGACAATCCTCGCGTTCGCCGCCCGTTACCCCCAGACCCTGCAGCGCGTCGGCGGGGTCGGACTGATTTCAACCGTGGCGGCCGGACTAGACACCTGTGGGATCGGGCGAGCGTTACGAACCCCGGCCATCCCCTTGCTGCACTTGGCCGCGAGCTGCGCGCCCACAGTCGCCGGCCACGCGTGGAGGGTCGCGCGCCGCTCAGTGGCTCCGCTGATCGGCATTCCAGTCGCGAATTGTCCAGCGGCGCTGGCTAATCAGCGATGTGCCCGGATGATCACCGAAACGTCGATAGTCACGATCACCGCCCTACTGTCGGCATTTCGCTGTCACGATGAAACAGCCGGTCTGGCTGCGTTGGCGGCGCTGCCCGCACTTGTCGCCTGCGGCGACGCCGATCACATCACGCCGATGTGTCACTCCGTGCGGATCGCTCAAGCTCTCCCTCACGCCGAAGTGCTATGCGTGCCCGGCGCCGGCCACATGCTCGAGCTGGAACGGCCACGTCTGATCAGCGACGCAATCGGGCGCCTGGTGGAGGCGGCCCGTGGGCGCCAACTAGCCATGGTGGGAAGCTAGACCAGCCGACCGGATCAGCTGCGACGAGACGCTGCGGACGTGGTCTGCTGGGCGGGGAACTGAGCGCACCGTCAGCGGTTCCGTCGCCGGCGCGGAAGGGAAGATGCCGCGCCCGAAGCCGACCGAATTTGTCCGCCGATTTCCGAACGTGATCGCGTGTCTCTACCACGATTCCGCTGCTGATATCGGGCAATCTGGAAGTGACCGACTACCAGGGTTCGCTGCCGGGCACGAGCACTGTCGGGTCAGTTTCATGAGAACAACCGGAAATGCGGGGGCCGGGAATGTATTACATACTGACGGTTTGTCGAGACCGCGAGCGTAGCGGCCACCAGCTGGTAGTGCACTGGGACGACGACGACCCCAACACCGTTATCGCGCAAACCTTCACCGCTAAAGCGATCACCAATGACGTGATAGAGCAAGCAGCGGCCCGCATAGGTTTCCGCGTCGTGTCCACAGATTCCGACAATGCGGCCCGCGGTTGGGCGCTCGTCACACGCTTCGACAGTGACCGGCCATTCTTCAACCCGGCGGACCGCTCTTGGTCATCCGTTGCAAGCAGGTAAGCGTTAGCGCCCGATCACCCCAGCGTCGCTGAAGGCCGCTGCTGGGGGCCGACAGCGGCTGATGGGCAAGAACGTCGGTGTAGCGACGTGTCGCTCCCATAAAGCGGCGCCGCTGTCTGGTCACACTAGGTCGTGGACCGCGCCGCGGGCTGGCGCGCCGGCAAACTGGGGGGTGTGTCATGACGGAGCCAACGATCCATGCTGTCGCTCGAATGATCGATCCTGCGGCCGCCCAACTGGCAGTCGCGAGCGCGTTTTCGACGTTGGGCAGTCTTGCCGAATGGGACTCAGAAACAATCGAGTGGGTCACCCAGGATCTGCTCAGAGCTTTTCCGACTGGACTGCCGACGGTCACCGATCAAGACGAGGCCGCGTTGGAATTCTGGCAAGCGGTAGTCCAATCGCGCTAGGAGGTGGCCCGTAATTGCTTGTGCATTCGAATGTTTCAGAGTCCGGCGATGATTTGGAGGCTGTGATTGATGGCATCGGCGCACCGCCTGGCATTGCGGGCCACGCGCTGTGGTAACAAGCGCCTGTTTCAGTTCAGTGAAGCCATGACCACAGGAGGATGCGCCCCTAGCGGATGCCAGTGCTTCTGCCACCGCCCGGGTATAGGCATGTTCGTGTCTCATGTGGTGCCGTGCTGCTCGGGCGAATTCGATGTTGAGGTCGACGACTACCAACAGGCCATCGCAGCGGCTTCCGGCGAGGTTGAGATACGTAACGATCCTGAATTCGGCGTCGTCTACACCGGCGACGGCGACCGTGTGTATGAGAAACCCTGCCGCAAGAACGGCATGAGCGACGGCTGGCATACCCGCTCGTAAGAAAAACGGGGGACACGATGGCGCGAACCGTATTGCCGGCTGAGTTACTGGCTCGGCTACACACCGAGGGGCGGATGGCTGCCTCGCGGTCTCGTTTTGTTGATCCCAATGCTGTCGCCGACGTGAGAAAGTTGCTCGCAGAGCGTGGTGAGGAATGGGCTGCCAGCGTCCTGATGAGGGATATCGCGCGCCGTTCGATCGCGTGCCCACAGTTGCCGTGGCTGGATCCGGGAGAGTTAGAGACGCTCGTTCTTGCGGACAAAGCGGAGTTCGAGCACGTTATAGCAGGCCTGTAGAGCAGCAGCGGGTGCATTGCACCGCAATGAGCGAAACACCAAGGGGGGCAGCATGGATCGCAACGGAATCACGTTGTCGCGTGATCAGCTTGAGAGCTGGGCCCGTAGGCCATTGACCGATGCTGAGGTCGATTCGATCGCTAAATGTGTTCCGCATTCGTCGATTCCCGACGCGATCGAAACAATCGCGAACGAAGCCATCGTCGACGGCTAGGACGTCGAGTGTGCGCTGACCGTTAGCAGGTGATGGTGGCAAGGGGGAGTGAAAAGTGGGTTACCAGATCGATCTGAGCCAGGTTCCTGTCGAACACAAGGGCGAGCCGCGCAGCGGCTGGTATCAGCATCCCAGCGGCGTGTACATAAGTCCGCTTGTCGTGGCGAAGCACCGCATGACCGGCGAACCGCCGCAAGCGTTTACATACGAAGCGTGGAGGCACGGAGGCTGGTACGTCGCAGAAACCGTGTGGCCCAACGGCGGGTGCGGCTGCGTGTCGCGCAACTACGCCGACGGCAAGTGGCGGATCGCTTGTGACCCTCGCCCGTTCGATGAGCAGCCGACGTTCAGGACCCGTGAAGACGCCGCCCGCGGTGAATGGTTGTTCGTGAAAGCGCTTGTGGAAGCCACACCGTGGTAACACGAACCGCGGCGGCCGCCGGTTTGGGTGTGTCGACACCGGAATGGTTCGGCATCGTGGCAGCCGTCGACGGTCCGCTGGCGTGGCCAGGTAAGACCGCGAATACAGCAGCGCGATCGCTGAGGAAATGAGGATGTTATGAAGTTAGTGACGATCGTGGTTGAGGAAACTGCGGTCTATGTTAAACGCGGTATCGAGGTCCCTGACGACGTCGACTTCTCGGACGCCCACACAATGTGGGAACTCTGGGCCGAGCACGGCGGGACAGACCGCGACGACCTCGACGGTGTGATCGACGCCGAAATCTCAGTCGACATCGAGCGCGGCAACGGCATCCGGCGCGGCGATGAAACCGGATAACTACAACGTCATCTTGCGAGTGCTAGATGTCGATGGCTACGAGACTGGCATATCCCATAGAGGCCCGAAGATCGACAGCCAGCACTTGGTTGATCAGGCAGTGCGCTCCATCCTGGATCGCTACGGCGTTCACGTCACCCATACGCTGACCTACCCGACGGGCAGTTTTCACCGGGTCGATAACGGCGAACTGTTCGCACGCATAACCTTTTGGCGCGGCCAGGATCAGTGATGGCAGGCCGCGCCAGCGGATCCCGCTCACGCTGAAGCGCCAAAACAACATTAGAGGAAGACGCAGACGTGAGGTTCACCGTGGATGTAGCTGAGCTGCAACGTGTTTCGCGCACCAACATCGTAGAGGCCGACTCGATCGCGGAAGCAGAAGTAAAAGCGTCAATCGGAGACACAGTCGACGAGTGGGACGCATTACAGCAACCCGAAGTTGTGGACCGCACTGTGTTCGAGACGAGACCCGACGACGACTAAGAACAGCCTTATCACGGGGAGGCAACAGAGCAGGGGTAACAATGCCAGTGACAAACCGCACGATCTTCGAGGAGGATGAGTGATCCTGCAATGGCGAACGTTCGAGGGGCCAGGCGGCGAGCGGGCCGATGGCACCGCTGGCATCTACTTGACTCTCCATACCGGAAAGCTGGTGCAGCTCTACTTCATGGATCCCGATGAGCCGCTATGCCCAATCAACCGCGAAAGGGCCCGGCTGTACAAGGAATTCGCCACGGTCGATGAAGCCCATCGCTACGCCCAGTACGACGACGATATGAGGCGGTTACGACCATGACAGCAGGCAACGCCTGTGGCGTGCACCTGCTATCCGACGCGCGCAATGCGCGCCCAAGTTACTGGCATAAGGAGCCATGATGCCGCAGCACTTCGAGACTCCCGCCGATGCGGTGGCGTATGCGGTCATTGACAACGCTCGCCGATCCGCCGACTTGACGATCAACGTGCACGCCACATCGTCGGCGTCGGCGCGCCCCTGCGCTCACGGCTACTGGCACGGACACTGCCCGCTGTGCCGCGGCACGACCTGATTAGCGGTCTGCTTGGTTGCGCAGGCGCGGGATTTCCAGCGCCTGTCCTGACCGCGCCGCGGCGCGTACGCGCTCGCGTGTGTCCTCGGGAACGTCAGTGTCGGTGGGAACGGTGTCTGGATCTATGCGCAGGACATCTAGGAGCCGGTACAAGTCGTCGTTGTCGAGTCGGCCGGCGCGATGCTCGTCGATTCCCACCGCCAGGGCCTCAATCGCGATCCGCGCGTTGAGCGGGTAGCTGATGAACTCATTACCGCCCCAGGCCATCGCTTCGCGGCCTTCGCGGTGAACACGTTGAATCGCAGCACCGACGTCGTTGCCGAAGTGCTTGAGCGTTCGGCGGGTCGCGTCGTCGAGGTCCTCGTTGGCCAGCGCTGCGGCGGCGAGGTCGCGCCAATTCTGGAGCATCTCAAGTACACGGCTGCGCATCCGGCGATCCAGGAACGCCACCGATCGCCACAGCATCCGCACCTGCTGGGTGTAGCGGCGATCCCCTTTCTTCGATGACACTAGATGAGCCCGCAAGATACGCCCGAAACGCTCTGGGGAGCCCGTGAACTGTTCGGCGACCCAGGCCGGGGTCACTCGATCAGGTAACTCAGCCTGCGACAACGGCACAGGATCCCATGGATTCACCCGATATACCGTACGACCACAGGCAGGCGTTGTCTGCACCCGCCGGGCGTCGGCGGAGCGAAGGGGAACCGACATCACTCCCACCCCACCCTTACCCGGGCTGCGCTACCGCGCCGCCACCGGTGATCGCGCCGGGTAACGCCGGTCATGCGATCACCGGCTCGTGTCCGAAGCAATAACCAACCGTTTTGCATGGTGGGGCGGATAGGTCGCAGAACGCGAGCCTGTAGGGCTGCCACTCGGTCGCGGCTTCAGGCGGTTGGTGGCCATACGTTCGAGGGGTAGCCATGCGGACAACGAGTTGCGGATCTAGCGCGTTGTCGATGCGGCTGTCGATGTAGTCCTGTGCCTCAGTTGCGCAACGGAAGTTTGACGCGTAGACGCCGCGGCCGCGGCCCGGAACAACGAACTCGATGCCGAACTCCCTGATCATCTCGCTCACTGAACTACCTCCAGCCGCGAGTGCATCAATCCGACGACTGACGTGCCGGCCAGCCCTAGCAACAGCGTGAGTTGTCGCAACCTCAACGACCCTCCCCTTCCTTACGCCGCGAACAGGGCTGATGCATCTCAGAGATGCCCACGGCGGCTGCACGGGTCTATGGCGCAACCGGCGTGCAGCCTCTCTAGTCCAGGTTAGAGACGCTCCCCATCCGCCCGTCGGGTGCGACACGCTCACCGCGGTGTCAACGACGGCCGAAAATTGACCCCTTTTCGACGGGTGAGTTCTAAGGTGAATTCGTCCGGTCCTCGCAACACCAGGACCGAATCAGGGTAGCCCGCTCGCGAAGACCAGGCCAGGTGTGCGCCACCCGAGAATCTTGCGCGGGCGGCTGTTGAGGAGGTTCTCGGCACGCGCCAGATCCTCGGGCAAGTAGACCGATAGATCTTTGCCCTTCGGAAAGAACTGGCGCAGAAGCCCATTGGTGTTCTCGTTGGTACCGCGCTGCCATGGGCTGCCCGGATCGGCGAAAAACACCCCATCCTCGAAGTGCTCAGCGAGGACATCGTGGCATGCCATCTCCGAACCCTGGTCCCACGTCAGGGTCCGTCGCGCAGCATCGGGCAACGCGGCTAGCACTGGCCCGAACGCATCGGTGAAGGCTTCGGCGCTGTGCCCGTGCGGCAGGTGAATCAGGCGCACGGCTCGGCTCGTCCGGTCGACCAGAGTGCCGATCGCTGAACGACTGTGCTTGCCGACGATCAAGTCGCCTTCCCAGTCACCGACCCGTGTGCGGGTCTCTACGATCGGCGGGCGGCGATGAATCAACATCGCCGGAGCCACAAACCGCGGAGTGCGCTCCGTGGCCTTACGGCGCCGCTTGCGGAGCGGCCGGCCGGTGCGCAGCTTGGCCGTCAACGCCCTGCTCAACCCACCTTTGCGCCCCAGGTACACCGCCTGATAGATCGTCTCATGGCAGATGTGCCATTCCGGTCGGTCGGGATATTCGCTGCGCAGCCACGCACTGATCTGCTGCGGGCTCCAGGTGTCTTCCAGCTTGTCTTTAACCAGATCCCGCAACTCGGGATCAACGACCAGAGAGCCTGCGCGCTGGCGACGTGCGTTGTCGCGGGCGCGCGCGTGAGCGAGATCGGCGTCATAGACACCTTTGTCGTGCGGTTTGAGATGACGACGTAGCTCCCGTGACACCGTCGACGCCGCACGCCCGATGCGCCGGGCGATCTCCCGGACACCGTGCCCGCGCTCGCGCAAGGTCGCGATGCGTTGGCGCTCCAACAGCGTCAGATACCGAGACGAGCGAGCCTCCTCGGCCAAGCGGACCGGCGGCAGGCCGCCCGCTTCGGCGCGCCACCGATACCCCGTCTTGCGGCCGATCCCAATTTGCCGGCAGGCCTCCACCGTCGGCACCCCATCGAGGATCAGCTTCCAGTACTCGTCTTCCAACACCAGCCGTCGCTTGCGGCCTCGTCGCGTCATCTCCACACCCCTTCAAATAGCAGGAGTGTTGCGACAAGCCTTAGAACTCACCCGTCGACACGGGGTCAGTTTTCAGGCGACGCCGACACGCGGTAGGTCGGGCCATGGCGGAGTCACGCGTCAAACCAGAGTGTCGGTGGTGAGCGCTAGCGTCCTGCTTGTCGGGACAGAATTTCTCGCCGCGGTATCGGTGACCGGCCTCGGCTGACCGCCGGGCGGTCGAATTGGGGGATTACATGAGGCAGGAGCCATTTTTCGCTAACGGACTGCCGGTCGAGAGCGTGCAGGAGCTGGCTTCCTTGCTCGAAGATCTACCGAAGCGGTCCCTGGCATTGACCGGAGAAGGTGAAGATGCCCAGCGGGACAACGACACTCGAGCGGGCTGGGCGGCGCGTGCGCTAATCGCGTACGCCAAGCACCTCAACGAAGCGAGCCTTGCCGAAGAATTAGAGACGGTCGTGGGCGACCTACTCGGAGACCTGCGGCATTTGTGCGATGCGCTGCAAGTCGATTGGGACATCGTCGCCAACAGATCAGAGCTCTACTACCTTGCCGAGATAGCCGGCACGCTCTAGAAAGGGCCGCGTGATGCGCTGTGGGAGCGCACATATCGTGCCTGCTGGACTACGAACGATTACAGTGCCGCAAACAGCCCAAGGTGGCCTGGTAAGGCCATCACCTCTCGTCGTCAGCACGCGTCCAGCGCTGGATGGTGTTCGTCGATTTGCCTAATAGATCGGCGATTTCACGGACAGATCCGTGAGCGGCCCGTGCTTCGCGGACCGCGTGGCGCAGTGCGGTGTCGGCCTTATCAGCGGCACGTAGCGCAGACAGCAGGCGGGAGCGCTCCGGTTCGGGAATGCTGCCCGGTGGTCGACCGCGGGGGCGGGGGCTCACCTGCCCACCTTCCGCGTTGGGGGCCGGTGTTTGGTCATAGTTCCCGCTTCCAGTCGTGGCGATGGCCCTTGCCCGGCCGCTTCAGTGCGCGGGCGTCGTTGCTGTGCGGGCCGGCGGCGTTGCCGCGGTGAGTTTCAGCGCGAACGCGTCGCCGCGCCTTCTCGGCTTCCTGGATCCGATCGGCGAGTTCGCGGTTGGTGTCGTCGGGCGAGGCCACGGATGAATCGTAGCGCATAGTGACACAAAAATAACTGGCAATAACGAAGCGATAATCGCTACGAAACTGGTAAGGTCGATGTTGCTCCCCGAGCTCGCGGGGAAACTGCCAGACAACCAACAAGGGGAGAGACGTCGAAAATGACGTGCGCGGAGAACAAGAACCTGCAACGCATCGCCGGCCTACTTAACAAGGCGGAACACACCGACAATCCACACGAACGCGACGCATACATGGAACGCGCACAACAACTGGCGACACTAAACGCGATCGACCTGGCCAAGGCCCGCACCCTCACCGCCGCGCGCAACCCCGTGGCCACCCCGGTTCAACGCACCATCACCATCGGTAAGAGCCGCCAACGCGGCCTGCGTACCTACGTCGACCTTTTCCTGGGCATCGCGGCCGCCAACGACGTGCGCGTCGACATCGAGACCACCGCCACCAAGGTGTACGCCTACGGCTACCCCGAGGACATCGATATCACCGAAACCCTCTACGTCAGCTTGCTCACCCAGATGGTGACGGCTTGCACCGCATTCCTGGCGACCGGCGAGTACAAGAACGAAACAGTCCGGCGCAAGGTGCGGGCCTTCGATGAGGTGCTCGGCTACTACTGCTACGAGTGGCGGCGGGTACCAGTCACCAAAGTCACCGCGCGACTGGAATTCCAGTCAGCCTTCGCGTCTCAGGTCGCTCGCCGCCTCCACGCCGCCCGCCGCACCGCCGAAGCCGAAGCGGTCAACAACGACGACACGGCCACTACCGGCCAGCCCGGCACCGCGATCGTGCTCGCGGAGAAACGCGCCACCGTTGACTCCTACTACAAGGGCAGCTCGACCGCCCGAGGATCATATCGCGGGCACCAATCGACAGTGAACTCCCGGCTGGGTCGTGACGCCGGCGACCGCGCCGGCCGAGCCGCACGACTATCGGCCGCATCGTCAATTGGCGGCCGCGCAGCGGATATCGAACGGGCAGCGAGCTGACCATGGCTGAGCGTGATGTCCAGAAGAGCAGGGTCTACCACGCCGAGGAAATCATGCGCAACATGCTGCGGAACTGCGCCGAGAGCGGCAACCCCGTAGTCACCGTGAATGGGATCACGGTGACCCTGCCGCCGGAAGCCCGGTTCGGGTCACTTCAATCCGTGCAGGACTACATCGATCGAGTGTTAGCGCATCCCGCCGTTGTGGCGCGGTTCGGCCCGCCCGGGCCCGTTACAGTGCGGGCCCGGCGCGGCACTACCCAGGCCCACTACGAGCCCTACGGGGCGGTGATGGCGATACCTGATCACGGCAGCCTGTGGGCGCTGCGGGAAACCGTTGTGCTGCACGAGATTGCCCATCACCTCGACACGAGCGGCGGCGCTCACCATGGCCCACGGTTCGTTGACACCTACTTGACGCTGCTCGAGGCGGTGATCGGGCCGGAGGCCGCGCTGGTAATGCGCGTCATCTACGCAGACAACGCTGTCGTGAGCGCAATCGGCGACGGAGCGCGGTAACCGGCCCGCTCTCGGGCAGGGCGAATCCGACTGCTGATGGTTTATGGTCTGCGGGCGTGTCGATGGATCTCAGACGGCCAGACCACGGCTTAGGCTCCCCCGAGGGGGGAAGACAATTGAGTGTTTACGCGTGGCGTATCGATCGCGATCATCTGGGCAGCGGCGCGGATGAGTGGGGGATCGGGATGGAAAGCTGCGTGGGCGTCGTCGGCCCGCGCGATGCCCGGCTGGACGGTGACGGGAAGCCCAACGGCTACCCCCATCGCCACGAGTTCCGCATGTACGACGACGACGGCGAGCTGTATGTCACCGGCACCCTGTTTTGGGACGGTGATGCCGAGCCTGATGAGAGCGTCTTGTTTGGCCCGCTGCGCGACTACGGCGCCGGGGGCCTCGGCTGCACCCGCATCGCCTTCCCCGGCCGACCAGAGTGGGAAATCGGCTGAAATCGCCGAAAGCAAAGCGCCAGAACGAAAGACAGCCGATAACAGATCGCCATCGAACCGGGGGGATGACATGACGGCGAGCAATAGCGTGTTTGTTTCCGCGCCGACGATAACGGCGCGAGAGCTGGCCGAGGAGATGCTGGCACTGCTAGGGACGCCAACAGCCCGGATAGCAACTGCTGAATTCCACACCGCTGCAACAGAATCGCCGGAGTTCCAGATCCCCGCGGGGACCGACTATCACGGGTACGTCCCATCGCAGGGCTTGCCAGTGTGGCTGCGGGTAGGCGTGCTCGACGAAAGCTACCGCGCGCAGGTACTAGCCGACTATGACGGATCGCAGCTGATTCGCGAAGCGATGTTCGGAGCGACACACCTCGCCCGCCTCGTCTACAGCTACGGAGGGGGCATCGAAGCCAACGTGAACGCGGCGATCGCCCAGCTCGCCGACCGCTACCCGCTGCGGTGGGTCGATGATCTGGGTGCGCTGCACCGCTGACGCATCCAGGCCTGGACCGTAACGCGAAGGGGGAGGCAGTGGCGTTGTTCCGTGACCGCGACACAGGCGAAGAGCTAGACGATGCCGACCTCGATAACCAGTACCACGTCTACGTCGCAGAGCTGAAAGCCGAGCTGCCGGACGTACAACCGTGCTCGTTCAAACACTGGCTACGCGGCGAGCTCCAAGACCGATTGGTTGAAATAGCCGGCGGCACAGAGGGGCCATAGCGCAGGAAGCACAACGATCGCGGTTCGTTGTAGCACCACCCGATATGCCCGTCATTCTTAACACCAAGGGGGAAAAGCCACGAATGCGCACATGTTTCATCGCTGACGGAACCGCCGTGTATGGGATCACCGCGACCGGCCGCATTCACATCGCGGACACCGATTCCGAGTCCTGGGCGGAGACGATTGCCGAGGCGCTCAACAAGGACCCTGACGTCTATGTCGTCTGACCGGAAAACCTGCGACCGATGACGATGTTGACGCTGACGATCAAGGTAGAGAACGCCTACAGCGACGGACACGAGTCCGAGCAGGTCGAGGCGGTTCAGGTGGAGCCGTTCGATGACCTCGAAGAGTTGTGGGAGCAACTGCACGATTACACGGGCGACGGTCATGGCATCGGCAACGATCTGGGCTACTGCCACGCGGTGACCGTTGTGGACTTCCCCGATCGGCCCGACCTGGTCGGGCTGAGCAACGAGTGGGTGGGCGCATGACACCCCAAATTCAACAGTCAATCGTGGTCGCTGCGGTCACGGCATCGCATTCGCCGGTGGTGCTGTAGGAAGCGTTCAGTTGTCGTGCAAGGTGACAGCGCCGTTGTCAGCGTCGTACGTGATAGCGAAGCCCGCCAGTTCTGCGAGAAGATCGATTGCGGTGTCGGCGTTGTCGGAGCCGCCGTCCTTGTACCAGTTAGCTAATGCTGTTTCAATCATGGCGATCACGGTTTCGGCCATGCGTCACCTCGGTGTGTTGTAGGAGTAGCGGTTCATTTGGGTACGTAGCCGGGGAGCCAAAGGTTTGCTGCTGCACCATGTCCGGGCCTTCGGGCGCATTAGAATTCCGTCCTGTCGATCGACATGCTCCTCTGCCTCGCCGCCGGCGTGCTAGCAGTTACGGTGCAGGCGATCGGGTGTCCCCTCCTATGATTCGTACAGTTCCGCCCAGCGTCTGCTGGCGCGTAATGAACTCCGCTGGGCAAGTGAAGAACACCTGGCCGCGCACGCCGTGCTCGTTGAGATGGGGTCCTACGTTGTCGTCGATCCAAAATGCGAAGAACTTTCGTCGACCGAACTCGTCTGGTCCCAAGTCCTGAAATGAGATCAGCACCTCTCCATCGTGTCGAAAGTCAGCGATAGCAGGAACCTTCGCGGTGCCTGGGTTTCGGTCAGTGGCATTGATTGCCATCTCTATCCCGTTGTCGTTGAGTGTGTTTGAGTTGCACACGCTCATGCGGCGTCCCCTTGCGGGGTTTGGTTTTTGGCCTCTCCGCTTCCGGCCCCGCGTGGGCGGGGTCTTAGGGATGCTCCGCGGGCACCGGTTGTTCCGGTGTCCGCGCCATGGCCTGTACCAACCGATGTGGTTGGCCCGGGTACCGATGGGGCCGTGGTCCCAACTGGGCCACAACTGGCGTAATCCGGCCAGTCACGGAGATTTAACGCGGCGTTGCGATCGCGGTCGACGACGTCGCCGGTGAGCGGACACACCAGCAGCTTGTCGATGCGTCCTTTGCCGATCAGCCGGCACGCGCTGCCGTCGGGTGTGGTGTGACCGTGGTGGATCTGGCTGGATGGGAACCAACGATCGGCCACGGTGAGCACCGCACCATGGCAGGCGGTCTTGTAGGCCAGCATTGGCCCGATCAGACCCATCGCCGCATCGCAGACGGCCCGCCGGTAGGCGCGCCGGCCCATGCTGCGTTTCATGGCGGCCACGTCGAGGT
>NZ_LQPE01000096.1 GCF_002101735.1 Mycobacterium kyorinense | reverse complement strand
AACGGCGCCCAACCCGCGCTCAGCGCCGCCGCAGCAGCCTGATTTCAGCTCTGAGGTTGACACAGAGGGTGTCATGACTCCTCCTCGCTGATCGTTGTTGCCGGACCCTGTGCGGCTACCCATCCAATCGGCACGCAAACGTCGTGGGCTGACACTCGACGCCCAGGATTCACACTCGGCCAATGAGCGCATCCGCGAGGTAACTAAGCTGTGTCCGTGACGTCCGGCCTCACCCACGCGGTGGATACCGTCGAGCGGGCCGCAGCCACCCCAGATCAGCCGCAGCCGTTTCGCGAGCTGGGTCTCAAAGACGACGAATACCAGCGCATCCGCGACATCCTCGGGCGCCGGCCCACCGACGCCGAGCTGGCCATGTACTCGGTGATGTGGAGCGAGCACTGCTCCTACAAGTCGTCCAAGGTCCACCTGCGCTACTTCGGCGAGACCACCACCGACGAGATGCGCGCCGGGATGCTGGCCGGCATCGGCGAGAACGCCGGCGTCGTCGACATCGGCGACGGCTGGGCGGTCACCTTCAAGGTGGAGTCGCACAACCACCCGTCCTACGTCGAGCCGTACCAGGGCGCCGCGACCGGGGTCGGCGGCATTGTGCGCGACATCATGGCGATGGGCGCCCGCCCGGTCGCGGTGATGGACCAGCTGCGCTTCGGTGCGGCCGACGCCCCCGACACCCGCCGGGTGCTCGACGGCGTGGTGCGCGGCATCGGCGGCTACGGCAACTCGCTGGGGCTGCCCAACATCGGCGGCGAAACCGTCTTCGACGCCTGCTATGCCGGCAATCCCTTGGTGAACGCGCTGTGCGTGGGCGTGCTGCGCACCGAAGACCTCCACTTGGCGTTCGCGTCGGGCACCGGCAACAAGATCATCTTGTTCGGCGCGCGCACCGGGCTCGACGGCATCGGCGGGGTGTCGGTGCTGGCGTCGGACACCTTCGCCGGCGACGAGTCCGGACCGGGTCGCAAGAAGCTGCCGTCGGTGCAAGTCGGCGACCCGTTCATGGAGAAGGTGCTCATCGAGTGCTGCCTGGAGCTCTACGCCGCCGGCTTGGTGGTCGGCATCCAGGACCTCGGCGGAGCCGGATTAGCCTGCGCCACATCGGAATTAGCGTCAGCCGGCGACGGCGGCATGGCCATCGAACTGGACACCGTCCCGCTGCGGACCAAGAACATGACGCCCGCCGAAGTCCTCTGCAGCGAGTCGCAGGAGCGGATGTGCGCGGTGGTCGCGCCGGAAAATGTGGACGCGTTCATGGCGGTGTGCCGCAAATGGGACGTCCTGGCCACCGTCATCGGCGAGGTCACCGACGGCGACCGGCTGAAGATCAGCTGGCACGGTGAGACGGTGGTCGACGTGCCGCCGCGCACCGTGGCCCATCAGGGCCCGGTTTACCAGCGCCCGATCGCCCGTCCGCAGTCGCAGGACGCGCTGAACGGCGACCGGTCCACTGGGTTGCCGCGGCCGGTCACCGGCGACGAGTTGCGCGCGACTTTGCTTGCGCTGCTGGGCAGTCCGCACCTGTGTAGCCGCGCGTTCATCACCGAGCAATACGACCGCTACGTGCGTGGCAACACCGTGCTGGCCGAGCACGCCGACGGCGGCATGCTGCGCGTCGACGAAACCACCGGCCGCGGCATCGCGGTGTCCACCGACGCGTCGGGCCGCTACACGCAACTGGATCCCTATACCGGCGCCCAGCTTGCGCTGGCCGAGGCGTACCGCAACGTCGCCGCCACCGGCGCCACCCCCGTCGCGGTCACCAACTGCCTCAACTTCGGCTCTCCGGAGGATCCCGGGGTGATGTGGCAGTTCGCCCAGGCGGTCCGCGGATTGGCCGATGGCTGTGCGGCGCTTGGCATTCCGGTGACCGGCGGCAACGTCAGCTTCTACAACCAAACCGGCTCGACACCGATCATGCCGACCCCGGTTGTCGGCGTGCTGGGCGTCATCGACGACGTCAGCCGTCGCCTGCCCACCGGCATGGGCACCGAACCCGGCGAGTCGCTGCTCCTGCTCGGCGACACCCGCGACGAATTCGACGGCTCCATCTGGGCGCAGGTCACCGCCGATCATCTGGGCGGGGTGCCGCCGCAGGTGGATCTGGCCCGCGAAAAGCTGCTCGCCGAGGTGCTGACCGCGGCCTCCCGCGACGGCATGGTGTCGGCGGCCCACGACCTGTCCGAAGGTGGCCTGGCGCAGGCCGTGGTGGAGTCGGCGCTGGCCGGCGAAACCGGTTGCCGCATCGTGCTTCCCGAGGACTTTCAAACAGGTACAGGTCCGTTCACATTTCTTTTCTCCGAATCGGCGGGGCGGGTGCTGGTGGCCGTGCCGCGCACCGAGGAGAGCAGGTTCGTCTCGATGTGCGAAGCGCGCGGGCTGCCCGCCGCCCGCATCGGCGTCGTCGACCAAGGGTCCGATTCGGTCGAAGTCCAGGGACTGTTCACGGTGTCGTTGGCCGAGCTGCGCAGCACGTCCGAAGGGGTGCTGCCGCGACTGTTCGGATAACTCCATGAGCGCTTCAGTCGACGACGTCACCGCCGAAGCGTTACCCACCCGTGGCAGGCATCCGCTGCTGGTGTGGGCGTGGAGTCTGCTGCGGCTGAAGTTTGTGGGCGTGGCGTTCGGCGCGTTGTTCTTCTGCTTGTCGCTGACTCCGTCGCTGCTGCCGCGCGATTGGCTGTTTCAGGGGCTGGTCGGCGGCATCAACGCCGCGTTCGGCTACGGACTGGGCGTGGTGCTCGGCAAGGCCGTGCACCGCGTCGTGCTGCGCAACGCCGGCTGGTGGCCGCCGCCGGCGCGGGTGCTGTTCTGGATTAAGGCGGCGGTTGTCGTCATCTCGCCGGCGGCGTGTGTGCTGATGCTGATCCCCGCCGCATCCTGGCAGCGGCAGGTGTCGGCGCTGATGGGTATCGAAGGCCCGACGACGCCGACCTATCTGCGGACCCTGATGGTCGCGATCGCCGTCAGTGCGTTGCTGGTCTCGACATGTCGGGTCTTGATCGACGCCATCAAGCTGCTGGCCCGAATGTTGATCAGGCGCTGGCACATCCATGACGAGGTGGCGCTGTTCATCGGCACCGCGATCGTGGTGGCGCTGCTGGTCACCTTGATCAACGGCGTCCTGGTCCGTGGCTTCTTCGCCGGGGCCAACAAGATCTTCGAGCCGCAGAACAGCGAAACCCGCGAAGGCCTGAGCCAGCCAACGCTGCCCGAAAAGTCAGGCAGCCCAATGTCATTGGCGCCCTGGGACACACTCGGTTATCAGGGCCGCAACTTCGTCGCCACCGGCCCGCACGCCGCCGAGCTCACCCGGATCAACGGCCGGCCCGCGCGCGAACCCATCCGGGTGTATGCCGGGCTGCACACCGCCGACGACGACGCCGGCCGGATGAAGATCCTTGTCCGCGAACTCGAACGCACCGCCGCCGCCGACCGCAAGGTGTTGGTCATCGTCCCGACCACCGGCACAGGCTGGATCAATCCGGTCGCCGCCCGCGCGATCGAGATGATGTACAACGGCGACACCGCGATGGTCGGTGTGCAGTATTCCTATCTGCCGAGCTGGATTTCGTTTCTGGCCGACCGGGAGAAGTCGAAGGATTCCGGGCGGGCGCTGGTCAACGCCGTCCACGACTACTGGCAGCAACTGCCGGCCGATCACCGCCCGAAGCTGGTGCTCTACGGCGAAAGCCTGGGTTCGATGGCCGGGCAGAGCGCCTTCGGGTTCCTGCCCGATATTCCGAGGATGGGCTTCGACGGCGTGCTGTGGGTCGGCCCGCCGCACGAAAGCCCGTTGTGGCACGCGTTGATGGTGCGACGCGACCCCGGTACCCCGGAGGTACAACCTCGTTACGACAACGGGCGGACGGTGCGGTTCTCTGAGGCGGTCACCAGCGACGACGTCACCCGCGTCGCTGCGCCGCCGTGGGACGGCACCCGAGTGCTGTTTTTGCAGCACCCTTCCGACCCCGTGGTCTGGTGGTCGCCCGACCTGTTGTTCTCCCGGCCCGACTGGCTGGTCGAACCACCGGGCCAGGACCGCACCGCCGCGATGAGCTGGTATCCGGTGGTGACGTTCTGGCAAGTCAGCGCCGACCTGACCGACGCCGAAAGCATGCCGGGCGGCCATGGCCACAACTACGGCGACATCGTGCTCGACGGCTGGGCCGCGGTCGCCCCGCCGGAGGGTTGGCAGCCGGGCGACACCGATCGCATCCGGACTGCGCTGAAACAGACGGAAAGTGCCGACGGACCCGAACACTGATGCACTCCAAGGCTTTTCGAGCGCTAGCGCTGGCCGCGGCTCTGGTCGGCTGGAGCTTTGTCGGTCCCCGGCTTCGGATGCCGTGGCGCGTGGTGGCGCAATCCGGCCTGGCCGGGCTGCTGGTCCTGGTGACCCGCGCGCCGCTGGGGCTCTGCCCGCCGCGGCTGTGGACGGGATTGCGGATCGGGGCCGCGGCGGCGCTGCCCGCAGCGACCGGCGTCGCGACGACGACAGCGGTGCCGGTCGTGCGGCTGTCGATGGCCGACCGGGAGCTGCCGCGGCCGACACCGGTCTGGCTGCTGTTGCGGATACCCGTGGGCACGGTCTGGGCGGAGGAGGCCGCATACCGCGGGGCGTTAAGTGCTGCGGCCAGAACAGCTTTCGGTGACACAGGCGGAAGGCTGCTGCAGGCCGCCGCGTTCGGGCTCTCGCATATCGCCGATGCCCGCGCCACCGGCGAACCGATGCTGCCCACGGTTGTGGCCACGGGGATCGCCGGCTGGGTATTCGGTTGGCTCGCCGAGCGTTCCGGCAGCCTGGCGGCCCCGATGCTGGCACATCTGGCGATCAACGAGGCCGGCGCCGCCGCGGCGCTGGCCGTACAGGCGCATGGCCGCGCGTCGTAAAGCCGACCCGGCCCAGACCCGCCACGCGGTCCTGGCCGTCGAGGGGTGGCTGCGCGACGACAGCCGCCCCGCGCCCGACCGCACCGAGCTGGCGGTCGCCGTGCGGCTCACCGCCCGCACCCTGGCCGAGCAGGCGCCCGGCGCTAGCGTCGAGGTCCGCATCCCGCCGTTCGTTGCCGTGCAATGTGTCGCCGGGCCACGCCACACCCGAGGCACCCCGCCCAACGTCGTCGAAACCGACCCGAGGACATGGCTTTTGCTGGCCACCGGGCTGCTCGCCGTGCCCGACGCGCAGTCCACTGGCGCGCTGCGCCTGTCCGGATCGCGGGCCGGCGAGATCGCGGCCTGGCTGCCCCTGGTGAGCTTGTGACTTTTGTGACACACGCGACGGCTGACACCTTGAGGGAACGATCTTTCGCGCTGAGCCGTTAGCAAGAGGCGCAACACGCTCGTCCGATTCGGTGACACGACCGTCGTCCCCGTAGACTCCGTTACGTCACCAATCGCGCCCCAGGGAGCCGCCACATCGTGACCGCCCAGCAGCCGCTGCCCGAGGAAAATCCGCCCGGCGAAGAGTGCGGCGTATTCGGCGTATGGGCGCCCGGCGAAGAAGTCGCCAAGCTCACCTATTACGGCCTGTACGCATTGCAGCATCGCGGCCAGGAAGCCGCCGGCATCGCGGTCGCCGACGGCTCGCAGGTGCTGGTGTTCAAGGACCTCGGCCTGGTCAGCCAGGTGTTCGACGAACAGACGCTGGCGGCCATGGAAGGCCACGTGGCGATCGGCCACTGCCGCTACTCCACCACCGGCAACACCACCTGGGAGAACGCCCAGCCGGTGTTTCGCAACACGGCCGCCGGCACCGGGGTGGCGCTGGGCCACAACGGCAACCTGGTCAACAGCACCGCACTTGTCGCCCGCGCCCGCGAAGCCGGGCTGATCAACACCCGGGTGCCGGGCGCGGCCACCACCGACTCCGACATCCTGGGCGCACTGCTGGCCCACGGCGCGGCCGATTCCAGCCTGGAGCAGGCGGCGCTGGAACTGCTGCCGACCGTGCGGGGCGCGTTCTGCCTGACCTTCATGGACGAAAACACCCTCTACGCGGCGCGCGACCCGCACGGGGTGCGACCGCTGTCGCTGGGGCGGCTGGACCGCGGCTGGGTGGTGGCGTCGGAAACCGCCGCGCTGGACATCGTCGGCGCCTCGTTCGTCCGCGACATCGAGCCCGGCGAGCTGCTGGCGATCGACGCCGACGGCGTGCGCTCCAGCCGCTTCGCCAACCCGACCCCGAAGGGCTGCATCTTCGAATACGTCTACCTGGCCCGGCCGGACAGCACGCTCGCCGGCCGTTCGGTGCACGGCGCCCGCGTCGAGATCGGGCGCAGACTGGCCCGCGAATGCCCGATCGACGCCGACCTGGTGATCGGCGTCCCCGAGTCCGGCACCCCCGCCGCGGTCGGCTATGCGCAGGAGTCCGGCATCCCCTACGGGCAGGGCCTGATGAAGAACGCCTACGTCGGGCGCACGTTCATCCAGCCGTCGCAGACCATCCGCCAACTCGGCATCCGGCTCAAGCTCAACCCGCTCAAAGAGGTCATCCGCGGCAAGCGGCTCATCGTCGTCGACGACTCGATCGTGCGGGGTAACACCCAGCGCGCCCTGGTACGGATGCTGCGCGAGGCCGGCGCCGTCGAAGTCCACGTACGGATTGCGTCGCCACCGGTGAAGTGGCCCTGCTTCTACGGCATCGACTTCCCGTCGCCGGCCGAGCTGATCGCCAATGCCGTCGAAGACGAAGACGAAATGCTCGAAGCGGTGCGGCACGCCATCAACGCCGACACGCTGGGCTACATCTCGCTGCGCGGCCTGATCGCCGCCACCGAGCAGCCCACCTCGCGGTTGTGCTCGGCCTGCTTCGACGGCCAGTACCCGATCGAACTGCCCAGTGAAACGGCGCTCGGCAAGAACGTCATCGAGCACATGCTGGCCACCGCGGCACGCGGGGCCACGGCGCGGACCGCCGAGGTATCGCCCGAGGTCGAGCAGGCCTCCGTCTTGCGGCATCCGTAGTCCATGGCGGCGGCCCGCTGCGTGGGTGCCGACCGGTAGCCTTGATCGCGATGACTGCAAAAGACCCCGGTAATCAGGGCATTACCTACGCAGAAGCAGGGGTAGACATCGAAGCCGGCGACCGCGCCGTCGAACTGTTCAAACCGTTGGCGTCCAAGGCCACTCGTCCGGAGGTCCGCAGCAAGCTGGGCGGTTTCGCCGGGCTGTTCGCGCTGCGCAGCGGCTATCGCGAGCCGCTGCTGGCCGCCTCCAGCGACGGGGTGGGCACCAAGCTGGCGGTCGCCCAGGCGATGGACAAGCACGACACCGTGGGCCTGGACCTGGTCGCGATGGTCGTCGACGACCTCGTGGTCTGCGGCGCCGAACCGCTGTTTTTGTTGGACTACATCGCGTTGGGCCGGATCGTGCCCGAACGGCTCAACGCCATCGTCGCCGGCATCGCCGATGGGTGCATGCGGGCGGGCTGCGCGCTGCTCGGCGGCGAGACCGCCGAGCACCCGGGGTTGATCGAACCGGACCACTACGACATCTCGGGCACCGCCGTCGGCGTCGTCGAGGCCGACGATGTGCTGGGTCCCGAGCGCGTCAAGCCCGGCGACGTCATCATCGCGATGGGGTCGTCCGGGCTGCACTCCAACGGGTATTCGCTTGCCCGCAAGGTCCTGTTGGAGATCGACCGGATGAACCTGGCCGGCTACGTCGAGGAGTTCGGCCGCACGCTGGGCGAGGAGCTGCTCGAGCCCACCCTGATCTACGCCAAGGACTGTCTGGCGCTGGCCGCCGAAACCCACGTCCGCACCTTCTGCCATATCACCGGCGGCGGGCTGGCCGGCAACCTGGAACGCGTCATCCCGCACGGGCTCGTCGCCGAGGTGGACCGCGGCACGTGGACGCCGGCGCCGGTGTTCGCGATGATCGCGCAGCGCGGACGGGTGACGCGCGCGGAGATGGAGAAGACGTTCAACATGGGTGTCGGCATGGTCGCAGTCGTCGCCCCCGAGGACACCGACCGGGCTCTGGCCATCTTGACGGCGCGGCACTTGGACTGCTGGGTGCTGGGCACCGTCAGCAAGGGCGGAAAAGAAGGCCCCCGAGCCAAA
Source organism: Mycobacterium kyorinense (assembly GCF_002101735.1). GTDB lineage: Bacteria > Actinomycetota > Actinomycetes > Mycobacteriales > Mycobacteriaceae > Mycobacterium > Mycobacterium kyorinense. The sequence continues at coordinate 3,551 of NZ_LQPE01000096.1, read as the reverse complement.
CTCGTCGGGCAGCACCCGAGGTTTTAGCGGCTCGCCATTGTTTAGCGGCGATCGCAAGCGCGGCGGAGCCGGGCGCAGCGGGTCGACGCCATGGATTTAGCGACGCCAGTCGTCTTCGTCGGCCCAGGGGTCGCTCGGAAACGGCTCGTCGCCGTCGCGCTGGGCGGCGTCGTCGGCGCTCGACCCGGACAGCTCGCGCTGAAGCCGCTCGAAATCGGTCTGCGGGGTGCTGTACTTCAGTTCTCGAGCAACCTTGGTCTGCTTCGCCTTAGCCCGGCCGCGGCCCATGGGGGAACCCCCTCGCGCAATAACGGAGCGGCCCAAGAGAAGGCGGCTCCGATCTGTCAGTGAATTTATTGTCCTGCCGACAGTTTACCGTGCCCCGCGGGTGGGTGCTGGCCTGCCCTACCCACCAGTACTACTGTCCTCGGCCGGTGCCGCGCAACCGCTCGACGGCCGCCCGCCCGGCGCCGACCGCATCGGGCGGAGGCAAGGAATCCGGGTCGATGACTGCGGTCACGCCGGCGTCGGCGCCCGTGCCCAACTCGGTGCCGGCGGGCAAGCCCCGTTTGAGCAGCGCCAGCGCCACGGGGCCGAGGTCGACATGGTCGACGACGGTGCCCAGCCGGCCCACGGAGCGCCCGCCGGCCTGCACCGCATCGCCCGTCGAGGGCCGATCCGCCGAGCCGTCCAGGTGCAAGAGCACCAGCATGCGCGGCGGTTTGCCCAAATTGTGCACGCGCGCGACGGTCTCCTGGCCGCGATAGCAGCCCTTGTCCAGATGGACCGCGCCCAGCCCCGGGCCGCCGATCCAGCCCACCTCGTGGGGGATCGTGCGCTCGTCGGTGTCGACTCCGAGCCGTGGGCGCACGGCCGCCACCCGATGCGCTTCATAGGCCCACACCCCGGCTGGCCGAATCTCGGCTTGCACCAAGCGGTTTCGCCACAGCGGCGCCTCATCGCGCGGCACCACCAGGTCCAGCTCGACCTTGCCCGCCTGCGCAACGGTCATTCGGCGCAGGAAGCCGCCGCCGGGCAGCGGCACCGCCAGCATCTCGGCGGGCAACGCATCGACGCCAAGAGCGTCGAGAACCGGTCGATCGGCCAGCCGCGGACCCAGCAGCGACAGCACCGCGAGGTCGGCGGCGGCAGGGCTGACGTGGGACCAGAACACCATCTTGCGCAGGTAGTCCAGCAGCGGCTCGCCGCGCCAGGGCTCGGTGTCGAGGTAGGTGACGCCGCCCAGTTCGGTTTGGATCCAGTGGTCCTCGACGCGGCCCTGCCCGTCCAGGCTGAGGTTCTCGGTGCTGGCGCCATCGGGGAGCTCGCTGACGTGTTGGGTCGAGATGCTGTGCAGCCAGGTCTGGCGGTCGGCGCCGGTCAGCGTGAGCACCTTGCGGTGCGAGCGGTCCACCAGCACGGCATCGGTCTCGGCCGCCCGCTGCTCACCTAGCGGGTCACCGTAATGCCAGGTCGCGCCGGCATCCGGGCCGGTGTCGGGGGCGGGAACTGCGGGCACATCCCAACTCTACGGGCACGACGATTAGGCTCTTCGGACATGACAGACCACCCGGGCGTGGTCGTCACGCTCGACGGCGAGATCCATCCGCCGGGGACGCCGCTGCTGTTCGCCGACGACCTCGCCGCGGTACGTGGCGACGGCGTCTTCGAGACCCTGCTGGTCCGCGACGGCCGGGCGTGCCTCGTGGAGGCGCATCTGGACCGACTGACCCTGTCGGCCAAGCTGATGGACCTGCCGGAGCCCGACCTGCCCGCCTGGCGGCACGCCATCGATGCGGCGGCGCGCAGCTGGGCGGCCGACACCGCCGACGAGGGCGCGATGCGGTTGGTTTACAGCCGCGGCAGGGAGCGCGGTTCGGCGCCGACGGCGTACGTGACGGTCAACCCGGTCGCGGCCAGGGTGGGCGCCGCACGCCGCGACGGGGTGGCCGCGCTGACCCTGCCTCGCGAACTGCCGTCCACCGGTGTCGACGCGATGCCGTGGCTGCTGGCGGGCGCCAAGACCCTGTCGTACGCGATCAACATGGCGGCGCTGCGGCACGCCGCCCGGCACGGCGCCGGCGACGTCATCTTCGTCAGCTCCGACGGCTATGTCCTCGAGGGTCCGCGGTCCACGGTGGTGATCGCCGCGGAAAATCGTTGCCTGCTGACGCCGCCGCCGTGGTATCCGATTCTGCGTGGCACTACTCAGCAGGCACTGTTCGAAGTCGCCCGCGCCAAAGGCTACGACTGCGACTACCGCGCCCTTCGGGTATCGGATCTCTTTGATGCGCAAGGGATTTGGCTTGTATCGAGTATGACGCTGGCCGCGCGTGTACACACCCTGGACGGCCGGTTGTTGCCTCCCGCGCCGATGGCCGCCGAATTCAGCGAGCTGGTTGACGCCGCGATTCTCAGCGATCGCTGAATTCAGTTGTGGCCCCAGCCGGTTAGCGGTACGGTCGGCCGTACACAGGGAAGGAGGTGGTCCGCAAATTGATTGGCTTATGGACTTGTGAGGTGGCTGCGCGTTAAGCGCGAGCGGCTGGAATCACCTGCGCGCGCTGGCGAATTCCCCGCAGTCACCCGGCCCCCGAGCCTCCGGTCTGTCCAACCAGGAACTACGGCTCGGGGGCCGTCCCATGTCTGGACGCTGACCGCTAGCCCGCGAAGCGGGAGAGCCGCGCTGAGAGGTGCGGTACCAGCCCGCCGTCGGCGTCCACCCGTTCTTCGACATAGGCCAAGTCGCCGCCCTCGACGATGCCGTAGAGCCGCTTGGCGCCCCCGACCAACACACCGGACTTACTGCACGCCAGCGCGTCGGTGACCAACTCCCACGACGACTGGGTCCGCGGCCGGCCGTAGAACAACTCGACGTAGCCCGCAGAATGGGCCAGCAGCAGCTCGATGGCCTGCGACTCGGTCTGGTCGTTGGGGTCGATGACGAAGCGCCAGAAGCCGGTCTCCCGCAGGTCGTGCCCGTCGTAGTCCCCGGAGTCGGTGAGCCGCCACGACCGGGCCTCCCAGTTCAGGTAGTCGCCACCGTCGTGGCTGACCACGATCTGCTGGCCGAACCGGTAGTCGCCGTGGCTGCCGCGGCCCTCGCCTTCACCGCGCCACACCCCGACCAGAGGCAGCAACGCCAACAAGGCGTCGTGCAGGTTGGCGCCCTGGCGCAGGTTGGCGGTGTCGGCGGGGCCCGGCAGGTCGTCGAAGACCGGGATGTTGCGGGACGCGGTCACCTTGGCGCGTTCGGCGGCGGCTGCCACCGCGCGATCGCCAGAACCCGCACGGTCAGTCACGACTCGTCGGTGATCAGCCGATACAGCGCGTACAGCGCAAACCAGGTAATGACCACGACGGCCGTGACCAGCATGATCTCGAAGAAGAGCACCACGGCAACGAGTTTAGCTCGTCGGTACGGGCGACCCGCGCCGAGCGTGCACACATGTACGCCATTCGCGGCGCATCGGCGTACAACCGCGCACGCTGACCGGAAAATACCCACGGTGAGGTGACGGCGTGAAGCGGCCCGCAGGGCTGGTGGAGCG
>NZ_LQPE01000095.1 GCF_002101735.1 Mycobacterium kyorinense | reverse complement strand
ACTACGATCACAGACGCACCCCACCAAAAGCGGGGTGATCCAACACAATCAGTCTCCGGACTCCCCGGGACGGCTCATTCGGCCACCCGGGCCAGCTCGTCGCTGGCTGCGGCCGACGGTTGAGGCAACGGCATCGTCCCCGGTGGATCGTCCTCAGGGTTGAAACGATCCTGACGGACTGGACTCGCGGGACCGCTGAAGACCGCATGGCGCAGGTGGTCGATCGTTGTACGCAACAGCGCGCTGGGCTGGGGGGATGACGACTGTGCGGTCACGAGGACACCGCGGACCCGCGCGAGAAGCATCCAGAAATCGAAGTTCCTGGGGTTTGCGCGTTTCAAATGAACGGCATACACGTCCTGGCCGTCGACCGTCTCTGACTTGAGTTCGACAGATCCGTCAGACTCCGCCCCGAGCCCCCGGTAGTTGCCGCACTGGTGCGCCCAGAACTTCGTCTGATCGATCACATCCGTTGAGGAGTTTTCGATGTGCAGCCGGACTCGGTCGGTACGTCCAGACCGCCGACCGCAGAGTCGGTATCGTCGTGTACTGCTGCGGCAGTGGCGATTTCGCGATAGTCACGACCGATATCGTCGCGCGGGGCGCCCTCGTTCATGAACGGAATCGCGTTGCATCCCTTAGGGTCGGTCGATCCCTCTGTCTGGTAGTCGAGGGCGCGGGCGCCAACAATCGGCGAGGTCTGACCAACGCTCCACCCTTTGGGGACGTCGACGATCGAGGGAAGCAGTTCGCTGAGCTCTTGATCGGAGCGCCCTTTGAGACTGGCGCTGCCGATTGTGCCCGAGAGAGGCCGTGGTGCGGGTTGATCATCTTTCAGCCGGCGGATCGTGGCGCCGAACACCTCATCAAGCACAGAGCCGCTGTCGTGGCGAAGCCCGGCAACGACGATGCCGCGCACCCGGGCCACATAGACCACGCTCTCCCGGCTGCCTTCCGGCTGGAAGCGATGTTCACGGTTGTCAGTGAGGTGTACAGCCAACACATCGACGCCCTCGATGTGGCGGTCGGGCAAGATGCTGATCGATGTCGGCGCCGCCGGGCCCGGAACTTCCCCAGGTTCGGCGGGCACGTACTTCTCGACGTAATTGGCGCACCGCTTCGCCCAGGCGCGTGTGTCGGCGACGAGATCGTGTGACGGCGGGTCGCGTAAGAAGGCGACGGAAGCCTCGCCGCCGAATCCTGTTGGGCCCAGACTGGTTGCAAGGGCGCTCGTTCGGGCAGCGATCTGGCTGGCCTCGGAATAGGGGGGGGGGGTCGCATCCGGCCGGTTCGACAGTCATGGGCTGGCGCGGTGTTTGCGCTTTGGGTGGTGGGCCGATTCGCTGAACGATGTTCCAGCCAGTCCATGGGTAGTCGGCAAGTGTGGGCAGGAACTTGGCCAGCTCGTCATTGGAGCGATCTGTGATGCTCGAGCGCGGTGCGTGCCCGCCACCATGTGTGCAGCCCGCCAACAGAAGCGCGGCGACTAGGACAACACGGACACCCCGTCGGCGCACGGGCCCTCCTTTCACATGCCAGTCGAATCTGCGGAGGGTGATCTTAAGCGTTCCCGGTTTCATGCACCTGGACTTGATGGTGGTAGCTCCGCCGTGTTTCAGTCGTCGCACCCACATGGGCACGGCCCGGATGGGTGTGATTCGTGGGCGCATGTCTCGCAGCCGTAGTCGGCCTCGTCGACGGCGACTACCGAGTCGACAGCCACACATGAGGTGCCATCCTCGCCGTCGAATTTGACGGCGGCGTACCAGATTCCTCGTGAAACGAGGACTCCGTGCTGTCCGCTGATTCGGTGCCTAATCCTCGCTCCCAACGTTCTCCTCGACGGCCCCCGGGGGCCGGGGCCAGTGATTTTGAAGTTGGCCCCCATCGGGCTCATTCCATTTCTGGAAGGATTGTCTTGCAGCTAATGGACTGCCTGTTCACGGTGGAAGTGCGAGAACGACCACCCCGCCCTCAGTGGCTTACGCCCCTTCGAGACACAGTCGCGCGCATATCGCTCGGCGTCGTCGAGCTGTTCAGCACTAACCCCCGCGGCCACGGCGTGCTCACGCAGCGAGGCCGCCAAGCTCTGTGCAGCCGCGAAGTCGACACAAGCGTTCGCCGACCCAGTACTGCGACCGCTCCAGTAGACCGCGGCGCCATAGAGGTCGAGCGCTTGCTGGAGGCCAGCGATATCGGTCACGACGATTCTTTCCCTTCGGGTTTCGTTGTCATGGCCGGCCTCCAGCGAGACCTGCGTCGGCAACGTATGGGAGCCGCTCATGGAGCGGCAGGCTCGGGATCCTCCCACTACGGACTAGCATCACGCCTTACGAATTCCGTCTCTCGTTACTCACATTTCGCACTCACTGGACTCGAATTAGCCAGCTCGATAGACGTCGACATCGTCGACGGTGACCGTTGTGCCGTGGCCGCGCGAGGTGCTGATTGTCACCTGGAGTTCATTCTCGTGGACGTAGGTAACGACTTCCACAACTGCACCGTCAGCGAATTGTGCAACGGTGACCGCTTGCGGCGCTGTCCCGTTGGCAACAACGGTGCTCGACAACTGTTCTGCCATTGGTTCAATCTTCCTGTGTTCGCGATACTTTCACTGGACTACGGACTAGTTCTGGGCAATGCGGAGGAATTGGTCAGGATCGGAGAGCGCGGTGGTGATCGCATTCGCGATCACGTAGACCAGGCTTGGATCTTCGATCCACTCGGCCGATTCCCACATCAGCATCTCGGTCCCGTTTTGGTCCTCGATGTGGATGCTGCCCTCATTTAGGCCGTACTCACCTTCAATGCGGATCGTCAACCTGTTCGCCATCGCGATTTTCACCCTTCTCGCACAGTTGAGCTAGTTACGAGTGCCACGGCTGCGGATTCTGTTGCCACTCCGCGATATCGTCGGAGGATGCCTCGCTGACGTGAAGCTCAGATCCGTAGTCTTCTCGGAACTTCTGGGCGGCAGCTAACTCGTTTTCGGCTTCGACCACGGCGCCCATGCCGCTTGAGCTGTCCTCAACACGCCAATGCTTCAAAGCAAATCCCTCTCTAACAACGCGCATGCCTGATCATCGCGGGCCCGCGCCGACGGCATGCGGCACGGGCTACGGTGTGATGTCGGCGGTGCTGGCGCTGAATCGCAGACCGGCGATGAGTTCGCGCAGACTCGGGTTTCGGTTCCATGAGCGCTGGAATTCCTGCATGATCTGGCCCAGCGTCTCGTCCATCATGTCGGCAACTGAGTCGCCCCACATCAAGTCGCCATCGGCGGCGAATGACGTTCCCGTTTCGTTGGTGATCCACCAGCCCACGTTGGTCCTCCCCCCGGAGAAGGCGTCTCGGCCGGCCACGCGGTTCGGTCTGGCCGATGTGTTTCCCCGCCGTTCAGGGTAAATGGGCGTTCTTGCGGTTAGTTGGCTGCGACACGCGGCATGCCGGCCCGTTGCGGGCTTAGCCCGAGGCCGTAACCCAGGCCGCCCGGCTCACTGCCGCGTAGCCGTGGAACTTGCTGTGTCGAGCGTGTTGCAGTCGGTAACCGCCGGGGCGACACGGAACGCTGAGCAATGTCTGGAAATTAGAGGGGGGAGCATGGAGTCCAGTAACGAGGTGCACGAGGCCGCCGACGAGCTACCGACAGTCACGGTCGATTTCGGCACTGCGGATGGATCGGCTACCTGGTTTGTCGAGAGCGGCATCGACGCAGTTGCCGAGACGCTCACTGCGATGCTCGGCCCCCCGCACAGTCAGCAGTGCTAGCACCCAACCCCGGCTAGGCAACAGCCGCGCATACGGCACTCATTAACAGTCACGAGAGGATCATCCGGGATGAAAACGATTGTCCGACAGGCTAATCAGCTCTCTGTGGGCGATGTTATCGTCGCCCCTGATCGCACCCTCCACACGGTCACGCACATCGACATCCACGGGTTGGGTGCTGCATGGCTGACCATCCACACAGACACCGGGCTAAGTCTCGACAAGACCCAGGAGGACGCGAAGCTCGACACCTATGACGTCCTCGCATCTCAACAAGACCACAGCAGCGAGCAGGACCGATGAGTGACCGTGGCGACCGCATCCAGGGAACCGCGGTCGTATCGCTCAACGAAGTCATCGACGCTGACCTCGATAGCTTCCTCGACCTAATCAGCGAACGGGCGTTCGGCAGCGACACGGCCTACTTCGCGGTCGACGTTCAGTACAGGATCATCGCCAGCACGGCCGATCGCCTCACCCTCGACGTCACCGCGGCGATCGATCCGAACAGCGACGCCTGCGCCCAAGACACGACCCACCGCCTGGCCGACACCACCACGGAGATCCGGTGAGCGACCGCCGCGAGTTCGCGATCCTGTTCTCCCACGCATCGACCGCGGTCTGGCCGGAGCTCGTGAGCGACGAACGGTTCGCCGACCGGATCGATGCGGCCGAGTTCGGTCAGAGCATCGTGCAGGTGCAGGGCGTCGAGTACGAAATCATGGAGAAAATTGAGGGGCAGTGGCGCAGCGGTCGCGGTGAGTCACCCCAGGACGTCATCCGTCGGCGATGGTCTGCGTAAGCGTCACATCACCGTGGATGGCCGGGAACTGCTCGCGCGGATGGCTGATAGTCGTCGCAAACCTGTGGGCAAGCATCCTTGAGTTGGTCGATCAAAACCTGCCTGACTTTCCTCCAGTGTCGGTCAGGTCAAACCTCTCAGTCCGCAGTAACGGAGACGACATGCTCGTACGCGCACAGTTCGTCGGTCATGGCGTCGATCAGGACGCCGAGCCCGGTAACGTCTTCGTCAAACTCGACGGTGAATGTCACCTTCACGCTCAAACCCCCGATTCCTCGATGGCGATGATGGATTGCGCTGGGCCTCCGAACTCTTCGATCAACTCACGGATCCGGGCGTAAAACCCCGGCTGGTCGATCGTCTTGCGGTGGCTGCCGCCGATGTAGACGCTGATCGTGGTGACTGTGTCCATCTCAAACCTCCCGTTTTCCATGTGCCCTGGTTGCCTTTGCCTGTCCGCTTCAGCTCGTGCTTGCGGCTATGTTGTGGCGCTGCGGCATTCGCGCACCGCAGATCCGGCCGAACCCCGACGCTGAGAGGCGTCATGTCAGGACTTCGCTCTGATTCATAGGACGACGTCGTGAATGGCTACGACCTCTGGAGCGTTCAAACCGACTAGCTCGGGGAGCCGGGCTGTGCGGTGTCCGCATGCCACTTGATCGCTCGTGAGCCGGTATTGCCTGCCACTTTCGTCGAGCACGGCGGGGGCCAGATACCAGGTCCACTCGGTTGGCAGACCGAATTCTCCTCGGCGGTATTGCGTTTCTGATGATCCTGTGCCCAGATCGAGTGTTGTGTACGGCGTGGCCCATTCGACGGATACCAGTGCGTACCCTTGCCCCGGTACATCTTGCGCACCGGCCACGGTGTCGGCGCCTGCCAGTGGTGAGACGACGGTGCCTGGTGCGGGGTGCCGCGGGAACGCGTGCACATGGCCGACGATGATAAGTGGGTCGCCTGCTGATGGAATTGCCTGTAAGGGCATCGATGACTTCCTTTCACTCGCCTGTTGCCGGCCGCCTGGCGCAAACAACCATCTCGTGTCCCCTTTGCTCAGCGCCCGATTGATGACAGGTAGTCGCCAGCCGCCTGTGCTAGCGCAAACGCGACGGCGGGGTCGACCACCTGGCGATCGAAGTCCGCAACCTCGTTAAATTCTGTGACAGCTGCCATCAGTGGCTGTAATGCGTTGGCGCTCATAGGACTAGACGCGCTCATATGTGGGGTGGGGTCTGTGTCGCGGCGCTGGCGGCCGCGCTGGTGATGGTGGTCCAGCTGAGGCCCGCCATGGACAGCCGATCACTGACGACTCGGATGTCGGCGGCGGGGCCTTCGATGCGGCGGTGGTAGGCGCGGTTTCCATGACGCAGGCGTGTCTGACCCGGCGATACGGTCAGGCTCAGCTCGGGAAACTCAGCACGCAATTCGGTCAGGTAGACGTCGGTTACTTCCGCTTCAATGATGGTGTGCACGTGAATATTTACCCCCTGTTCTATCCGCGCGCGGATTAGTCGTCGTCCTCAAAGAACTCTCCGTCGTTGCCCAGTGCGAGCAGTTCGTCTCTCACCGTGTCTTCCGGAACATCCACGGTCACACGACTGGTTTCGAGGCCAACCGCGTGGCCGTAATCCGTTTCTTGCAGGATGGCGTCGAGGCTTGGCGGCAGCGGCGTGTCACTGCAATGCAGGACGGTAAACGTAACGACGGTCTTGCTAACTCTGCTCACTTGGACGCTCGCTCCTGGTTGGTGTTCGGTGTCATTTACGGGCTCATCGGATGTGTCCGGTACGGGCGCGCCAACGGCGCACAGCCGCGCGTAGAAACGCCCGATTTGTCGGTTCGCCGGCCGGGATAGTGGCTGCGCCGCTGTGCACCCGGGCGATCGAGTACCCGACGAGTTCGTCTGCGCGAATCGCGCTCATCGTCACTGGGGCCGCCTCGCACATCCCCGGGAAGCAACTCTGCGACCCAGTCGCCGTCCACCTCGTTGCCCTACCTCTCGCCAATCACAAGCTCCCACAACGCATCTACTGCGTCACAGAACACGTTGTATTCCTCCGATTCTTCGGACAGGCTGATATGCCCGGATTCACCGCCGGGCATAACCATGCTGATTTCGGCATCATCCGTTCCATCCGAACGAGCGATGGTGATCTGTACGAGCCGTGTAGCCATTCCATCACACCTCCTAGGTGAGTTCCCTTGACTGATGACGCGCTGAGCCGTTGGCGCGCAACAGGTCTGCTACCGCCGATGGACGTTGTCCCGGCACCGTCGACAAATCGGGACGTCACCGAGGATTGGGTGAGGTTCAGTCGCAACCGCGTTGTTGTCGCACAGCGCGAACCATTGGCAGGGCGCCGGAATCTGTTCGCCGGCCTCGTCGTAGAACACACCATCGTCGGTCTGGATCACGTTTATCTGCACCCGACTCGGCCGTGAGCTGTGGGTGTGCGACCGAGCGCCCGATCCATTCGCCACGAAAATAGTCACTTGCGTCCCACCGGGTTGAGCTGGTGGTCCTGATGACAGCTTTCGCACCGGGGCCGGCCAGGCGAGTGCGGTTCGGAGCCACAGTCGATACAGACGCCGCGGCGATAGCGTTCATTGCGTTCTTCGCGACGGCACGAATCGCTCTCGATGACTTGCATAGAACGTCCCCCCATGACGTCCGAAGACAACCCCCAGGCAAAGGGTATGTCGCGACACCGACGACTTCTGGCGGCAACACTCGCCCAAAGCGCAAACACCGAGCGGCAACCGCTCCCCTGCGGTTAGCTCCCTGCGTCAGCTCGCGCGGCGGGCTCGAAATTTCGCGCGCCGGCCAGCAACGCACCGTCCATGGTCGCCCCGGAGACGTCAACGGACCCTAGTTCGGCCCACCGGAGGTCGGCGCGGGTGAGATCCGCGTTCGTCAGATAGCCGCCAGTCAGGGTGGCTTGCGTCAGCGCGGCACCGGTCAGGTTTGTGTCGGCCAGCACCGCCTGGGTGAGATCGGCGCCGTGGAAGACGACACCTGAAAGATCGGTTCCCAGGAAGTTCATGCCCGACAGCACGGCACCGGTGAGGTCGATATGGCATGCGCGCCAACTCTTTTCCGCGTCGGCGGCGTCGTAGTCGACGTCGGGCAGGTCTGCGCGCAGCCGGTGTTCACGCAAGATCGCCACGACCGAGCGGCGGAACTCCGGATCTTCGGGGTGGGGTCGCGGAGGCGTCCGCAGCTGCGCGCACAGGAGGTTGACGCATACCTGCCGTTCGGCGTCGATCCCGGTCCGGTGCCAGTCGTCGGCCAGCGCAGCCAAGGCGTAGGCGCCGGCCAGCCGCAACGGCGCGTCACGGCCGTTGAGTTGGCCAACGATCATGTCGTAGCGGCGGCGAAGTTCACGTTCGCGCTCGTCTTGGCGGACCTTGATCGCAAGACTGTGGCGGCGGGCCTCGAGGTCATATTTGCGTTCATCGAGGTCGAGTTGATCGGCTGCGGTGGCGGCGGCTTCTTGCGCGGTGCGCTGCGCGGCCACCGCGGTGTCTTGCAGGGCCACCGCGTTGTGGTGGGCCATGACTTTCAATTCGTAGTTGAGCTGTTGTCGGCGGTGTAGCACCAGGGCAACGGCGGCCAGCGCGGGGATGGCCAGCAGCGCCGCAGCGGTCTGAGCCGCATCGAACCATTGACTACTGGTGACGTGCCTCATCCACGAGAACGAGCCGCCTTTCCACGGCGCCAGCTGCCCGCTGGTAAGCCACGCGAGCCACCCGAACAGCAGCGCGGCGGCCAAAATCACCAGTATCACAGCCCAGCTGATCGGGATTCCGCGGCTGCGGGACCCCAGCTCGACCGCATAGCGGCCGCGACGGGCTGGCTCGCCCGGCATCGCGCCCGGGCCCGCCTTGTCGTCAATGTCGGTCGACGACGGTTTTTCGGCCGCAGTGTCATCATCGGACTCGACACTCGGTTCGGCCGACGTCTCAATTGTCGGCGCCGAATCCGCCTCAGACACTGCGGATCCATCGACGCGTTCGCCGCGACGCCGACCATGACGCCCCAGGACCGCCGCCGCTGATGTCACCCGGGTCTTCGTGCCAGAGCCGTTTTGACGTGTCATGCGTTTACTGCCCTCCGAATTCGGTCGGCCGACGTGGCCGAACACAAGGCACCGGGATGCCGGCCTGGCGCCGCACCCGTCTGACTTGACCGAGCCACATGCGCGCAAGACATCGCGATACCCCCTGGCACCGATCATCCCCTCCGGCAGGGGCCACGAAATGGCCCGACACGCCGGCCCCGGCGCGCCGCCGGGAGTTCGGACACCGACTGCGCCTTAAAGGTCGAGGCTCGAATCTGTCATCGATCTGGCGTTGCGAGAATTTTGAAAAGCATGTTATTGACGTCCGTGAGGGCCTGGACGTCTATTCGGCGGTGCTGTGCGCTTAGTCTGGCCTTGCGGAGGCTAGTGACCAGTCCCGGTGCAGCCCAGTCATTCTCGCCCAAATCCACACCAAATCCAGTGTCGGGCTCGGTGTCGAATACCGGCACGACGATGACTGTAGGTTCACTGGGGATCTCGTTGTACACGGTAGAGGAGATGACCAGCACGCTGATGCCGGTGTCGGTTGTCCAGATGTCGCCTCGGCGGGGCGATTGGCTCAACGCTGCGCTAACTCGTCGAGATTGCGGTCCGCCCACGCCTCGCTGAACGCCGTTGCCTCAGGATGTGTGCGCATCCACTGGTCGTGTGCCACGCAGCGACGCCGCATGTCCTCGACGTCGAGGAGGTTCTCGATCCAGGCGTTCATCGACTGCTGGTCCGCGTCCGCGTAGCGTTTGACCGCCTCATAGGCGCTATCCGAGAGTCGCAACGTTATCATCCGTGCCATCGCTCAATGCTAGCAGCAAATGCTAGTAGACCCAGGCAGCATTGTAATGATTCGCCGCCCAACACTCGCGGCGCGCAACCGCATCTTCTGCGCTTCCCTCCAGACGCGCTCGACACTCGCAGTTGCACCCGTTGCGTCGGTCCCCTGTGCAACGCTGGCGCCTGTGCCATACACCGACGAGCAGCTGCATGCCCTGATCGACCGCTGCGAGCCGCTCCGCGACGTCAAGGCCCCGGCGGGCTACCGCGACAGCCTGGCCCTCTGCGTGGTCGATTCCGTGCAGTCGACGGGCGTCACGTACTCCAGCGTGGAGTCAGTGGTCGGCCGCTACCGCGCCTACCGACGCGAGCAAGCAGGCGACCCGAACACCGACGGGGTGCCCGAGCTCCTCACCACATTCGACGAGCTGAGCGGCCCGGACGGATGGGCACAGCGGATCGGCAACCGGAACCGCACCTCGACCCACGCCGGCGCTCCCCTCAAGGGCGCCGCGATCCGGGACGCCGCGCTCGCCCTCACCGCCGAGGGGATCAACACCGCCGCCAGCCTGCGGGAGGCGGCCGAGGACGCCGGACGCTTGGCATGCGTGGAGGCGGCGTGGCGAGCCGTGCCCGGTCAGCGCTCCGGGATCACGTGGCACTACGTCCAGATGCTCGCCGGAATCCCGGGAGTCAAGCCGGACCGAATGATCTGCCGCTTCGTAGCCGATGCGCTGGGGATGCCCCGCCGTGCCGTCACGACCGGATTCGCCCTGCGGACCCTGACCGCCGCGGCCGCGGAGATGGGCATGTCGCCGACCGACCTCGATCACGGCGTCTGGCAGTGGCAGCGGAGACAGCGGTAGCCATCCTTTGGATGGTACGGCGACCCTGTACGCGCTACCGCCGCTCGTTGAGTAGGTCCTCGACCAGGCGTCTGGACCGGGGCGGTATTGGGGTGCCGGGAAAGAATCGTTCAACGACAGCCCACACCTCTGCCGTGGTGGTTACGCCAAGGTGGCCCAGCACGGTTCGTATGTCATCGGCGACGCCAGGGCCGCTAGGGCCGGCGAGGACTTTCATCGCCAGCAGGTGATCGGGTGGGGTGACGTTGACCTGCAGATAAGGATGGTCGAAAACCCGGTCACCCTCGCCAGGATTGCGGGCAACGAAGCTGGCAGCTTGATGGTTGAGCCAGGTTGTAGGCCAACCGTTTTCGTTCGCGATCTCACGGATCGCTGCGATAACCGGCCCATCTGGACTGAACTGGGCATCGATGCCGCAAGTCGCCGTGCGGTCCAGACCGTAGGCCAAGATCATCGCCGCGCCACCGCAGACATGCACCTGACCGATGACCCGTCGGCGCTCGAGTTTGGCAGCCAAGGCCTCGAACGCGCACCGGATATCGGTGAGGTCGCACACCGGCTCGAGCATCGGGCTGATCCCGTCATGGGTAAGGTCGTGTCGGTCAAGGTAGATGCCGCGGCGGCGAAACGATGCAGGGGTCCACAACAATGCCTGCACCCGCGCTGATGGCAACGTCGAGACCGACCAGGCCCGGTACAGAAAGCGTTCGACCGCGAGCGCCCACAGCGGCCCGGGCAAGCCATGGCGCGCGGCGAGGTGTTCAGCAGCCGCGGCGAGCAGCGCATCGAAACGATGGTCGCCGATCAGAGGTGGTTCCCTGATGAGCAGTTGCAGCGCCGCCTCACCGGCTTCGTCCACCCCGCGGATGAATTCGAAGAACACCCGCACGCGGGTCGCGTCGTCGCGGGACTTGGCGATCACAACCGCAGCCTCCGCGACGGTCAGTGCGTTCGGGGTTGAAGTGAGGTCGGTGCGTGCGCCAGGCTTGCGGTGCACAGCCACGGACCCTGCCGGCCGGATAACCCGAGATACGGCGGATGCTCGACAGGATCCCCCGCACGCGAGCAGCGGTCACGCGCCAACGTCGGGCCGCCCCCGCCGCCGACAGGTTTCCCCATTTACGCGACTGGTTGGAATCCGAGTTGGGCGTTGGCTAATCCATCGATTCGAATGGGGCTTTCGGAGACTCCCCATGCGTAGGTGTGGTTGACATCGACCCCGCCGATCTCAGTCGCCAAGTCGCGCACCCGGTCCACATCGGCGGCTGCTTGTTCGGGCGTTGCGTCGGGGCCGGTAACAAAAGCGGCGTAACCACTACGAATTGCGCTGACGTAGAAGTAGTTATTCGCGTGCGCGGGAGCGGCCGGGCCGGGCCGGCGCGCATTGCGCCGATCAGCGACCCCGACAACGAGCAGGATCGCGCCGACGGCCGCGGAAATTGCTCCGTAACGCACGGTTATCGCACCGCTAGCGGACCCGCTTTGAACATTTCCGCCAATGAGGGCGAGGGCGGCTCCGAGTAGCAGTAGCAGTAACCCCGGCGCCTTCCGACTCATGGTCAAATCCTACAGCTAAGACGTTTAGCTGATCGGCGTGCGAGCGCGCCCGAGCCGCCAGCCGAGTTGACGGCGGCGGAGGAGGCGTTGGTGTTCACTCTCCCGCCGGCGCACTGGAGTTCCGAGGTTCGCCTCGAGCGCCGAATTAGCGCAGCAGTGGCGAAACGATCCCAACAGTCCAGCGCCGCGGCGGCTTTCGCGCGTCTGACTTACTCGTGAGCGCACCGTGGCCGGTGTCTTCCGGCGCCGTGGTACAAGCACGGAGCGCGCGCCGCGACTATGGGCGTCCTTCCCCGGGGTTTGGCGCCGGCCGGGGAAGCCGACGGACTTCAATTCTCTTCGCGCTCAGCGGGTATTGGTAGGTCAATGAGGACGCAGTTGGCGTTTAGTGATGCGGCGGCGTCTTCGGCCAGGCCGATGATGTGGGTGCGGTTGCCGTCCGGGGACAGGTACTCGCCGTTGTAGCGGCGATGAAAATGACCGTGGAACAGGGTGTGTGGGTGGGTGGCATCGACGACGGACTGGATGCGGTGGCGGTGTTCCTCGCTGGCGGCGAGGTCTTCGGCGGGCCAGCTGGATGGGCGATCCAGACCGGGTATCGCGACGCCCGCAGGACAGTCGTGAGCGACGATGACGTCGGCGGGCCCGCCCTGGATTGCCCGAGCTGCGTCTTGGGCGCTGAGTTCTTCTTCGGGCCACCAGTCGCGGCCTTGTTGTCCCCACCGGCGGTCCACGGAATGTGCGCCGCCTAGCGCCAGCCAGGTCTGCCCGTGCCAGCACCACCGGTAGCAGCGCGGGAGGTGGCTGATGTAGTCAGTGATCGGGCGGCGGCCGGTTTCCGGGTCGATTGGGATCTGCGCGAGCAGCGGATGATTCTCGTGATTGCCGTCGATCCAATAGAGTTCGATGCCGCGCCGGGCCAGGACTGAATCCAGGTGGGACAGGTAGACATCCGTCCATCCGCGGTTGCCGCGATAGCCGAAGTCGCCGCACTGGACCACGAAACCAGCACGATGATCGGCCGCATAGTTGATTACGCGCGCAGCCCAACGCTGGTTGCCGTCCCAATCGCCGGCAACCACCACTCGAGCAGGATCACCGGTCACAGGTAGTTCCCGCAGGGCATTGCGGGTCGGAAGCGGCCCGACCGCACAGTCTCCAGCAGCCCCGCAGTAGTGATCTCTCCGCTGTTGGCTAGGACCGTGCGGCGCACCACTTCTCGAAGATCTGCGCCGGTGATGTCGCGGGGCGCCTCAGCGGCCACTGCGACGACATCCACATCCGCTGCGGCCACGTCGGCGGGCAGGTAGGTGGCCAAAATTTGTGCGACCGCCGCTTTGTCCGGGTAACCGATCTCGAGGATTGAGTCGAACCGTGCCGCGCGGACCGCGGCCGCATCGAGGGTGGAGACGTCGTTAGTGGACGCAATCGTCAAGATCGGGGCGTCAGGATCGGTGTCCATGACAGCCAGGAACTCCGCGAGCCGGCCGCGGTCGCCGCGCCCGGAACGGCGACTGTCGATCAGCAAGTCGATATCTTCCAGCATGACCACGGTCGGCCCGAATTTCACCGCTTCGGCGTAGACGTCAGATAGCAGGCCACTTCCCGCGCGCGAGTCGACCAGCATCACCGTGAAGTCCCCGAGCAGTTCGGCGGCAACGACCCGCGACACCGCGCTTTTGCCGACGCCGGGTGGCCCGGCAAGCAGGATGCCTCGCCGGCATCCCAACTTCAGCGTGTTCATGCGGGATCTCGCGGTCGCTACCGACGCGATGTTGAGGTCGATCTCAGCCCAAATGTCCTCACGGAGCACGAGGTCGCGGCGAGCCACAGTTGGCCCAGGGGCGACTTCAAAGGTTAGGCCGCGGCTGGCTGACACCTTCAGAAACTTTCCCCGGTAGAGGTTCTTATCCCCGTTGGCGGCAGCCAGAACCTGTTCGATCACGGCGCGGCCATGGGCGCGGTCACCCGGGCGGGTATAGGCGCGCAGCCACGCGCCGTCGTCGGTGCGCCAGATGTCGGAATCGGTGATTTGCAGCACGATTGGTGCTGGCCCAAGGGCCCCGGCAGAGAAGAAAGCCGAGAGGTTTGTGGGGGGCGTGTAGTGCTTGTCCCCGATGTCGACGGCCCCCCACTCTGGGGGATTGTCACCGGAACCAGGTCCCAGCTCGGGCTGGTGCGCGTCGATCAGGTCGGCGACGGCAAGGCCCGCGGTGATATGTCCGACGGGCGAGAGTCGACGCGTCTCGCACACCAGGTGCGCGACGTCGGCCTCGAGGTGGCGGCGTAGGAAGGCACGCGCCGTTTCGTGTTCGGGCAACCCGCCAACGAGCAGTTGACCGAGGACCTCGAGCGCTCGCCGCACGGGTGGCGGTTCGGCGGCGAGGATCTCCGCGACTGAGACGGTGTCGTCGCGTTGTGTGTTTGTAGTCGCCGCGCCGGCGCCGGGCGCGCCTTGCGGCTGGCGCGCCCAGGCGGGCATGGCGGTGGTGGTGTTTGTCATCGTGGTGGTTTGGCCCGGGGGACGTTGGAGTTCCTCGCTGTTTGTGCGAGCCCAGCCTGGGCCGAGCCCTCCATTATGAGCAGCAGCGCTGGGGATTGCCAACGCATTATTTGGACGCTCTGGGGCGGTCGGCCCGTGTGCGACCGGTTCTCGATTACTGGATGTTTTCTGGGTGCAGGCCGACGACGAACGCTGTCCACGGATGCTTGCCATTCCATTCATCGGCGACGGCCTGGGCTCGGTCAGCGTCGTAGATGCCTTGCCGGGTTGGTTGCCCGGTGTGCTTGCTGACCACGATCACGGCGTAGCGTTCGTCTGCATCGAGTGCCATTGTCTCTCCTGATATGTCGACTAGTTGTTGACTGCCGGGTGGCTCTTCACCTGTTGTGAGGAGCGACAGTTACCGCGCGCGAGTGCTTTGCGCTGCCTGGGCAAGCCGGGTACTCGGCTTGGTGGTTGCTGGGCCGGGCCGTGAACGGGTGTTAGGTCAGCGAACCGATGTAGGTGTTTCCGGCTTCGAAGACGCCGATTGGCATCGGCTGCTCGCCGTCGAGGTCGCGTGCGTAGAAGTACTCCAACGCGGAGTGTGGCCCTTCAGCGGCGATAGCGTGCTTGTTTCCGTCTTCGGTGACAACGATGTAGTCGCGTATCAGTGCCATGCGATTGCTTCCCCCCAATGCGCGCCACTCCGGACTGTTGTGACTGCCTCATCGACCGTATCGGGCTGTGGCCCGGCCTCGTGGCGTGGACACGCCGCCACGGCTACTTGGCTGGTCTACGTACAGTTCGCCGTTTCCAAAGGGTTCCTTCGTCAGGCTTCGACGACGGTGCCTGGCGGATGCGTAATCGCCGCAGCTGGCAGGCTTTTGGGCGCGACGGGAGGCGCACCGGAGGCGATTCCTGCCGCAATGGCCGCATGATTGTCGTCGAACGCCGATCGCGTTGAAGCGACCTTGTTCTGGGCTTGCTGGACCAGGATTGCTTTGACGTCGCGGAGTTGTTGTTGGGTCCACGTCTCTTCGATGGCGCGGCGTGCGGCATCCTCGTAGGAGCGGTGGTAGTCCGTGGTGGCGGTGTTCATCGTGTTCTTCGCCCAGGTGATGTTCTGGTTGGCCAGATCGAGCCATCCGGCTACGTTGTGATGTCTCGTTTCGTCTTCGGTGTGGGCGTGGTGGCGGTCAGTGAGCCGTTGGGTGAGCTCGGTGCCGGCGGCGCCCTGGAAGCTTGGTTTTGTGTAGTCGGCCGCGGCCAGTGCTGCTTGGCTTGCGGTGCCCGACTGCTCTGCATATACGCGTTGGCTATCCGCTTCCCGCGCGTAGGCGGTCTCGTCGTAGTGCGGCCAATTTTCTCCGATGATCAGGTTCGTTTCCGGCAAGTCAACCGGTTGTATCCCCCCCATAGTCATCCCTCCGTGATGCCTTTTGGTACTTAGGATTTTATCCTCGCTCCAGCGCGGCTTTGAGCGCCGCGAGCTCGAGTTGCTGTATCTCGCCGTGCAATCGGTCGATCACAGCGTGTCGTTCGGCTATTTCGGTCGCGACGAGGTCGTCGTCACTCGGATCAATTTCCTCGAGTTCCAGCATGGATGTTCCCTTCTAACCGGGTTGCGTTTTGTTGGGCAACATGTTGCTGTGTGGTTTCGTCGAAGTGGGCGCTTGCCGCGGTCGCTGCGCTGTGGGCGGCGTGGCAGATCCCGGCGACTTGGTTGGGGGATGCTGCGTTGCTGTGTCCAAGGCTGGGTGATGGCTGGGTGCGCAGCGGTGCAGGTTGTTTGGCGTAAGGTGCTGAGTCGTGCGGCCGCGTCGGTGAGCACAACCCTGAGGTGGCAGTGAGCAATTCAGTCAGTTGTCGGACAACCAAGTGACTTCGACGTCACGCAAGCATTGCTCGACGTAGTGTTGCGTGAGGTCGCCGCTGCTGATGAAACGCAGTCCGCAGGTGTAGCCCCAAACTTCGGGCAGTTCGGAGATCGGCAGTATCTCGCTGCCGCCTTCGCCGTAGCCCATCTCGACCAGCTGGGCCCGCTCTTCTGCAGACCGGATCAGGTAGATCTTGTGGCAGCCGTCCCACGCGAACTCGGTCGCGTCGGCGACCGTGAGGTTCTGCTCCTGCTGCTCCTCGTCCCATCCCTCGCCGGGGTCGGCGGGCGCGTAGGGGATGTGGATATTCAACATGTGGTGTTCCTATCTGTTGTTGCCCTAAGAGTTGACCCGTATTGGGTCATGCAGCGCCAATCAGCTTGGGGGCTGGTTGTTTTCGGCTGGGCCCGCGACGT
>NZ_LQPE01000094.1 GCF_002101735.1 Mycobacterium kyorinense | reverse complement strand
CCGTCACCCCGGCTCCCGTCCCATCCCTACCACAGACGCACTCTTCGCGCCTGCAAGAGAAGAGGTACAGGAGTGACGCCGTGCGGCATCACGAAGGCGAATGATCCGCCTGTCCGTAGGTAAAGTTCGACGGCGCGCACGACGAATAGAGTCGAAAGGTCACGTGCTGCCGCGCCGAGTCCGCCGGTCAGCAGATTTCGTGGTTGGGCGAGTTCGCGGTAGTTCTTCTGCATCGAGGATGTCATCTTGTTGTACCGCAGCCATGGCGGGTTACCGATCAGCACGTCTACGCGGTTTTCTTCCTCCGCCAACCAGAGGGGGCGAATGAGGTTGCGCACGTAGTAACCCCACACGTGGTTGCGGCCCTGCGCACGCAGTGTGCACAGGTTGGAGAACGTCTCCTTCAGCACCTGCCCATCCTTGCTGTCCGGGGCGATACCCCGTTTCTTGAGGATTGTCGCGGCGGCCTTACCTGCGTTCTGCGGGGCGGTGTCGAGCGCTTTGTCCGCCATCTCACTGACCAGGTAGTCGAACCCTGTTGCGTCCTGAAGCACGCTGCGCGGGAAACATAGGTCGAGGGTGAACATGCCGCCTTGATCCCCAAAGAGGTCGCTCTCATCGGTTCGGACGCGAACGACCTCGGCACCGAAGATATCCGCTTCTTGCTTCCACTGGATCGAATCACCCAGGTAGACAGGGATAGTCAGTTCCTTGCGGGTCGGGGACTTGATGTTGTCGCGCCCAAGCGCCAGCAGATAGGTGACACGGGCCAGGGTTACCGCAACGGGGTGTACGTCGATGCCGACAACGTGATGGGTGGCCTGCTGTACGGCTTCATCAGTCTGGACTCCGTCTGCGTCGGCAACGGCGAGGTACTTGCGGATTGCGTGGAACAGAAAGGTGCCGGAACCGCAACTCGGGTCCGCGACAACGGAGTTCAACGGTTCGGCAATGAACGCATCGACCATCCGATCCGCGAGCCAGTCAGGGGTGTAATACTCGCCGAGCCGCTCCCGGACGGGTTTGACGATCACTGACTCGTACAGAATCTTGAGTACGTCGTGTTCGACTGCACCCCAATCGAATCGGGCGATGCGACGTCCGAGGTTGCGGACGAATGACTCGCCTGCGGGCGTGTCGGTCACCCAGTCGAAGAAGTCGGCTTCCACCACGCCGCGAATCCTGGCGTTTGCGAACTCACTGCCGCTGGTGATCTGGCGGGCGGTCAGCGTGCCCAGTGGTCCCACGTCGAAACCGAGGACGGCGTGGGCGATTAGCTCAGCGGTGGTCACCAGCAGGGTGTGGGTAATGAATAGTCGTTCGTCGTCCACGAACTCGGTGCCTAGCGCTGTCCGCAACAGTTTCGCCCAGAGCTGCCGTTTGAGCTGGACTTCCTTGTTGTCCGCGTTGGCCTGGTAGATGGCCTGCAGTTCGGCGGCGTCGAGCTGGTGCGCGGGGGATTCGGCGCCGAGTCTTCGCTCGATTTCCACCGGAACCGGTTTGATCGCCGTCAGCGTGGACATCACCGATTCCAGCCACACCAACAGCTCCTGGGCGTCGGGGTTCTGTTTGTTGAGTTTGTGCGTCGAGACGTGCTCCAGGAGGCCGTCATGGAGGTGATATAGCCGCCACTCGGACCCGTCAGTGAGGATGCCGACGTAGCGCCGGAGCGCTTCGGATCGTTGTTTCACGTACCCGCCGAGTTGCTCCTCCGACTTCGCCAGATCAGCGGCGTATAGGCTCTTTTTCACCTCGATGACGCATTGACCGATTTCGACGTCGATGCGGCGGCGGGTGCCATCCTCCACCGGGGCTTCCAGCTTGACGACGTCGTCGTCTTGCAGCCCGATGTCGGCTTGGGTCAGCAAAGCGTAGATGTCCCCCTGGGTGGTCGCCTCGGGTCGGGTGGTCTGTGCGGCGAGCCGGGCGACAATTTTGTCTAGGTTCGTTTGAGCCACGACGGGAAGCGTATGCCCGTGTCTTCTTCACCGGTCCCTCTTCGGCGCAGGGCATGCCGTTAATAGCCGGGAAGCGGCCCTTTCAGGGGGTTTAATGTGGAGCGGGGGGAGCATGTCAGTGCGCAGCGTTCGTCGAGGAGTTCGTCCATCCGCTTGATGTCGGGCAGCGGCTCGCCCAGCTCGATGAGTATGCGCCGCACAGCGGCGACCAGCCGCAGCTCCGAGTCGATCGTCTCGATGTCACGCACGTTGGGAGCGTACGAGGGGCTACCGAAACCGCAAGTCACTCAATTGTGTCTGCTCAACAGGTCGTAAAGAGCAACGCTTTGGTCTGCTCCGCGGCGGCCCGACGATGCGGTCGGCACGCAGATCCGAATGGACGTTGGCTGCAAGCCTGCGAGAAAATGCATGGGTGCCCCACGTGAGCGAGCCGGCGATTGCCGACCTTCGTGCCGAACTGTTGAGCTTCAAACAAGCCTCCGGCGCTCAATGGGCGTGTGCGGCGGTGCAGCTCGCGGGGGCAGTGGAAGCGCTGCTGGAGGATGCGGAATCCGACTAACCCCGCCCCGGCCGCCGAAGCGAAGAGCGGAGGCCATTCCCGTCGAACGTACGTTCCCCTGGGTCACTATGATCGAGTGGTGTTGCGGCGGACCAGGCAGGGCTATGAAGAAATCCCACCGCGCCACTGCTGGAGTTGCGGCGTCCCGTTCGGGCCGGGCACGGCTTTGGTCGGCACGGCGCACTGCGACTGCGGCGTCATGCATCGCAGCCACTGGTGTGCAAACTGTGGCGCAACAACGTACACGCCGCCGCTCGGAAAGCGGTGCCGTGCACGCAATTTGGATGCTCGCTGACCCGACATGCCCCGTTTAGTGGCGAGGGCGGCGACGGAAATAGTCAGTGATCGGGCGGCCGTCGCGCATGTGCGGCCGCACCCATACCCGGCCGTGCCGGGCAGCTGGTTCGCGGGCGTGGCGCCACTCCCCGGATTGGTGATCCCAGACGTATCCGCTTTCGAGGTCCCCGGACAGCACTGGGTTGAGCCAGGCACCGATGGCCTCTGCGGCGGTGGCGGCGTTGTGTAAGGCCGGCTGCAGTGTTGTCTTGGCGGCGACGCGGCGATACGGGGTTTCCCAGGTTTCGGGGATCTCGATGTGGGTTGGCAGGGGTTGGCTTCGAGCTGCCGCCCTCACGCGGAGGGCTTCGCGGAGTTGGTCGGCGTCGACGTCGACGTCGCCGGCGTAGAGCGCGAGGTCGACCAGGTCGCGGTAGCGGTTGGCGGACCGGCCCTGGTCGTCGCGGAAGGTGACTCCGATGACTTTGTCGGCGATTTGGCTGGCGAGCGGGAATAGCGGGATGGCCGGTATGGGGGATAGGCCGCGTATGCCGGGGACGACTGGTTGTGGTCGGTTGTGCTCGATGTCGCTGATGCGGACCGCGTCGGCGGCGATGTCGAGTCCGAAGATCGCGGCTTGCTCGGCCCCGATGGTGGCGGTCACGCGCAGTTTGGTGCCGCGCATGACGCCGGTGAACGGTTCGTCGGCGTCGATGGTGAACGCGAACGGGTCGAGCTCGCTTACGCCGGTGTGCGGGGCAAGGTCGTCGAGCACGTGTTGGCGTTCGCCGCTGTGCGGGTCGGTGGTGGTCAAGTCCAGGTCGCGGGTGGCTCGCGCGCCCGGTACTCGGATCAGCATCCCTATGCCGCCGGCGACAACCCAGGATGTGTGGGAGGGGGTGAAGAGTCGTGCCATGAATCGCTGGATTACGAACTGGCGCAATAGTTCATGTGAGGGTTGGGTGCGCTCGGTGCGGGCTTGGCGGGCGGCGCGGGTGCGCAGGGCAACCCAGAAGGCTCGTTCGGAGGTGTACTCGTCGGCCCAGCTCATCGGCGCCCGGTGAACAGGAGTTCGTTGCCTGCGGCGATGCTGTCGGGGGCGCCGACGACGGCCAGGGCGTGCATGATGGTGTCGCGACCGTGACCGCTGGTGAGTGGATCGAGTTCTGCGGTTATCGCGCGCACGTCGACCATCGCGCGAGACAGCGCATCGCGCACAATGTCGCCGAAATGGCCGGCGTCGATGCCGTCGCGGTAGATATCGGCGATCGTCTGAGCAACGGGTGTGACTGGTAGGCCGTCGACGAGCTGCCATGTGGGTGGCCAGGAGTCGGCGACGTGGAACTCGACCCAGGGATTGTTGGTTCGCCGCGGGGAGGCGATGGTGTAGTCGAGCTTGTCGGGCTGCAGTGAGCCGAGCTCGAAGATGTAGTGAGCGGCCGACAGGTGGGAAACGACTGCGTCTGTTTCGCCGTGGTGCAGGTTGCGCAGCCGCTCGGCGGCGAATGTGTTGGGCTGCAGGGATAGCCAGGTGGTGCGCAGTGCGTCGAGCACGGTGTGTTCGGGGGTGCCGGGGAATCGGTATACGCCGCGGGTTTCGGTGCGAAGGATCCGCTGGGCGCGGGTCAGTTGAGCTAGTCGTACCCGGGTCAGGCCGAGGCGGGTGGCCTGGGCGGCGGTGAACATGCCCCACTGGCCGGCCGCCTCAACGGCCAGCCGATGCTCCGCATCCCGAGGCACGCAACGATTGTATGCCTATAGGCATATATTCGGGTAGCTCACGGGCTCGGCTGTGGTTAGTGGGTTGCGTGGGGGTCGGGCACCCATATCGCGGAGCCATCGGATAGGACGGAAAGCTTGATGTAGTCGCGGGGGCCGAGTGCGTCGGCCGGCAGCTTCACGATGTCTTGCAGGTCGAGCGGGAGTCGGGGCGGGTGGGGGCTGTAGCCAGGGGCAGTCGGGTCGGGGACGGCCCAGCCAGGCACCAGCTGCTTCTCGCCGTACCTGGGGAGCTCTCCGGGTGCCAGTGGGCGAAGGTCAGCGAGGTCGAGCGGGTATTTGGCGGCGGAGCCAACCATGCCTGGATGGAGCTGGTTAACGGATGGGTCGGGTACCCAGACGCCGTCCGCGATGGGCATGTAGCCGTAGGGGCCGGGCTGGTTGGGGGGCAGGTGTTGGATGGCGGCGAGGTCAAGCGGGTGTTTGGATGTGCGCCCTTCCGTGTCTTTCGGTGTTTGGCCGCCGTCGCCGAAACCAGCCGGCGTGGCGCGTGAGTGTCCGGGTTTCCCGGCGTTTGGCAGGGTAGCGGTTGCGGCGCTGACTCGTTGGGAGGCGTTTTGGAATTGCTCGGCGGCGGTGTGAATGATCTGGGTGGCTTCCTGCACGCGCTGCTGGCCGGCCTTGAGCAATGCGGCCTGGCCTTCGGCGGTGTTCGCGTAGGGGCCGGCGGCGGCCTTGTCGCTGTCCCACGCGGTTTCGACCGCGCGCAGGCTTGTGTGTGCCTCGCGTGAGATCTTGTTGGCCTCGGTGATCGTGCTGCTGGCGGCTTGGTAGGCGGCTTTCAGCTGGTCGCGGTGTTGATCGAGCTCGGCGCCTGCCGTGGCGGCTTGCTGGGCGGTGTCGCCGCTCCAGCTGGCAGGTGTTGGCATGCTGTCTGGGCCGCAGTTGATGGTGCCAGGCTGCGCTGGCGTCATGGTTCCGAGCAGCCGGCGCGCGCTCTGCAGCAGTGCGTCCACGTCCACATCCACTCTCAAAGTATCGCGCATGTCGGTGGCTTAGAGAACCCACGGCGTTGTGTTGCGGCGGCGCGCGCGTTCGTTCCTACGGGCGGGCGAAGCCCTTGCTTGAAGACCGGTTCTAACGAGGCGCAGGGTGTGCCAGGCTCGGTGACAGCCGACTACAGGCGCTGGGATGCCCAGTACTCGCGTAGTCGAGCGATCCGATCGCCGTCGAACTCCAGGATCGCGACTTCGCGCATGCGTTTGCGGGTGCGCTCAACGAGGTCATCGAATTGTGCTTCCCACTCCGCGATAGCTGTGGTGGTGTCGGTGTTCTCGGCGAGGTAGAGGTTGAGCAATTTGGCCTCGATGTTGGCCTGTTGCTCGACGACCTTGGTCTGCCAGTAGTTGCGGATTCCGGCCTGGGTGCGGATCGGTTCCCCTAATACGCGTTCGTGGTATGTCGCGTCGTCGGTGAAGATGGTGACGATGAGGTCTGGGTTTTGGTCCATCCATGCTTGCAGATAGGTGTCGACGACCTTGTGCACGTTCACCGCGACTCCTCGGTCAACTGGGCAAGTGGGATTGGTGGGCCGTAGTGGGCGTGGTCGGCGATGACGTTATAGAGGCGGCGCGGTTCGCCTAACGTGATGGCAGACAAGTCGATTCCTTGAGTTGATCGTGGTTCGACGCGGACCCATCGCCATGGGCCGGTGGTTACTTGGGTGTCGGTGAGGACGGCTGTGTGGAAACCGTCGAGGACCGTTTCTCCGGGAAGCACGGCCAGGTGGATGGTTCCGTAGAAGTATCGGTCGCTGGTGCGGGCCATTGTCCGATGAGGTGTCGGCCGAATAGGGAGAAGCTGATGTCGTTGTGGAATCCGACGGCGTGGCCTTCCGTGCGGGGGGACGGCGGCGAGTTACGCGCTGTCACAGCGTTGTTCGCGATGGTGATCGTGGTTAGGTCGACGTGGTGGAGGTTGTCGAAGATGAACGCCGTGACCCACAGGCCGACGAGGTGGGGTGGGTCGACCGCGGGTGGGATCGACGCGAGCAAACCGCTGTCTGCGGTGCGCCCGCGGCGCGGTTCGGCGCGCGCGAATAGCTCTCTTGCGGTCCAGCCGGTAAACATTTGTTCGAGCACCAGGCAATGGTATCCGCGTGGGAGCTCCCGTATTTGGCCGCTGAGCCAGCGGTAGTAGGTGGCCTTTGTGGGCGGCTCTGCGCTTCGCGGTAGGCCCAAATCTCTTGCTATGCGCCGGTATTCGGCTACGAACTCCAAATATTCGTGTAGGTGCCGCTCGCGCAAGAGCGCTTTGAGGGCAGTTTCCACACGTCAAATCTACGGCAGCCGTGAGACGAAGTGAGACTGGTAACGGGACTACATCGGACTATGTCGGTAGGCCGTGATGTCGCGGTGGGACCGGCGTTTGACGCATGGTTGGTCGAACGCGCAAAAGGTGATGAATAGTCGAGCGGTTCTGGAGGGGGTTGATGGGTTCACGGTGGGGTGCCAGCGGGCCTTTTGCGGGCCCGCTGGTAGGCGGCTTTGTACTCCTCGACGCTGATGCTGAGAACGTTGGCGATGGTCTGCGCGTTTTTGTCCGAGAGCGGGTAGTCGGCGCGTTCGATTCGCTGGATGGTGGCGGTGGGCATGTGTGCTGCGGCGGCGAGTTGCGGTTGGGTGAGCCCTTTCATGGCGCGCCAGTCGCTGGGGTAGCGGTGATTGGTGGGTATAAGGACGACGGATTCGATCGGCGCGTGCAGCACCGTCATGACGTTGGCGAGGATGTCGATCTGTGGCGAGCGTGTGCCGGCTTCCCAGTGGTGAATGGTGCTGACAGCGACATTGGCTATGCGGGCGAGGTCGCTCACGCTGAGGCCGGCGCGGATCCGGGCGGTGGCGAATTCTTGCGGGCTGAATCCGCGCAGGACGCGGCGGCTCATGCGGCGGACCCGGCGCGGATAAGACTCATGGGTGCACAGGTTCACCGCATCCTCCCGAATCGTGAAAAGAGAGTACTTTGCCGAAGGATCATAGTGTAGAGTACATGCGGTCGGCGCCCTTGTGACGAGGAGGAGATTGGGTGAAACGTCGGCTCAGCGGGTGCGGCGAATCGTCTGTGCGAGGCGGTGCGCCGCTATTGGCCTCCATCGCCGTCCTGTTCGGCCTGTTGAAAAGAGCTATTCGCTGAAAGAGTATTACCGCATGAGTTCAGCACCTATTTCGATCAACCCAGCGATGTTGCGGAAAGCCGCGACCATCAACCGCGACACCGCGTCGGACTACGACAACTACCGTGCCCGCTGCCAGGCCTGGTTGGCCGACGCCGAAGCGGAAATCGTGCGCTGCAACGGCGTTGTCGCTGCCCCGGTCGCGCAGTGCTTGCCGGAATTCTTTGGCCGCGTGAGCGAGCGGACCGCGGCGACGGCCGATCAGCACACGCAGATGGGCGACAAGCTCGTGTCGGCTGCGGTCGGCTACGAGAACACTGATAACGACGGCGCTGCTGGCGTCATGGCCGGTGGTGTCGGCTAGAGGTGGCTGAGCTACGTGTCGACCCGGCCGAGGTGGGCCCGCGGCTCGCCGCGGCGTTCAGCGCGGCCGCGGCCGCACTGGCCGCCCCAGCCGGGATCGTACCAGCACCGCCGGCGGGCTCGGACCCTGTGTCGGTCGCGGCCGCCAACCGGGCGGCGGTCAATTCGGCCAAACTCAGCGGTCACCTGGCCGGCGGCATCACGCGGCTGGCCGAAGGAGCCCAGGCCGTCACCGCTGCCTTGACCGGCTATGTGGTCACCGACGAGGCTGGCGCGGCCGAAATCAACGGCTCCACGGCCGCCGCGGCGGCAGGGGCGGCGATTGGCGCGATCAACATCCCCTCACCCCCGGCTGTGGAAGTTCCCAACGTGCCGGTTGATGTGTCTGCAGCGCTGGCCAGCGTTCCGGCCGACCCGGCGACGGTCGATGACGCGCTGACGACTGGTGCGGGCGCGGGCGGCCTCGAAGGCCACGCCGCGGCCTGGGATGGGGTGGCAGCGCAGCTGCGCACGGTCGGCAGCGAGTTCCGCACGCTGGGGTCAGGCCTGCCGGCGTCGTGGGCGGGGCCTGCCGGGGACAGCTTGTCGCAGCGCTTGCTGGGTTTCGGCGATTGGATGCACGCCTCCGGGGAAGCGGCCAGCTCACACGCGTCAAATGTTCGCCAATTGGGCGGGTTCCATCGTGATGCGGTCAGCGCGCACCCGCGCGCGGTGCAGGTGCGCCAGACCGAGCAGGCGTTGCTGAATGCGGCTGCCCGGGCGGCGGCCGGTGATCCGGCGGCCGCGGCTAAGGCCGCTGAGGAAGAAGCCAAGCTGTCGCAGCTCAAAGAACAGTCGGTGATGACGATGGCCCGCTACGGGCAGGGCGCGGCTGGGGTCAAAGACGTGCAGCATCCCGGGGATTCGCCGCGGATCGGCGGTGACGGTGACCCGCATCTGCCCAACAAGCCCGCCCACGGGCTGGGCAGCATCGATGATCCGCAGGCAGCCGAGCAGGCCGGCGATGCACCGGCCGAGGCGCTGGGGGAGACGACGGGCAAGTCCATGCAGGACGCTATGGCGTCGATGACGACCGTTCCCTCCCAGGTGGCCAACGCGGTCGGGCAGGCGTTAAGCAAGTCCGGCCAGTCGCTGGGCCAGGTCGGCCAGCAGGCCAGCCAAGCGGCCAGCCAGCTCGGGCAGGGTCTTGGCGGCGGGTCGCCGCTAAGCGGACTAGGCAAGCCTGCGTCCGGTAATCCGTTGAGCCGCCTGGGATCTGGCAGTGACCTGTTGGGCAGCGGTGCCGGCGCCGCCGGCGGCGGGGCGGGTGCTGGTGGCACGATGCCGGCCGGTTTGCCCGAACAACTATCCCCGGGATCACCGGCCGCGCCGCCACCGCCGACGGCACCGACATCGATACCGCGCCCCCCGTCCACCTCTGGTGGGGGTATGGGTGGCATGCCGATGGGAATGATGCCGATGGGACGCGCTGGCGGTGACTCGGACAAGGAGCTGGCGCGCAATCCGGAGTGGTTTCCTGACGAGCCGTTGGTCAAAGACGAGCCCGAAGTGTCGGAAGCTGTGGCAGGGCAGCGCCGCCGTCCCCGGCCCACCGAAACATAGCAGGAGGGGTTGCGGTGGCATTTCATCCGGATGTGGAGCGGTTTTTGGCGCGCGGCCGGGAGCTGGGCGAGATGCTGGGTCGTGTGCATGCTGCGGCGTTCGAGGATCTGCGGGTGCGCCGGGCGGCGCCGGATGAGCCGAACTTGATGCCCGAAATCGACGGCTATGGGGCGCTGACCGATTTGTGGATGGAGGGCATTGTGGGGCGCTACAGCCCGGCGCAGATCGAGCAATTGTTCATGTCGGCGCTGCGCGAGTGTTACGAGGTGCTCGGGGAGCGGCGCGAGGCCGCGGCCCGCGCCGCGGTGCCCGAGCTCGACGTGGAATTGGGTGTGCAATGAGTGTGACGCCGGCGGATTTGGTGGCCGACTGCCTGGCCGGCGGTGTGCGGCGCCTCATCGGCGGTGTGCACTCGTTGACGTCGTCGCGGGCGGTGGTGGTCTGCGCCGACGAGCAGTGGGTGGCGGTGCGGTTCTCGGCATCGCCGGGACCGTTGCCGACCCCCTGGGAGACCGACGCGGCCGGGTGGGTTCGTGCGCCGCGCGGCAGTGAGCCGGGGCTTCGTGACGCGTCGGCGGATCCGGTGCTGGTGGTGGTCGGCGTGGCCGAGTCGCAGGTGGTTGCGGTCAACGCGTTGGCCATCGACGAGATCGGTGTGACGTGTAGTGGTCGTGAGTCGTTGATCGCGAACTGGTTGTTGCAGGCCCAGGTGCAAGGCGCGGCCGGTGATGAGTCGGCGGTGGCCGGTGCGCGGTTGAGTGCTAACCCCGATGCCACCGTGGTGGTTGCCGATCCGCTCGTGGATGGGCACAGCGGCTGGGTTGATGTGTTGGCTGCGGGGACGTCGTGGCCGGTGCGGCCACTGAAAACCCCGATCGGCGAAGCACTCCGAGAGTCAACCGGTAGCCCGACGGCCTGTGGTGATGGGCTCGCCGAGCAGGACGCCGATGCGGCGCCCGTCGACGGTGATGCCCGTAGCGGGGCGGCGGATTGCGGTGCGCGGCTGCGGGTGTTCGGGCGCTTCGAGGTCACCGACGCGGCCGGGGAGCAGCTGCAGCCGATGCAACAGCAGATCGTCGGAGTCATCCGCTTCGATGGGCCGATCCCCACCGCGCGTCTGTGCCAGGTGCTCTACGGGGCCGAGCGGCACAAGAGTTTCCACGTGGCGATGAGCAAGATGCGTCGCCGCGGTCTCAACCCGGTGCTGACCGACGCCGGATACCGGATCGACATCGACTCCGACTGGCGCCGCTTTACCAAACTGGTCGGCGTGGACCCGTCCGGCGCCGACACCGCGGCACTGATCGAAGCGGTGGAGATGGTGGCGGTCCCGTTGTTCGGCGCACAGCCGCCATCCTGGGCTGTGCCGCATCTGCCCGGCATGCGGGACCTGATTTGCCGGGCATGCCGGGAGCTCGCGGCGCGCCACGCCGACGATCCGGGCGCGGCGCTGCGATACGCCAATGTCGGGTTGGAGGTCGACCCGCAGGATGAGGAGCTGGTCACGATTGCCAACACGATCAACGGGATAGCCGGTGAATAGCCATGGCAGACAGGGGCATTCAGGTGAGTGAAATCGACCGCGAGCAGGCCGGCGGCGACGAACTCGACACCGAAATGTTTTACCGGCGCGAATTCACCGTGTTCAACCCGGCCGGATCGGTGGGTGTCAGCTGCAACGGCCGCGGCCAAGTGTCCGGCCTGTTCCTCGACGAGGACGCGCTGACCAGCGATGACGAACTGGCCAAAGAAATCGTGACCATCGCAGGCTTGGCGCGGGCCAAATACCGCATGGAGCTGCGGCTGTTTTCGCTGCAATGCGTTGAGGCGCAAGGCCGCAACCCTGATCGGATGGATCGCTTTTACCGCGGCGTGCAAAAGCTGCCCACCCCCGAGGAGTATCGCGAAATGGAAGCCGCCACCTTCGCCGACAGGTACCCGCAATGAGCGAAGCCAGCGACCTGTTCGACGCCGGCGCGGCAGCACTCGGCCTGCTAGGTGGCGGTCGGCCCAACACCGAGCAGGCGCTGCGCTATTTCACCACGGCCAGCGAGACCGATCCGCAGATGTGTGACGCATGGCTGGGCCGAATGCTGTGCGGCGACAACGAATCCCAGATCGTCTACCGCGCCTGGAATTGCCGGCAAAACATGCACGCCGAGATCATCCGGCTCGGCGTCAGCCCCGCATACTTCATGCCCAAGTTCGACATCGGCATGGGCATCGTGGCCCTCGATCAGCCAATCTATGACCGCGGCGTGTTGACCCTGGCGCTGGTGCGGATGCTGGCGATGGGCAACCCCCCCGACTACCACGAGGCACAAGAGACCCTCAAGGAAGCCCCAGCGGGCGGGCTCTCGCGCTGGGTGCAGGCCGCCATGTACTACCGCGCCCAACGCTGGCCCGACGTGATCTCCACCCTGGCCGGCCACGACGACCAATTCCGCAGTGACGCGTTCTTGAGCATCGCCGTGAAAGTCGCGGTCGGGGTCGCGCATGCCCATCTGGGGGAAATCGACGCCGCCCAACGCTACCTGGCCGACGCGGAGAACTCGGCGGGCGAGTTTCCGTCGGCCAAGCAGACCGCCCAGTGGTTTTTGGCGTTGCTGGCCCGCGAGCGCGGCGAGGAAGACACCGCGATCGCCTTGTTGCGTGAGGTTAACGCCGAATCCCCCTCGCCGGAGGTGGCCGCGGCGATCGCCGATCCCGGCGTGGGGCTGCGGTTTACCACACCGGAGGTGCTGGCCGCCCGTGCCGACCCGTGGGACCCGGCCTCCGGGCCTGATGCCGAGCAGCTCGCCGAGACACGTGCCGCCGAACAGCGCGCCAAGCTGTTGGCCGAAGCCACCGAGGAGCTCGACGCCCAGGTGGGGATGGCGACTCTCAAGGAGCAGATCAAGACCTTCCGGGCGCGCATGCGGATGGCCGAAAAACGCCGCGAGATCGGGTTGAAGACACCCGAAGCGGCCAATCACATGGTGTTCGTTGGGCCGCCCGGCACCGGCAAAACCACGGTGGCCCGCATTATCGCCAAGATCTTGTGCGGGTTGGGGATCGTGGCCAAACCCAACGTGGTTGAGCTGTCCGGGCGCGAGCTGATCGGCCCCTACGTCGGGCACTCCGAAGAACGATTGCACCAAGCTTTGGCGCGCGCCCGCGATGGGGTGCTGTTCTTAGACGAGGCCTACGCCCTGGTGGGCCCGCAAGGAGCCGGGGGCACAGATCAGTTCGGCAAAGCGATCGTCGATGAAATGCTCAAAGCGTTGGAAGAACAGCGTGGCCGGCTGGTGGTGATCTTCGCCGGTTACGAGGCCGACATCGAGCGGTTGTTGGCCAGCAACGACGGTCTGCGATCGCGGTTTGCGCACCGCTTCGTGTTCGAGACCTACAGTCCCGAAGAGCTGGTGGAGATCGCTCAGGTGTTGGCGGCCGGCCGCGACGACATTCTCGACCCGGGCGCAGCACAGACGCTGCTTTCCACCTGTGAAAAGCTCGCCGCCGCAACCGTGAAGAACCACCGCGCGATCGACTTCTACGGCAACGGGCGCTTTGTGCGCAAGGTGCTCGAGGCCGCCGCCGACCTGCGTGATCTGCGCAACGACGAAAACCCGCCAGAGGTGTTCGACGAGGCCGCGCTGATGACCATCCGCGAACCGGACATGGCGGCGGCGCTGAGCAAGGTGGTGGCCCAAATCGAATCCCAAGCCGGCGAAGGGATCCGATAAGTTGTCGCCGTTCGTTCCCACCACCAAACTGCAAGTCACCGGGCATAAGTTCCTGGTGGCGCGGCTCAATCACGCATTGACCCGGTTCGACACCTCCATGCGCCACGATCCGGCCCGCTCGGTCGTGCAGGCCTTGATGGCCGGGTTCATGGTCGCCGCGCTGATCGCCGGCGGCGCGCTGGCCCTGGCCTACTTCAAACCCCAGGGACTGCGCGGCGATGCCCGCATCGTGCAAGCGCGCGAATCGATGGAGTTGTTCGTCGATATCGACGGGAAACTGCATCCGGCAATAAATTTGGTGTCCGCCCAGCTGATCGCCGGTAAACCGGACCGGCCCGCGGTGGTCAAGGCCGCCGAGGTGGCCGGCATGCCGCGCGGCCCCCTGGTCGGGATTCCCGGCGCGCCTGGTCGGGTGTTTCAGCCCGCCCAAACCGACTCGGTGTGGGCGGTCTGCGACGTCATC
Organism: Mycobacterium kyorinense; assembly: GCF_002101735.1. GTDB lineage: Bacteria > Actinomycetota > Actinomycetes > Mycobacteriales > Mycobacteriaceae > Mycobacterium > Mycobacterium kyorinense. The sequence goes on along the minus strand of NZ_LQPE01000094.1, from coordinate 1,086 downwards.
AACCACCCCGGCACCACGCGGCCCGGTGTGGAGACCGCGGTGATCGCCAGCGACCAGCAGCAGATCATCGGCCAAGACCCGTCGGCGGCGCGCATCGTCCAAGGACCAGACGGGGCCACCTGGTTGCTCAACGGCGGTATGCGCCACCGGATCAATGTCGCCGACAGCGCACTGGTCCTGGGACTGGGGTTGCAGCGGTTTCCCACCATCGACACCATCAGCGAGCAGCTGTTCAACACCATCCCGGCCGGCCGGCCGATCGAATCCCCGGCCATCCCGGGGGCCGGGTCGCCCACCCCGTACCCGGTCGCCCCGGGGGTGGTGGTCGGATCGGTGATCCGGGTGCCCCAGGCCGAATCGCACCAGTGGTATGTGGCGCTGGGCGACGGGGTGCAACCCATCTCGGGAGTATTGGCGTCGGTGTTGCGCAACACCAACGCCTATGGGGCGCAGGTGGCGCCGACGGTGTCTCAAGACGTGGTGGCCCATTTGCCGGCCGCCGCCCCCGGTCTGGATGTGTCGATGTTCCCCGACAAGCCGCTGCACTCCGCGCCCGCGTTGAGCGATCCGGTGACCTGCTGGCAGTGGGTCAAGCGGGCCGGTGAACAGCAGGCCAAGGCCGCGCTGGCGTTTTTGCCCGGCTTGCCGCTGCGCGAGCAGCAGCAGCGCATGTGGCGCCACGAGCTGGTATCGCGGCCCGGGGTGTCGATGTATGCCCCGCCCGATTCCGGGTATTTCGTGCAGACCACCGGATCCGATCCCCGCTCACCCGCCAAAGAAACCCTGTGGTGGGTCTCCGACGCCGGGGTGCGCTACGGGTTGGCGCCGGCGCAGCAGCAGGGCGGCACCTCGGCCGCCACGGCGCTGGGACTGTCCTCACCGCTGCCGATGCCATGGTCGGTGCTGGCCATCCTGGCCGCCGGGCCCACGTTGAGCAAATCGGCTGCGCTGATCGGACATGACACCTTGCCGGCCGACCCCGCCGCCGTGGTCGTCAACGAAGGAATATCGGCGACAACAACACAATCGGCGCCGAGCAGCACGACACCGGCAACCGCGCCGCCACCGCCGGCACCCCCGCCGCCC
>NZ_LQPE01000093.1 GCF_002101735.1 Mycobacterium kyorinense | reverse complement strand
GGAGCCAACGACATGCCCGCACTCACCGCCTAACCCACCGGATCACGCAGCACTACACCACTTCCCGGGACTTGACCTACACTCGCGCTACCTCCGCTTAATAAAGCGTTTACCGGCAGCGTCCCGTTGAAGGCTTGTCTTGGCAGCCGTTGGCACGGTTCCGCGCCTGAAACTCTATCCACCCGCCGGGGGACGGGGAATTTTGAAGCGACGGTCTCTCATGCGGAATACCTTGTTCCCGGTGCGACGCCCTGCCACGCTGGTCGGCCCAATTGCCGTTGTCGGCGTGCCTGCCTGCGGGCTCGCCGGTGGGTTCGCCGCCCATGCCGGAAGAGCCCGGAACGCCGTACCCGTCGAACGGAGCGGCGGAGCGGCGGAGCCGACCGGCGGAGTTGCCGCTGCCCAGCTCTGCGGCACCGACAACTTTCCCACCCGGTCCGCATTGCTCACAGTGGCACAGACGTTGGCGCGAACGCCTCCGGTGCCGGGGGTGGTAGCACCGACAGTGGCGGCCGGGGTGGCGGCCGTGCTGGCATTCTTGGCTAACTGGAGTTCAGCCAAGCGATATCCTGTCCCGAATTGTCCTGCTGAAAACACCGAGTAGGTCACCTGCCAGAGCGGAGTCAGCGGCCCGGTAAGGGTATTGAAGTCACTGAAGGCTGCGAGTATCGGTGTTGACGTCGACGACGAGGATGCGTTGGTGGACGCCCCCGATGCGAGGGTTTGCAGCTGTTGTGGCACAGCGGACATCAGCTGCGGCAGCGTCGTGTGAGCGTGTCCTGCGGAGGTACCGACGGCTTGGGCAACCGCGGCGGCCTGGCCGGATTGCCCGGCGGGGTTCGTGGTCTGTGGTGGCGGGCTGAACGGCGTCAGCGTGGTCGCCGCCGACGAGCACGCGGCATAGCCATACATCGCGGCGGCATCCTGCGCCCACATTTCGCCGTAGGCAATCTCGGTAGCCGCGATCGCCGGCGTGTTCTGACCGAAAAAATTGGTCGCGACGAGGGTCGCCAACTGAATGCGGTTGGCCGTGACCGCCATCGGGGGCACCGTCGCGGCGAAGGCCGCTTCATATGCAGCCGCAGCTGCCCGAGCCTGGTTGGCGGCTTGCTCGGCTTTCACGGCCGTCCCGGTGGCCCACTCCACGTACGGTGCGGCCGCGCTGGCCATCGCGACTGACGCATCGCCCGACCAGCTCTCGCCTTGCAAGCCCGCGATCACTGAGGCGTAACTGCCCGCGTACAACTCGAGCTGTGCGGCCAGTGCGTCCCAGGCCGACGCGGCCGCCATCAGCGGCCCCGGGCCCGGGCCGGCATACATTCTGGCGGAGTTGACCTCCGGCGGCAGCGCCCCGAAATCAAACACCGACATTCCTTTCCAAGCTGATGCCACCCCACTGAACAGCCACCGCGACGCTGTCGGGTGGAACGTGATCGCCGGCTATCCGCCGACCGGAGGACGGGGCATCTTGAAGCGGCGAGGCTCGACGCGCAAAACGCTGCTGACTGACGGACGCGCTAACATGCCCGCCAGCGGACCCATGCCCGCGATCGGAGCCCCGCCCACGGTGGCCGTCCCTGTGGTTTCCGTCGCTGGCGGTACAGCTCCGAGGTCCATTTCTGACAACCACAGCGGCTCTTCGCTAGCGCTGGCCACTGGGGTTGCCGATGCCCAGGTCTGCGGAACTGACAAACCACCGACCGACGCCCCGCGCCCCACATTGACAAGCACTGGGCCGGACACGCCTTCTGAAGCCAGCGTCTTTGCTCCGACAGTGACGGCCTGTGTAGCCGCCTCGGGCAGATGGCCGGAGCCTTGGACGTTAGACCGAAAGAGGCCGGTTCCAAAGCTTCCCGCCGATGTGTATGTACGGCTAAGACCCGAGAACAAATTCGCCGGCGCAGTAAGAGTGTTGAAGTCACTGAACGCGGTGAGCATCGACGAAGACGAGGACGTCGAAGAGCCCGAAGTCCCTGCTGCTGAGAGGGTTTGTAACTGCTGTGGCACAGCCGTCATCAGACCTGAAAGTGTTATTTGAGAGTGTGAGGCTGTCGAGCTGGCGGTAGCTTGAGCCACCGCGGTAGCTTGGCCGGATTGGCCGGTGGGGTTGGTGGTTTGCGGTGGGTCGCTGAACAACGCGAACTTGGTGGCGGCCGCCGAGGACGCGGCATAGCTATACATTGCGTGGGCATCCTGTGCCCACATCTCGCCATAGGCAGCCTCGGTGGCCGCGATCTGGGTAGCGTTCTGACCAAAGATGTTGGTCGCGGCCAAGTTTGCCAACTGAGCACGGTTGGCTGTGACTAGCGCTGGCGGCACGACTGCAGCGAAAGCGGTCTCATAGGCTGCCGCCGCAGCCCGTGCCTGGTTGGCAGCTTGCTCAGCCTGGGCGGCCGTCGTCGTCACCCAAGCCACATAGGGCGCAACCGCATCGGCCATTGCGACTGACGCGCCGCCCGACCATGCCTCGCCTTGCAGCCCCGAGATCACCGAAGAGTAACCGCTTGCGGCCGACTCCAACCCGGTGGCCACTGCGCTCCAGGCCGCCGCTGCGGCCATCATTGGCCCCGCTCCGGAACCAGCATACATTCTGCCGGAATTGATCTCCGGTGGTAAAGCTCCGAAATCCATGTGTTTACCTCGATCGCTTGGCTACTGACGAGCTGCCGAAGGCGTTACGCAGTCTCCCGAATCAGCTGCTGGGCATCATGATTGCGCGATGCACAAACATTTGTTACCGCCGCGGAACCCAATGCGCGTGGTTACTCGGTAACTAGCCCGTCGAAACAACTGTCACACAAGCTGATTGCCGTCCTTGGCAACACCGATTCAGCTCACCGAACCGGAGACTGCTGGCTGGCAAGGAATTAATACCGGCAACATCGGCGCACCTCGATTGCAAAAGTACGGTGCGCCGAGACTGTTCGCCCGAAGATTCCGGCCGAATACGCTTCGCAGACCTTGAGTGCAGGACACTGCTGTGTTGGTGTAACTCATCGCGGCAGGCCAACGCAGGGTGCACCGGGCTGCGGTGATATCACCGTCTAAACGCCTGCACCCCAGTAGCATTCATTCGCAGGTGAGCGAAATTGGCAGCGGTACTTCTGGCCGGATTCGATCCGGACGCCTACGAGCCCCGGCTGCGCCATTGCCGATGCCGTCGACGTTGAAGACATGCGTAAACGCCAAGGTGGCGTTGCACCACCGAGAATTCACAAGTAAGCCAACCATGTTGGCTCGCTGGTGATGAATACACGATTACGGTAGACGGGCACCCCATAGCTTCGCGGGTAGTAGGCCCTACTCGAGCCGGTATGACCTGTCGGCCGGCTGTGGGCTCGAAACAACTCTTGGCGTCCTCGGCGCGCAGCGCGCCGGCCGAGACCACTCGGCACTCGACACTCGGCACTTGGGCGTGGGCAGAGTCATGAGCGTCGAGACCGCCAAATTCGTTGTTGCTCATCATCTCCGGGATCCTTTTACCGCAATGAACAAAGCGTAAACGGCAAACGCTGTGAATTCCGTGGACTGGCGCTGAAGATGGACTGAAAGTGTGAATGCGATACCCGCTCATAGGAAACACTCACTATCTGGTTGCGCTTTGTTGTAACAGACTGCGTGTGCAGGCGCCTTCACTCGGCCTCCGGTTCATAAATCGCGGATGCGCCAAGTGGACTTGGGTGCGCAGATCGACACCTTGTCAGAGGTCTGTCTGCGCTGGCACCGACGATCCAAGGAATCCGGCCTCGACGTGTGGCGATACCGTAGTAGCCTGCGCACGCGCTACATTCGGGTAAACGGAGCGGCGACGCACGTACATTGACCACGTGACGAATGCCGCGGCGACGTAAATCACTAAGAACAGCCAGAACGCCGCTGTATCGGTGCCGGTGCTCTGGTAGGACTGTCGCAGTGCGAGATTGACGCCGACGCCGCCGAACGCGCCAGCCGCGGCGGCGAACCCGATTAACGCTCCCGACATGTTTCGTGACCAGTTACGGCGTTCGATTTCGCTGCACTCGCGTGTGTGGCTGCGCGCTTCAATAACCGCCGGAATCAGCTTGAACACTGCGCCTTTGCCCAAGCCGGCCAAGACGAACAATGCGATGAGGCAGACGATATAGCCAACCATGGTGGCACTGGTTGTCGGCCCGGCGGTGTGGTCGTCGTGAGTGCTGATGCCGGCCAGCACTCCGGTTGCGGCGACCATGCCCGCGAACACGGCCAAGGTGACGGGGCCGCCGCCAAAGCGGTCGGCCAACCGTCCGCCGTAGATCCGCGATAGCGATCCCAGCAGCGGCCCGATGAAGGCAAACTCGGCGGCGTGCAGTGATGCCTGGGCGGCGCTTTGCCCACCGGCGACGAAGTTGATCTGTAGCACCTGGCCGAACGCGAAGGAGAAGCCGATGAACGTACCGAAGGTGCCTACGTAGAGGAGCGCGAGCACCCAGGTGTCGCGCTCGAACATCACCGAACGCAAGGTGGCCACTTCTATGCCGTGCTCGAGGTTGTCCATGAACAGCGCCGCTGCAATCGCAACGACCGCGAGCAGTACCAGGTAGACCGCGCACACCCAGTAAGGCTGGCGATTGCCGGCGACCGCCAGTACGACCAGTCCCACCACCTGGACGATCGCTACCCCGAGATTGCCGATGCCGGCACTGAGCCCCAGTGCAGAGCCTTTGAGCCGATGTGGGTAGAAGGCGTTGACGTTGGCCAGCGATGCGGCGTAGTTGGCGCCGCCGCATCCGGTCAATGCCGCGCATATCACATACGTCCACAACGGCAGGCCGGGGTTTTCCAGCAGCACAATAGTTCCCACGGTGGGGATCAGCAACACCAGCGCCGCGAACGTCGTCCAGTTGCGGCCACCGAAGGTCGCGATGCCCAGCGTGTACGGGATACGCAGGCTGGCCCCGACCAGGGTGGCGGTGGCGCCCAGCAGCAATTTGTCAGCCGACGAAAAGCCGTACACCGATTCGGGCATGAACAGCACCATCACCGACCAGAGCGCCCAGATCGAGAAGGCGACGTGGTCGGCCGCCATCATGCAGAGCAAGTTGCGCCGCGCAATTCTATTTTCGCCGGACTCCCAAGCAACGACGTCCTCGGGATTCCATTCGACGATCCGATGCGCGCGGCCCATTAACCCCTCCTCGTGATTAAAAAAAGTGCCGACAATCACGCTAGCCCGGTGGATTCCGGCCAGGCTGCGCTGAAATCTGTGAATTGCCAGTGAATGTCACGTCGTAATTTTGCCATCACATCGGCCAGCGGCTTATTAGGCACGCAGAGCGAGGAGCGCTCTGCGTGGGGCGTCATCGATGCGGGACGAAGCTCTCTTTACCGTCAGTACTATCGATGCGGAGCCGCGCAATGAACTCATCGGCGTGCTGTCTCCTTCACGACTAGTTTCCGGCCCGCATACCCGCATTGCCAGTTAATTGCTTTGTACGGGCGGGGATTAGAAGCATGGCAGTGCGCACGGCAACCCACGGCATCGGGGTTGCCGTTGATCATCCAGTGCTTGCACCAGATAACAGTGGCTTCAGTTAGTTCGACCGGTCATGCCGATGATGGTTCACTGCTCCTGCCACTGCCAGTAGTAGCCTTGTTGTTGTGACGTCACAAGATTCTTTTGTGCGTAGGTCGTTACGCGTCAACCTATTCCGGCTTCCGATCCAGCGCGACGCCGCGCCCGATATGGGATTCGGCCCGGAGTCGTTCGACCATGTGCGGGTAGTGCAACTCGAACGCTGGGCGTTCGGAACGGATACGTGGAAGTTCGGTAAAGTTGTGCCGCGGGGGCGGGCAGCTAGTCGCCCATTCCAGGGAATTGCCGTAACCCCAGGGGTCATCGACGGTGACCGGTTCGCCGTAGCGCCAGCTTTTGAAAACATTCCAGATGAATGGAATCATCGAGATCCCGAGGATGAACGATCCCATGGTGGAGACCATGTTGAGAGCGGTGAAGCCGTCGGTGGGCAAGTAATCGGCGTAGCGGCGCGGCATTCCCATATTTCCCAGCCAATGCTGCACCAAAAATGTGGTATGGAAACCGATCAGCGTCAGCCAGAAGTGGAGTTTACCGAGCCGCTCATCGAGCAGCCGCCCAGTCATCTTCGGGAACCAGAAATACACCCCGCCGAACGAGGCGAACACGATCGTGCCGAACAACACATAGTGGAAGTGCGCCACTACGAAATAGCTGTCGGTGACGTGGAAGTCCAGCGGCGGGCTGGCCAACAGCACGCCGGATAGGCCGCCCAGTAGAAACGTGACCAGGAAACCGAACGCCCACAGCATCGGACTTTCAAAGCTCAGCTGACCCCTCCACATGGTGCCGATCCAGTTGAAGAACTTGATCCCGGTCGGCACCGCAATCAGATACGACATGATGGAAAAGAACGGCAACAGCACCGCGCCGGTAGCGAACATATGGTGCGCCCACACCGCCATCGACAACCCCGCGATGCCGAGGGTGGCATAGACCAACGTGGTATAGCCGAAGACCGGCTTGCGGGAGAACACCGGGATGATCTCGGTGATGATGCCGAAGAACGGCAACGCCACGATGTAGACCTCGGGATGGCCGAAGAACCAAAACAGGTGCTGCCACAACAGGACTCCGCCGTTGGCCGGATCGTAGATATGGGCGCCCAGGTGCCGGTCGTAGGCCAATGCGAACAGCGCAGCGGTTAACAACGGGAACGCCAGCAACACCAGGATCGAGGTCACCAGGATGTTCCAGGTGAAGATCGGCATCCGAAACATCGTCATGCCCGGCGCGCGCATGCACACCACCGTGGTGATCATGTTGACCGCCCCCAAAATGGTGCCCAGCCCGGCGACGATCAGCCCCATGATCCACAGGTCCGCGCCGGCACCCGGGCTGTGGATCGCGTTGGACAGCGGGGTGTATGCGGTCCAGCCGAAGTCTGCTGCCCCGCCCGGCGTTATGAACCCTGCAGTCGTGACCAGGGCGCCGAACAAAAACAACCAGTAGGAAAAGGCATTCAGGCGCGGAAAGGCCACATCGGGTGCACCGATCTGCAGCGGAAGCACCAAGTTGGCGAACCCAAACACGATGGGCGTCGCGTACAGCAGCAGCATGACGGTGCCGTGCATGGTGAACAGCTGGTTGTACTGCTCGTTGGACAGAAACTGCAGTCCGGGTGCGGCCAACTCAGTGCGCATCAACAGCGCCATCAGACCACCGAGGAAAAACAGCACGTAGCAGGTGACGACATACATGATCCCGATCAATTTGTGATCGGTGGTGGTAACTAATTTGTAGGCCAGCGTGCCCTTGAGGCCCAAGCGGTCGGTAAACGGGCGACGGGCTTCCAGTGGTGCAACCGGCGGCGCTACAGCAGTCATTCCATCCCCGTCTCGAAACATTGCCAGCCCCAATGGTTCAGCGCCTATGAAGCCTTCAGTAGCGGTCTCGGCGTTGTGGGGTCACAACATTTGATTGTGCGCACGTCCGTGGAACGCCCTGACTTGGAATAGCCTCCGTCACTGTGCGTTAACTTGCGATGCGACGGTGATGGGTTGCGATTATGGTGATTTCGTCTCCGCCGGAGTTGGCCCTAGCTGAAAGGCTTCTGATGATCGCAAATATCCCTGTGCGCAACGTGATCGTTATCGGCTCCGGACCGGCCGGATACACCGCTGCTCTCTACACCGCGCGCGCGCAACTGGC
>NZ_LQPE01000092.1 GCF_002101735.1 Mycobacterium kyorinense | reverse complement strand
GTTGACGCACCGTCTCCCGCGAGGCCCCGCACGGGATCGGCGTGCCGTCGACCAGTCGCAGGTCGTCGGCCCACGAGGGGCACTGGGCGGCCAGATACAGCATGGCTTTGCAGATCAACGGAGCGGCGGCCTTGATCCGTTTGTGGTAGCCCGGCTGCTTGGGCAAATACGGAAACAGATGGCGCAGCCGGCCCAAACACATACGCAGCCAATGGTGTTCGCTGCGAGCACCGAGCAGTACCTGCGCCACGGCCAGGCACACCAGCTCGGCATCGGTGAGTCTCTTCGGTCGACCGACTCGCCGTCGGTCCGGTCCGATGACATGATCATCGATCGTCACATACAGTTCGGTCAGGAGGGCATCGAGGTTCGTCGTCACAAACGTCCATCGATGCCCTCCAACCACATCAGTCACAAGCCGCCACGCCGCACAGACAACCAACAGCGGTACGCATCAACAGCCCGCCGCAACTCACCCGCCGCCGCGGTTAGGAATTACTCATCTAGGTCCCGCAGTGCCTGCTGCAGGCAATGTGACGGTGGTTCGGTGAGCCAGAAGTGTTCTTTTTTGGCGTCAACGAGTTCGTGGGCTTGCGCTTCATAGTCGATCCAGACGCCCCGGCGGCGGTATTCGCGACGCTGCTCCAAACCGGTGTTCCATACCGCACGGCATGCGTCAGCCGTCTGCTGCGCCAGTTCCGCCTGAGCGCCCGTGAGTTCGACGCGGAACCGTCTGCCGGTCTTCATGGCCGCAACCTATCCCTGGCCACCGACATCAAGCCGCGGCTACGCCGTTCAAAGTCGTGAGGCAACCCTCGGCACAGGACTGATCAGCTGATCCCACCGCTCAATCCCAGGGTTGGGCGCGTCCAGGATTGGGCGCGACACGGTGTGAGAATGGGTAGTTACTTGTTACCGGCCCAGCTGCGAGGCCACGAGAGGCCGTAATATCGGCTTCATCTGATGAATGGGAATCCGCGATAGTGGCACAGCAGGTCCCGGCCGGCACCGTGAAGACCGATGGCCGCAAGCGACGTTGGCACCAGCACAAGGTGGAACGCCGCAACGAGCTGATCGACGGGACGATCGAAGCGATCCGGCGGCGAGGTCGCTACGTCAGCATGGACGAGATCGCCAGCGAGATCGGGGTCTCCAAGACGGTTCTGTACCGCTACTTTGTCGACAAGAACGACCTGACGACCGCGGTCATGATGCGGTTTACGCAGCAAACGCTGATCCCGAACATGGCGGCGGCGTTGTCGTCAAACCTGGACGGCTTCGACCTGGCCCGGGAAATCATCCGGGTGTACGTTCAGACCGTGGCGGCCGAACCGGAGCCGTACCGGTTTGTGATGGCCAACAGCTCGGCCAGCAAGAGCAAGGTCGTGGCGGACTCCGAGCGGATCATCGCCCGCATGATCGCGGTTATGCTGCGCCGCCGCATGCAGCAAGCCGGGATGGACACCGGCGGCGCCGAGCCGTGGGCCTACATGATCGTCGGCGGGGTGCAATTGGCCACCCACTCGTGGCTGCTGGATCCGCGGATGACCGCCGACGAACTGATCGACTACCTGACCATGCTCAGTTGGAGTGCGTTGTGCGGGATCGTCGAGGTCGGCGGATCACTGGAGAAGTTCCGCGGCCAGCCGCACCCGCCGCCGATCGTCCCGCCGCTACCACGCTGAGCCACGGTTAGTTCGCGACGGCGGGTTGCAGGCCATCGAAAGCTGACCCGTCGCTAAGCGGCGACATCCATCCGAGTCAAGCTGCCGCCGCAGCCTGACGCGTGCCGTGGTCGGCGGGCTGCGACCTCGCCCCCGGGAACCGCTAGCATGCGAAAAGCGCATCGGGGGAGCTCGGGTGACTTCTCGACGCCGGGTTAACGCTTATGACGCTAGGAAGGCACACGCTATGGCGCAAAAATTGAAGCCGCACTTCGAAGACGTGCAGGCCCACTACGACCTGTCCGACGAGTTCTTCGCCCTGTTCTTAGACCCCAGTCGCACGTACAGCTGCGC
>NZ_LQPE01000091.1 GCF_002101735.1 Mycobacterium kyorinense | reverse complement strand
ACAAGATGACATGTGAGGAGGACCCCCTCGGCTCAGACGCTCGATGATATGGGCGTCGGGGATTTGTTTCCGGAGCTATCGAGGAGGTCCCGATGACGATGATAGGCGGTTTGGACGTGCACCGACAGCAGCTCACGTTCGATTACGTGGACAGCGACGGGTTGGTGCGTTGGGGTCAGATCAGGCCGGCAACGCGTAAGACGTTGCGCAGCTGGCTGGCCGAGCACTGTGCGGGCGGTGACGCGGAGTTCGCGCTGGAGGGCTGCACCGGGTGGCGGTATGTGGTCGAGGAGTTGGCCACCGCCGGGGTGGTGGCGCATGTGGGGGATCCGGCCGAGGTCGCGGTGTTGCGGGGTCCGAAGAAGCGGGCCAAGACTGACCGTGCCGATGCGCGGCTGCTGCGCAACCTGCTGCTGGAGGGCCGGTTCCCGGAGTCGTGGATCCCGCCGGCGCACGTGGTGGAGGTGCGCACCCTGGGTCGGCTGTACTTAACGCTGATGGAGCAGCGCCGCGCCTGGCAGCAGCGCATCCACGCCCAACTGTTTCATCAGGGCTGTCCACCGATCAAAGCGTTGTTGACCGAGGTTGGTCGCGAGGCGCTCGCCAGTGTGGAGCTGTCGGCGGCCGGACACCAGTATGTCGACACCGCGTTGCGGTGCATTGATGCGCTGAGCACCGAGATCGGCCCGCTGCGAGCACAATTGGTCAACTTCGCTCGCCGCCAGCCCGGCTGCCAAGCGTTGCAGCGCCATTACGGTGTGGGCTGGTTGTGTGCGGTGATCATCTGGGCCGAGATCGGGGATGCCCGCCGGTTTTCTAACTCTGATCAGCTGGTGCGCTTCGCCGGCCTGGATGTCACCGTCTACTCCACTGACGGCAAATGCTCGCCAGGGCATCTGTCGCGGCAGGGCTCACCCGAGCTGCGCTGGGCGGCGTTTGAGGCGGCCAAGTGTGCGGCCCGGCGCGGTTCCCCCGACTATGCCTACTACCACCGAGTCGCCGCCCGCCCCCGCGGCAACGGCAAGGACCCGACCCTGGCGGTGGAACGTAAGCTGCTGCGCCGCTGTTATCACAGCCTGCGTGACCTCGGCGATGCCGCGCTGGCGCCGCCGGCCGCCGACGCCAAGGAGGTGGCCGCCTAAAGATGCGTTGCGTGCGTGCCCTGCCCCTTAATTCACTGATGCCTGCGGCTGGCTCCCGAGTGTCTCCTGTCGCCACCCCTGTGCTGGGTGGACGCCCCGGAAAGAACGAGCGGCCGCACCTTTTTCGGCAGCCCGCACATGTCGGGCACCCAATCAATCATCATGTCGCCGGACCACGGTCCGTGGACCCAGATAAGGCTGGGCGCCGGCACGCCCGACGCGTCTACCACACCACGTACTCGCACCGAAGGAACCCGAAGATGGTTTAAAACAAACACTTTTCGGCTCGCTCCTCGCCGACCGAGCATGCGGCGGATCCTCTTCGGCCTCAAGGTCGTTCGTCCTCGCTGCGCTGCGGGCGCTCCACATTGACCCCGACTGCGGTCCGCCAGCCTCAAGCACGGGCGAGAACGAAGCAAACAACCAAAAACCACCCGGATCCACCCCTTTACAGGGGGTCCGCATCACAGATAAGGA
>NZ_LQPE01000090.1 GCF_002101735.1 Mycobacterium kyorinense | reverse complement strand
CGGTTCCAAAGTCCCATAGAGTGACCGGCGTGGCGGGCGACCCGACCCCATTTTCACGCCTGCGAGGCGGCCCCCGGAAGGGTCAGAGGGCTCGCGGGGGAACGAAGCCCGGTCAGGCGATCTTGACGTCCACCTCGTGGATGCCGGCCCCCGACGGGGTCACCACCGCGTCGCCGTTGCCGGCCGCCGACAGCGCGCGCAGCGTCCAGGACCCCGGCGCGGCGAAGAACCGGAAATCACCGGTGGCCGACGCGACGACCTCGGCGGTGAACTCGTCCGAGGAGTCCAGCAGCCGCACGAACGCGCCGCCGACGGCCTGGCCGTCGCGGTCCACCACTCGGCCGGTGATGACGGTCTCCTTCTCCAGGTCGACGCTGGCCGGCAACGTCTGTCCTTGCTTCGGTGCAGAGCACATATCAGCTTCCCAACTCGATCGGGGCCCCCACCAGGGAGCCGTATTCCGTCCAACTGCCGTCGTAGTTCTTGACGTTTTGGTGTCCGAGCAGCTCGCGCAGCACGAACCAGGTGTGCGACGACCGCTCACCGATCCGGCAATAGGCGATGGTCTCCTTCGACCCGTCCAGGCCGGCGTCGGCGTAGAGCTTGGCCAGCTCCTCGTCGGACTTGAAGGTGCCGTCCTCGTTGGCGGCTTTGCTCCACGGCACGTTGATCGCGCCGGGGATGTGACCGGGCCGCTGGCTTTGTTCCTGCGGAAGGTGCGCAGGCGCCAGGATCTTGCCGGAAAACTCGTCGGGGGAGCGGACGTCGACCAGGTTCTTGACGTTGATCGCCGCCAGCACCTCGTCGCGGAACGCCCGGATCGAGTTGTCGGGCTGCTTTGCGCTGTAGGAGGTGGTCGGGCGGTTCACCTTCTCGCTGGACAGCGGGCGACCGTCCAGCTCCCACTTCTTGCGGCCGCCGTCGAGCAGCTTGACCTTGTCGTGCCCGTACAGCTTGAAATACCAGTACGCGTAGGCCGCGAACCAGTTGTTGTTTCCGCCGTAGAGGATCACGGTGTCGTCGTTGGAGATACCGCGGTCACTCAGCAGCTTGGAGAACTGCTGGGCGTCGACGAAGTCGCGGCGGACCGGGTCCTGCAGATCAGTGCGCCAGTCCAGCTTGACCGCGCCGGCGATGTGGCCGGTGTCGTAGGCGCTGGTGTCCTCGTCGACTTCGACGAAGACGACGCCAGGCGTGTCGAGATTGCTCTCGGCCCAGTCAGCGGAGACTAGGACGTCGGAGCGTGCCATGGTGTGGATCCTTTCGGTTGGTTACGCAGACGCGCGACGAGCGGGTAGAGCTGGCAGCCCAGGCAGATGCCGAAGGCCGCATTGAGGAAGGCCGCCGCCAACGCGGCCGCGGTGGCGACGATCCCGAGCAGGGGAGCGCCGGCGGCGAACCCGGCCACGCCGATGGCGGCGAAGACGAGTCCGACCAGTTGGGCGAATTTCAGCGGGGCCACCGGCTCCCGCTCGCGGACCGGCCCGAGCCGCGGCGCCACCACGTTGGCGAACACAGCGCCGTAGGGATTGCGGCGCGGCCCGGCCCAGGCGCCGATCGCGAACACGACAGCCTGCAGGCCCAGGATGACGGCGGCGGCGGAGGCGCTGGTCCCGGCCACGATCAGCGTGGCCACCAGCACCGCGGTGGTGACCCAGGCGACGAATCGCGGTCCGCGAACGTCCACCTGGTCGGTGGCTGTGATGGTTTCTGACGACATATAGCTGCTCCTGTTGAGAACGGGAAGGGATGGAGGCACGCCATAACGGCTGCTTCCGAGAGCGGCGCGAGACGGCGCTACTCAGCAGCTACAACAACAACAGCAGCAACCCGCGGTGCGGCACAGATCGACTGCGCGACGCTTGGTGAGCACGAGCTCGAGGCGGGCGAACACGTCGGACAGCTTACCCAATGGCCCGACGGTCAAGCCAACAGCGGGGTCAGGGCCGAGCGAAGGTCCTCGGCCTTGGGCACCCCGGCGCTGCGGTACCGCTGCCGGCCGGCGCCGTCGAAGATGAATGTCGTCGGCAGCGACAGCACCGAAAGGCGGCGCGCGGCAGCCGGGTTGGCATCCATGTCGATCTCCACGTGCGCCACGTCACCGAGGTCGCCGCAGACCTGGCTGACCACCCGCCGCACGCGGTCGCACGGCGCACACCAGGCGGCGCTGAAGTGCACGACGGTCGGCCCGTCGCGGGACAAGCCGAGGTCGGTGGTGTCCACTTCGGATGCGACGGCCCGCAGGGCCCCGGAACGGCGGGTCAGCAGCCATCCGACGAGCGCAGCGAGCGCCAAAGCGGCCGCGGCAGCGACCAGTGCAGTAGTCATGCCTGGTTGAACCCGTCGAGCGTGATCGTTACTCCCTGGGTGATGCCCTCGATGATCACGTCGGAGCCGCGCGCGCCCTGGCTCGTCGGCGCCACGCCGAACGGCAGCCGCTGGTCGGGCAATCGCTGGCGAAACGCGGCCAGCACTGCGTCCCGCTTGTCGTCGGGCACCTTCTGATTGGCGGTGTCCGGTCCGGTCAGCACACCGGTCGGGGTGAACACCAGCGTGGTGCGGTCGGCTCCGGCGATGGACAGGTCGACGGCCACGCTGACCCGCTTGTCGAAGTGGGCCGATTTCGGGGTGCCGGTGAACACCAGCCCGCGACTGCCCGAGATCCCGGATTCGGTGGTGCCGCCGGTGTTGTCGTTGGTTTCCTGCGGCGGCGCCTCGACCATCAGATCGGTGATGCCCATGTACCGGCCCAGATGCGTGGAGTCGATGATGATGCGGCTCTCCAGCTTGCCCACCGGCAGCTTCGCGTCCGGCCGCACCAGCCATGACGCGTCGCCCAGGCCGATCGAGTGCATGGTGGCTTCCAGGGTGGCCTTGCCGACCTTGGGCTGGTCGACGGCGCTGGCCTTGATCTCGACTTCGTCGTAATGGCGCCGCATGGCCTGCGGGATCACCGGGAAACCCAGGATCGCGACAAAGGGGTCCGAACCCAGGTGGGCGGTGGTGCGCAGCGTGCGGGACAACCGGTATTCGGCGTAGATCGTGGTCCCGAAGTCCACGCCGACGGCTGCGATGACCACCACGACGACGGCCACTGTGACGGCTGCCGCACCGATGAACACCCTGCGCATCCGCATATTGTTGCCCTTGGGTCGTCAACAGGCGAAACGCCAGGTCGCAAGTTATCGTTAGATGACCTGCCCGCTAACTACACATCTCGCGAATCTGGGAGACGCCTTTCCCACGACGCTGGAGGGGCTTGCTTGGATCTATTGCTGCTGACCGCGGAGCCGCACCCCGACTCGGTCCTGCCGTCGTTGTCGCTGCTCGCCCACACTGTGCGGACAGCGCCGGCTGACGTTTCGTCGCTGCTGGAAGCAGGCAGCGCCGACGTCGTGCTGGTCGACGCACGCAACGACCTGCCGGCGGCGCGCGGCCTGTGCCGCCTCCTGGGCACGACGGGCCGGTCGATCCCCGTCGTGGCGGTCGTGAGCGAAGGCGGCCTGGTGGCGATCAACGCCGACTGGGGGCTGGACGAGATCCTGTTGCCGGCCACCGGGCCCGGCGAGATCGACGCGCGGCTGCGGCTGCTGGTGGGACGCCGTGGCGGCCTGGCCGAGCAGGAGAGCGCCGGCAAGATCACCCTCGGCGAGCTGGTGATCGACGAGGGCACCTACACCGCCCGGCTGCGGGGTCGCCCGCTGGACTTGACCTATAAGGAGTTCGAGCTGCTGAAGTACCTGGCGCAGCACGCCGGCCGGGTTTTCACCCGCGCGCAACTGCTGCACGAGGTGTGGGGCTACGACTTCTTCGGCGGCACCCGCACCGTCGACGTCCACGTGCGACGGCTGCGGGCCAAGCTCGGCCCCGAGTACGAGTCGCTGATCGGCACCGTGCGCAACGTGGGCTACAAGGCGGTCCGCCCGGCTCGCGGCCGATCGCCCGAGCCGGAGCCGGCCGACGACGAGGAGTCAGGGCTGGACACCAGCGAGGGCCCGCTCGTCGACCCGCTGCGTAGCCAGTGACCGACTGGCGCTCGGAGCTGACCGTCGACGAGCAGCGCCAGGTACGTGAACTCGTCACGGCGGCAACTGAATTCGACAAAGTGGCACCTGTCGGTGAACAGGTTTTGCGCGAGCTCGCGCACCGGCGAACCCAGCATCTGGTGGTCACGGATGCCGACGAGACCGTGATTGGCTATCTCAACCTCGCTGCGCCGCAAGGCGAACCGGGCATGGCCGAGCTCGTGGTCGACCCGAACGCGCGCCGTCGCGGCATCGGCACCGCTTTGATACGCGCTGCGTTGTCGAAAACCGGTGGAAGCAACCGCTTTTGGGCGCATGGCACATTGGAGTCGGCCCGGGCGACGGCGTCTGCGCTGGGCCTGGCGCCGGTGCGCGAACTCATCCAGATGCGTCGCCCACTGAACGACGTCGCCGCACCGGCTGTGCCCGACGGGGTGCGGATCCGGACCTATGCCGGCGTCGGCGACGACGACGAACTGTTGCGGGTCAACAACGCCGCGTTCGCCGCGCACCCGGAACAGAGCGGCTGGACGCCGGCCGATCTGGCCGAGCGGCGCGCCGAACCGTGGTTCGATCCCGAGGGACTGTTCTTGGCCTTCGACGAGACAACGGACAAGTTGCTGGGCTTCCACTGGACCAAGGTCCATCCCGCCCGGACCGGCCTGGGCGAGGTCTACGTCGTCGGCGTCGATCCGGCGGCGCAGGGCCGCGGACTGGGCGCCGCACTGACCGCGGTCGGGGTCGCACACCTGGCGCATCGGCTGGCGGACAAGGTGGATCCGACGGTGATGCTGTACGTCGAATCGGACAATGTCGCTGCGCTGCAGACCTATCGGCGCCTGGGTTTTACTCAGCACAGCGTCGACACCGCCTATGCGGCGGCCCTGCGTCCAGGCGTTTAGAGCGTTCTTCACGCCGCGTTAACTCCCGGGGAGGATGCTGTCCACCACACGGGCATACGTTCGCCAGATGGTTCGGCACGGTTGCCACTGGAAATGTGCAGTGGCGCTTACAAAGTGAGCCAGGCGAGGCGCAGGACACCTGGGCGCGGGCTCGTTGCGGCGGTGTCGACGGCAGCCATCATGTGCCTGCTTGTGACCGCCTGTGCCCGCGACGGCATCCGCCACACGATGCCTACACCAGCGGGCGTCTCGGTGGACTGCGACGGGAAGAAGCGAGTGACCGCCGAGGGCTCGACTGCACAGCGGAATGCGATCGCGCTGTTCAGTCAGAGGTGGGCGCAGGTGTGTCCGGGAAAAGGCTTGTCCTACAACCCGACCGGGTCGGGGGCAGGCCGTGAGCAGTTCATCGCCGGTCATGTCGACTTCGCGGGTTCGGACTCGCCGCTGACTACGCAGCAGACCGACCCTGCGGCCAAGCGCTGCAACGGCAATCCCGCGTGGGACCTGCCGCTGGTGTTCGGGCCGATCGCACTGGCCTACAACGTGGGTGGTCTCAAAACACTGGTCCTCAGCGGCGACGTCCTCGCCAGGATCTACAGCGGGGATATCAGGAGCTGGAACGACCCGGCGATCACGGCGCTCAATCCGGGCTCCACGCTGCCTGACCTCAAAATCAGGCCCATCTACCGGTCGGACTCGTCCGGCACCACGGACAACTTTCAGCGATACCTGGCTGTCGCCGCGCCGAACAGCTGGCGCAAGGGTGCGGGTACCGATTTCCGGGGCGGCGTCGGCGAGGGCGCGGAGAGGTCGTCAGGATTGATCGCGGCCGTGCAAGCGACACCCGGCGCCATCGGGTACGTCGAAGAGGGCTACGCCGCTCAGGCCGACCTACCGTTCGCCGGGATCAACACCGGCAGCGGCGCGGTCCCGCTCGCCGACGACACAGTCCGCAAGGCGATCGACGCCGCGAAATTCTCGGCCGACGGCAATGACCTGAGACTGGACCTCGACTCGCTCTACAGCACCAAAGAGCCGGGGGCATATCCGTTGGTGCTGGCCAGTTACGAGATCGTGTGCTCCAAGGGCTACCAGCACGACACCGCTGCCGCGGTCAAATCGTTTTTGGCGGTAGCCGCCAACGATGCCCGAGATGCGCTTTCGGCGGCTGGGTACATTCCATTGCCTGGCCGGTTCAAGCAGCGCCTGGTCGCCGCGATCGAAGCAATCCAATGATTTCGTGAGGTGCTGACCGACGGTCAACCGTGACCAGCGCCGCATGCCGCGGTCGTCGGCGTGTTTAATCGGTGTTTACTCGTCAGGGGGCTCCCGGCAACCACCCCGGCATACGTTCGGAGAGCCCGGCAAACCCGATCTGGAGCACCACGCAGGCCACGAAAGCGAGATCAGTTGAAGCTCGACACGGTCGGTAGGGCGCTTGTCGCGACGGCGATCACCAGCCTGGTCCTGGCCGGCTGCGGCAGCGACAACAACATCGGCGCGCCTGTGACGTCGTCCACCGCGATCGACTGCGGCGGCGCAGACGCGCTCACCGGCGAGGGCTCGACCGCTCAACAAAACGCGATCGCGTTGTTCAACCAAGCCTGGACGCGGTACTGCCCCCGTAAGAACGTGTCCTACAACCCGACTGGGTCGGGCGCCGGCCGTGAGCAGTTCGTCGCCGGTCACGTCGATTTCGCCGGTTCGGATTCGCCGCTGACTGCTGAGCAGGTCGAGCCGGCGACCAAGCGCTGCAACGGGAATCCGGCCTGGCACCTGCCGCTGGTGTTCGGGCCGGTGGCGGTGGCCTACCACCTCGACGGCGTCGACCCGCTCGTCGTCAACGCCGACGTGCTGGCCAAGATCTTCACCGGCGCGATCACCAAGTGGCGTGACCCGGCGATCGCGGCACTCAACCACGGCGTCACCCTGCCCGACACCGACATTGCGCCGATCTACCGGTCCGACTCTTCGGGCACCACCGACAACTTCCAGAAGTACCTGGGCGCCGCCGCCCCGCAGAGCTGGACCAAAGGTGCCGGCAGCGAGTTTCAGGGCGGCGTAGGCGAGGGGGTGCAGAAGTCCGCCGGCGTCGTGCAGGCAGTGCAGTCCACGCCGGGTGCCATCGCCTACGTCGAGAAGGGCTTCGCCGATCAGGCCTCGCTGACCTACGCGCAGATCGACGACGGCGGCGGTGCAGTGGCGCTGAGCGACGACGCGGCCCGCAACGCGATCGACGACGCCAAGTTCGCCGGGCCCGGCAACGACCTGCGGCTGGACTTGAACTCTCTGTACGGCACCAGAGAACCGGGCGCCTACCCGCTGGTGCTGGTGACGTATGAGATCGTGTGCTCGAAGGGGTTGTGAGCTGTTGCGTGGCGAGTGTAGTTGAGTGTGCGTAAGTGTGTTTGAATCGGTGGTGTGAATCTGGCGGATTGGGCCGAATCGGTTGGGGTGAACCGGCATACGGCTTATCGTTGGTTTCGGGAGGGGATGCTGCCGGTGCCCGCTGAGCGGGTGGGCCGGTTGATTCTGGTGCGCACCGCGTCGGCCGGTGACGGCGCTGCGGGCAGTGTGGTGATCTACGCGCGGGTGTCCAGCCATGATCAGCGCGCGGATTTGGATCGCCAGGTGGCCCGGTTGACGGCGTGGACGACCGAGCAGGAGCTGACGGTGGGGCAGGTCGTTACCGAGGTCGGATCGGGCCTGAATGGCAAACGCCCGAAGTTGCGCCGGATCTTGTCGGACCCGGATGCGAAGGTCATTGTTGTGGAGCACCGCGACCGGTTGGCCCGCTTCGGGGTGGAGCACCTGGAGGCGGCGTTGTCTGCGCAGGGTCGCCGGATCGTGGTGGCTGATCCCGGCGAGACGACCGATGATCTGGTGCGCGACATGATCGAAGTCCTGACGTCGATGTGTGCGCGGCTGTATGGGCGGCGCGGGGCACGAAACCGGGCGATGCGCGCAGTGACGGCCACCAAGCATGGACCGGGCGAGGCGGCATGATCGTCGGGATGCGCACCCGGGCGCAGGCCGCGAAGGTGGCGACAGCCACTGGCGGAGCGCATCTGGCTGGTACGCCGAAACCCGATGGCGCGCCGCGGTTCTCGCGGTATGTCGATCTGGGGGGTGCCGATTTCGAGTCGCACCGGACGGCGGTGGAGTCGGTGTCGGTGCTGTTCGACCTGTACGACGGCGACGCCGACTGCTATGCCCAGACGGGTTCACCGGGTGCGAAGCTGCCCACCGGGTGGACGGTGACGGCAGCGAAGTTCGAGGTCGAATGGCCCGCTGAGCCGCAGCGGGTGGGGCTGGTGCGCTCGCATTTCGGTGCACGGCGCAAAGCATTCAATTGGGGGCTGGCCCAAGTGAAAGCTGACCTGGACGCCAAAGCTGTTGATCCGGGCCATGAGTCGGTGGGCTGGGATCTGGGTTCGCTGAGGTGGGCGTGGAACCGCGCCAAGGATGGGGTCGCGCCGTGGTGGGCCGAGAATTCCAAAGAGGCCTACTCGTCGGGGCTGGCTGATCTGGCGCGGGCGCTGGATAACTGGTCAGCCAGCCGCAACGGCACACGGCGAGGTCGCCGGGTCGGGTTTCCGCGGTTCCAATCCGCGCGCCGCGACGCCGGCCGGGTGCGCTTCACCACCGGAACAATGCGCCTCGAGGATGATCGGCGCACTATCACCGTGCCCGTGATCGGGCCGCTGCGATCCAAGGAGAACACCCGCCGGGTGCAGCGTCACATCGCGTCGGGGCGCGCCCGCGTTCTGAACATGACGCTCTCGCAGCGGTGGGGCCGGTTGTTCGTCTCGATCAGCTACGCGCTGCGCACACCGGTCACTGTGCGCACGGTGGCCCGGCCGACCGTGGTCGCCGGGGTCGACCTCGGGGTGCGCACCTTGGCCACCGTGGCCACCCTCGACACCGCCACCGGTGAAGAGTCGATCGTCGAATACCCGAATCCGGCCCCGCTGAAAGCCACGCTTGCTGCGCGGCGGCGGGCCGGGCGTGAACTTTCCCGCCGCATCCCCGGATCGCGCGGCCATCGGGCAGCGAAAGCCAAGCTGACCCGGCTGGACCGCCGGTGCGTGCACCTGCGGCGGGAAGCCGCCCATCAGCTCACCACCGAGCTGGCTGGGCGGTTTGGCCACATCGTGATCGAAGACCTCGACGTGGCCGCCATGAAACGCAGTATGGGCCGGCGCGCCTACCGGCGTGCCGTCTCCGATGCGGCGATGGGTCTGGTCGGGCCGATGTTGGCCTACAAGACCTCCCGCTCCGGCGCGGTGCTCACCGTGGCCGATCGTTGGTTTCCGTCCAGCCAGATCCATCACGGCTGCACCACACCAGACGGCACCGGATGCCGGCTGATCGGCAAAGGGCGCATCGACAAGTTGCTGATATGCCCGCACACCGGCGAAGTCGTCGACCGCGATCGCAACGCCGCGCTTAACCTCCGTGACTGGCCGGAATACGCCAGTTGTGGTCCAGTCGGGACCACGGCCCCATCGGTACCCGGGCCAACCACAGCGGTTGGTACAGGCCATGGCGCCGACACCGGAACATCCGGTGCCGGCGGAGCATCCATAAGACCCCGCCCACGCGGGGCCGGACGCGGAGAGGCCAAAACCCAAACCCCGCAAGGGGACGCCGCATGACGTGTGCAACTCAAACACACTCAACGGCAACGGTTAGCCCAAGTGGTGCTGGGGTCGTGGGTGTGTAGAGGCCTTTGTACAGCGCCTCGATATCTCTTTTGGCTTCGTTGATCGTCTGCTGTATTTCGTTGCGCAGTCGCTGGATTTGCTGCTCGCGGATTTGCGGCGGGAGGCTGGTCGCCTGCAGTGCGGCGATTTCGGATTCCTTGGCGGCGATGGTGGCCTCTGCGGCCGCGACCTCTATCGCGATCATGACTTTTGTCGTCGTGAGCGAGCCAGCTGTCGCTTCAATCTCGGCCCCGCCCTTGCCGTACCAACGGGCGAGCTCGGATGCCATGGCGCCGACTCTGAACGCTGCGTTTATCGGTGCTTCAAGGCCGCTGCGAGCAACGGAGTGGTAGGCGTGGCCATCGCCGTAGGTCTTGGTTTCGGCCGTCTGTGCGCCGGTGCCGGCGTGGATTATCTGCATGCCGACGGCGCCCACCGCGGTCTCATCGATCTCCGGCCAATTATTACCGACCAGATTGTGAGGACTGGGCGGCCGCTCAATCACCGCGGTGCCACCGCAGTGCATGCCGCACGGACAGCGCCAGAGAAATCAACCGCGGCTTGCCACAGCGGGCGATCACTTGGCTGGTAATTGGCCAGACGCACGGCAAAGGCGTCTTCGTACGCTGCCTGTCCCCGCATCAGGCCTTGTAATAGCGGATCTTGAGCCTTGTCCGCTAGCCGGCGCATGTCGGCGGCTTGTGCCCGTAGGACGGGGCTAACCGAGAGGTTCAGGTCCCGCTGTTCCGGGGTCCAAGCGTCAGCCGGAGTTGTGGGATCGCCACCGCGCTGGCCCCAAGCCGACTGCTTACTAGCGTAAGAGTCAGCAAGCGGCGCCCATTCCGCGCATACGGGATCGGGCGTGGTCGGGATGGTCGGATTGATTTGGGCCGGTTTGGCGGGTGCGGTGATGGTGGTCGGCGCTGGCGCTGCCGTGGTGGTGTTGTCTTGGTCTGCGGTGCTGTAGCCGATGAGCCCGCCGGCGATGCCGCCGATCAGCAGCGCGGCCGCGGCCGCGGCGCCAATCCCGGCCCAGAGGCGACCCCGGATTGTGCCCTTGTGACGAAGGAGCATGTCGAATTCGGCGGCGGGCCGAGACTCCATGTCGTGAACGGCGACCTGGACGGCGGCCGAGGGCACGTTGAGGTCGGTGAGTTCCTTGACGTAGCGGGCTAGGGCGACGTGTCCGGCGCTGTAGAGCTTCCCGGATGGTGTGTCCATTCCAGGCACGAAGCGGCTGACGAGGTCTTGCCGGAGTCCGGATTCCCGTGAGATTTCGGCCAGGGTCATCCATCGTCCGGGTGCGGCGGACGGCTGAGGGCGGGCAAATGTCGTCATATGGTGTATGTCCCTCCCTCTGCGCTGCGGTTGACGGTGTCGGCACCGGACTGGTCGGTGGCGTCGATTGCTTCGGGTACGGCGCTGGCGCCGGCGCGCATTGCATCGACGCTCTGGTTGTAGGTGTGGATTTCCTTGCGCGCGGCGTTGAGGAAGGCGTTGAGTTCGTTCGCGATCTGCTGGCTTTTGGCGTCGCTGCCGGTAGGGACGGGTGGGAAGTCGGCGGATAGGTGCATGCCCATCGACGCGCCCAGTTGGGCGGCCTTCTTGGTGTTGGCGTCAATGTCGGCCATGTCCCTCTAGCCCTCCCTTTCCTCCTGCCTGCAACGCAAGTCTAGGTGGTGGTTGCGCTTTACGACACACCTTTGTCCTGCTCAGTGACGTTTCCAACCGCTGGCCCGGTGCTCAACGCGCCGCTTGGCAGCACCTTCGATTTCATCCTCGCGCGGAGCCAGGCGGCTGCTTTTCTGTCCAGTAGGTCGGTAACTGCTCCATTGCATCGATTAGGCGTTGTGGTTCCACGATGAGTTGGCGGATTCTCGTATCGACTTGTTCTTTTATCCGGGCGTACCAGGAGTTTTCTGGGCTGCCGGGGATGTCCCATCGCGCTGCGCGGGTGCGGTACCAGCCGAGCCAGTCGTTGGTTTCGCCGCCGGCGGTCAGGCCGGCGTGGTAGCTCGCGGCGAGTTCGTCGCGCAAAATGCGCGAGTACAACTCGTCTGATGGTGAATGTGGCTCGACGTACTTCAGCAGGCAGGCCTCGGCTTTGTTGATTTGCTTTGCGTAGTGTTCGGCCCA
This sequence comes from Mycobacterium kyorinense, assembly GCF_002101735.1. Classification (GTDB taxonomy): domain Bacteria; phylum Actinomycetota; class Actinomycetes; order Mycobacteriales; family Mycobacteriaceae; genus Mycobacterium; species Mycobacterium kyorinense. The sequence continues at coordinate 4,775 of NZ_LQPE01000090.1, read as the reverse complement.
GAACTCGTCGGTGGCGGCTTTCAATTTGCTGCGTAGTTCTTCCAGTTGCGTCCGGCGTAGCCTGTCGGCGATTGCTTTCCTATGGCGTAGCTGGGCGTCCTCGTAGTAGTCCCGGAGTTCGATCGCGGCCGCGTACCAGGCATCGAGGGCACGTCGCCAATCCCCGTTGGTCACGTAAGGTTCCCAGGCAGCGACCGGACTGCTGACGATTTCGTGCAGCGCCAACACTTCCGCGTCGTTGTCCTTGGCTTTTTCCTCGACGTAGCTCCGGCCCGTCACTTGTTCGAAAAACTCCATCCATTCGGGGCCGCCACCTACCTCGCGCTCGTGGATGACATCGACCGTCAGGCGCTCGCGCCAACCCGGGTCGAGCGTCCCGGCGCGCGCTGCCGCGAGCAGCCTCGACAACAGGCGGTAGCGCGCGTACGCGAATTGTGCTGAACCAGCCTCTGTCTCGCGCATTAAGTAATCCTCACGTTCTCGTCCCTAAGCTAAGTCATATACGGGGTAGCGGTAGGCCAAGCGCGGTGGCGAGAGCGACGTTGATTTTCTCTATGGTTGCCGGCGTTAGGCCGCTGCCAGCAGGCGACGGGCGGCGGCGGCATTCGCTCGCGTTCCTCGGACTCAAGTCAAGATCGTGGCGAGCTTGGCCAACGCTTCGTCAAGAACCCCAGACGGCACACGTTCAACCTTGCGGCCTTTACGGGCGCGGATATCAATCGAGCGAGGCTGATCGCAGCGTATTACGCCGGCGGTGCGAGTACCCGCATCGGTCAGCGAGACAGCGAACCCTGCCGTTCGGGCAAAGTTCCCGCCGCGTGTTATAGGTAGCACGACCGGTGTTTTCGTCAGGCGATTAAACGCGCCCGGGGACACGACCAATACTGGGCGCGTGCCGCTCTGCTCATGTCCCGACGTCGGGTCAAGCGAAACGATGTAGATGTCGCCGCGTTCCGTCAGAGCAATTCACCGCCAACTGCTTCACCGTTGAGCCAATCCTGATCCTCGATCGTGAAGTCGGCTGAGGCGTCGCACTGCCCCAATAGCTCATCGAGCGTGTAGTGCGGTCGCACCTGGGGGTCCACTACCAATTGGCCGGCATCGACTGATAAGCCGACCGGCGCCCCAGCGTTTAGGTCCAACATCTCAAGCAGTGCAGGAGGTATGGCCAGCATGACCGAACCGCCTACCTTACGAAGTTTCGTTGTGAACACGCCCACCTCCATCCGGGTTATATCGCAGTATAACATCCGGGTCGTCCCTACTACCCCTCACAAGTCCTTCGTACTTCCGGCCATATCCGGGGCAGCGGTAGGCCGTGCGCGGCGTCGTCGTTAGACGTAATGCCAGCACGTCGGCGGTGTGCCGGTTGCGAGCGTTGTTGGAGACGATGAGCCACGGTTTGGATCCGAGAGATCGTATATAGATACACCTGGCCACGCGACGGTGTCACTACGCGCAGCCTTTCTGCCTGGCATTACGCCGGCGGCGCGCGGCGCTTCGCTCAGCCGCAGAGTCGTGTGACTTCTCCGACGGCTGGAAGCCGTCGGCTTCTTCTCACGCGGCTTGCGGGTGAAGGGCCAGTCCAGCCCGCAGGATGTTGCGCGCGGCCATCTCGTCTGCTTGGGCGCGATGCGAGCATCGCCGGCAGACGAAGTCCGCTTGGGTGACGCGGTTTTCGGCGGCTGCATACCCGCACTTTTCGCAGCCATCCGACGTATGCCGGGGGTCGACCTCAATCCAGATACGCCCAGCCTCTTCCGCTTTGGCGCGTAGAACCGAGATGAACCGGCCCCAGCCGGCGTCACTGATGCTTCGCGACAGCCCTCTTTTGGCGGCCGCTCCGTTGGCCAGATACTGGCCGGGTTTGTCAGGGTCAGGCACGGGTTTGGCCCGCCGAACCATGTTGGCGATCTTGAGGTCCTCCACCACCAGCACGTCGTAGCGCGCGACTAGAGCACGGGCCTGCTTGTGGTGAAAGTCTTTGCGCTGGTTGGCGATCTTACGATGCCGGGCAGCAACGGTTTCGCGTTTACACTCGCGGTTGTTCGACCGCCGCTTGGCGCGCGCCAGCCGCTGCTGTGCGGCGGCCAGCCGGTCACCGCCTCTACGGCCCCAGCGCGGATTGTCGACGTGCTCTCCGTCGCTAGTGGTGGCGAAACTAGCGATCCCGACGTCGATCCCGCCCTGGCGGCCGGTGCCCGGCAACGGATTGGTCGCCACGTCCTCACAGGACAAAACAAGCATCCAGCGCCGGCCGCAGCGCTTGACCTGGATCGTCTTGACCCGCCCCACCACTTGGCGGTGCACATGCACCTTGACTTGGCCGACGCCTTGCAGATACACCCGCTTGTGCTCGGGCAGCCAACGGGCACCGTCGCCGTCTTTGGGCCACTCCACGCTGTCGAACCGGGCCTTGCCCTTAAACCGCGGATACCCCGCCTTGACACCGGGCTTGGCCGTCTTGACCCGCCGGAAAAACCCCGCGAACGCCTTATTGAGCCGCCGCAGCGTGGCCTGCTGGCTGGAAAACGACCACACCGCCTGATCCGGGCGCGCCTCGCGGATTTCAGTCAGCTGCGCCGACTGATCCCCGTAACAGACGCGGGTCTTGCTGTGCGCCCATGCGTCCCGGCGCTCCTGCAACGCCGCGTTGTAGAGCTCGCGGTGCGCCTCCAGACACGCCGCCAACGCGGTGTGCTGGCGTGCGGTCGGCCGCAGCCGAAACACGTAGGACCGTCTCACGACGCCACCGCGTTGCACTGGTGCTCGATATAGCGGCGCACCGTCGATTCCGAAACATAGCCAACCGAGGCGGCGAAGTACGACGGCGACCACAACACCTTCGCGAGCCCGCGCAAGTACGCGAACTCGTGGCGTAGCACCCGTGCGGTGCGACCCTTAAACGCCCGCACCACCATCGCCGGCGCATCGGTGGGCCCGACCCGCACAAACAGGTGCACGTGATCAGGCATCACTTCCTTGGCCACGATCTGCCAGCCGTGCCCGCTGGCGATCTGCTCCAGCAGCTCATCGCAGCGGGCCGCCACGCGGCGTCCCAAGATCCGGCGCCGATACTTCGGGCACCACACCAAGTGCAGGCCCAGCGAGCACACCCCGCCCGGTGGGCGGCGGAACCGGCGCTCGGACATGCCGCAAACATTACGAAACGGCACCGTCAAACTCACGACCACACGCTGTTCACCAGCCCGACTCCCCCGACGGCTCAAAGCCGCCGGTCCCCTCGGGCCGAACTGATGGATACACCGGATTGCATTCGACTGCGGCGGCGTAGGCGGCGTCGTGTTGCTCTTCGTGAAGCGCCTCCCATCGAGCCGCCTGTCGACCAGCCATACCTGCCAGGGGCCTCACGGTGACGGCTTGAATTCGGGGTACTCGTCGCGGGTGTCCGGTAGGCCGTCGCCGGCTGCGTTGTCGGTTAGGCGTGCTTCGGTCCGGTAGTTTGCCCACTCTCCAGGGTCGGCGCGTAGCTCCTCGTAGCGCCGCATGATCCGGTTGATCTGGTGTTCTCTCATTCGGTGATCTAAGGAATTAAACGATGTCTTGTCGCTCGCTGGCCAGCTTGCCCAGCCAGTCCGCGATGACGATTTGGTTCGTTGAAACCTTGTTCAGACCGTCCGCGATTTCGGCGATCGACTTTTGAGCGGCGATTCGCGCCGGGCCGTCCCAGGATCCGACGATGCCCTGAGCCTTGTTCGCGATGCTGGCCGCAATCGCCTGCACTCGTTCAATGTTGTTCAATGCGATCCGCTGTTCGGCCCGCAGCTGCTCGGGTGTCAGCTTAATGCTGCTCATAATAAATGTTCCCTCCTGAATTTCCCCCCGCCGACCGGAAGGATTTCACGAATTCAAATTATATCAATGTTTGTGCACCACTATTATTCACCCGAAGGGCTGATCTAAACGCGCAGTTGGGTTTTCGTTTTCTTTTTCCTTTTCCGGTATCGGCCGTGGCCGAGCATGGCCACACCCGCTCGGCCGTCCTGCTGGATTCCCGTCGGCGCGACCGTGGCATCTGCCATGACTGTGGGCGCGAAGCAAACAGGGATAGAAACTTCGCCGACGTGATGTTGGCTGTGACAGAACGGGGCCACACCCGTGTTGATGATCTGCTCACCTCCTTGGTGGGTAGGTTCGAGCTGGAAAATCTTCACGCGCCGGGAAGTTCCCCTGCTTTAGCCGTGGGGAACCGTTAAATCGTGTATGTCCCTCTCCGCTGACGGTGACCGCGCACAAGCCAGGGACCCGCCCGCCAACGGCCGCCGCCAACACGACGTTGGGGCCGTCGAAGGCCCGCCAACGCCTTAAGGCGGTGTCTTAGGGGCTGCGAAATGTTGCGTGTTGAGTGTATTTAAGTGTGCGTAAGTGTGTTTGGATTAGTGTTGTGAATCTGGCGGATTGGGCCGAATCGGTTGGGGTGAACCGGCATACGGCTTATCGCTGGTTTCGGGAGGGGACGCTGCCGGTGCCAGCCGAGCGGGTGGGCCGGCTGATTCTGGTGCGCACGGCGCCGGCCGGGGTCGGCGCGCCGGGCGGTGTGGTGATTTATGCCCGGGTGTCGAGCCATGACCAGCGCGCCGATTTGGATCGCCAGGTGGCCCGGTTGACGGCGTGGGCGACCGAGCAGGATCTGACGGTTGGGCAGGTCGTTACCGAGGTCGGGTCGGGTCTGAACGGTGTTGACCGTCTCTCCGGGTGACGACCACGGCGGTCTTGTTCGTCATTGAGTTTGCCGATGTGGTTGTCGGCTTGTT
>NZ_LQPE01000089.1 GCF_002101735.1 Mycobacterium kyorinense | reverse complement strand
TCCTTTGGAACCGCCATGGCAGAAATTCTGCACGGTTTTTCCTACAACACTGTGGAGGCTCCACGCGTGTCGGGGCGTCAATTTCGGCTGATTCACCACGTCCAAAGTATACATGTGTAAATCGTGGGATGCAGTGCAAACACACCGATTTCGCGAAATTTCGAGTACATTTCGGCGGCCGAAAATGGTCGGTGGCGGTGTCGGCGTGAGCTGCCGCCGATCACCCGTCGGCGCTTGCAGGAAGGGGCGGGCGGGCCTGCCGAACATGCGTACGAGTGTGACCCATGTGACTCGTGTGGCCGGTGAAGCGCTGGGCGTGTTGCCGCACGGCGAATCCATATCGGGCCGCCTGATTCTGTCGAGCCGTCGTCATCGACCAGACCCGCGTGATCCCTTGGAACCGGTCGAGCGAGCAGTGCGTCCTACGAGCATGGATCCCGACGACAGACAAGCATTGACTGATGCCGGGATTAGACCCTGAGGCCCCGCCGGTCCAAGCGGCGCTGGACCTTGTCCGGTGGGAGCTTGAGCACCTTCTCGGCGTCGATGTCACGGAACCATGACATCGACACGCTTGTTGCGGTACCGCGACATCGGCGTGCTCCTGCCCCCGCCGCCGCCGCAGACGTAACGTGAGACGGTGACCACCCAGGATCCGCGCACCGGCGAAGACACGCTCGACCTCATCGACGACGCCGTCGCCGCCCTCGCCGATCGCCGCGGCGTCTGGCTAGGAGATGATCTGCGCAGCCTCGCCTTGGTCGCCAGCCTCATCCAGCAAGCCGAACGTTGCCTGCCCCAACTGGTCCACGACGCCCGCGCCAACGGCCACGGCTGGACCGAGATCGCCCGAGCACTGGGCACCAACCCCGCCGAGGCCATCTTGCGATTCGACCCCGAATCTCCGATTGCCGACGGTAGATGGCCTTAGGGGCATCAACGGTGGACCTGACTGCTGAATCGTGAAATCAGAAAAAGGAGGCTCGTCGGCCGGGCCGTGGACCGCTGGTGGGGTCAGTGCCCGCCGGGCACCTCTTGGGCTCCACGGCGTTTACCGCGCACGGTTGGGTTGGGGCCACCAGCTGGCGTCGCGCAGCAGTGTCGCGATGGCGGGGACGGTGAGGGTGCGGACGAGGAAGGTATCCAGCAGTAGGCCGCATCCGACGATGAATCCGGCTTGGATCATGATGGCGATCGAGCCGAACATGAGGCCGAACATGCTGGCTGCGAAGATGACCCCGGCGGAGGTGATGACCGATCCGGTGTTGGCCACAGTGCGCAGCACGCCGACGCGGATGTTGGTGCCGGATTCCTCCCGTAGCCGCGAGACGAGCAGCATGTTGTAGTCGGCGCCGACGGCCACGAGGATGATGAACGCCAGAAGCGGTACGGGCCAGGCGATTTCGTAGCCGAGTCCCCATTGGAAGACCAGGACGCCGATGCCCAGGGAGGCGAGGTAGTTGAGCACGACGGTGCCCAGCAGGTAGATCGGGGCCAGCAGGGCACGCAGCAGCAGCACCAGGATGAGGCCGACGATCACGATGGTGGCGATGGCGAGTTGGGCGAAGTCGGCCCACAGAAGGCGTGCGATGTCGGAGTTGACGGCAGGGAATCCGGCCACTGACACCGTAGCGTGGGCCAGGGAGGTGTTGGGGCGGGCGGCGTCGGCGACGTCAGTGATCGTGTGGGCGAGGTTCATCGCGTCGACGCTGTAGGGGTCGTGGCTGGACTCGATGGCGAAGCGGGCGGTCTTGCCGTCGGGGGACAGGAATTGCTTGGCGACATCGGCGAATTGGCGGTTCTCGAAAGTGTTGGGAGGTAGGTAAAAGCCGCTGGAGGAATCTGAATCCGCGCTGGCACGCGCGGAGTTTTGTAGTTGGGTGGCGATCTGACTCATGCCTGAGAGCATTTCAAGGTTGCTGTCGACGAGGGTGTGCACGCCGGTGGCCAGGGCTTGGGCACCGGAGGCCAGTTGGCTGATGCCGTCTTGGAGTCGGCCGATGTTGCCGGCCAGGTCGGCGGGATCGCCGAGGGCTCCGAATGCTTTGTCCATGGCGGTGACGGCGTTTCGGATGTCGGCGAGGGTTTCGGCAACCGTGGCGCCGGTCGCGGGATTGTAGCGGTCGCCGAGGTCGGCGACTTGGTTGAAGAAGCCACTGTTGCGCAGGGTCACCAAGACCTGGACCTGGTCTCGGATCTGGGCGCATTGGGGTGTGGTGGCACACCACGGAGCGGTGTTGAGGGCACCGACGAGCGGATCGAGGATGGCGATGGCGTGGGCGGCTTGGTCGGCCCATGGCCGCAGGCCCGGCCCGGCTTGGATGGCCTGGTCGACCGCGGGTGCGGTGGCCGAAAGTTGCTGCAGCAGCGGCCGGAACTGCTGCATTTGTGTGCCGGCGGATTGGGCTTGGCTCAAGATTCCGCTCAGCGGGGCCAGGGCGGTGCGCAGGGTGGTGTCGAGTTGGGCCAACCCGGCGGCCAGTTGGTCGGCGCCGTTGGT
>NZ_LQPE01000088.1 GCF_002101735.1 Mycobacterium kyorinense | reverse complement strand
GGCGATCCTCGCGGCAACCCGCACCAAACCCACTCAGCCACGCCGAAACCCGCGCCACTAAATCAGCAGTCTCCTAGGCCAGCTTCGCCAGCAACAGCGCTTCGGTGACGGCGGCCCGTTCCAGCACCCCGAGGTGCACGCTCTCGTTGACGCTGTGCGCCTGCGTGGCCGGGTCCTCCATGCCGGTGACCAGGATCGTGGCCTGCGGGTATGCGCCGGCGAACTCCGCGATGAACGGGATCGAGCCGCCCATTCCCATCTCGACGGGCTCGGTGCCCCAGGCCTGCCGGAACGCGGCGCGCGCGGCGTCGTAGACCGGCCCGCTGGCGTCGATGGCATACGGCTGACCGAACTCGCCGGGCGTGACGGTCACGTGCGCGCCCCACGGCGCGTGCTGCTCGAGATGGGTGCGCAGCGCGTCGAGGTGCGCGACGGCGTCGCCGCCCGGAGCGACCCGCATGCTGACCTTCGCGCGAGCGCGCGGGATCAGCGTGTTCGACGACGCCGCAATCGATGTCGTGTCGATGCCGATCACCGTGATCGCCGGCTTGCCCCAAAGTCGTTGCGGCACTGAGCCGGAACCAATCTCGCTGACACCGTCGAGCAGCCCGGTCTCGGCACGCACCCGCTCGTCGGGGTAATCCACAGCAGCTACCGCGCTTTCGTGCAGGCCGGCCACCACCACGTTGCCGTCGTCGTCGTGCAGGCTGGCCAAAAGCCGCACCAGCACGCTGAGCGCGTCGGGCACCACGCCGCCCCACAGGCCGGAGTGCAGTCCGTGGTCGAGGGTGGCGACTTCCACCACGCAATCGGCCAGCCCACGCAACGACACGGTGAGCGACGGGACGTCGATGCTCCAGTTGTCGGAATCGGCGATGACGATCACATCGGCGGCCAGCGCGTCGCGGTGCGCGGCCAGCAGCCGACCCAGCGACGGCGACCCGGACTCCTCCTCCCCTTCGACGAACACCGTCACCCCCACCGGCGGATTGCCGCCGTGTGCCCGAAACGCCGCCAAATGCGTTGCGATACCGGCCTTGTCGTCGGCGACACCGCGCCCGTAAAGCCGGCCGTCGCGTTCCGTCGGCTCAAACGGCGGCGACGCCCATTGGGCATGGTCACCTTCGGGCTGCACGTCGTGATGCGCGTAGAGCAGCACGGTGGGCGCGCCCGGCGGTGCCGGATGTCGCGCGATGACGGCCGGCGCGCCGTCCGCGCTGACTATCTGCACATCGCCAAAACCGGCCTGCGCCAACAGGTCCGCGACAGTCTGGGCGCTGCGGTGCACCTCGCCGCGCCGGGCCGGGTCGGCCCACACCGACTCGATGCGGACCAGGTCCTCGAGGTCCCGTCGCACCGAAGGCAGCACAGCGCGGACGCGTTCGATGAGATCGCTCATGCTTCACCTCTCTTGCCGCGAACGTGCACAGAATGCCGCCCAAACGCGCTCAACCCGTACAACTATGCACGCTCGCGCCGGAAGGTGAGCGAGGGTCACACCTCGAGGATGGCTACGGCGGCGGCGGTGTCTGCCTCGTGGGTCAGCGACACGTGGATTGTCACGTCTTTCAGATGCTCGGCGATGGCGCCGGTGAGCCGGACCCGCGGCCGGCCCCACATGTCGGTGACCACCTCGATGTCGCGGTGAATGCCCTCCGGCAGCACCGGCCGCTGCGCGAACCGCGACCCCGACCAGGCCTTGATCACCGCCTCCTTGGCCGCCCACCGGGCCGCCAGGTGGCGCGCCGCCGACGAGCTCTTGTCGGAGGCGTCGCGGCGCTCACCCGGCGTGAAGGTTTCCGCGAACACCGTTCCCGGCTGGTCGACCTGGCCGGCGAACTCCGGAATGGACACCAGGTCGATCCCGATCCCGACGACGCTCATCGATCAACGAACAAAGACGTCGTCATCGCCCAGCCGCGCCGCCGGGTCCAGCAGCATCGCGGCCTCCTGTGGCTTTTCGGCCGTCGCGTGGTCGAAACGACGGTCGGCGGGCCGCTCGTACATCGGGCGTCCGCCGGCGATCGCCGAGGCCAGCCGCCGCTGCCCGGCCAGCAGTCGCGCGTCGGCGCGCTGCCGGTACTCCTCGCGTTGTTCGGGGCTCAGCGTGGCCAGGAACGCCTGCGGGTGCACCAGCGCGATCAGCCCTGACACATGCCCGAAGCCCAGGCTGGTCACCAGGCCGGCCTTGAGCGGGAACTTGCCGCCGAGCCGCAGCGTGTCGCGGACCCAGACGAAGTGCCCGGAGCCGGCGAGCTCGTCGTCGACGCAATCCAGGCTGCGGTTCGGCGGGATGACGCCGTCGCGCAGGATCTGGCACAGACCCATCATCTGGAAGACCGCGGCGCCGCCCTTGGCGTGCCCGGTCAGGCTCTTCTGCGACACGATGAACAGCGGGGCGCCGTCGGAGCGGCCCAGCGAATCGGCAAGCCGCTCATGCAGTTCCGTCTCGTTGGGGTCGTTGGCCAGCGTCGAGGTGTCGTGCTTGGAGATCACCGCGATGTCGTCGGCGCCGACGCCGAGTTTGGCCAGCGAGCGGGCCAGCGGCGAGTCCTTGCCGCCGCGGCCGGCGCCCAGCGCGCCGAGCCCGGGCGCGGGGATCGACGTGTGCACCCCGTCACCGAACGACTGCGCGTATCCGACCACGGCCAGCACCGGCAGCCCCATCTTCACAGCCAGGTCCCCGCGGGCCAGCAGAATGGTGCCGCCGCCTTGGGCTTCGACGAAGCCCAGCCGCCTGCGGTCGTTGGGCCGAGAGAACTTCGAGTCGCTGATGCCGCGGCCGCGCATCATGCCGGTGTCGGCGGTGGCCGCCATGTCGCCGAAGCCGATGATGCCCTCCAGCGTCAGGTCGTCGATGCCGCCGGCCACCACCAGTTCGGCCTTGCCCAACCGGATCTTGTCGACGCCCTCCTCGACCGACACCGCCGCCGTCGCGCACGCGGCGACCGGGTGGATCATCGCGCCGTAGCTGCCGATGTACGACTGAACCACGTGCGCGGCAACGATATTCGGCAGGACTTCCTGGAAGATGTCGTTGGGCTTGCTGCGGCCCAACAGGTTTCCGTGGTACATGGTCTGCATCGAGGTGCCGCCACCCATGCCGGTGCCCATGGTGTTGGCCACCAGCGTCGGGTGCACGTAGCGCATCACCTCGGCGGGGCCGAACCCGGCGGACAGGAACGCGTCGACGGTCGCGACGATGTTCCACACCGCCAGCCGGTCGATCGAGCTGGCCAGGTCCGCCGGAATCCCCCACACCGTCGGGTCGAAGCCGGTCGGGATCTGGCCGCCGACAATGCGCGACAGCTTGTTCTTGCGCGGCACCCGAATCTCGGTGCCCGCCTTGCGCGTCACCTGCCAGTCGGTGCTGTCGGGCACCGGCCGGATGACGGTGTGCTCGGGGTCGAACTGCACGAAGGCGCGCGCCTCGGCCTCCGACGACACGACGAAGGTGAAGTCCTTGTCGAGGAACACGCTCACCAGCAGTGGCGAGGCGTGGTCGGGGTCGATCGAGCCGTCGTCGACCCACTCGCGGATCCCGACGCGCTCGACCACGGCGTCGTGGTAGCGCTCGACCAGCTCGGATTCGTCGACGAGTTCACCGGATTGCGTGTCGTACCAACCGGGTTGGGGGTCGTCTTCCCAGCGGATCAGCCCGGTGGTCCAGGCCAGCTCCAGCACCCCGGCGGCCGACAGCTCGTTTTCGACCTCCATCTCGAAGCGGGTGCGCGACGAGCCGTACGGCCCGAGCTCCGCGCCACCGACGATGACCACCAGATCGGCCGGGTCGACGTCGAGGTCGTCCCACTCCGGCGGCGGCGCCGGCGTGTAGCCGCGCGGCGGCGACGGCAGCGCGGCGATGGTGCCCTCGGGCGCGGAGTCGTCGTCGGTCGCGGCCTCGGACGTCATCTCTTCGCGGGCCTTGGCGGCCAGCTCGGCCATGTCGAGCTCGACGTCGCCGAGCCCGCCGGTCAGGTCGACCTTCAGCGGCGCGTTGGCGGCCGCGGCCTTGGACTCGATGTCGCAGAGCCCCAGCAGCATCGCGGCCATCTCGTCGGTGGAATACGTTGTCACACCAGCTTCTTCGACGGCGCTGACGATCGCGTCGTTGTGTCCCATCAGCCCGGTGCCCCGGGTCCAGCCGATCAGCGCGTGGGCCAGACTGACCCGCTGCGCCCACGACGACTCGGCGTGCCAGCGGGTGACCACCGCGTCCAGCGCCGACTTGGCTTCGCCGTAGGCGCCGTCGCCGCCGAACATGCCGCGGTTGGGCGAACCGGGCAGCACCACGTGCAGCCGCGACGCGATGTCGCGCTCGGCGCCGATGCTGGACAACCCGCCGATGAGCCGTTGCACGGCCCACAGCAGCACCTTCATCTCCATCTCGGCGCGCGACCCGGCCTCCGACAGGTCGCCGGCGACGCGCGGCGCCGCGAACGGGAACAGCAGCGTCGGGGTTTGCGCATCCTTGACGTGAATCGACAGCGGCCCAAGGCTTTCGGTCTGCTCGCTGCCCACCCACTCGACCAGCGCGTCGATGTCGGAGTAGGACGCCATGTTGGCCGGCACCACCCACAGCGCGGCGTCGTAGCGGGCGTGGTCGCGATACAGCGTGCGGTAGAACGCCAGCCGCTCGTCGTCGAGCCTCGACGTCGTCGCGATCACCGTGGCGCCGCCGTCCAGCAGCTGCCCGACCACCGACGCGGCGATCGAGCCCTTCGATGCGCCGGTCACCACCGCGACCTCGTCGCTGTAGCGGCCCTTGTCCGGGTTCTCCGCGCCGGCGGCGATGCGGCCGTACAGCGAGGCGTGGATCTGCCGCCCGGCGGCCAGCGCCTTGCCCTGCCACCAGGTGGCCTGGGTCGCCACTACGTGTCCGGCCCCCTCGAACCGTTCGGAGAGGCGCGCCCAGTCGGCGTCGATGTCGTCGTCGTCGGCCAGCCACAGCTTGACCAGGTCCTCGCGGGCGCTGGCCCAGCGGTCGTCGAACACGACGGCCTTCTTGGCGTCGAAAGCCGGCGCCACCAGCCGCGGCCAGTCCGCCCCGAGTTCGGCGGTGACCAGGTCGATCAGTTCGGCGTCGGTGGCCGCCGCGGGCGCGGTGACAGGGTCGTCGAGCCCCAGCTGGTTCAGCACCAGGCGGGCGGCCGACGCGAGAACGCCGTCGCGGCCGGTGATCTGGTCGGTGAATTCGGAGAGCGCCGCGGCGTCGACGGTCGCCCCGCCGCCACCCGAGGACGGCAGTGCCACCGAAACCCCTTGGCGCGCAGCCACTGCCGCAACCGCGGCGTCGACGACCTTGTCGACCGAAGCGGCGTCGGCCAGCGCGCCCTCGTGCAGATGGCCCAGCGCGCCGCCGCGCACGCTGCTGCCCTCGCGGGTACCCAGCGCGACCTCGACGGTGACGTGCTTGACCCAGCCGTCGCCGAGTTCCCAGGTCTTCTTGACCCGTTCGGCGATGGCGGCCGGTCGCTTGCCCGACGGGCCGAACGCGGTGCGCAGCTGGTCGTTGATCGCGTCGGAAAGCACTGGGCCGAAAGGCTCATAGGTGCGGGCCAGCTTGGAGACCTGCGAGCGCAGCCCGGCCAGATCGGCCTCGGCGGCGCCGTCGATGGCGCCCAGGTTCAGCTCCGAACCCAGGTCGACCAGCAGCTGGTTACGCCGCGACGACGCACCGTCGGTGATGGATTCGATGGAATCCAGCGGCTCGATCTGGTCGATGCGCATCTTGGCCGACAGCGCGATCAGCGCCAGCGTGGCGTCGGCCGCGTCGAACGGAATGTCGTCCGGGCGTGGAGCACCAGACGGAGCCGCGGCCGGAGCGGGTGCGGGGGCCGCATCCGCTTGCGGCGCAGCAGCTTCCGCGGCGGGCTCCGCTTCCTCGATCTCCGGCTCCGGCTCTGGGTCGGTATCAGTGGCGAACAGCACCGCGGCGTCGCGCTCGGCGTTGAGCACTTCCACTGTGCTGTGGGCGTATTCGGGCAACTTCAGCGTGTTGGTGGCCAGCCCGGCGACGGTCGGCGACGATTTCACACCGATCTCGACGAAGCGCTCCACCCCCAGGCCGCCGGCGGCCTCCTCGGTGAACAACAGATCCTGCGTTTCGATCCAGCGCACCGGGCTGGCGAACTGCCACGCCAGCAACTCGATGAAGACGGTGCGCGCCATCTCGCGGGGCCGCTCGCGGAGCCAGGTGTCGTAATCGGCGAGGATCGGGTCGAGCGGCTCGGCCGGCACCAGATCGCGGATCTCCTGGATGAAGTCGCGGTCGAGGGTGAACGGCCGCGGCACCAGGTTGGGGATGTAGCGCCCGATGATCAGGTCCGGATCGGCGTCGCGCGGCATGACCCGGTCCAGCGACCGGCGGAATTCGGCGACCCCGACCCGCAACACCCGCGAGTGGAACGGCACGTCGATGCCGGGCACCAGGATGAAAGAGCGCTTGCCGCCGGTGATTTCGCGACGCCGCTCGACCTCGGCCTCCAGTTCCTCGAGGCCGCGGACCGTGCCGGCGATCGCGTACTGCGAGCCGCGCAGGTTGAAGTTGACGATCTCCAGGAATTCACCTGTGCGCTCCGAGATCTCGGCGACGAACGCCGTCACGTCGGCGTCGTCCAGATCGATCTGCGACGGGCGGATCGCGGCCAGCCGGTAGTTGGAGCGGCCCAGCTCGTCGCGCGGCACGATGTCGTGCATCTTGGAGCCGCGGTGGAACACCATCTCCAGCAACGCTTCGAGCTCGTAGATGCCGGTCACGCAGGCCAGCGCCGTGTATTCGCCGACGGAGTGGCCGCACGCGATCGCGCCTTCCACGAACGCGCCCTGCTCGCGCATCTCGGCGACCTGGGCGGCCGCCACGGTCGCCATCGCGACCTGGGTGAACTGGGTCAGGTACAGCACGCCTTCGGGGTGCTGGTAGTGCACACCCGACGCGATGATGCTGGTCGGGTTGTCGCGCACCACGTGCAGCACCGAGAAGCCCAGGGTTTCGCGGGTGAACTTGTCCGCGGAGTCCCACACTTTGCGGGCGGCCTTGGAGCGGGCCCGGACTTCCATGCCCATGCCCTTGTGCTGGATGCCCTGGCCGGGGAACGCGTAGACGGTCTTGGGCGCGGCCAGCCGGGCCGTCGCCGACATGACGAGATCCGATCCGATTCGGGCTGCGATCTCCAAAACCTCGGCGCCCTGGTCGATTCCGACCCGGTCCACCCGGAAGTCCACCTCGTCGCCAGGGCGGACCATGCCCAGGAAACGCGCGGTCCAGCCGACCAGCCGGGCCGGCGGCCGGGCCTGGCCGTCGGTGGCGGTCACCACATGCTGCGCCGCGGCCGACAGCCACATCCCGTGCACGATCGGCGATTCCAGTCCGGCCAGCAGCGCGGCGGCCCGGTCGGTGTGGATCGGGTTGTGGTCGCCGGAGACCACCGCGAACGGCCGCATGTCGACCGGTGCGAAGAGCGTGACGTCGCGGCGGCGGCGCCTCGGGGTGTCGGTGGCGTTGTCGGACACCGCGCCGCCCGCACGCAGCGGGTCGGTCAGTTCGGCGGCGCCGGTGCGGCCGCGGATGGCGAAGCGTTCCTCGAGGGTGGCCAGCGTCTTGCCGTCGGCGTCGGCAACGGTCACCGACACCGGCACCACCCGGCCGACTTCAGTGTCGGTGGCGGTGGAAGCCGTTGCGGTGACAGTCAATTGGGTCGGCACTGTGGGCAGCTTGCCGACCAGGTGTGCGGCATGGTCCAGGTGCACCAGGCTCAGTAGGCCCTCGACGACGGGAACGCCGGTGGCGGTGACGGCCGAGCCGATCGCGGCGAACACGGCGGGCCAGCAGCTGCCGACCAGCGCGTCGGGCACGGTGGTCAGGCCGGGGGCCAGTGGCTCGCCGAAGGTGGCGGTGACGCCGGTGTGGTCGGCGACCCGCTCGGGGTTCCAGTCGACGGTGACGGTGGCCGTCCCGTCGTGCACCGGCGGCAGCGCGTCGGGCCCGTCAACGCCGGCGGCGATCGCCAGCACCGACCGCATCGCGGCGGCCGCGTCTTGCGTGTCGATGACCGGGGTGCCGCCGTCGACCACTGTCGGCGGCAAGGTGAACCGGATGTCGATCCAGGTGCCGGAGATCGGCACGCTCAACACGACCTGCTCGCCCTCAGTCTGCAGTCGCGCCCCGGTGGAAGAGTGTGTGGCGGTGCGGTTTTCGTGTACCTGCCAGTCGGCGGGGTCGGCGATGCGATGCACCGGGTTGGTGGCGGCGCGGCCTGCCCACAGCACGTCGGGGGCATCCAGCACGACGGCCAGCGGCCCGCTCACGTTGGTGCGGCCCTGCCGACGCGCGGTCACCGGCGCCGGTTGCCCGTTGGACGCGAGCACCTCGTCGATGGCGGCCTGCTCGAAGCGGTCGAGCAGCTCGCCGACGGGCTCGTCCATCCGGGTGATGCCGGCCACCGACGCGGTGCCGGGGATGATGCAGACCTGGTCGGCGTCGTAGCGGGCGTCGTGCGCCTGCCACAGCGAATCGCTGCGCCACCACCGCCGGACGTCCTTGTCGATGACGGGCACGAAGTTGACCGGCTTGCCCAGCGTCTTGCACAGCGTGACGAAGAACGGCACGTCGGCGGGGTGCAGCTGCACAGTTTCGGCGTCGGGGTAACGCGCCAGCAGCGCATCGATCGCCTCGTCGGGGCGTTCGAGCGATTCCGGATCGTTGAACAGCGTCTCGATCGGGCCGAAATCCTTGGCATGCAAACGCGCTTCGGCGCGCTGCAGCATCTGCTGGAAGCGGTCGCGCCAGGTGTCAGCCAGCCACGGGCTGCCCGGTGACGCGGTGTCGGCGGTCGAGTTGCCGTCCCCGATGGTCAGTTCGACATAGCGGCGCAGCCACTGCAGGTAGGTCATCTCGCCGACGTCGCCGAAGTACGGCTTGGCGGTCTTGTTCAGCGCGGCGATGATCTCGTCGCGGCGCTTGGCCACCGCCTCGGCGTCGCCGGCCACCTCGTCGAGCAGCCGGCCGCAGCGTGAGGCGGTGTTGTCGATCTCGTGGATGTCGGCGCCGAGCTGGCTGCGGCTGGATGCCATGCCGCCCTGGGCTTTTCCGGCGCTGATCCACTGGTCGGTGCCCTGGGTCTCGACCAGCATCCGCTTGACCGACGGCGAGGTGGTGGACTCCAGCGTGGCCATCGCCGCGGTGCCGACCAGGATGCCGTCGACCGGCATCAGCGGGAAGCCGTACGCCTGCGCCCAGCGCCCGGACAGGTATTCGGCCGCCCGCTCCGGGGTGCCGATGCCGCCGCCGACGCAGACGGTGATGTTGGGCCGCGACCGCAGCTCCGAGTAGGTGGCCAGCAGCAGGTCGTCGAGGTCTTCCCAGGAGTGGTGGCCGCCGGCGCGCCCGCCCTCGATGTGCATGATGACCGGCTTGGTCGGCACTTCGGTGGCGATGCGGATGACCGAGCGGATCTGCTCCACGGTGCCCGGCTTGAACACCACGTGGCTGATGCCGATCTCGCCCAGCTCGTCGATCAGCTCGACGGCTTCCTCCAGTTCGGGGATGCCGGCGCTGACCACCAGCCCGTCGATCGGCGCGCCGGACTGACGGGCCTTCTGCACCAAGCGTTTTCCGCCGACCTGCAGCTTCCACAGATACGGGTCGAGGAACAGCGCGTTGAACTGGTAGGTGCGGCCGGGCTCGAGCAGGCCGCCCAATTCCTCGATGCGGTTGTTGAAAATCTCCTCGGTGACCTGCCCGCCGCCGGCCAGCTCGGCCCAGTGCCCGGCGTTGGCCGCGGCGGCGACGATCTTGGCGTCGACGGTGGTCGGCGTCATGCCGGCCAGCAGGATCGGCGAGCGGCCGGTGAGCCGGGTGAACTTCGTCGAGAGCTTGACCCGGCCGTCGGGCAGCTGCACCACGGACGGGGCGTAACTCGACCACGGGCGGGCCACCTCGGGCACGGCGCCGATGGTGAACAGGTTGCGCTGCCCGCCGCGGGTGGCCGCCGGCACGATGCCGATGCCCAGGCCGCGGATCACCGGTGCGGTCAGCCTGGTCAGGATGTCGCCGGGGCCCAGGTCGAGGATCCAGCGGGCACCGGCCTCGTGCAGCGAGACCACCTCGTCGACCCAGTCGACCGGTTGCACCAGGATGGCTTCGGTCATCGCGCGGGCCAGCTCGACGTCGATGCCGACCTTTTCGGCCCAGCCGCCGACGATGTCGATGCCGTCGGAGAGCCGCGGCGTGTGGAAACCCACCTCGACCTGGACCGGCTCGAAGACCGGCGCGAACACGTCGCCGCCGCGGATCTTGTTCTTGCGGTCGGCTTCCTCTTTGTCCGAAATCTGCTTGCAGTAGAGCTCGAAGCGCGACAGCTGCTCGGGGGTTCCGGTGATGACGACGGATCGGCGACCGTTGCGGATGGACAGCACCGGCGGCAGCACGGTCCGGACGTCCTGGGCGAACTCTTCGAGCAGCCGGTAGATGCGCTCGGGGTCGGCGTTGGTCACCGACACCATCGGCGGGCGGTCGCCGAGGATCGAGATGCCACGCCGGCGGGCTACCAGGGTGCCGGCAGCGCCGATCAGCTGGGCCAGGGCCAGCAGCTCGACGTCGCGGGCGCCGGCGGCCTTCAGCGACTCGACGCCCAGCACGCCTTGCGAGTGCCCGGCCACGGCCACCGGCGGCGTCGCGGACAGGTCCATGCCCTGGCGTGTCAGCGCGCGCACCGCGGCGATCTGGGTGAGCAGCACGCCGGGCACGGAGACGGCGGCCGAGGTCAGTTGCTTGGCCGAGGGAACCGGGTCTTCGGCCGCTAGCGCGCGCACCCAGCTCAGCGGCTCAAAGCCGATGGGCCGCACCACGACCAGCTCTTTGGCGACGGGCTCGAGCAGTAGGTCCACCTCGCCGACCAGCGTCGCCAGCTCCGACTCGATGCCGGCCGAGGACACCAGCTCCTCGAGGGTCTCCAGCCAGGCGCTGCCCTGGCCGCCGAACGCGACGGCGTACGGCTCGCCGGCGGTCAGACGATCGACCAGAGCGTGGGTGCCCTGCGTGGCCTCGGCGGACATTCCGTCGCGGTCGTCGGACACCCGGTCGTGCTCGTGGATCGTCACGTTGCGTATCTCCTAGGTACGTATCGCTTGTCTGTCAGAGCTGCGCTGCCCTGGGCGTCGTCTGATTCCCCGTCGAATCCGGCCGATTCTCCGCTGACCTGAGGGCTGCGGCGGGCCGGCCCGAGGGGGCGGTGGACTGCATCGGCTGCAATAAGAGTGTCATAAGAACCCTGGGATTTTTCCGGCCAGATCGGTTACTGGCGAGTTCTACGCACGGGTAGCGGTTACGTGGGTAACACCGCGCTCAATCGCGCCCGCTAGCGCGCGGAACAAACCTGCTGCGTGCAGGTGGTTACGGTCGAGTAGGCACAACAGCGCTGATCAAGGCAGTATTGTTATCAAATCGTTATGTTCCAATTTTCGACGTCGCCGCGCGCGCCGCGACGCGTCGGCCGCCGGGCCGCGCCGCCGGCGGCGAAAATTGGGCCGCCGGAGGACGTTTCAAAAGTTTGCTGGAACCTTACCCGCGAGTCAGGTGTGCAAGCGGTCGCGTCAGTCCCACTGGCCGAATTGCGGCTTCATAATGTGGTTGATGTCCACCCCGACGCCGCCGACACTGCGCTTGTCGATCTCGACCTGGTGCAAGTGGGCGGCCGGATGGGTGTATCCGCGCGGCGAACCCCAGTTGTGCTGCCAGAAATAGGAGCCCAGGCCGTCCTGCAGCGCCCAGTCGATGGTTTTCGAGTTGGCGTAGACGCCGACACGCTGGTGGCCGAGCACTGACTCCCAACCTCGCAAATAGGGCGCGACCTGCTGCTTGTACTGCTCGTAGGACGGATCGTCGTCGATGGAGGCATAGATCGGCGCGCCGGTGGGGCCGCCGGCGGCGGTGTGCAGCTGCCATCCCCGCTTCGCGTGCGCGACGCCGGCGCTCTGACCGCCGAGCCAGTCGGCGGTGTCCTGCTTGCCGTACTGGTAGCACGACACGATCTTGAGCCCACTGCCGTACAGGTCACGGGCTTCGGCCAGTTGGATCGGCTTGCCGAGCATCCAGGCGCCGCCGGGGCGGCGGTCGGACACGTACCGGATCGACCCTGCCGCGCCCGCCGCCTTGATGTCGCTGGCGGGGATGACCCCGGCCGCGTAGTCGAGCAGCACGCCCAGGGGGCCGGCCGAGGCGATCGCGGCACGCAGCGACGAGGCCGCGACGCCCAAACCGATCAGGGCTGGCGTCACGGCCGCGCATTTGAGCACCTCGCGCCGGGACACTGGCACGAGTCACAGGGTACGACAAATGCATCAATTACCACATCGACGCCACGAGCCACGCCTGCATCAGAAGTCCTATTGCGCCTCGGCGGTGACACATGCAAAGACTCGAATTACATCTGTAGTATTCGCCCATGCCGTTGGCGAGCGACACGACGTGTGCTGGTTTCCGCATCGTCCGGCACCTGGGTTCTGGCGGGATGGGTGAGGTCTATCTGGCCCAGCACCCGCGGTTGCCGCGACGCGATGCGCTCAAGGTGCTTCCCGCCGACGTGTCCGCCGACCCGGAGTTCCGCGAGCGGTTCAACCGGGAGGCCGACCTGGCCGCGGCGCTGTGGCACCCCCACATCGTCGGCCTGCACGACCGGGGCGAATACGAGGGCCAGTTGTGGATTTCGATGGATTACGTCGACGGCTCCGACGCCGCCAAGCTGCTGCACGACAGCTATCCCGATGGGATGCCCGCGGACGAGGTGGTCGAGATCGTCACGGCGATCGCCGATGCCCTCGACTACGCCCACGACAGCGGCCTGCTGCACCGCGACGTGAAGCCGAGCAACATTCTGATCACCCAACCGGTCTGCGGGTGGCGACGAATCCTGCTCGCGGACTTCGGCATCGCCCGGCGGCTGGACGACATCAGCGGCCTGACGGTGACCAACATGGCCGTGGGCACCATGAGCTACGCGGCACCCGAGCAACTCGTGGACGCGCCCATCGATGGCCGCGCCGACCAATATGCGTTGGCCGCCACCGCGTTTCATCTCCTGACCGGCTCGCCACCGTTTCGGCACAGCAATCCGGCGGTGGTGATCGGCAAGCATCTCAACGGCGTGCCGCCCAAGCTGAGCGACACCAAACCGGAACTGGCCCACCTCGACGCCGCGCTGGCCCGCGCGCTGTCCAAGGACCCGGCCGACAGGTTCGCGTGCTGCCGGGACTTCGCCGAGGCGCTCAAGGGCGACCGTCCAAAGCGGCGTCGCCTTCTGCGCACCCGGTTGGCGGCCGGTAGGCCGTCGGCGTCGCGTATCCACCCGCTGGTGCGGGCCGCCGTCGTCGTGCCGACGCTGGTGAGCCTGATGCTGACCGGGTCGGTGATCGTCACGGGGACGCGGGTCAGCGACGCGCGGCGATCGGCGTCGCCGACGGCCCACGCCGCCGGCGTCCCCGGACAACCACAGGTAATTCCGGCGGCAGACCACGGCAGGCCACCGATGGGTGCACCGTGTGCCCGTGAGGAAATCAACACCACCACCTTCTCGAACTCGAACACGCCGATTCGCTGTATGAGTGTTCGGCACGGCGCGTTGTGGCAGCCCAACGCCGAGGTCGAACGGATGTACCCGCTGATCGCCGGCGAATATGGCTGGCGCAATTGCCTCAAGGAATTTCCGCGCGGCAAATGCGAGGCCGCGGCAGCGGTCATGGCGGGCGCGCCGGGGTCTACCGGGCCGTTCATCCCGCCCGGGACGTACGCGGTTCCCGGGGAGATGTCGCCGGGCCTCTACGCGGCGGCCAACGGGGTCGCCGGTGCCGGCTGCTCCTGGCACACCTACGACAACGCCGGCAACCTGCTGGGGGCCGGCAACGACGGGCAGGACGTGGTCATCGGGCCGCTGGTCGCGCGGTTCAGCACCGCCGGCTGCACGCCGTGGGTCCGCAAGGGGCGCGTCGAGGGGTCAGGCGTGCGGCCGCCGCTCGGCTGGCCCTAGATTTCTGGCCGGCACCCCGTGCGACCACCCAGTTCAGCGAGGCTGAAATTCGGGTCCGCGGCCGCCAGCTTGTACGATCCTCCCCATGCCGCTGGTCACTGGTGCGACGGCTGCCGGATTCAGCATCGTTCGGCCGCTGGGCTCTGGCCAGCACGGTGAGGTCTATCTGGCCGAGCGGCCGAGGTTGCCGCGCCGTCACGCGCTGAAGATTCTGCCCGCCGACGTGTCAGCCGACCCGGTGTACCAGGAACGGTTCTACCGTGAGTCTGACCTGGCGGCCGCGCTGTGGCACCCCAATATCGTCGGCCTGTATGACCGGGGCGAGTTCGAGGGCCGGCTCTGGCTGTTGATGGACTACGTCGACGGCGCCGATGCGACTCAGCTGCTCAGCGATGCCTATCCCGACGGCGTCCCGCCGGACGAGGTTCTCGAGATCGTCACCGCGGTCGCGGAGGCGCTTGACTACGCCCACGACCGCGGGCTGGTGCACGGCTATGTGAAGCCCGGCAACATCCTGCTGACCAAGCCCGAATCCGGTAACCGGCGGATCCTGCTGGCAGATTTCGGTGTGCCCCGGCAGACGGACATGACCGTCGGTGCCGTGAGCTATGCGGCGCCCGAGCAGCTGATGGACGATTCGGTCGACGGCCGGGCCGACCAATATGCGTTGGCGTGCACCGCTTTTCACCTGTTGACGGGGTCGCCGCCGTTCGCGCACCACAACCCTGCCGTGGTGATCAGCAAGCACCTCAACGAGTCACCGCCGCGGCCGGGCGATGTCAAACCGGAACTGGGTTACCTCGACGAGGCCTTTACCCGCGCACTCGCCAAAGCGCCTGTCGACAGGTTCGCCCGCTGTCGAGACTTCGCCGCGGCGCTCCAGGAAAATCACCGCATTCGGTCGGACCTGTCAGACGCCGAGGCCACTACCGTCCTCGGATCGCCGGCCGAAAACGCCATGACTGAGCCGGTCGAAACAGACCACGTCGTCGCGGAGCCACCCGATGTCTGGCACAACGCCGAGTTCGACGAGGCCACCACGTTTCCCGAGCCGGCGCTCTCCGACGCCATAGCTGACGAGGCCGACGAAGACTCGGCAGCTTCACCAGATGTCTGGGAAGACACTGAATTCGACGACGCCGCCCCGTTCTTCGAACCAGCGGTATCCCGCGCAACGACGGCCGCGGACACCTCGGCGACGGCGCGCCGTCGCCGGCTGCTGCAAACCGGGGCGTTCGCCCTCACGATCGTGGCGGTGGCGCTGCTCGGGTACTTCGCTGTCATGTTGCTGCGGTCGCGTTCGTTCCAGGACACGCCGACCGTCGAGACGCCGGCGCCGGTGACCACCATTCGGCCCGCCGCCCCGCCGCCGCCGAGAGCCACGCCGCCGCCCACTGCTGCTCCGGTGCCCGCGCCGCCGTTGCCGCCCGAAGTCAGCGCTCCGCCGTCGCCGGCTGCGACAACGACGACGCCACCGACGAGCATGTCGACGCCGTCCGAGACGCACGCGGCACCGACGACCACGACACGCTCGTCGTCGGCTCCGCCTCCCCTGGACACCCGGCCGGCCCTCGGCATGCCCTGCAGCGCTGCGCAGACGGGCACGGCAACGGTCTCGAACACCGGGGTTCCCATCAGTTGCGTCGATACGCCCGGCGGATTCGCCTGGGAACCGTCGGGTGGCTGACTAACTGCGCCTGGCCGGCGGCAGCACGATGACGCTGACGGTTTCCAGTCCGCGCCGGGCGGTCTCCCGGGTCAGTTCGTTGATGAAATGCGCAGCGGCCGGGGTGATCGACGCTGCCCAGGTTCGAAAGCCATGGACGATGACCGGTTCGCGTTCCAGCAGCGGCTGCACGCAGCGCAGCGCATCAACGACGTCGTCGGGCAGCGGGCTGGCCACCTGCTGGTCGATCCACGTGTGCGCGAGTTCGGTTGCCGCGGCGTCGTTTTCGCCGAGAGCAACCACCTCGCCGGCAAGCTTGCGCAATCGGTCGAACAGCACGTCGCGCCCCGGCGTCTCGGCGAGTGCCTCGAGCAGGGTGCTGGCCGCCGGCGGCAGGACCATCTGACCGAACAGCGCGGGAACCGGCAGCTCCCAGGCGTCGAACAGGTCGGTGTACATCGCAGCCGTTGCCGGGGACAGCGGGGTGCTCAGCCGCCCGATGACGCCGATGCTGTCGCGATGCGAGGTGGCCAGTTGCCGCAGGATGCGTTCGTTGACGTCGTCGTAGTGGGTGGCGGTGGCGGCGTCGATGGCCGTGATCAGTTGATCGAGCCGGTCGCGCTGGGCCACCAGCAACGCGCGGTGTTCGTCGAGGACATCGGCCAGAGTGGTCTGGTCCGCCAACCGCTGGATGTCTTTGATGGCGAGGCCGAGGCTGCGGAGCAAGTCGATGCGCAACAGGTCGAGCACCTGCCCGACGTCGAAGACCCGGTAGCCGTTGGACAGGTGCTCGGCCCGCAGCAGCCCGATTTTCTCGTAGTGGCGGATGCGGCCCGGCGCGATCCCGGTCAGGGCCGTGACGTCGCCGATCAGCAACTGCTCAGCCACGCCTTGACATTACAACGGTGACAAGGTCTGTACTGCAAGCATGGACCGCGATCAGCTGATCGACTTGACCCGGCGCGCGGTGAAACTGGCGCGCGACAACACCACCGATCTGGCGCTGACGGAGCACACCGTCGCAGCGCGCGAGTACACGTCGGTCGAGCGCCACGAGCGTGACGTCGCGATGCTGCTGGCCAGCCCGCAACTGGTCGGCTACGTCTCCGAGTTGCCGGCGCCGGGCAGCTACTGCACCAAGACCGTGATGGGCCGATCGGTCCTGCTGACCCGGATCTCCGACGGCTCGGTCAAGGCGTTCGACAATGTCTGCCTGCACCGGCAGTCGCAGGTGGTCAGCGGCTGCGGCACGGCAAAGCGGTTCAGCTGCCCGTATCACGCGTGGACGTACGACAACACCGGGCGGCTGGTCGGTGTGCCGGGCCGGGAGGGCTTCCCCGGGGTGGGCGTGAAGTCCGATGGGCTGACCGAGTTGCCGGCCGCCGAGTTCGCCGGATTCCTTTGGGTGTCACTGCAACCCGATGCCGAGCTGGACGTCGCCGCCCACCTGGGTTCGCTGGCCGAGGAACTCGACTCGTGGGGCATCAGACGGTGGTCCCCACTGGGCGAAAAGGTCCTCGACTGCCCGATCAACTGGAAGCTCGCGGTCGACACCTTTTCGGAGAACTACCACTTCGCCACCGTGCATCGGCAGACGTTCGCGACGATCGCGCGCAGCAACTGCACGGTCTTCGACGCATTCGGCGCGCATCACCGGTTGATCTTCCCGCTGAACTCAATTCTCGAGTTGGAGAACGTGCCCGAAGAGCAATGGGATCCGTTCCAGAACATGGTGGTGATCTACGCGCTCTTCCCCAACATCGTGCTGTCGGTGACTATCGCCAACGGCGAGCTGTTCCGGATCTATCCGAGTGACAAGCCGGGCAGATCGATTACCGTGCACCAGAATTCGACGCCGCTGGACCTGACCGACGAGTCCGTTGCGGCAGGCGCGCAAGCGGTGTTCGACTACGCGCACGCCACCGTGCGCGACGAGGACTACCGGCTGGTCGAGGCGTTACAGGCCAACCTGGAGTCAGGCGTGCGTGACCGTTTGTTGTTCGGCCGCAACGAACCGGGGTTGCAGCATCGTCATAAGAGCTGGGCCGACGCTATCTCGGCCAGCTCCCAGTCCCGGTAGAGCGCCAGCGAGCGTTCGTAGAACCCGAAGCCGCTCACCGGTTTTCCGCGCAGGGTCCCGCGGTAGCGGTACGGACCCTCCATGTATTCGATCGGCAACGCGTGCGCCGGCGCCGCCACCAACGGCTCACCAATGAGGTCGAGTTGCAAACTGACGCAGGTCAGTCGGTGTCGGTCCGGCATGTAGCGGACCTGGGCGAGCCGCGGAACCAGGGGGCGGATCGAATCCGGCCACCGCACATAGCTGTCGACGGTGACGTCGACGTCCTCGGCGCACTCCGGTGGCCTGTCCGGGTAGCTGACCGTCGCCCCGGAGAAGGGTTGCAGCGCATTGTGGTTGGTGCGGTCGAACTGTCGCCAGATGCTCAGGTCGACGCCGTTGTCCAGGTTGATCGTGCGCCATTCGTGGGAGCGGGCGCGCGGGTCTCCCCCGGTTCCGCCGCCGCCGGCGTAGCGGGGAAACCACTGCCGGTCGACGTGCCCGGCGCTCCCGCTGACCTGTTCACTGATGTCGCCCCAGCGCAGCGTCCCGCTCATCGCCATTCGGGTCTGGAAATACGAATAGGTGTCGTCCTGGCCGAAACAGGCGATCCGGCCGTTGTACGTCGACGCACCCAACGGAACCGGCTTGCGCGTCGGCGTGACCGCCAGCTGGAGGCCCATCGGCCGGCCGGCCTGATCGACGCCCACCAAGTTGACCCGGTAGGTGTAGGGCAGCAGCTGACCGTCGTCGTCGCGGCAGGTGGACCAGGTGGCGGTGCCGGCGCCGCTGGCGTATTCGATGTCGAGGTAGCCGGCCGTTGCAGAGAGTTTCGGCGTGGCCGCGTTGCGCGGCGGCATGTCATAGTCGGTGTAGGTGCCGTATGTGCTTGCGTCGCAATCGAATAGCGCCATCGTGTAGAAGTCGGCGACTACCGATCCGCCGGGTCGGTTTTTGTTGAAGATGGTCAAAAACGCGTACGACCGCCCCGACGCGGCGGCCAGTTCGCCGGCGATGAACCAGGTGTCGGACTCGTGGTCGGCGTGCTCGCCCTCGGCGGCGGGAAAGTGCAGCATCGGGTCGTCGGGCACCAACGAAAACGGGTAGCAGCGCCAGTCGTCGCCCACCTGGACTCCCGTCCCCACGTTTTCTTGCTATGTTAGCAGTAATAGCTATGTCACGAGGCGGTGCCGCATGCCCGAGCAACTTGACCATCGTTGCTACGACGAGCTTTTCATCGGTGGACAGTGGCGCAAACCCGCCGGCCGCAACCGGTTGACGGTGATCTCGCCGCACTCCGAGGAGCCCATCGGCGAGGCGCCGGCCGGCAGCGCGGAGGACGTCGACGCCGCCGTGACCGCGGCGCGGCACGCCTTCGACCGCGGGCCGTGGCCGCGGCTGGACCCGCGCGAACGGATGGCCAAGATCGAAGAGCTCGCCGCCATCTACGCGCCGCATGTCGACGAGATGTCCGATCTCATCACCGCCGAGATGGGGTCGCCGCGCAGTTTCAGCCGGCTGGGGCAGGGCGCCGGTGCTGCGTCGATGATCCACCTTGCGCTGGCGGCCGCGCGGGACTTCTCGTGGACGGAACGCCGCCAAGGGGTGCGCGGCGAGGTCCTCGTTCGCCGTGCGCCGGTCGGAGTGGTCGGCGCGATCGTGCCGTGGAACGTGCCGCAATTCCTGATCATGCCCAAGCTGATTCCCGCGCTGATCGCGGGCTGCACCGTCGTCGTCAAGCCGGCGCCGGAAACACCGTTGGATGCGCTGTGGTTGGCCGAAATGCTCGAGCAGGTCGGCCTGCCCGACGGGGTGGTGTCGGTGGTCACCGGCGGACCGGACGTCGGCGAGGCGCTGGTCCGCCACCCCGGCGTCGACAAGATCGCGTTCACCGGATCCAGCGCCGTGGGCCGGCGCATCGCCTCGATCTGCGGGGAGCAGCTCAAACGGGTGAGCCTGGAGCTGGGCGGCAAGTCGGCGGCGATCATCCTCGACGACGCCGACATCGACAAGACCGTCGCCGGGCTCAAGACCGCCGGGCTGATGAACAACGGGCAGGCCTGCGTTGCGCAGACCCGCATTCTGGTCAGCGAACGCCGCCGTGACGAGGTCGTCGATGCGTTGGCCGAGATGATGTCCGGCCTGCAGGTCGGGGATCCGTTCGACGAGGCCACCGACATCGGGCCGCTTGTGGCCCAACGCCAGCAACGCCGGGTGCAGGACTACATCCGGTCCGGACGCAACGAGGGCGCCCGGATTGTGCTCGGCGGCGAGGATCCGCCGACCGACCGCGGCTGGTACGTGCGGCCCACGCTGTTCGCCGACGCGACCAACGACATGCGCATCGCGCGCGAGGAGATCTTCGGCCCGGTGCTGACCGTGCTGACCTATACCGACGAGGACGACGCGGTGCGCATCGCCAACGACAGCGACTACGGTCTGGCCGGGTCGGTGTGGACGGCGGACGCCGCGCATGGCATGGAGATCGCCTCGGCGGTGCGCGCCGGCACCTACGGCATCAACATGTACATGCTCGACATCGCCAGCCCGTTCGGTGGTTTCAAGCAATCGGGCATCGGGCGGGAGTTCGGTCCGGAGGGTCTGGCCGAGTACGTGGAGCTGCAGTCGGTGGTCAGCAAGAGCCCGCTGAGTTAACCGATCCGCCGAGTGTGAAGTTGAGTCACGCTACGCGCGAATTCGCGTGCCCCAAGCCCACATTCGGCACCTACGAGGGCGGTACCTGCAGGGTGAGCTCGACCGGACAGCATAGTTCGCCGCGCTGGTTGCTCACGTCGATCTGCAGGTCGACGCTGGTGTCGGTGCGCCTGGCCACATGTCCGCGGCCCACCATGGTGTCGCCGGCGTAGATCGGCCCGGCCAGGCGCATCGTGCGGCGCACCACCCGGCTGTCGGGTCCGGCCCAGTCGGTGGCGATACGGTCGGCGAACCCGGCGAGGTGCATGGTGTTGACGAAAATCGTCGGGTGGCCTTGGTTATAGGCATAGCCGGGATCGAAGTGGCCGGGAAAGTAGTCCCACGTCGCGCCGGAGTTCATCACGACCCGCTGGTAGTCGATCTCGTCGAGCACCACCGGCAGTTGATCTGGGCGAGCAGACGCAGAAGTCCCCGACACGCCGGGCGGAGGGGGACTTTTGCGTCTGCTCGCGCCGGCGGGTTCGGGGGTGAAGCGGAACAACGTGTTTCGGTTGCGGGCCACCACCGCGCCGTCCCGGCGAGTAAATGTGTCGAGCGTCTCGACGAAATGCCCGACCCCGAGGTGGGTCTGCTTTTCCGGTGACACCGACACCACCTCTTCGACCACGGTCAGCAGGTCGCCTTCGACGATGGGCAGCAGAAATTCCGCGTCGTTGGCGGCGTTGACGAACGTGGTGCCGGGCAGCGGCACCCGCAGCGCGATCGCCGTCACCCGCGGCTCGCCCGTCGGCAGCCACGGCGGTGGTATCAGCCAGCCCATCAGCAAACCCGGCGGCGCCAGCAGACCGCCCCAGGTCTCGGCGGCGAATTCGGGATCCCAGTACGACGGGTTGGCGTCGCGAACCAGCGCGGCGAACATCTGGATGCGCGACGCGCTGACCACGGCGCTCGCGGTCCGCGGCTCGGACGTCACCCCGACCATGCGCAGCGCGTCCTCGTAGGTGCCGAACGCGAGTTGGATACCCGTCATACCCGGGCCGGCGCCGAGTCCCATTGCAGCTCACGCGAAGTGAAGTACCAGCCGCCGCGCTCGTAGACGAGCCGATCGCGATACGTGCCGGTCGCCCGCAGCGCGGGGACGCCGTCGTCGCCGACGGCGTAAAGCAGCGCGACGCAGCGCTGGGTGGCGTTGACGCCGTCGACGCTGATCTCGTGATCGACGCTGACCAGCCGCTGCCCGCCGCCGCCGTCGAAGGCGGCGCGCAAATCGGTGAACTCCTCACCGCCGCGGACATAGCTGGCGCCCGAATGCCGGAACGTCGCAATCCAGCCGTCGCGGTCGCCGTCGGAATAGCACCGGTTGTGCCGGGCGGTGAGATCCAGGATCGCATCGCGTCCCGTCGCGCCGTTGAGAAGGTACTGCTGCTGGTAGGTCATGCTCATCGTGGTTTCTCCCCACCTCACCGGCTGACGATGTATCCGTGACGTTCCCGGTCCCAGGCGCCCGGACCGAGTCCGCGGGCCCGCAACACATCTTTGCGTATCCGCCCGATGATGGTCTTGGGAATCTCGTCCACGACCTCGACATAGCGGGGGACACAGAAGTACGGCATCCGCGCCGAGCAGAAGTTCAGCAACTCGACGTAGTCCAGCGACGACTCCGGTCGTAGCGTCACGACCAACAGGATGTCGTCCTCGCCCAACTCGCTGGGTACCGCGACCGCTGCCGCCTCGGCGACCGCCGGGTGGCGTAGCACGGTTGCCTCGACTTCCACCGACGAGATGTTCTCGCCGCGACGGCGCAGCGAATCCTTCACGCGGTCCAGGTACGTCAGATTCTGGTCGTCGTCCAGCACACAGAGGTCGCCGGTGCGAAACCACTCCGGGTGCGGCTCGACCGTCCCGTCGGCGTCGACATACCCCTCGCTCATCACATGGGGATACCTGGGCCGGCAAGCGATCTCGCCGGCGGTCCCGGCCGGCACCGGATCACCGCTGGGGTCGAGGATCATCACGTCGAAGCTCGGGTTGGGCCGGCCCGACGTCCCTGGAACCCCGTCCTCGTCGACGCCCTTGACGGTGATCGGAAACGCCTCCGTCAGCCCGTACATCGTGACGATGCGGCAGCCGTAACGCTTTTCGATGTCCCGATAGAGGCCGGCGTCGATCGGCGCCGCTGAGATGAACCGCAGCGGCAGCTGCGCGTCGCGCGGATCCGGCGGCTGGTTCCACAGCATCGACACCATGGCGCCGGCCCCCGCGAAACCCACTGCGCCGCAGGCCCGCACGTCGTCCCACACCGACCCGGGATGAAACGCCGGCGCCAGCACGGTGGTCCCGCCGACCAGCATCGGCGCCAGCACCGACGGCGCCGCGCTGAGATGAAACAACGGCATCGCCGTCCACAGCACCTCGCCCGCACCGAATTTCCACGCCGAGGCCACCGTCGCCGCCGCGGTGAACAGGTAGTGCCAGCTGGTGGCAACGGCTTTGGACGCGCCGGTGGTGCCAGAGGTGAAAAACAGCGACCCGACCTCATCGGGGTCAGCCGGCTCGTCCGTAACCGCACCACCCCCGCCGATCGAATCACCCAGCAGCAGAATCTCTTTGAGCATCGGCAACTGGTCCGCCACTTCGTCGACGCGGCAGCGTCGTTCGGTGTCGGTGAGGATCGCTTTAGCGCGCGAGAGCCGCAGGGCGTGCAGCAGGAACTCGCCCTTGTAGGCGACGTTGACGGCTGCGGTCACCGCGCCGATCCGCGCCGCGCCCAGCCAGAAGTAGATCCACTCCGGGCAGGTCGCCGTGAACAGCGCGACGCAATCGCCGCGGCCAATACCCTTGTCGCGCAGCGTGCTTGCCGCCGAGCAGGATCGCTGCGCCATCTGCTCGAACGTCACCACAGTGCCGGCCACCGACATCATCACCCGGTCCGGAAACTGCTCGGCGCGGCGGTCGAGCACCGCCGGCACGCTGAATTGCTCCACCCCGAAATCGGCCGGGCGGATCGGCATCAGGCCTGCGCGGCTGCCGGGTCGGGCGAACCGTCCGGGGTGTATCCGAAGTCGTCGGGCGAGGGCTGTTCGCCCGGGTAGAAGCGGTGTGCCCAGCGGCGAAGCGCCGCATAGTCGCGGGCTTCCTCGGGCGCCAGGTTGGGCTTCTCCAAGTACTTCATGTTCTCCCACGTGAAGAAGTCCTGCTTGATGACTTCCTGTTGCAGCGCAAGGAATCTCGCAGCACGCCCGGTCGGCGCCTCGCCGGTGTCGCCAGGCTCGCGAACCGACGCCTGGGTGTAGAAGTAGTCGGTGTAGTCCTCGTCTACCGGGGTCTGCCCGGTGACCTGAATGGTGGCCACCAAGTCGCTCGGAAATCGGACCACGCCCAGCCCGAGCGAGTAATTGTCGTAGATGATCTTGGCGTCCACCGGTCCGTTGGGTGTCAGCCAGGTTTGCGCTCGTCCGCCACCGAAGTGGGCGTTGACGGTGGCGTGCAGGTGGTAACCGGCCACCTCGAAAGACGCCGTGTTCGCGGGGTTGGCGGCCTTGTGCACGTACTGCACGTGATACGGGTCGGCGGCGTTTTCGATGATCATCTGCGCGTGCACCTTGACCCGGTTGAGCATCCGGCTGTGCGGATGCAGCGGGTAGTACTCGCCGGTCTCCAGTTCGGGCAGCACGGGTGGTTGCCAGTACGGCGCCCGGCCGTGGCGCTCGTGCCAGACCAGGATGAAGCCGTACCACTCGGTGACCGGGTAGGTGCGGATTCGCACGTTCTGCTTGCAGCCGATCTTGCTGTACGGGATCAGCGCGTTGGTGCCGTCGCCGCGCCAGCGCCAGCCGTGCCAGGGGCAGACGATGTTGTCGCCTTCCACGGTGCCGCCGACGCCCATGTTCGCGCCGAGGTGTTGACAGTACGCGTCGAGCGCGTGCACCTGGCCGGACTCGGCGCGGAAGAGCACCAACTCCTCGCCGAAGTAGTGCGCCCGCTTGACCTCGCCGGCAGGCAGATCGGAGGCGAATCCGACGATGAACCACCCGGTCGGGAAGCGGTATTTCGACAGCGCGATACCCGTCGACCCGAACTCGCGTTCCGACGGGTCTGCGTCCGAAACCGTGTGCGTCACTACCTCTCCACCTGGAAGACTCGGTCTATTTTTACTATTTTAGAGATTGAACGTCAACGGTCGGAGATTGCTATGACGACAGCCGAATTGGACTTGTCGGATTTCGCGTTGTGGCGCAACGGTTTTCCCGACGAGTTGTTCGCCGACCTGAGGCGCAACCGGCCGGTCTTCCGGCACAACCTCACGCCCGGTGTCGCCAAGGTTGGCGTCCAGCGCGACTTTTGGATGACCACTAAGCACCGCCACGCCGTGCGCATCCACCGCGACGCCGACTCCTTCACGGCCAAGGACGGCCCGCTGGTCCAGCCGCTCGACACGTTCTCGTCGTACCCGACGATAATCAACATGGACCCGCCGGAGCTGAGCAAGCGCCGCAAGCTCATCTCCAGCGCGTTCACACCGCGCGCGATCGCCAAGCTCGAGGATGGCATCCGGGCCCGCGCCGCGCGGATGATCGACGACCTGCTGGCCCGCGGCGAGGGTGACTGGATCGCCGACGTCGCCGATGCGCTGCCGATGACCGTGATCGGCGACATCATGGGCATCCCCGCCGAAGACCGGCCCCGCATCTTCGACGTCTTCGACCGCATCCTGACCGCCCGCTCCCCCAAGGCCCGGCTCACCGAGCAGGAAGAACTGGACCTGTACGGCACGATCTTCGGCTACGCGCTCGAGCTCACCGCCGAGAAGCGGCGCAATCCCGCCGACGACATCTGGAGCACGCTCGCCTCGGCCGAGATTGTCGGCGACGACGGCGAGCATTTCCGGCTGCCCGCCAACGAGCTCGAGATCTTTTTCTTCGTGCTGGCCTTTGCCGGCAGCGACACCACCAAGAACGCGCTGGCCGCCGGGCTGCAGGCGTTCGTCGCCAACCCCGAGCAGATCGAGCGCTACCGCGCCGAGGAGTCGGTGCGGGCCGGCGCCGTCGAGGAGGTGCTGCGCTGGGCCACGCCGGTCGCGTACTGGACGCGCACCACCAAGGTCGACATCGAGCTCGACGGCCAGCACATCCCTGCCGGTGAGCGCATCGTGTCGATGCTGCGCTCGGCGAACCGCGACGAGGAAATGTTCGACGAGCCGTTCACCTTCGACATCGGACGGGCACCCAACCCGCACGTGGCTTTCGGCGGCGGCGGGCCGCACCATTGCCTGGGCGCATTCCTGGCGCGCGCCGAGCTACGCGCGGTGTTCGACGAACTGCTGTTGCGCTGCGATCGCATCGAGCTGGGCCCGGCCACAGTGGCTTACCCCAGCCTGGTCACCAACATGTCGATCTACGACGAGATGGCAATCACGCTGAGGTGATCAATCGATAAGTCGCAGTGCGGCTTTGGGGCACTGGTCGATCGCGGCGCGCACGTCGATCTCCAAGTGCTCAGGTACCTCGCCGTCGGCGACCTGCACCACGTCGGCGTCGCCGATTTCGAAGACATCCGGGGCCAGCGATTCACAGAACCCGTTGGCCTCGCACAGCGACTCGTCGACGGTTACTCGCATCGGATGCTCCTTCTCTGTCAAAGGTAACGACGAGCGTACGCGCGCACTGGACCGATCTTTGCCCGGCTGGTTACCCTCGATTTTGAGTATGGATCACAGGGATGCGCCGCAATACCCGGGTGGGCTGAACGGGCGTCGGCCTATTTGGCAGCCTGACGCAACGCCTACCGATCCGGCCGACCCGTCATTTCACGCTGCGCCCAATCGATACACGCTGTGGGAGGCGGCGCGTCGCGCGCATCCGGTTGCGTGGACCGATTCCGCGACCCACGGCGAATTCTGGTCGGTCACCACTCACCAATTCGCGCGCCACGTGCTGCAAAATCCCCGGCACTTCGCGTCGGGAGCCGGTATGCGTCTGGGCTCCAACGCCCGTGCCGTCGCGTTGGCTTCGGGCAGAATGCTGGTGGTCACCGACGGCGCCGACCACCGCAGGCTGCGCGCCGCGCACTCGGCGTGGCTGTCGAGTTCGGCAGTTGACCGCATGCATTCCGCCATCGAGGACGACATCGAAAAGCTGCTCGCCGGGCTGATTGCCAACGGAGGCTCCTTCGACGCCGTCAAAGATCTCGGCGCCGTCATCGCCCGCCAGGTGCTGGCCCGAGTGCTGGGAATCCCGCATGCGGACTGGGCGAAATTGGGCAAACTGACTGACGCTGCCTATGCCACCAATATCGCGCAGGACGCCGCCGAGGCGCACGGTGAATTGTTCATCTACCTCGACGAGCTGCTGCAGCAGCGTCGCGCTAATCCGCAGGACGACTTTGTCACCGCGCTGTCGCAGACAACCGTGGACGGCCGCCCGCTCTCCGACGACGAGATCTTGCTGAATTGCGACGGCATGCTCACCGGCGGGCTGGAAACGACTCCGCTGGCCGTATCCGGTGCCATGGTGGCCTTCGCCGAGGATCCCGATTGCTGGCGGCGTCTGCGCGAGGATCCGCAGCTGATCCACTCGGCGGTGGAAGAGATTCTGCGCTGGACGTCGCCGCCTGGGCATGTGTTGCGAACCGCCACCACCGACATATCCTTGGGCGAGGCCGAGATTCGATCCGGCGACCGGGTCGTGCTGTGGATCCCGTCTGCCAACCGTGATGAGACCGTCTTCCCCGACGGGGAGCGTTTCGTGCTGGACCGCCATCCGAACCCGCATCTGTCCTTCGGCGGCGGCCCACACTACTGTGTCGGCGCGGTGTTGGCCCGCCTCGAGTTGCGCTGTCTGTTGAGCGTGCTAGTACGCCGCGTTTCGTCGATCGCCGTTACCGGCCGCGAAGTACTCCGGCAGTCGAACTTCCTGCACGGTCAGAAAATCGCCGAAATCACCGTCGCGCCGTAGGCGACGAACTCTGCCAACTACGTTCCCTGGGTGCGGGCAATCGTCCACGATGGATACATGGCAACGGAGACCTACGACATCGACAGCATGCCGCGCGGCGGCCCGGACGCGTCGTGGCTGGACCGGCGGTTGCAGACCGACCGCCTGGAATACCTGGACCGCGACGACGTCGGCGTCAAAAAAGACAAAGTGGTCCGCTCCCTGGACCGCAGCGGACGAATTTTCGGTTGGCACAAGAACTTCGCGCGCATCGCGCTCGACGCAGTGACCGACGTGCCCGATCCCAAAATCCTCGAACTGGGTGCCGGGCTGGGCGGTATATCGCGTGCGCTACTGACCATGCATCCCACGGCCCGGGTGACCGTCACCGACATCGAGCCCACGTCGGTGGCTGCCATCGCCGCCAGCGACCTTGGCAGTCACCCGCGCGCCACTGTACGAGAGATAGACGCCACCGCCATCGATGCGCCCGACGGCTCCTACGACCTTGCGGTGTTCGCACTGTCCTTCCACCACCTGCCACCGGCCAAGGCTTGTCGGGCGTTTGCCGAAGGCACCCGCGTCGCACGCAAGCTGCTGATCATCGACTTGCCGCGGCCACCGTCACTGCTGCACCTGGTGGGCTTGACGGTGCGCCTGCCGTTGGCGCCGGTGCGCCCGAGTGCGCACGACGGGTTCATCAGCTCGCTGCGCGCCTACAGCCCGTCGGCGCTGCGCGCGCTTGCCTGCCATGCCGATCCGGCCATCACGGTCGAGTTGCGTCGCGGCCCATTCAAGCCGCAGATCGTGCTGGCCAGCCGCGGCTGACCGCTACCGCCGGTTCCGGAGCGCGGCGAGTCGCCTGATCGCCTCGTCAAGGGTTGTGTCTCTCTTCGCAAAGTTAAAGCGCACCAAGTGATTCCACACCGCGGCATGTTCGGCTGCCGGATCGCAGTAATCCGACATCGGCATCGCGACCACCTCAGATTTCGCGGCTAGCTCCGCGCAGCACGCCGCGCTGTCGTGGTAGCCCAACGGACGCGGGTCAGCGCACAGGAAGAAGGTACCCGCGCTGTCGTGCACGCCGAATCCGATCTCGGTCAAGGCCGAAGCGAGGCGATCACGCCTGGCGCGCAACACGTTTCGCCGTTCGACCACCCAGGCGTCCTCGGAATTCAGGGCCAACGCAACCGCATGCTCAAACGGCGCACTGCCCACATAGCTGAGGTGCTGTTTGGCCGTCCGTACCGCGGCCACGAGTTCTGCTGGGCCGCAAGCCCATCCGATCCTCCACCCGGTGCAGTTGAACATCTTGGACGCGCTCGACACGGTGATCGTGCGCTCGGCCATGCCGTCGAAGGCGGCCAAGGGCAGGTGACGGTGCCCTGGCGGCGAGGGGTATACGAGCTGCTCGTACACCTCGTCGCTGATGACCAGGAGGTCGGCGTCCGCCGCGAGTTCCGCAATGGCGGCAAGTTCATCCGCCGTCAGCACCATGCCGGTCGGGTTGTGCGGTGAGTTGACGATCATCGCCCTGGTCCGTGGTGTCACGGCCTGCCGCAGCGCGTCGACGTCAAGGGCGAAGCCGCCGCCATCAAGCTCCAACTGCACGATCACTCGTCGAGCCCCGGCCATGGCTACCACCGGCGAATAGGAGTCGTAGAACGGCTCGATCAACACCACTTCCGAACCCGGCTCGACCAATCCGAGCACTGCCGAGGCGACAGCCTCGGTCGCCCCGACCGTCACCAATACCTCGCTGGACGGGTCGTATTCGACGCCGAAATGCCGCTTGCGCTGGGCGGCGATGGCCTGCCGCAGCGCGGCGATGCCCATTCCGGGCGGGTACTGATTGAAGCCCCCGGCAATCGCGTCTTGGGCGGCCTTGAGCATCGCAGGAGGCCCGTCCTCGTCGGGATATCCGACCCCGAGATCCACCGTGCCGTTCCGCGCGCCGAGCGTGGACATTTCGACAAACGCCGGGGCCGCGTACGGCTGTAGCCGCGACACCGCCACGGTGGCCGGGCGCGACAGCTTCGCCGGCGCCACCGGGGTCGGGGCGTCGAGGACTGGCTCGAGCTGGTTGCCATACCTGCTGAGCGCTTCGGCAGTCAGCATTTCTTGGTGCGTGCAGTCGATCGGGTGCACGGCAATCGCACCAGCGACATAAGGCCGCCAGCTTTGCCGAAGATATGAACTCCGATCTTCCTCACCCCGGACGGCAGCAAATACGATGATGTCACCGTCGAATACATCGGGCCGGTGTGCTCGATACAACGCCAGGTTGTCGTTGGTGTTTCGAACGATAGAATCCAGAAGCTGCCGGTATCGGCCAAGCTCTCCGGCACCGTGTTCGCGTACTAATTTTTCTGCCTGCTCGTAGGTGAGTGGCTCATCTTGCTCCGGAACGTCTATGCGACAAAGGCGCAAGACTTCTTCCAGTATGTCCTTCTCGGCCAACGCATTTGGCCCCAGGACGCCGCTATCGAGAGCGGGTTGAGCATCCAGGAGGACAAGGCCGGCGATTACGCACCCGCGCCGCTGAAGTTCGACGGCGACTTCATGGGCGACGACGCCGCCAAAAGACCAGCCGAGAAGCTTGTAGGGCCCGGTCGGATACAAACTTTGGATTCGGTCGGCATAGTTTTCGGCCATTTCGCGCATTGACCGGGGTTCGTCTTCTTCCCCCTGCAGGGTCTGCTGTATTCCAATGACCGGGCAGTCCATGTGAGCACCGAGGGCCTGGTACGGCCAGCACACACCACTGGCCGCATGAATACAGAACAGCGGGACGCCGCTACCCTTCTTCAGAGTCTGGACCGGAAGTACGTCGTGGAGAGAAGCGGTCTCAGCTTGCAGTCGCTGGCTCAAACTCCGTACCGTGGGCGCCTCGAATACGGTGGGTATCGCAACATCGGCGTCCAGTGCGACCTTGATCGCGGCCACCAGGCGCATCGCCGAAATGCTGTCGCCCCCTAAGTCGAAGAACGACTCGTCGACGCCGACGCGCTCCAGCCCGAGGACTTGGGCGTAGATGCCGGCCAGGATTTCCTCGACAGCCGTGGCCGGGGCGCGGTAGTGGCCGGCAGTGTATTCGGGCGCGGGCATGGCCCGGGTGTCGAGTTTGCCGTTGGGGGTCAATGGCAGCGCGTCGAGGGCCACCACCGCGGCCGGGACCATGTAGGACGGCAGCCGCTCGGCCAGCCTCTCGCGGATCTGGGCGGGGTCGGCGGTGCCGGTGACGTAGCCGACGAGGCGTTTGTTCCCGGGGCGGTCCTCGCGGGCGATCACCGCCGCCTGCTCGACCCCGTCCAAACCGCTTAGCGCCGACTGAATTTCGCCGAGTTCGATGCGATACCCGCGGATCTTGACCTGCTCGTCGGCGCGACCAAGATAGTCAAGTTGGCCGTCGGGGCGCCAGCGCACCAAATCCCCGGTGCGATACATCCGCGTCCCCGCGCCGCCGAACGGGCATGCCACATACCGCGACGCGGTTAGCCCGGACCGGCGCCAGTACCCACAACCCACACCGCGTCCGGCCACATAGAGCTCCCCGACCACACCGGTCGGCACCGGACGCAACCACCCGTCGAGTACGAAGAACGCCGCACCCGGCACCGGCGAACCGATCGGCGGCGCACCCGATCCCGGCATCAACGGCGCGCTCTTGGACGCCCACATCGTGGTCTCAGTGGGGCCGTAGACGTTGACCATCACCCGCCCGGGCGCCCATCGATCCACCAGCTCCGCCGGGCAGGCCTCAGCGCCGATCACCAACGCCGTCGACTCCAAGCCTTCGGGCGCCAAAACACCTACGGCCGAAGGGGTCTGGGTGAGCACGCTGACCTGTTCGGCGCTCAGCAGGTCGTGAAACTCCTGCGGAGTGCGCGCCACCGGCTCGGGCACGACCACCAGCCGCCCGCCGTGCAAGAGCGCCCCCCAGATTTCCCACACCGAGAAGTCGAAGGCGTAGGAGTGGCACTGGGTCCACACCTGTCCCGGCGCCAGCTCGATGCCGGCGTCCAGCGACTCGAAGAGCTGGGTGACATTGTGGTGGGTGACCGCCACGCCCTTGGGCACACCGGTGGTTCCCGAGGTATAGATCAGGTGGGCCAGATCGTCGGGCGCGGGCGCAGGCAAGGCCGTGCACGGATGGGCCGAGATTCGAGGGTCGTTGACGTCGACGACCGGTAAGTCATGGCCTTCCAGGCGGCGGGCGAGCTCCGTGGTGGTGATCGCGGCGATCGGCGCGGCATCGTCGAGCATGAATTCGATGCGGGCGGCCGGGAGCGCCGGGTCGATCGGCAGATAGGCGGCCCCGGTTTTGAGCACCGCCAGGATCGCGACGATCGCTTCGGCCGAACGGGAAAACATCAGGGCCACAGTCTGTCCCGGCCGAGCGCTGTGGCCGGTCAGCAGGTGCGCCAACCGGTTCGCGGCCTCGTCCAGCTCGCGGTAGGTCAGCGACCGTTCTTGGCAACTGATCGCGACGGCATGCGGGGTGCGGGCCACCTGCGCGGCGAACAACGCCGGAACCGGCATCGGCCTCGCCGCCGCAGGGGCAGTCAACACCGCCCGGTTACCGAACTCATCCAGGCGCGCGTGCTCAGGCTCGGTAAGTAAATCCATCGATGACAGCCGCCGGGCGGGGTCGGTGGTCATTGCCTCCAACACCGCCTCGAATCGCTCGATGAGAACCTCGATGCTGCTCTCGTCGAACACATCGGTGTCGTATTCGACGCGGAAGCCCAGTTGGTGGCCGGGCAGCGCTTGTACCGTCAGCGGGTAGTGGGTGGATTCCCGCACGGCGAAGTCCGTGATCGTCAGGTCGCCGTTGTCACCCACCGGCACGCCGGCATCGATCGGATAGTTTTCGTAGACGAACAGTGTGTCGAACAGTTGGTCCTGACCGGTGATGCGGTGAATCTCGTTGAGCGCCAAGTGTTGATGTTCCAGTGTGTTGTTGTGCTCGGTTTGCAGCTGGTCGAGCAGATCTGCGGTGGTGGTTGTCGCGGTGATGCGCGTCCGCACCGGCACCGTGTTGATCAACAGGCCCACCATCGAGTCAGCGCCGACCACTTCGGCGGGCCGACCCGAGACGGTGGTGCCGAAGGCGACGTCGTGTTGACCGGTCAGTGATGTCAGCAGGTGCGCGAAGGCGCCCTGCAGCACGGTGTTGACGGTGGTGTGACAGGACCGCGCCAGGTCGGTGAGCGCGCCCGTCGTCTGCTCGGGCAGCCGGAACGACCGAACGCGTCGCTGCCCCAGCGCCATCCGTCGCGCCGGCCCCACCAGCGTCGAAGTGTCGAAGCCGGCTAATACCTCGCGCCAGGCGGCGCGGGCGGCGTCGAGGTCACGATCGACCAGCCAACTCACAAACCTGCGATACGGCGTAGCAGCGGGTAGTCGCTGTCCGCTGTAGCCGGCGAAGATGTCCCGCATCAGGATTGGTAGTGACCAGCCGTCGAGCACGATGTGGTGATTGGTCAGCACCAACCGGTGCCGATCTGGCGCGGTGCGGATCAACGCCGCCCGGAAGGCCGGCTGGTCGGTGAGCTCGCAGACCGCGGCGCGTTCGGCGGCGCACAGTCGCGTGATCTGCTCTTCGACGTCGCCGCCGTCGAGATCGAGGTAGCGCCACGGCACTTGCGGATCGGCGGGGATGATTTGCACCGGCTCGTCGAACTGATCACTGAAGCGCGCCACCAGATTCGGATGCCTGTTAACCACCGTGTCGAGGGCATCGCGCAGGCGATGCGGTTCCAGGGCACCGCTCAACGTGATCTGCAGCTGCACCGCATACAACTCGTCGCTGGCCTGCGCGCTGTTCGTGTGAAAGAGCAGTCCCTGCTGCAAAGGAGTCAACGGCAAGATGTCGGCGATGCGGTACTGCCGCTGCAGGTGGTCGATCTGCTGCTGGGTTAGCCGCGCCGGCGCGATATCGGAAGGGGTGAGTCCGCCGCCACCGGCTCGCACGTGCGCGCAGATACCGGCAAGTGCCTCAAACCACAACTGGCTCAATCGGTTTACCTGCGCTTCGTCGAGAACCGACGGGGCCCAGGTCCAATCGGCGTACAGCTGTGCGCCGGTGTCGGTTTCGGCAACGGCGGCGTTCAGCTCTACCGTGTGCGCCAATGCCATCGGTGTTGCAGCCGCGGCGCCGGCGACCGGGAGGCCGCCTTCGCACAGCCGCCACACATCGGCCGCCGCCACGCCGGCTGAGCCGACCATGCGCCCCAGATAGTTGAATCCGATTGGCGGATCCGAGCCGACGAGATCCACGTCGGCATTCAGATAGCGCAGCAGCCCGTAGGTGATGGGGTGGGGTAGACCGCGAAGCTGTTCTTTGACTGCCTTGACCAGTGCGCCCAGCGCGGCATCACCGGCCGCCACTTGCGCCCAGTCCAGCCCGGGGACCGTCAGCGCCACTGGATATTTGGTGGTGAACCAGCCCACCGTGCGGGACAGATCGACCTCGGGGCCGAGTTCCTCGTGGCGGCCGTGGCCCTCGACATCGATGGAAATCGGCGCGGTGCCGTTGCCGGCAAATTGTCTCACCGCCAAGGCGAGCCCGATCAACAAGATCTCCTGCGGCCCGATGTGAAACGCCGCGGGCACCTCATCGAGCAATGTCCGGGTGGTCTCTGCATCCAGCAATACCGATAGGTGCCCGGCGCTTTCGTAGGTATCGCGCGACGGAGCCGGCAGCAGAGCCGGGGCCGCCGCCACCTGCTTCCAGGCATCGGCCAACTCCACGACTTCGGGGCGGTGGGCGTACTCGGTGAGCAGCGACGCCCAGCGCGCGAACGACGTTCCGGTCTCAGGCAACACCACCGGCTGCCCGCTGCGCTGCTGGGTCCAGGCAATGTTGAGGTCTTCCACCAAGATTCGCCAGGAGACCGCGTCGATGGCCA
>NZ_LQPE01000087.1 GCF_002101735.1 Mycobacterium kyorinense | reverse complement strand
ACACTGCACGGGCGACGGATCTACATCGGCGACGACCTGGAAGCCCTGTATTCGTCCTATGTCTGGCATCTGGTCGACCACGGCGCTGACCTTGCGATGCCGAACCTGGATACCCATTTCGTGTTCGTCAACCTCGTCGCCGGTGAACGGTTCGCCCCGATGCGAGCCGAAACCGTCTACGCCAAAGTCGATTCCCTGACCCGACGGTCCAACGGTGTGCTGCCCGAAGACTGGACACCGCACTGGCTGCGTCACACCCATGCCACCGCGCTGCTGCTTTCCGGGGCACCGCCACACGTGGTGATGCGCCGACTCGGGCATGCCGACATCCAAACCACGTTGTCGACCTACGGCTGGGTCACCGAAGACGCCGAAATGCGCACCGTGGCCCAGTGGCGCAACTACGTGGCCGGATGGAAAGGCCTGCACCATGACGACACCCCCTGAGCCACCACGCCCAACCGCGAGCGATGCGGGGCCATTGGTGGCTGGGCTCGGCTCGTGGGAGGCCCAGTGGGCGCAGGTTCCCGCCGCGTGGCGCCGTCCCGTCTACCCGATCTATGCGGCCCCTTACGACGAAGTCTTCCTGCGCAACCAGTTCTATCTGCGCGCCAACCGCGCCACCGCCGCACACGATTTCACCCCGGCGGCCCCATCGCGGTTCGCCGAGGAGATCGCCTGGTGGGTGTGGTTGTGCTGGGATCAGCAGCTGCGCCGGATCGAGCCCTCCTTGCTGGCCTGGCTGGTGCGGACCCTGCCGGG
The DNA here is from genome assembly GCF_002101735.1 of Mycobacterium kyorinense. Taxonomy (GTDB): domain Bacteria; phylum Actinomycetota; class Actinomycetes; order Mycobacteriales; family Mycobacteriaceae; genus Mycobacterium; species Mycobacterium kyorinense. The sequence continues at coordinate 591 of NZ_LQPE01000087.1, read as the reverse complement.
CGCGGTCGCCGAACACAGCGCCCGCACGGGTCACCCACCGGTCAGCATCGCCGATCTGGATCCCACCGAGCTGATCCGCCAGGCCGCCCTGGCGTTCCAGCGACGCAACAACCGGCTACCGTCAGCGGGGTCGCGGCGCAACATCCGCCATCTCATCGAGCATCTGCACCTGGCCGTAGCGGTGCGCTGCACCGACGCCCCGTGGTGGAGCCACGACATCTGGGATCTTCGCGCCGACCCCCGCATCCCGCAACGCCCGCACGAACCTCACCACGACCAAGCGGTGCGGCTGCGCGGCATCGAACCGGTGTGGCTGCGAGAAGGGCTGCGGTTCTGGCTGCGCAGCGCCCTGACTTATGACTTGCTCACCTGGTCTTCAGTCGTCTCGCGCGCACGCAACATCGGCTCGCAGCTGGGCCGCTTCGCGCGCGACCGGGGGTATTTGCACGACCCGCTGATCAGCACCGACCCCGACGAGCTGCGGGAAGCGTTTCTGGGCTACCTCGAGTACCTGCGATCACCGCAGGCCGCAACACAATCCGAGCGGCTGACCCCCTACACCGTGGCCAGCTTGCAAAGCGAAACCCAGTC
>NZ_LQPE01000086.1 GCF_002101735.1 Mycobacterium kyorinense | reverse complement strand
AGTGGGTTGGTTGACCAGATCTTTTTCCAGTGGGCCACCGGGAAGTCGGCGAAGGCGGTGATGTCGGCGGCGGCCTCGCGCAACATGGTTTCGACCTTGGGGAACTGGCGGCCGAGCATGCCGGCGATGGTGTCGAGTTGTTCGCGCACGTGCTCGGCGTCTGGCTGGGCGAAGACGGTGCGGATCGCGGCGGCGACCATCTCTGCGGAGCCCTTGGGCACTTGGGCGAGCACGTTGCGCAGGAAGTGCACTCGACACCGCTGCCAGGCGGCCCCGATCAGCACGGCGTCAATGGCACTGCGCAGTCCGGCATGGGCATCGGAGATGACCAGTTGGACTCCGGCCAGACCGCGGGATTTCAACGACCGCAAAAACGCGGTCCAGAACGCCCCGTCCTCGGAGTCTCCGACCTCAAAGCCCAGTACCTCGCGGCGCCCGTCAGCGGCCACCCCGGTGGCGATGACCACCGCCTGCGACACCACCCGATGATTCACCCGGGCCTTGCAGTAGGTGGCGTCGAGGAAGACATACGGAAAGCGCTGATCACCCAACGGCCGGTCCCGGAAGGCCGCGACCTCGGTGTCGAGGTCTTTGCAGATCCGGCTGACCTCGCTTTTGGAGATCCCGGTATCGGTACCCAGTGCCTTGACCAGATCGTCGACCTTGCGGGTGGAGGTGCCGTGCAGGTAGGCCTCCATCACCACCGCGAACAAGCACTGATCGACCCGGCGACGCCGCTCCAACAACGCCGGGAAAAATGACCCGGTGCGCAGCTTGGGAATCCGCAGTTCCAGGTCCCCTGCGACCGTGGACAGCGTGCGCGGACGCGAGCCGTTGCGCTGATTGGAGCGGGTCTCGGTGCGCTCATGGGGAGAAGCCCCGATGAACGCGGTCAACTCCGCGTCGATCAAGGCTTGGTAGATCGTTTCGGCGGCTTGAGTGATCCGCTCACCGGCATCGGCGGTGCGCAGTGCGTCGAGCACCTCCAGCAAGGCAGACTGGTCCAGGGCCATCGCGATGTTCCTCTCGGTAGTGATTCTTGGTCGTTTCACCACAGAGACTCACGCGATGGCCCTCTTACGTCAGGGACCGACACGCCGCCATCACTTACACCACTCCCCGGGACGCTCCC
>NZ_LQPE01000085.1 GCF_002101735.1 Mycobacterium kyorinense | reverse complement strand
CTCCCCGGCTCCCGTCCCATCCCTACCACAGACGCACTCTTCGCGCCTGCAAGAGAAGAGGTACAGGAGTGACCGCCCGGGTACGGGTGCCGGGGCGGCGGGTGCTCGCCATTGGCTCCTGCGTCATGTTGACGATGACGGGATGCGCCTTTCACGGCCTGAACTCATTGCCTTTGCCCGGCGCCGTCGGACGCGGGCCGGGGGCCAACATCTACCACGTCGAGATCCCGAATGTCGGTACGATGGAGTCGAATTCACCGGTGATGATCGACGACGTCGTAGTCGGCAGTGTCGGCGAGATGAGGGTGCAAGGCTGGCATGCCGACGTCGAAATCTCGGTAAAGCGCGACGTCGTCGTGCCGGCCAATGTGGTAGCCAGCGTCGGCCAGACGAGCCTGCTGGGATCGATGCATTTGGAGCTCAATACGCCGCTGGGCCAACCGGGAACCGGACGGCTGCAGCCGGGAGCCACCATTCCGCTGGCCCGGTCGTCGGCCTATCCGTCGACCGAGCAAACCCTCGCATCGCTGGCCGCGGTCGTGAACGGCGGAGGACTGGGACAAATCGGGGAGGTCATCCATAATTTCACCGCCGCCCTGTCCGGGCGGGAGGGCGCCGTACGTGATCTGCTTACTCGCCTGGACACGTTCGTGGGAACACTCGACCAACAACGCGACAACATTGTGGCGTCCATCCAGGCGCTGAACCGGCTGTCTGCCACGTTCGCCGGACAGCGCGACGTTCTGACCCAGGCGCTGCGCAAGGTACCCCCCGCGCTCGATGTGCTGAGCAGGGAACGCCCGCGCCTGACAGCCGCCTTGGACCACTTACGCGTGTTCAGCAACACTGCGACCGGGCTGATCAACGACACCCAGGCCGACCTGGTCAAGAACCTCAAAAACCTGGAGCCGACCCTGCGCGCGCTCGCCGACGTCGGACCGGAGCTCAACGCGGCGATCGCGTACGCGACGGTCTTCCCGTTCACCCAGGACTTTGTCGACCGCGCAGTCCGCGGCGACTACTTCAACCTGCATGTCCAATTGGACCTGACGATTCCACGGCTCAAGCGGGGACTGTTGCTGGGCACCCACTGGGGGCAGCTGGACATGCCGGAGCCACCGGCGCCGGGAGAACCGTATTACTTGAACTACACCCTCGATCCGCTGCATAACCCGGTGAGGCCACCGTGGGTCGCTGCTCCGGGAGCGGAGCCCGGCGTTCCGCCCGCAGGCCCCCAGGCTCCGCCGCCCGGCCCGGTGTTTGGCCCGCCGCCGGGTCCGGCACCCGCCGAAACTTCGCCGCCGCCAACCGATCAAGGTGCTCCACCGCCTGGATCCGCGCCGACGGAGGCGGGTGGTTAGATGCTGACGCGTTTCGTCCGGATCCAGCTGGCGATCTTCACGATCGTCGGGATCATCGGTGTGATCGCGATGGTCCTCTTCTACATCCAGGCGCCGACCCTGCTGGGCATCGGCCGGATGACCGTCACGCTCGAGCTGCCGGCCGCCGGCGGCCTGTACCGGTTCTCCAATGTGACCTACCGTGGGGTCCAGGTCGGCAAGGTCACCTCGGTCGGTCTGACACCGACGGGCGCCAAAGCCATTATGTCGCTGGGCACCTCGACAAAGATTCCCGCGGACCTGACAGCCGAAGTGCGCAGTGTCTCCGCAGTGGGTGAACAGTATGTGGACTTGCGGCCAAGAACTGATTCGCCGCCCTACCTGCACAACGGCTCAGTTATCGCCATGCGCGACACCACGATTCCCCAAGCGGTCGGGCCGATGCTCGATCAGGTCAGTGCTTTGGTCAACAGCATCCCGAAGACCAAACTCGGCCAATTACTCGACGAGTCCTTCCAGGGCTTCAACGGATCCGGCTACGACCTGGGGTCGCTGTTCGACTCCTCAGCGATCGTGTCCCGCGACGCCAACGGCGTCGTCGACCGCACCCGAACTCTCACCGAAGACACTGGGCCGCTACTGGATTCGCAAGCCCGCACCACCGATTCGATCAGAACGTGGGCGCGCAGCCTCGCCGGGATTTCCGACGTGCTGGTAAACGACGACTCCCGCATCCGCACAGTGCTGCAGAACGGGCCGGGTGCCGCGAAGGAAGCGACTGCGCTATTCGAGCAAATCAAACCGACGCTGCCCATTTTGCTTGCCAACCTGACCACCATCGGGCAGATCGGCGTCACCTACCACCCGGGGTTGGAGCAGCTGCTGGTGTTGCTGCCGTCGGCGGTTGCCATCGAGCAGGCTGCCCAACCCTCGAACGATCCCGACGGTATGGCCAAAGGCGACTTCGCACTCACGATCGACGATCCGCCCATTTGCACGGTCGGCTTCATGCCGCCCAGCCAATGGCGATCCCCCGAGGACACCAGCGACATCGACACGCCGGACGGGTTGTACTGCAAACTCCCTCAGGATTCGCCGCTTTCGGTTCGTGGGGCCCGTAACTACCCCTGCATGGACAAGCCCGGCAAGCGCGCGCCTACTGTCGAAATTTGCAAGAGCGACCAGCCCTACATGCCGCTGGCGATGCGCCAGCACACGCTGGGCCCTTACCCGCTGGATCCGAACCTGCTTTCCCAGGGCATCCCGCCCGATGACCGAGTTACGTCCAACGACAGGATCTTCGGCCCGGTCGAGGGAACACCGCTGCCGCCGGGCGCGGTGCCGCGCGGCACACCGCCGGGGCCGCGGGGAGAGCCTCCGCCACCGGGCACGCCCGGGGCAGCCGCGCCGCCGGCCCCCTCGTCCGCCAACATGTCGACACAGGCGGGCGACTTCCCGCCGATAGCCCCTCTCGATGTCCCTGCGCCAGGTGAGGTTCCCTCACCACGCGTTCCCCCATCACCAGAGAAGGCCAACGGCGGACCGCCGCAGGCGGCACCAAGCTCGTTCGGAGCCAAGGCATCTAAGCCGACTGTTACCACCGCCAAGTACGACTCGCGTACCGGTCGCTATGTCGGTCCGGACGGAAAGTTGTACCAGCAGTCGGACCTTGTGACGCCCAGCGCGCCCAAGAAGTGGCAGGACATGCTTCCCACCTGAGGTGCCGGAGTGCTGAAGCGGGAACGCCGGGTGGTCAGCTTAATCTGTCCAGGCGGAGCGGCATCTCGACGCTAAGCCACTGGTTATGTCCGCAAGCTCCGCTCGGTCCGATCACCTTGTCGCGTCCGGCCATCGTCGGCGATCCGATATAAAACTCGCCGTTCGAATTCACCGGATAGAAATTGAAGATCTGTTTCCCAGTGTACGCGGTGCCGTCGGGACACCGCTCCCAGTCCGGCACATCGCGTTTGACGTACCACATGGTCCCGTCAAGCGTATATAGCGGCGCATTCCAGCCCTGGTCGCTGGTCACCGTGCCGTGGCATTCCTGAAATGTGACACATGACGAGGTTATGGTCCACGTTTGGATGACTGTTGCCTCGCCGTTGTATTGGTCATTGGTCTTGGCCCAGTCGCCGATGGATGTGGCGCGATACGTCCCGTTGATCGCGACTTCTTCTTTGGTTGTCGCCTGAGCCGTGGACGCCGTGCCCAAACCGCCGAATACCGTGGCAGCCACCAGTGTTGCGGTGGTGAGTGTTCCCATTGAACGCATCAGGTGCTCCTCGACGGCGCTCTCGAGCGGAGAATAGCATCGGCCCGGTCGGGCAGGTGCCGATTCGATCCAATCATCGCCGCGTTCATCCGACCGGGTCGAACTTTGCGATCAGCCAGGACCCGTTGACCTTTGTCAGCGTTACCACCACGCTGCTCTTGGTTATCAAGGGCTCCGGTTTTTCCTTGCTTGCGGTGTTCTGGTCGATAAACACCAACACGACGGCTGAATCCGGGTGCAGCTCCGATGCGGCCGCCCGGATCACCTTGGCGGACGCGGTGATTTGTTTCTGTTGAGCCATCGGCTTGACGAATTGCCCGGCGAATTTGTCGTAGTAGGTCAGAAAGTCGCCGGTGAGGTGCGACTTCGCATTGGCGAAATCGCGGTCGAAATCGGCAGGGGAGTATGACAGCACCGCCACGGCGCCGTCTGAAGCCGCCTTGATCGCCTGGTGTGCCGCCGCGTCGTCGATCTGACGATCCGGGCGGTAAAGAACGAAGAACAAACCGGCAGGAACCCCGATCGCGGCGGTGACCAACGCTGCGGCGAGTATGAGACGCCACCTCGCCAGAACCCGGGGGGTCCAACGCGCTATAGCGGCCAGCCGGCTCCAGCGGGCCGAATCCTCGCCGGAAGAAGGAGCTTCCATCTGGTCGGGGGACGACTCCTGCTCGACAGTCATTGCAGGAACTCGACTTTGGACATCTTGAGCTGATTACCGTCCCGCTCGATGTTGACGCTCAGCCGCCACAGGGCCGGTGGCCGTTTCGTATTGTCAGGATCGGTGACATCGGTTTTCGCGGCGACGAGCACGATTGCGGAGTTGTCGTTCACCGATTCGACAGCGACTGCTTCGGCAGTTCCCTTGCTGACCACCTTCGCATCCTCTGCCTGTTTGATCGTCACGCGTGATGTCGCTTCCAATTGGGACTTGAGCTCGCCCGTAGAAGCGTCGATGATGCGCTGGATGTCTTCCTTGGCGTGATGGGCGTCGATCGACATCAGTTTTGTCACACCGTCGCGTGCTGCCGCAGCGAACTCGGGGGCAAGCTGCCGCTTGTGCGCGACGCTGTGATGCTGCCAGAGCATGTAGCCGCTCGCCCCGAGCGAGGCGCAGCCGAGGATGATCGCGGCGGGGATCGCGATTGCTTTGCGTCCCGGGCGGCGCAACCAACGTCGCCGCGACCGGGCGGGCTTTGCCTCCGCGGTTTCGGCCGCCTCACGCAGTCGTGCCGCGCGTGCCCGGGCCGCCTCAGCGCGGGCTTCCGCGCGCGCGGCCTCGTCTTCCGCTTCCGCGACGGAGTCCGGCACCTGCGGATCGGGCACGGAGAACCACATTATCACTTCGCGCCCGGGCTCTTCGGTGCCCGTGGGCGGGCGCCCCGCGTAGCTCTTAACCTGGGTGAATTGGAGTGTGGCGCAACCAGTAAGCCGGGGTGACATTCGTGGCTGGCCGGGCGTCGGCGGGTGCTCGACTCAGCTTGTCTTCTCCAAAGAAGAGAATTTTCTTTTCGGCTATGGCAGAGTAATCGGGTGCGATTCATCGTGGCAGTGGCTGCTGCGTTGCTCTGTACCGGCGCGTTGGTGGCGCCGCCCGCTGCAGCTGGGCCGACCGTCTGCGACTACCCCGATTGCACCCCTGGGATCATGCCGCATGTCGTCCTCGGTGCGCCATGCGACAACACCACCTACTACGTCTTCGGGACGTCGGACTACAACCTTTCCTTCAATTCACAGCCGGGACGGCTGATGTTTTGCGGCTCGCCCAGGAGATACCAGCCGCGATGGTTCCGCTCGCCTCCAATGGCGGGAATCAAGGAAGAGGGCGCCGACTGCACTCAATACCAGAACTACGTAGCGCAGGCGCCCGACGGCCTGTTCCTGGTCTGCATAGCCCATGACGGTGATACGACCTGGGTGCGCGGCGACACGTAGGCCGGCACGTCGTTAGGCCCTCGATTCGGTACGCCGCCGGCTTGGCGTTCGCGCATCTGCTCAGCGTCGCCGAGGTTCTCGTCATCGTCGTCGTTCTGAGCGGTCACGGACCGGGAACGCATGCCCATTCCAGCGGGAAGTACGTGATCACGTCGCTGGCCGTGGTGCTCCTCGGCACCGCCGTCGTATTCCTCGGCGGTGTCCGGGTGATCGCTCCGTCGCTGGGCTGGTTTGTCGCCGGGCAAGAACCCGACTCGAAACAGCGTGCTGCCGCACTGAAACTCATGCGCAACCAGTCGATCCTTCTGGCGACGACATGGGTTGGCAGCGGCGGGCTCTTCATCCTGCTCGACCTGGACGGCGGCCCCACCGTGGCGATGTCGACCGGGTTAGCCATCATCTTCGGCGGGGCTGCGGCGACCGGAACCGCCGTTCTGCTCACTCAACGTACGCTGCGCCCGATCATCGCCGCTGCCACACAGGGTTTCGCGGGCTTTGTGACGGCCCCCGGTGTGCTGGCCCGGCTGATCGGGATGTGGTTGCTGTCCAGTGCGCTTCCCAGCGCGGCCATAGCCGCCCTGGTGTTCCTCCACTCGAACGGCTGGATCCTTCCCAAGTCGGCATCGGTGGAGATCGCCGTGCTGGTGCTGTCGCTTGTGGCGGTGATGCTGGGACTGCGCGGGATGATCCTTGTGGCGCGGTCGATCTCGGATCCGGTCCGCGAGGTGATCGACGCGATGGGCGAGATCGAGCACGGCCGGATCGGCACCTTCGTCGACGTCTATGAGCGCTCCGAAATCGGCCGTCTGCAAACCGGATTCAACCGCATGGCCGCCGGGCTCGCGGAACGCGATCGGCTCCGCGACCTGTTCGGACGGCATGTCGGGGCGGACGTCGCGCGGCGCGCCCTCGAGCAGGGGGCGTCGATGTCCGGAGACGTCATGGACGCCGCGATCCTGTTCGTCGACCTGGTGGGCTCGACGCAGTTGGCGGCGACCCGCCCTCCCCGGGAGGTCGCCGACGTGCTCAATGACTTCTTCCGGATCGTGGTCGTCGCCGTCGACGAAAACCACGGCCTGATCAACAAGTTCCAGGGCGACGCCGTGCTGGCGGTGTTCGGTGCGCCGCTGCGCACCAGCGGAGCCGCCTCGGCGGCATTGGCCACCGCGCGGGTGCTGGCCATTCGCCTGCGGCAGCTGCCCGTCGTCGATTTCGGCATCGGCGTATCGGCCGGGCCCGTGTTCGCCGGCAACGTCGGTGCCGAAAACCGCTACGAATACACGGTGATTGGTGACGCCGTCAACGAGGCCGCTCGGCTGGCCGATCTCGCCAAAACCTCGCCGGGGCGGGTGCTGTGCTCGGATGCGGCCACCGAGCGCGCCGATGCCGCCGAGCGGCAGCAGTGGGAATCACGGGGTTCCGCGGTACTGCGGGGCCGTTCGGAAGCCACGCACATCTCGGCGCCGCTGCTCAGCTCCACCGGTTGACGACGGCGAGGCTGCGCTCCCACAGCTCGCGGGCAAGGTCGGGGTCGTCGGCGCGGCGATTCGCTTTGGCGACCCGCCGGCGCACGTAGTACCCGCCGGATTTCCAGTCGCTTCCGGGCTTGCTCGACGCGAGCCACACCAGCTGGTCAGCCCCCTCCTCCGCGCTGGCGGTCAGATGCCGCACCGGTGTTCGTCGCATCACGGCAATGAACCGCGACCCCGACGCGGGACCGAAGTTCGTGTCGACGTAACCGGGATCGAACGCCGCCGCGGAAAGCCCGGCGTCATGGTAGCGCCGGTGTAATTCCTTGGTGAACAACACGATTCCCAACTTGGTGAGCGCATAGGCTTTGCTGGGCCGTAACCGATGGGTGTTCTCCAGGTCCTCGGCCCTCACTTTGCGGAGCAGTTTGTGCGACGCACTGGAGGTGTTCAGGACACAAGCCCGCGAGTCGACCAGCACGTCCAGCAGCAGCGTGGTGAGCAGAAACGGCGCCAGATAGTTGACCTGGTAGGCCAGTTCATACCCGTCGCCAGTCATCTGCACTGTGCTGGTCATGGCACCGGCGTTGTTGGCCAGCACGTCAATTCGGGGATGTCGCGAGCGCAACTGCTGCGCCAACGACCGCACCTGCGACAGGTCGGTGAAGTCGGCCACGTGACAGTCGGCGCCCAATTCCGTTGCCACCGACCGGGTTTTGCTTTCCGAGCGGCCGACCACGACGACCCGAGCCCCGCTGCTGGTCAACCGGCGGGCCGCCGCGGCGCCGATGCCGTCGCTCGCGCCGGTGATGACAATCGTCTTACCTGCGGCGCTCACCCCGCCATGGTAAAGGTGAGGTGCAGTTCGGAAAGCCCGCGCAGGATGTAGGTCGGCTCGTAGGTGTAGCGCCGCTCGCCGGCCGGTCCGTGTTTGGCATCGTTGATGCAGATGTCCGACATGCGGTCGAGAATGCGCTCGATCGAGACGCGACCCTCCACTCGGGCCAGCGGCGCGCCGGGACAGGAGTGCACGCCGCGCGCGAATGCCATGTGCTCGCGGACGTTCTTGCGGTCGAGCTGAAACTCGTGCGGGTTGTCGAACCGGCGCGGGTCACGGTTGACCGCACCCGGCAACACCATCACCACGGTTCCGACGGGAATGTCGACCCCGCCGATCGTGGCCGGCTTGCGGGCCAGTCGCGAGTCGCTCTTGACCGGGCTTTCCATCCGCAGCGATTCCTCGATGAACGTGGGAATCAGACTGCGGTCCTTACGCAGCTTCTGCTGAATGTCGGGTCGCTCGCCCAGCACCTGCAGCGCCACCGACAGCAGCTTGGCGGTGGTCTCCTGCCCCGCCGCGAACAGGAAGGTCGCCGAGCGAACCACCTCGATGACTTCCGGTGTGGATCCGTCTGGGTATTTGGCCGTCGCGAGCGCGGTCAGCACGTCGTCGCGGGGGTGACTGCGCCGGTCCTCGATGTAGGCGCAGAACTTGTCGTCGAGCCACTCCAGCGGATTGACTCCGACCGACCCGTGGTCGAGCGAGCCCACCCGCGCTTCCGGACGATCGGCTCCCAGCACGGTGCGGAATTGCTTGTGGTCTTCCTCCGGCACACCGAGCAGATCGGCAATCACCAGGGTGGCAAAGGGTTTCGAATACTCGGCGATGAACTCGCACTCGCCGTTGTCGAGGAACTCCTCGAGCTGGCGGTCGGCGAGGCGCCACATGAAGTCCTCGTTCTCCTTCAGTCGGCTCGGCGTCAGCAGCCGGCTGAGCAGCGAGCGCGCGCGGGTGTGCTCGGGCGGGTCCATCGTGACCATGTGCTCGAACATCGGGAACTGTTCGCGGTGCGCGTCGATCTGGGCGGACAGGTCGTCGCCCTCGGGCTCGAACGGCAATGGCGGGAACGGGCCGCCGAGCGCGACGCAGTTCGAGAACGTGTCGGGATCCTTGTAGACCGCGTTGGCTTCCTCCCAGCCGGTGACCGCGACGACGTTGTGGTGCGGCAGCCGCAGTACCGGGTTTTGGCTGCGCAAATAGTCGAAGTAGGCGTACGGGTCGGGGACCAGGGAGGCGTCGGTGAAAAAGTCGACCGATTCGAAAGTGGTCATCTACTGCGTGCCTCCCGAAGCTGAGATGGATTGACGGCGACGTGAGGTGGCGTCACCCGGAAATCGACCAAAGTGCTGAGCACTTGCTTAGCATGAGGCTAATGTCGGGGTCAAGGTTGCCGCTTGATTCATAGCGCGACCCGCTGCACTCGGCTCCCCCGAGTTTGCGGTCGCCGCTACGATCGGCGTGGTCGGCACAGTCGGAGGTTCGGAGCTACGCATGACAACGGCGCGCAGAATCGGGGCGCCGGACGCCAAGAATCGCTCCATCCTGCTCGACGCGGCCGAGCAGTTGATGCTCGAAGAGGGTTATGCGGCAGTCACTTCCCGCCGCGTTGCGCAAAAGGCCGCGCTCAAACCGCAGCTGGTGCACTACTACTTCCGCACGATGGATGATCTGTTCCTGGCCGCGTTCCGCCGCCGCGGCGAACAAGGCCTCGAGATGCAGGCGCGAGCGCTGCAGTCGCCCCAACCGCTGTGGGCGTTGTGGCAGTTCAGCATCGACCCCGCGGCTACCGCGCTGACGATGGAATACGTTGCGCTGGCCAATCACCGCAAGGCGCTCAAAGCCGAAATCGGTTACTACGCCGAGCGTTTCCGTGAAGAGCAAACCAAGGTGCTGCCGGCGATTCTGCAGCGCTACGGCATCGACCCGGGCGAGGTCCCGCCGCTGGTGTGGGCGGTGCTGATGACCAGCGTCTCCCGGGTTTTGGTGATGGAGCAGGCGCTGGGCATGTCGGCGGGCCATGCCGAAACCGTGGCGTTCGTCGAACGCTATCTGCGGCGTCTGGAGGGTGAGCCGCAGATCGCTCACCAGTGACGTATCGAGCAGAGCACGCCCTTGGGGCCGTCCTTCGACACGACAACCTTGCCGTCGACCGTGAGATCGCAGTGCAAACCCGGTGTGCCGGGTTCGGTGCCAGTGCTGGCCGTGACCAGCGCCCACACCTCAGGCTTGGCCAGGTCGAGCTCATAACTCCACGGATGGCCCGGTGAGATATCGACCTTGACGTTGGGCACGAACTGGTAAGGGTTGTGGCTGTAGTCGGCGAAGATCGGCGGTTCCTGATCCAGGTAATAGATGTCGGTGTAGATCGGGTTGGCCGCCGAGACCGTGTACTTGACGTGATGCTTGACCACGGTGTCGTCCGCGCGCACCGGCGCGGCGAAGCTGGTAGCTGCCACCAACACTGCCAACACCGCAAGTGCCCTGCCGATGGCTGTCACGTCGCACCTCCATCCCGGGAGTTGTTGCCGCGGTTCATCACTCGATCGGCGGCCTGCCAGTGGTCGTCGCTGACCCACAGCCGCGCGAAAGCCTGCACCGCCTCGTCAGCGGCAACGCCGCCCACCACACGCTTGATCTCACCGGCCGGGCGGCGGGCCAACGCGCGGGCGATCATCCGCCAATCATCGTCGAAGGTGGCCCGCGGCAACACCCGATCGACCAATCCGATGCGTTCGGCCTCGGCCGCGTCGAGCACCGTCCCGGTTCCCGCCAGCAGCAGGGCGCGGCTCTTGCCGACCAACGCGGCCAGCCTTTCCGCGCCACCCCAGGCCGGCATGATCTCCAGCGTCACCTGATTGAAGCCGATCTTGATGTCGTCGGCGGCCAGCCGGATGTCGGCCGCGACGGCCACCTCGGCACCGCCGCCGAGCGCGTGGCCGTTGAGCGCGGCGATCACCGGCGCCGGAAAGCCGGCCAGCCGATCGCAGATTGACCGCATCCGCCACGCCATCGCCGCCGCATCGTCTTCGGTCCTGATCGCGCTGAGCTCTTTGAGGTCGCCGCCCGAGACGAACGCCCGATCACCCGCGCCGGTGATGGCCAGCGCACGTGCGCCCTCGGCCGCGTCGAGCGCCTTGTCCAACTGGTCCATGGTGTCCAGGGCGATGGCGTTGCGCGCGTGCGGGCGGTCGATGGTGAGCACCGCAAGACCCTGGTCGAACTCCAAGTCCACCATCCGGCACTCCATCGCGCGATATTGGCATTCTCTTCGGCGGAGAATAGCATCGCCGTCGCTCTGGCAGGGCGTCGAGCCCAGGGTGGCCGCGACAACCGGGCGTTGCGATAGGCTCGGTATGAGAATAGTATTCTCGCAAACTGCGAAGGAGGATTTCATGGGGCAGTTGTCGCACCGGGAAGACGTCCCGTTTCCGATCTTTGACGCGGATAACCATCTCTACGAGCCGCCGGAGGCGCTGACCAAGTTCCTGCCCAAGGAGTACAAGGACTTCGTCCAGTACGTGCAGATCAACGGGCGCACCAAGATCGCGCTGCGCGGTGTGATCAGCAACTACATCCCCAACCCGACCTTCGAGGTGGTCGCCAGGCCGGGCGCCTGGGAGGAGTACTTCAAGTACGGCAACCCGGACGGCAAGAGCAAGCGCGAGCTGTTCGGTGAGCCGATGCGCGCGATCCCGGCGTTCTTCGAGCCCGGCCCGCGCCTGGAGAAGATGAACGAGCTCGGCCTGGACCGCACGCTGATGTTCCCGACGCTGGCCAGCCTGATCGAGGAGCGTTTGCGCGACGACCCGGTCGCCATCCACGTCCTGATCCACGCGCTGAACCAGTGGCTGGACGAGGTCTGGGGCTTCAACTACCAGAACCGGATCTTCACCACCCCGGTCATCACGCTGCCGATCGTGGAGAAGGCGATCGAGGAACTGGAGTGGGTGGTCAAGCGTGGTGCCCGCGCCATCCTGGTCCGCCCGGCGCCGGTCCCCGGCTTCCGCGGCCCACGGTCGTTCGCGCTGCCCGAGTTCGACCCGTTCTGGGAGCGAGTTGTCGAGTACGACGTGCTGGTCGGGATGCACTCGTCCGACAGCGGCTACTCCCGCTACACCTCCGAATGGGACGGTGCCGACCAGGAGATGCTGCCGTTCCAGACCAACGCGATGAGCATCCTCAACGAGTGGCGGCCGATCCAGGACTCGGTTGCGTCGTGGGTGATCCACGGCGCGCTCTACCGCCACCCCAAGCTGAAGGTCGCGATCGTCGAGGCCGGCTCGAAGTGGATGACGCCGTTGCTGGACGGCCTGGCCGAGGTCTTCCGGAAGGCCCCGGAGGCCTTCCCGAGCGACCCCGTCGAGATGGTGAAGAACCGGATCTACGTCAGCCCGTTCTTCGAGGACGGCATCGACGACCTGGTCAACCTCGTCGGCGTGGATCAGGTGTTGTACGGCTCGGACTGGCCGCACCCCGAAGGGCTCGCGGAGCCGACCTACTACGTCAACGCGCTGTCACACCTGGCGATAGAGGATCAGGCAAAGATCATGGGCGGCAACCTCGGTCGACTCGTCACGGTGTGATTTCTTGGCAGACCATCCCTGAGATGGCCTTGAGCGCTGCGGACCGTTTCGGCGACGCGGAAGCGGTTGTCGACGATCCGCTGCGCCTCACCTTTTCCGAGACCGCCGACAGAATCCGCTGCGCTGCAGGTGCTTTCGCCGAGTTTGGTATTGATAAAGGTGACCGGGTCGCCATCTGGGCGCCCAACTCGGCCGAGTGGATCATCGCGGCGTTCGGGCTGCTCACCGCGGGCGGCGTGGTGGTGCCCGTCAACACCCGCTTCAAGACCGAGGAAGCCGGCGACATCATCGCCCGCAGCCGGGCCAAGGCCGTCCTGGTGCAGAAGGGTTTTCTGGCCCAGGACTACACAGCGCCTGCGGGTATCCCGATCATCGATCTGAAGTCCGACTTCCTTTCCAGCGGTTCACCATTCGAGCGGACGGTGAGCGGCACCGACATCGCCGACATCATCTTCACGTCGGGCACCACGGGTCGCCCGAAGGGCGCGATGATGAATCACCAACAGACACTGCGGATGTACTCCGAATGGGCCACCCTCGCGGACCTGCGCGAGGGTGACCGCTATCTGCAGATCAACCCGTACTTCCACACCTTCGGCTTGAAGGCGGGACTGATCACGTCCTTCTTGCGAGGTGCCACGATGCTGCCGGTCGCGGTGTTCGACCTCGACGCAGTGGTGGAACTGATAGCGCGCGAACGCATCACGATGCTGCCCGGTCCGCCGACGCTGTACCACTCGCTGCTGACCGTGCGCGACAAGGACAAGCTGACGACGTTGCGTGCGGGCGTGACCGGCGCCGCGGACATTCCGGTTGAGCTGGTTCGCCGCATCCATGGCGAACTGCCGTTCCAGACACTGATGACCGGTTACGGGCTCACCGAGGCGGGCAACGTCACGTTGTCGCGGCCCGGCGACTCGTTCGAAGACGTGGCCACCACTGCCGGGCTGCCCTGCGACGGGGTCGAGGTGCGCATCGCCGACGACGGTGAGGTCCTCGTGCGCGGATACGGGGTCATGCAGGGATATTTCGACGATCCCGTCGCAACGGCGCAAGCAATCGACGCCGAAGGCTGGTTGCACACCGGTGACCTGGGTACGCTGGACGCGGCGGGGCGGCTACGGATCGACGGGCGTAAAAAGGACATGTTCATCGTCGGCGGGTTCAACGCCTACCCGGCCGAGATCGAGGGCTTTTTGCTGGAACACCCCGCGGTTGCCCAGGCCGCCGTGATCGGCGTTCCCGACCAGCGACTCGGCCAGGTGGGCAAGGCCTTCGTCGTGCCGAAATCACCGGTGTCCGAAGAGGATTTGATCGCGTGGTGCCGTGAGCGGATGGCCGGATTCAAAGCGCCGCGATCGGTCGAGTTTCTCGACGCGTTGCCGCTGAACGCCACCGGCAAGGTGATGAAGGACCAACTCCGGTGAGCACCGCGGACCTCAACTCGCATTCGATGGTGCTCGCGTCGGATTACCGGGTGCCCGATCCGGACCGGGTGTGGCCACTGCTGCAACGGCGCAAATCGGCGCTCGCCGACATCGGCGCGCATCATGTGCTGCTCTACAAGTCGACCCAGGACTATGGCCGCGTCCTGGTGACGATCGGTGTGCGCAGCCGGGAGCCGATCGTCGAGCTGCTGCGGTCGCGGGTGTTCTTCGACTGGTTCGACGCAGTGGGAGTGAACGACATTCCGGCGGTGTTCGCCGGCGAAATCGTCGAACGGTTCGACTCGTCCCGCGCTTCGGAGCCGCATGCGCCCGGAATCGTGCTGGCCGCCGTCGCGCCGGTCGACAGCGTGGCCACGCTGACCGCCCGGGTCCGGGCCGCCTGGGACCGGTTCAGCGCCGCGGGCATCCGAAAGACGTGGCTGTTCCAGGCTTTCGACGACGGGCAGGAAGTGATGATCCTGCAGGAGTTCGACGACGAGACGACGGCACAGCGCTGGATCGAGCAACCCGACCCGGCGGCCGAGTGGATGAGTGGGCCGGGAGTGGGCGCCTACCCACCGTTGTTCGTCGGCAGATTCGTCGACGTGATGCGTATCGAGGCAGGGCGTTGATGTACGTCTGCCTCTGCAACGGGATCACCAACAACAAGGTGGCCGAGGTTGTGGCCCAAGGCGCGTCGAGCACCAAGCAGATCGCGGAGGCTTGCGGCGCCGGCGCCGACTGCGGCCGCTGCCGGCACACGCTGCGCGCAATCCTCCACTCAGCGACGCGCGCTCCCGTCCGGTGACGTCGGTTTGGTCAGTTCGGCCAGCAGATCCGGGACGTCGAGGCGCGGCACGACAGCCTCGATGAGCACCATCCGGTCTTGATGGTCGGCCGCGGCGGTGAGCGCCGCGTCGAGTTCACCGTAGGTAGGTGCGCGGAATGTCAGGTGGTTGGTCACGCCCAGCGCGTTGGGGATCTCGGCCCAGTCCCAGCGCACAATGTCGTTGTAGGGGGCCGTCTTTCCGTGAATCATCCGCTCGACCGTATAGCCGTCGTTGTTGACCACCACGATCACCGGTGAGAGTCCTTCGCGGGAGAAGGTGCCCAGTTCCTGCACGGTCAACTGCGCGGCCCCGTCGCCGATCAGCAGCACCGGCCGGCGGTCGCGATGCGCCAGCCCTGCGCCGAGCGTGGCGGGCAGCGTGTAGCCGATCGAACCCCACAGCGGTTGGCCGATGAAAGTCACCCCGCGTGGCAGCCGATGACCCGCCATGCCGTAGAACGACGTGCCCTGGTCGGCCAGCACCACATTTCCGGGCGTCAGCGCTTGACAGAACCTGTCCCACAACGCTTTCTGGGTGAGCGCTGTCTCGGGCGGCGGAAGCTGTGGCGGCACACCATTATGCGTCGAGGCCACCGGCGGCGAGGTGACCCCGCGCCGGGTGAGGATGGCGGTCACGGCGTCCAGCGCCGCCTCCATCTCCAGCGGCGCGAACACCGCGGTGCCGACGGTGCTCTGCTGCGCTCCGATGTCGATGGTGCGCGCGGGATCGATGCGCTGGCTGAAGAAACCGCTGACCATGTCGGTGAACACGACCCCGGCCGTCAGTAGCACCGGCGCTTCTTCGATTGCGCGCCGAACCGGTTCGTCGCTGGCCGCCCCGGCGTAGATCCCCAGGAAATTGGGGGAGCTCTCGTCGACCAGGCTTTTGCCCCACATCAAGGTGGCGTGCGGCACCTCGTCGGCGGCCAGCAGCGCCTCGAGGTGAGAAACCGCGTCCAGTCGATGCACCAGGTAGTCGGCGAGCACCGTCAGCTGGTGATCGGCGATGAGTTCTGTTGCGGCTTCGGTGAAATGAGCCAGCGCACGGGGGCTGGTGCCGCCGGCATAGCGCGGCAGCGGTGCGGTGGGCCGCTCGACTTCGAAGCGCGCCACGTCGGTGGGTAGCAGCAGATAGCCGGGCCGCTTCTGCTCCCGCACCTCGCACAGCACCCGGTCGATTTCCCTTGTCGCCGTCGCCGGCATGAGATTGGCTTGCGCGCAAGTGATTTCCCGACTCATCCGCAGGAAGTGCTCGAAATCGCCGTCGCCCAGCGAATGATGCAGCGCGCGACGGGTGCCCTGCGCGTCTTTGGACGGCCCGCCGACGATGTGCAGCACCGGCACGTGCTCGGCGTAGCTGCCCGCGATCGCGTTGGTTGCCGAAAGCTCGCCGACACCGAATGTGGTTACCACAGCGGACATCCCGCGCAGTCGCCCGTAACCGTCCGCGGCGTAGCCGGCGTTGAGCTCGTTGGCGGTGCCGACCCACCGGACCTCTGGGCGGGCCACGATGTGGTCGAGGAACTCCAGGTTGTAGTCGCCGGGAACACCGAAGATTTCGGAGACGCCGAGTTCGGCGAGACGGTCGAGCAGGTAGTCACCGACGGTGTAGGCAGCAGTCACGGCAACGACGGTACGCCGAGCCGAAAACACCCCAGATCAGACGCCGCCTCGCTAGGGTGCGGACCATGGCCATCAAGGAATCCCGCGAAGTTGTCATTGAAGCGACCCCCGAAGAGATCATGGACGTCATTGCCGATCTCGAGTCGCTGACCGAGTGGTCGTCGTCGCACCAGAGCTCGGAGGTGGTCGAGCGGGGCGACGACGGGCGGCCCAGCGTGGCGAAGATGAAGGTCAAAGCGGCCGGCATCACCGACGAGCAGGTCGTGGCTTACACCTGGGGCGAGAACACGGTCAGCTGGACGCTGGTCAGCGCCGGCCAGCAGCGCGCGCAGGACGCCACGTACACGCTGATCCCGGAAGGGGACAAGACCCGGGTGAAGTTCAACATCACGATCGACCCGATGGTGCCGCTGCCGGGGTTTCTGCTCAAGCGCACCATCAAAGGAGTGATGGACACCTCCACCGAGGGATTGCGTAAGCGTGTGCTGAGCGTGAAGAAAGGCAAGTGACCGGCCCGTTGGCCGGTGTGCGGGTCGTCGAACTCGGCGGCATCGGGCCGGGACCGCACGCCGGCATGGTGCTGGCCGACCTCGGCGCCGACGTGGTGCGGGTGCGCCGGCCGGGTGGGCTCAGCATGCCGGCCGAGGATCGCGACTTGCTGCACCGCGGCAAGCGGAGCGTCGACCTCGACGTCAAGACGCAGCCGCAGCTGTTGCTGGACTTGGTCGCCAAGGCCGACGTGCTGCTGGACTGCTTTCGGCCCGGCACCTGTGAGCGGCTCGGGATCGGTCCCGACGACTGCGCGGCGGTCAACGCGCGGCTGATCTTCGCGCGGATCACCGGCTGGGGCCAGGACGGGCCGCGGGCCGCCACGGCCGGCCACGACATCAACTACCTGTCGCAGACCGGCGTGCTGTCGGCGCTCGGCTACCGCGACCGGCCGCCGATGCCGCCGCTGAACCTGGTGGCCGACTTCGGCGGCGGGTCGATGTTCGTGCTGCTGGGCATCGTCGCCGCGCTGTACGAACGGGAGCGCTCGGGGCGAGGCCAGGTGATCGACGCCGCGATGGTCGACGGCGTGAGCGTGCTGGCGCAGATGATGTGGACCATGAAGTCGACCGGCGCGCTGCGCGACCAACGCGAGTCGTTCCTGCTCGACGGCGGCGCCCCCTTCTACCGCTGCTACGAGACCGCCGACGGCAAGTACGTGGCCGTCGGCGCGATCGAGCCGCAGTTCTTCGCCGCATTGCTGGCCGGGCTCGGCTTCTGCGCCGACGAGGTGCCCGGTCAACTCGAGATCGGGTCGTATCCACACATGCTCGAGATGTTCACCGAGCGGTTCGCCACCAAGACCCGCGACGAATGGGCCGAGATTTTCGCGGGCACCGACGCGTGCGTCACCCCGGTGCTGACGTGGAGCGAAGCGGCCGCCGATCCGCACATGACCGCACGCGCCACCGTGATCCGCGCCCACGGTGTCGAGCAGGCGGCGCCGGCGCCGCGGTTCTCCCGCACCCCGGCCGCAGCCGTCGGGGCGCCGCCGGCGGGCACCACACCGTTGGACGAAATCGGCTGGTAATCGCGGATCTGCCGTCTGCGCGCGGCCGCGGGGCTACGTTGGGGACAGTGGCCGTACGAGCATCGCGGGAAATTGTCATCGACGCGCCGCCGGAAGCAATCATGGAGGCGCTGGCCGACATTGGCGCGGTGCCGTCTTGGTCGTCGGTACACAAGCGCGCCGAAGTCATCGACACCTATCCCGACGGCCGGCCGCACCACGTGAAGGTCACCGTCAAGGTGGTCGGCATCGTCGACAAGGAAGTGCTCGAATACCACTGGGGTCCTGACTGGGTGGTGTGGGACGCCGAGAAGACCCTTCATCAGCACGGCCAGCACGTCGAGTACACGTTGCGCCGTGAGGGACTCGACAAGACACGCGTGCGCTTCGACGTCACGCTGGAACCGTCGGCGCCGCTGCCGGAGTTCCTCATCAACCGGGCCCGCAAGAAGATCCTCAACGCCGCGACCGAAGGACTGCGCAGACGTGTCACGGGTGCCGTCGGTTCGGATCGGCGGAATTAGGCGCCGACGTGGCCGTCCGAGCGTCACGGGAAATCGTCATCGACGCACCGCCGGAGGTGGTGATGGAGGCGCTGGCCGACATCAGCACGTTGACGTCGTGGTCGCCGGTGCACAAACGCGTCGAGGTGCTCGACCGCTACGAAGACGGCCGGCCCCACCACGTGCGGGCCACCATCAAGATTTTCGGGCTGGTCGACAAGGAGATCCTCGAATACCACTGGGGCCCGGACTGGGTGGTCTGGGATGCCGAAGAGACCTTCCAGCAGCGCGGCCAGCACGTCGAGTACACGCTGCAACGTGAAGGCGTCGACAAGACGCGGGTGCGTTTCGCGATCACGGTCGAACCGTCGGGGCCGGTTCCGGAGTTCCTCGTCAAGCGGGCCAGCAACATCGTGTTGGGCACCGCGACCGAGGGCCTGCGTAAGCGGGTGATGGGCGGCTAGGGCCGGCGTAGGGTTGCCAGCCGGCGGATGGCTTCGTCGAGTGTGTCGTCGCGCTTGGCAAAGGTGAAGCGCACCAAGTGATTCCACGGCCCGCCGACCGCCGGGTCGCAGAATGCCGACATCGGGATGGCCGCCACACCCGCGCGTTCGGGCAGGGCGGCGCAGAACGCCGTGCTGTCGTCGTAGCCCAACGGTCGCGGGTCGGCGCACAGGAAGTAGGTGCCCGCGCTGTCGTGAACCTCGAAGCCGATTTCGGCCAGGCCATTGGCCAGCCGGTCACGCCGTTGCTGCAGCGACGTGCGCAGCGCGCCCACCCAATGGTCCTCGGTGTCGAGGGCGTGCGCCACGGCCGGCTGAAACGGCGCGCCGCCCACATAGCTCAGGTACTGCTTGGCCGACCGCACACCGGCGATGAGTTCGCTTGGGCCGCAAGCCCATCCGATCTTCCAGCCGGTGCAGTTGAACATCTTGGCGGCACTGGAGATGGTGATCGTGCGCTCGGCCATGCCGGCGTAGGTGGCCGGCGGAAGATGCTCGCGGCCGTCGAAGACCAAGTGCTCATAGACCTCGTCCGTGATGACCAGTAAGTCTGCGGCGACTGCGATTTCGGCGATGGCCGCGAGTTCCTCCGCCGTCAGCACCATGCCTGTCGGGTTGTGCGGCGAGTTGACGATCAACGCCCTGGTGCGCGGCGTCACCGCACGCCGCAGCGCGGCGGTGTCCAGGGCGAACCCGCGGCCGTCGGGCACCAGCGGCACCACGACCCGCTGCGCGCCGGCCATCGCCACCACCGGCGAGTAGGAGTCGTAGAACGGCTGGATCAGGATGACCTCGTCGCCGGGCTCGACCAGCCCGAGCACCGCGGCCGCGATCGCCTCGGTGGCCCCGACGGTCACCAGCGCCTCGGTGTCGGGGTCGTAGTCGACGCCGAAATGCCGCCTGCGTTGCGCGGCGATCGCGTGGCGCAGCTCTGGGACACCGATGCCCGGCGGGTACTGGTTGACCCCGTCGGCGATGGCGTCCTGCGCGGCCTTGAGCATCCCCGGCGGGCCGTCCTCGTCGGGGAAACCCTGCCCGAGGTTGACCGCACCGATGCGCGCGGCCAGCGCCGACATCTCGGCGAACACCGTCGTCGCGTATGGCCGCAGTCGCGACACCGTCATGGTCGTCGAGCTTAGGACGCCGAGCGTGCAGCCAGCCGCACGCTGGGCGCCGCGGCCGCCCAACCAACAGGTTGATCGGCCGTCCTGTTAGGGTGACGGGCATGTCCGAAGAAGCCTTCATTTATGAAGCCATCCGCACACCGCGCGGCAAGCAGAAAAACGGGTCTTTGCACGAGGTCAAGCCGCTGAACCTGGTGGTCGGCCTGATCGACGAACTGCGCAAGCGCTTCCCCGACCTGGACGAGACGCTGATCAGCGACGTCATCCTCGGTGTGGTCTCGCCGGTCGGCGACCAGGGCGGCGACATCGCCCGCACCGCGGTGCTGGCCGCCGGCCTGCCCGACACCACCGGCGGCGTGCAGCTCAACCGGTTCTGCGCCTCGGGCCTGGAGGCGGTCAACACCGCCGCGCAGAAGGTGCGCTCCGGCTGGGACGACCTGGTGCTGGCCGGCGGTGTGGAGTCGATGAGCCGGGTGCCGATGGGCTCCGACGGCGGGGCGTGGGCGTTGGACCCGGCAACCAACTACGACTTGGGCTTCGTCCCGCAAGGTATTGGCGCTGACCTGATCGCGACCATCGAGGGGTTCTCGCGGGAAGACGTCGACGCCTACGCGCTGCGCAGCCAGGAAAAGGCCGCGGCGGCCTGGTCGGGCGGCTACTTCGCCAAGTCTGTGGTGCCGGTCCGCGACCAGAACGGTCTGCTGATCCTCGACCACGACGAGCACATGCGCCCCGACACGACGATGGAGGGCCTGGCCAAGCTCAAGCCCGCTTTCGAAGGTGTTGCGGCACTGGGCGGCTTCGACGACGTGGCGCTGCAGAAGTACCACTGGGTGGAAAAGATCAACCACGTCCACACCGGCGGCAACAGCTCCGGCATTGTCGACGGCGCCGCGCTGGTGCTGGTCGGTAGTGAAAAGGCCGGCCAGTCACAAGGTCTCACCCCGCGGGCCCGCATCGTGGCGACCGCGACCAGCGGCGCCGAGCCGACGATCATGCTGACCGGGCCCACCCCGGCCACCCGCAAGGTGCTCGACCGGGCCGGCCTGACGGTCGACGACATCGACCTGTTCGAGCTCAACGAGGCGTTCGCGTCGGTGGTGCTGAAGTTCCAGAAGGACCTCAACATTCCCGACGAGAAGCTCAACGTCAACGGCGGCGCGATCGCGATGGGTCACCCGCTGGGCGCCACCGGGGCGATGATCCTGGGCACCATGGTCGACGAGCTGGAGCGACGGGGGGCGCGGCGTGCGCTGGTCACGTTGTGCATCGGCGGCGGCATGGGCGTCGCGACCATCATCGAGAGGGTTTAAGACCATGACTGAGAACACCATCCAGTGGGACAAGGATTCCGACGGCATCGTCACGCTGACCATGGACGACCCGTCGGGGTCGGCCAACGTGATGAACGAGGCCTACATCGAGTCGATGGGCAAGGCCGTGGAACGCCTTGTCGCCGAGAAGGACTCGATCACCGGTGTGGTGATCACCAGTGGCAAGAAGACCTTCTTCGCCGGCGGTGACCTGACCGCGATGGTCAAGGCGCGGCCCGAGGACGCGGGACAGTTCTTCGACACCGTCGAGCGGGTCAAGAAGGATCTGCGCACCCTGGAGACCTTCGGCAAGCCCGTCGTCGCCGCCATCAACGGCGCTGCTTTGGGCGGCGGCCTGGAGATCGCGCTGGCGTGTCATCACCGCATTGCCGCCGACGTCAAGGGCAGCCAGATCGGGCTGCCCGAGGTGACGCTGGGTCTGCTGCCCGGTGGCGGTGGGGTGACCCGCACCGTGCGAATGCTGGGTATTCAGAACGCTTTTGTGACGGTGCTGGCCCAGGGCACCCGGTTCAAGCCGGCCAAGGCCAAGGAGGTCGGTCTGGTCGACGAGGTGTTGCCGACGGTCGAGGAGCTGGTTCCCGCGGCCAAAGCGTGGATCAAGGCCAACCCGGATGCGCACGTGCAGCCGTGGGATGCCAAGGGCTACAAGATGCCTGGCGGTACCCCGAGCTCGCCGTCGCTGGCGGCGATCCTGCCGTCGTTCCCGTCGAACCTGCGCAAGCAGCTCAAGGGCGCGCCGATGCCGGCGCCGCGGGCCATCCTGGCGGCCGCGGTCGAGGGCGCGCAGGTCGACTTCGACACCGCCACCCGCATCGAAAGCCGTTATTTCGCTTCGCTGGTCACCTCTCAGGTGGCCAAGAACATGATCCAGGCGTTCTTCTTCGACCTGCAGCACATCAACTCCGGCGGCTCACGGCCCGACGGCATCGGCAAGACCCCGATCAAGAAGATCGGCGTGCTGGGCGCCGGGATGATGGGCGCCGGGATCGCCTACGTGTCGGCCAAGGCCGGCTTCGACGTGGTGCTCAAGGACGTCAGCCTGGAAGCCGCGCAGAAGGGCAAGGGTTACTCGGAGAAGCTGGAGGCCAAGGCACTGGAGCGCGGTCGCACGACGGAGGAGAAGTCCAAGGCGCTGCTGGACCGGATCAAGCCGACCGGAGACGCTGCGGACCTGGCCGGCGTGGACTTCGTGATCGAGGCGGTGTTCGAGAACCAGGAACTCAAGCACAAGGTGTTCCAGGAAATCGAGGACATCGTCGAGCCCAACGCGCTGCTCGGGTCCAACACGTCGACGCTGCCGATCACCGGTCTGGCGACCGGCGTCAAGCGCCAAGAGGACTTCATCGGCATCCACTTCTTCTCGCCGGTCGACAAGATGCCGCTGGTCGAAATCATCAAGGGCGAGAAGACATCTGACGAGGCGCTGGCCCGGGTGTTCGACTACACGCTGGCCATCGGCAAGACCCCGATCGTGGTCAACGACAGCCGCGGCTTCTTCACCTCCCGCGTGATCGGCACCTTCGTCAACGAAGCTCTGGCGATGCTCGGCGAGGGTGTGGAGCCTGCGTCGATCGAGCACGCCGGCTCGCAGGCCGGCTACCCGGCGCCGCCGCTGCAGCTCTCCGACGAGCTCAACATGGAGCTGATGCACAAGATCGCGGTCGCCACCCGCAAGGGTGTCGAGGACGCCGGCGGCACGTACGAGCCGCACCCGGCCGAGGCCGTCGTCGAGAAGATGCTCGAGCTGGGCCGGCCAAGCCGGTTGTCCGGCAAGGGTTTCTACGAGTACGCCGACGGCAAGCGGGTCGGCCTGTGGCCGGGGCTGCGCGAGACGTTCAACTCCGGTTCGTCGCAGCCGCCGCTGCAGGACATGATCGACCGGATGCTGTTCGCCGAGGCGCTGGAAACCCAGAAGTGCCTCGACGAGGGCGTGCTGACGTCGACCGCCGACGCCAACATCGGCTCGATCATGGGCATCGGCTTTCCGCCGTGGACCGGTGGCACCGCGCAGTTCGTGGTCGGCTATGAGGGCGCGCACGGCACGGGTAAGCAAGCCTTCGTCGCCCGCGCCCGCGAGCTGGCGGCCAAGTACGGCGACCGGTTCCTCCCGCCGGCGTCGCTCACCTAAGGTTCGGCGAACAGACGCAGAATCGCACGCGAGGTGCGCTCGCAATGCGATTCTGCGTCTGCTCGCGCAACTACTGGCGCTGCAATATGTAGCTGCGGGCTTTAAATCGGGCCGCAAACCTGCCAGCGATTCCGCCCTGCGGCGTCCACTGCGGTTCATCGTCCGCCGACAGCAGCGCCCATGCGGGTGTGAATCGGCGCTCAATCTCCGCCTGTTCGACTCCTGCCGGCCCGGGGCCGCCGCTGGGTTTGAATGCGATCATCAGCAGGCGCGCGCCGGGGGCGGCCGCCGCGCTGATCTCTTGGACATAAAGGTCACGATCGGCAGCGCTCATGCCGTGAAAGCAGCCGTTGTCGACGATCAACTGGAAGGGCCCGGTGATTCCAGCCTGACGCAAGTGCGTGACGTCGGCGTGGACAAAGTTGACGGCAGCGTTCGCGGCTCCGGCCTTGGCACGCGCCTTGTCCAGAGCCTTTGGCGTGAAGTCCGCCCCGGTGACTTGCCATCCGTGTTGGGCAAGGTAGATCGAGGTGTCTCCGGTGCCGCATCCGACGTCGAGCGCCGATCCGGGCGGCGTGTCGGTTCCCTCGACGAGATCTCGCAGCTTCGCCGAGAGCGGATGACCGTCCCACGGAGTGAATCCGAGCGCGTAGAAGACCCGAAACAATAAGTGCCGAGAAGCCATCTCACAGTCCTCCTAGGTCAGCGGAAAGCCAATGTTGCGGCTGCAGATAGATTGCGACGCTCTCGCCCAGCTCGTTGCGCGCGTAGTCGAGGTAGGGCTCCACCTTCTCCGGCGGCATGTAACGGCGGGTCATCTCGACGAGGTGGTCGTCGGTGCCGGGCTCGATTCGGCTCACCGGGCCGTCGACCGCGACGTACCGCACCGTCGGCTCGAGCCGTTCGGCCATCAGCGAGAAGTAGCCGGCGGCCTCGATGAGGCGCGTCTTGCGTGAGCCGGCTCCGGTCAGCACCCACGGCTCGCCGCCGGGTGTGTACTGGTACCAGATGGGGACGGTCAACGGGCCGCGGCTGTCGCCGGCATACACCGACAGCGCCGCGATGTGTGGTTCGGCAAGAAACTCTTCGCGTTCGTCCTTCGACAGGGGCATGACCCGAGGCTAGCCGGGAGGGTCAGCCAATGCAGGCGGCTGCGATTCGCCGCCACTGCTCACGCGGGAAGTCCTGCGGGTCGGGCAGTAACACTTGCAGGCAGACATGGTCGGCGCCGGCCGTGCGATGCTCGTCGACTCGGCGCACGACGGCCTCCTCGTCGCCCCAGGCGATGATCGCGTCGAAGAGCCGATCACTGACCTGCGCCAGGTCATCGGCTGTGAATCCGCTGCGCAGCAGGTTGTTGGCGTAGTTCGGCAAGGCCAAATACGGGCGCAGCCAATCGGTTCCGATGGCGCGGGCCTGGTCGGGGTCGTCGGTGAGGATCACCGTCTGTTCGGGCAGCAGCAGTGGGCCGGTACCCAAAACCGAGCGGGCAGTAGCCGTGTGCTCGGGCGTGACGAGGTAGGGATGGGCGCCGCGGGCCCGGTTTGCCGCCAGCGTCAGCATCTTTGGACCCAGCGCGGCCAGCACCCGATTTTCGGGCGGCACCGGTTGTTCCGAGGCATCGAGCCCGTCCAGGAACGATGCGGTGGCCGCCAGCGGCTTGCGGTAGCGATCCGACCCGATGAGCGGCGCGTGGCTGACGCCGATCCCCAGCAGGAAGCGCTCCCCGTGCGCGGCGGTCAGCTGCGCATAGGAGGCCGCGACGTCAGCCGGCCCGTGCATCCACAGGTTGAGGATGCCGGTCGCGATCACGGTCCGTTTGGTTGCGGCCAGCAGGCGTTCGACTGCGTCCAGGACCGGCCCGCCGACATCGGGAATCCACAGGGCGTCGAACCCGAGCTCGTCCAATTCGGCTGCGGCCTCGGCGGATTCGGCCGGGTCGCCGTAGCGCAGTTGGCTGCTCCATATTCCGACACCGGAAAGCTCCATGCGTCAATGCTGCCAAACGCCGGCACCGTAGTCGGGCACCGGTATCGAGTCGTGCATGCGCACACCTTTGGTGTTGAGCTTGGCGACGGCGCGGCTGACCGGACTCGGCAGCGCCGACACCAGTTGCGCGCCCCGCGTCACCACCCACAGCGCGGCGGCCGAACCGGGCACGACGGTCTTGGCGGCGGCACGCGCGAAAGCGCGGCTGTGGCGCACCGGTTCGCGCATCCGCTGTTCGTAGGCCGCGAATGCGCGCTCGTAGTCGCCGCGTGCCTGCGCCAGCTCGCCGGCCAGCATGTAGGCGCCGACTACCGCGAGGCTGGTGCTGCCGCCGACCGCCGGTCCCGGGCAGTAGCCGGCGTCGCCGACAAGACTGACCCGTCCGCGCGACCAGCTGTCGGTCTGTAGCTGGGTGATCGAGTCGAAGTAGAACGCCGGCGTGGTGTCGAGCTGGTCGAGCCAGCCGTCCACTCGTGGATGCATTCCCGCGAACGCCTCGCGCAGTAAGTCCTTCTGCCGCTGCACATCTCGATGGTGGTAGGCCAGTTCGGGGCTGTGGAACATGAACAGCACCCGCGCGTCGTCCAAATGCCGTGCGCTGTACGTCCCCGCGAGGCGACCGACATCGATCTGGACGACCATCTCGCCTTCGGGCGCAAGCGTTTTCGGTGCCGACGCCACAGCCAGGTAACCCCCGAGGTAGCGGGTCAGGCCGGCCTCGTCGCCGAAGACCAGCCGCCGGACGTTGGAATGCAGCCCGTCGGCGCCGATCACGACGTCGAACCGGCGCGGTGCCGCGTGCTCGAAGGTCACCTCGCCGTCGGCGGAGATGGCCGTGATCGAGTCGCCGAACAGATACTCGACATCGGCTGCGCCGTAATAGATTTCGCTGAGGTCGTCGCGCATGATCTCGACGTGGCGGTCGGAGGCGGCGCGGTAGAGCTTGGTGAGGTCGACACGGATCGGCTCCGCAGCGCGCCCGCGGTAGATACTCAGTCGCGTCGTCTCGGTGGCGCGTTCCTCGATGCGCGGCAGCACGCCCATCTTCTCCGAGATCTCCATGGCCGGCCGGAACAAGTCGACGGCGTGGCCACCGGTCTTGCGCAACGTCGGCGCTCGCTCGACGACTGTCACGTCGAACCCGTACCGGTCGAGCCAGTACGCCAGTACCGGGCCGGCGATGCTCGCGCCCGAGATCAGAACCCGCATGCTGCACCTCCTTACTTAACGATCGGTAAGCGTAGCACGCGGGTTTACTTATCGGTAGGTCAGATAAACTGGCGCGGTGAGCAGACCCCGCTCGGACACCCGGGAGCGCATTCAAGAAGTCGCCCGGGAGCTGTTCGCGCAGCAAGGTGTGCAGCGCACCAGCCTGCAGGACATCGCCGACAGGTTGGGCATCACCAAACCGGCCTTGTACTACCACTTCACCTCGCGTGAGGAGCTGGTCCGCAGCATCGTGCAGCCGTTGATCGACGACGGGGAGCAGTTCGTCGCCGATCAAGAAGCCCGCGGCGTGGTCGATGTGCGTGAATTGCTCGAGGGCTACTTCGACTTCCATTACCGGCACCGGCGGGATCTCGTTGTGGTGCTGGCGGAATTCGCGATCCTGGAAGACCTCGGCCTGATCGAGATGGTGCTGGCGTGGCGGGAACGGCTGGGCCGGTTGGTGTTCGGTCCCAAGCCGACGCTGCAGCAAGCGGCCCGGGCGGTGATCGCGTTGGGCGGGCTGCAGGACTGCTGTATCCACTTCTTCGACGGGCCGGTCGACAAGGTACGCGCCGCGTCGGTCGAAGCTGCGCTCGCCGCCTTGGGTCTCTGACGGGTTTAGAGTCGGCAGCTATGCGCTTCGGACTTTTCATTCCACAGGGCTGGCGGCTGGATCTGGTCGGGATCGAACCCGACAAACACTGGGCGGTGATGCGCGATCTGGCCGGCTACGCCGACGACAGCGCGTGGGATTCGTTGTGGGTGTACGACCATTTTCACACCGTGCCGATGCCGACCGGGGAGGCCACCCACGAGGCGTGGTCGCTGATGTCGGCGTATGCGGCGACGACGTCGCGGATCAAGCTGGGCCAGATGTGCACGGCGATGAGCTATCGCAACCCGGTCTACCTGGCCAAGGTCGCCGCCACCGCCGACGTCATCTCCGGCGGCCGCATCCAGATGGGCATCGGCGGCGGCTGGTACGAACACGAATGGCGCGCTTACGGTTACGGCTTTCCGTCGGCGAAGGTGCGCCTGGGGCGCCTCGACGAGGGCGTGCAGATCATGCGCGACGCCTGGCGCGACGGCAAGGTCAGCTTCGCCGGTGAGCACTACCAGGTCGACGGCGCGATCGTTGCGCCGAAACCGTTGCAGGAGGGCGGGATTCCGTTCTGGATCGCCGGCGGCGGGGAGAAGGTGACGCTGCGGATCGCGGCCAAATACGCCCAATACACCAATTTCACGCCTGAGCCGCAAGCTTTCGCCCACAAGTCCGAGGTGCTCGCGCAACACTGCCGCGACGTGGGCACCGATTTCGACGCGATCGTGCGCTCGGTCAACGTCAATGCCGTACTCGGTGCTTCGGAGGCGGAGGTCACCGACCGCCAGCGGCAGATCCGCGACCGGCTGGTTGGCTATGTACCCGAATCGGCGGCGGATGCGATGATCGCCGGCACCAGCGGGCCCGAGTCGGCGACCGGGACCACCGAGCAGGTGATCGAACGGCTGGCGCGCCTGCGCGGGCTGGGCTGCCAGTACGTCATTTGCTACTTCCCCGAAGCCGCCTACGACCGCTCGAGCATCGAGCTCTTCGAGCGCGAGGTGATACCCGCCCTGACGTAGGAGAATGGGGTTTCCGTTTTTGCCCAACGCTGTTGTACCGTTCGGGTATGCAGAAGGCACTGGCGCCTGAGATTTCGACCTGGCCCGACGACAACCCGCAGCTGATCGGCAGTAAATGCGGCGCGTGCGGGGCCACCACCTTCCCGGTGCAGGAGCGTTGCCCGCGATGCAGCGCCGCCGAGATGTCCGAGCTGCTGCTGCCGCGGCGCGGAACCCTGGTGGCCTGGACCACCCAGGGCTTCCCACCGGGACCGCCCTACGCCGGCCCGACGGGTAAGGATTTCGTCCCGTTCGGTGTCGGGCTGGTCCAACTTGGCGACGTGATTCGCGTCGAGGGCCGGCTCACCGAGAACGATCCGGACAAGCTGCAGTTCGACATGGACGTCGAGCTGACCATGGTGCCGTTCACCACCGACGACGAGGGCAACGAGATCGTCACGTTCGCCTTCGCACCGATTGGAGCCGGGAAATGAACGATGTGGCGATCATCGGCGTGGGCCTGCATCCCTTCGGCAGGTTCGCGAAGACGGCGATGCAGATGGGCGCCGAGGCCATCCAAGCCGCGCTGACCGATGCCGGTGTGGAATGGAAGGACATCCAATTCGGGTTCGGCGGTAGCCACGAGGTGTCCAACCCCGACGCCGTGACCCGCCTAGTCGGCCTGACCGGGATCACGTTCACCAACGTGTTCAACGCCTGCGCCACCGCGGCCAGCGCTATCCAGCAGACCGCCGACACCATCCGGTTGGGCAAGTACGACATCGGCATTGCCATCGGGCTGGACAAGCATCCGCGCGGTGCGTTCACCGACGACCCGGCCAAGCTGGCGCTGCCGCAGTGGTATGCCCAGAACGGGCAGTTCGTCACCACCAAGTTCTTCGGGATGAAGGCCAACAAGTACCTGCATGACCACAACATCTCGCAGGCCACGCTGGCCAAGGTGGCGGCCAAGAACTATCGCAATGGCGCGCTGAACCCAAATGCGTTCCGCCGCAAGGCACTTTCCGAGGAAGAGATCCTCAACTCGGCCGTGCTCAACTACCCTTTGACCCAGTACATGTTCTGCGCGCCCGACGAGGGTGCGGCCGCGGTGGTGATGTGCCGGGCCGACATCGCGCACAAGTACACGGATAAACCGGTCTATGTGCGAGCCTGCGAAATCCGCACCCGCCGCTACGGCGCTTACGAGGTGCACGCCACCTTCGCGCCCGTTGAAGAGGACGTCTCCCCAACGGTTTACGCGTCCAAGGCGGCCTACGAGGCGGCGGGTATCGGGCCCGAGGATGTCGACGTGGCCCAGCTGCAGGACACCGACGCCGGTAACGAGGTCATCCACATGGCCGAGACGGGCCTATGTGCCGACGGTGAGCAGGAGAAATTGCTGGCCGACGGCGCCACCGAGATCCACGGCTCGATGCCGATCAACACCGACGGCGGTCTGATCGCCAACGGTGAGCCCATCGGCGCATCGGGCCTTCGGCAGATGCATGAGCTGGTGCGCCAGCTGCGGGGCGAGGCGGGCGAGCGTCAGGTGCCCGGCAACCCACGCGTCGGCCTGGCGCAGGTGTACGGGGCTCCCGGCACAGCGTCGGCGACCATCGTCTCGCTCTAACTTAGCTACCGCGCGAGCAGACGCAGAATCGCACTAAACGCCTTGCGTGAGTGCGATTCTGCGTCTGCTCGCCCTAAATCGCCGGGCCCAGAAGGTCGTCCGCGTCACGGATGACGTAGCCGTAGCCTTGCTCGGCCAGGAAGCGCTGCCGGTGTGCGGCGTACTCGGCGTCCTGGCTGTCGCGGGCCACCACCGAGTAGAAGATGGCGCCGCCGCCCTCGGCCTTGGGCCGCAGCAACCGGCCCAGCCGCTGCGCCTCCTCCTGTCGCGACCCGAATGTCCCCGAAACCTGCACGGCCACAGATGCTTCGGGCAAGTCGATGGAGAAGTTGGCCACCTTGGACACCACCAGCGTGGTCACCTCGCCGCGGCGGAACGCGTCGAACAGCGCCTCGCGTTCGGCGGTCTTGGTCGAGCCTTGGATCACCGGCGCGTTCAGCACCTCGCCGAGCTCTTCCAGTTGATCCAGGTAGGCGCCGATCACCAGCGTCTGTTCGCCGGGATGCCGGCTCAGAATCGATTTGACCACCGCGATCTTCGAATGGGCCGTCGAACAGATCCGGTAGCGTTCGTCCGGCTCGGCGGTGGCGTAGGTCATCCGTTCGCTGTCGGTCAGCGTGACGCGCACCTCGACGCATTCCGCGGGCGCGATCCAGCCTTGCGCCTCAATGTCTTTCCACGGCGCGTCGTAGCGTTTGGGGCCGATCAGGGAAAACACGTCGCCCTCGCGGCCGTCCTCCCGGATCAGGGTGGCGGTCAGGCCCAGCCGGCGCCGCGACTGCAGATCGGCGGTCATCCGGAACACCGGCGCCGGCAGCAGATGCACCTCGTCGTAGATGATCAGCCCCCAGTCGCGGCTGTCGAACAGCTCCAGATGCCGGTACTCGCCCTTGGTTCGCCGGGTGATCACCTGATAGGTGGCGATCGTGACCGGCCGGATCTCCTTGCGCTCCCCGGAGTACTCGCCGATCTCGTTCTCGGTCAGCGAGGTTCGGGCGATCAGCTCACGTTTCCACTGCCGGCCGGCGACGGTGTTGGTGACCAGAATCAGCGTCGTCGCACTGGCTTTCGCCATCGCGGCCGCACCGACCAGCGTCTTGCCCGCCCCGCACGGCAGCACCACCACGCCCGAGCCGCCGGACCAGAACGACTCGGTGGCCATCTCCTGGTAGTCGCGCAGATGCCAGCCGTTCTGGCGCAGGCTGATCGGATGCGCCTCGCCGTCCACGTAGCCGGCCAGATCCTCGGCGGGCCAGCCGATCTTGAGCAGCATCTGCTTGACCCGGCCGCGTTCGCTGGGGTGAACAATCACGGTGTCGTCGTCGATGCGGGCACCGAGCATCGGTGCGATCTTCTTGTGCCGCAACACTTCTTCGAGCACCGCGCGGTCCAGGCTGACCAGCGTCAGGCCGTGGGCAGGGTTCTTGACCAACTGCAGCCGGCCGTAGCGGGCCATGGTGTCGACGATGTCGACGAGCAGCGGCTGCGGCACCGCGTAGCGGGAGAAGCTGACCAGCGCGTCGACCACCTGCTCGGCGTCGTGGCCGGCGGCGCGGGCGTTCCACAGTGCCAGGGGAGTGATGCGGTAGGTGTGCACGTGCTCGGGCGCGCGCTCCAGCTCGGCGAACGGCGCGATCGCCGCACGCGCGGCGCCCGCCAGCTCGTGGTCGACCTCGAGCAGCACCGTCTTGTCGGACTGCACGATCAACGGCCCGTCAGTCATAGAACCCATTATTCGGGCACCACCGACGTGATGCGGTGGACGGCGAACTCGCGGGCCTGCCCGGACGTCGAATCGAAGGCCACCAATTGGCCGCCGACCACGGCGATCGGTGACACCACCCGCTGGGTGGCCACCCCGGCGGCGTCGACGTAGCCGATCACCACCGTCTCGTCACGCTGGGCGGCGCGCTGCAGTAGCGACATGGCGACCGCCGGGTCGACGCGGACGTTGGCGAACGGCGCGCTGGTCACCTTGCGGAGCACGGCGACGATCCCGGCCAGCGACTCGCTGCTCGGCCGGGGGATCGGCCGCGGCGCCCGGCGTTGCTGGGGAGTGGGCACCCGCGCGCCGCGGGCGCGGATGTCGACGATGGTGCCCGTGGAGTCCTCGGCGGCAGGCGCGAACCCGGCGTCGCGCAACTTCGCAAGCACCTCGGCGATGGGCGCCTGCGAGATCGCCACCGTCGGCGCAAGAATCCGCAGCCCCAGCTGTTCGGCCGCGGCCGCCGCCTGGGCCAGCAACGCCGGGTCTTCGCAACGGACGAACGAGGTGGCCATGCCGATCCGCAGCTGCCCGTGCCGACGGGCCACGTCGTCGACGAGGTAGGTAAGCGATTGCGGCACAGGCGTTTTGGAGTACTTCTCGAACAACGCACGGATACCGTCGGCGGTTTTGCCGATGTCGAGGGCATGCCGGATCGAGGCCTCGCTGATCCGGTAGACCATTGCCGCTCCGGCTGACTCGACGGTGGCCACGGCGGCGAGCTCCTCGGTCAGCCGGCGTTCCAGCGGTCCGGGCACCACCACGGTCAGGTCGGCCTGCACCAGGAAGTGGTCGATCGGCTCGGGCAGCGCCCGGTTCATCGCGTCGACGACGGAGTCGTCTTGGTTCAGCAGCGCTCGACCCGGTGTGCTGATCGCTCCGCGGCCCACCAAACCAAGGAAGTGGGCCTCGTCGAGCAGGTCGGCCACCGGGCCGGGCCGCAGCCGCTTGCCCCAGCGCGGCCGTCGCCACACCAGGGCCGCGGACGCCGACGTTTCGTCGACACCAGCGCCGGGAGGAAGCTCGGCCAGCAGCGACAACAACAGCTTGCGGTCGAGCGGCGCAGCCGTGGAATACACCGAATCCGACAGTGCCCCATAGGGTTTGGTGTCCGGTCCGCGAGTGCCGATCAGCCCGGGGCGCCGCGGCAGGTCGAGCCAGGTGCGGGCCAGCAGGTGCCAGCGCTCGGCGGTGGGCGCCTCGGCATAGCGGTCGGCGGCAACCGTCGGCGCCCAGTAGGGCCCCTCGCCGTCCTCGGGTTGCGGTTCGGGCATGCCGGCCGCGATCAGTCCGGCCGCCGCTGCCACCTCCAGAAGCAGGCTCAGCCGCGCCTCGTCGATGCCGGTGGACTTGGCCAGCCGCTTGACTTCGCGGACCCCGAGTCCGCCGCTTCTCAACTCGGGAACCGGTGCGGCGCTGAGTGTTTCGAGCAGCACGTCGAGTTCGCGCAGCAGGTCGATGACCGCTCCGGCCGCCGCCGCGTCGGCATCGCCGGGTGTGGTGCTGGTGACGACCGCATCAGGTGGCGTCAGCTGCGAAGGGCCGGGATCCTCGCCGCGCAGCACGTGCCCGACCTGGCGCGGCAGGATCACCGTGTCGGCGTCGATTCGGCGCAGCAGGCCCTTGGCCAGCAACCGTGGCACCGGGCGGTCCGGCGGCGCGCCGGGCGCGGCGTCTCGGGTGCGCCCCAGCGGCGACCCCTCCGACAGCTTGTCCAGCACCAGGAGAGCGTCGTCGTCGAGTTCATCGAGCAGCGCGGTGATGTGGTCGCGGGTGTGGGGTTCGTCCTCGAGGATGGCTTGCCCGGGATACCAGGGCAGCCCCGCCCCGGCCTCGGCTGCCACTCTGACCTCGGCGTCACCCCACACCAGGGCGCGCTCCCTGAGGTCGTCGAGCGCGCCGAGCACGTCGGCTTCGGGCGCGCGGTCGCCGATCAGCGCGACGAGCTTGGCGACCGGGACCGGCTCGGTATCGGCGTGCAGCACCAGCAGCGCGTCGATGACCGCCAGCCGCAGGAAGTCCAGCTCGTCGGTGGCGGCCCGGATCGACTGGCGGGCCTGAGCACGGGCGGCCAGCGCAGCGATGCTGGCCGGCGGCGGCTGGGCAAGATCCGGGCGCAGTTCCAGCAGGCGGACCAGCCGCTCGTCGGGCAGGTCGGCCAGCCAGGACCCAAGCGGGATGCTCGGGGTGTGTTCTGTCATTGCTGACCAGCGTAAAGCAGCGGCCCGACGGCCCGAGTTCGCTCGCAACCTGTCAGAATGGACCGCGTGGCTGACAACGCTGACAAGAAGACCAGGTACGTCGACCCAGGCTGGCCGACCACCGACCCCGACGAACACGCGGTGAGCGAACTCGCGACCGACCGCACCGGCGCGCTGTCCCCGTTCGGTGACCTGGTGTTCCCGCTGCCGTCCGACGAACTGCCCTACGTACACCCGGTCACCGTCGTCAACCGGTAGATGTCCGGCTCCCCGTCTTCTCGGCTTTCGCATATCGACGAGCGCGGAGCCGCGCACATGGTCGACGTCACCGACAAGGGAGCCACCAAGCGCACCGCCGTCGCGGCCGGCACGTTCCACACGTCCGCGCAGGTGGTGTCGCTGATCTCGGCCGGGGGTCTGCCCAAGGGCGACGCGCTGGCCACCGCGCGGGTGGCGGGCATTCTGGCCGCCAAGCACACCAGCGACCTGATCCCGCTGTGCCACCAGCTGGCGCTCACCGGGGTCGAGGTCGACTTCACCGTCGGCGAGTCGGCCATCGACATCACCGCGACGGTGCGCAGCACCGACCGCACCGGGGTGGAGATGGAGGCCTTGACCGCCGTCAGCGTGGCCGGCCTGACGCTCTACGACATGGTCAAGGCGGTGGACCCGGCCGCCCGCATCGACGACATCCGGGTGCTGCGCAAAGACGGCGGCAAGACCGGAACCTGGACGCGGTGATGGCCGGACGGTCTGCGCGCGTCATCATCGCCTCGACCCGGGCGTCGGCCGGCGTGTACGAGGATCGGTGCGGCCCGATCATCGCCGAATGGCTTGAGAAGCGCGGCTTTTCGCGCGTAGAGCCGACAGTGGTGCCCGACGGTGACCCGGTTGGCCAGGCGTTGCGCGACGCCGTCGGCGCCGGTGTCGACGTCGTCATCACCTCCGGCGGCACCGGCATCTCGCCCAGCGACGACACTCCGGCCCAGACGTCGGCAGTGCTCGACTACGAGATCCCCGGGCTGGCCGACGCGATCCGCCGCTCGGGGCTGCCGAAGGTGCCGACGTCGGTGCTCTCGCGCGGCGTGTGCGGGGTGGCCGGCCGGACCCTGGTGGTCAACCTGCCGGGGTCGACCGGCGGCGTGCGCGACGGCCTCGGAGTGCTCGCCGACGTGCTGGACCATGCGCTGGACCAACTCGGGGGCGGGGATCACTGATGGCACAGGTATTGCGTGCCGCGCTGACCGATCAGCCGATTGTGCTGGCCGAGCACGAAGAGCTGGTGAGCCATGAGGCCGCCGGCGCGATCGTCGGCTTCGTCGGGATGATCCGCAACCACGACGGCGCCCGCGAGGTGCTGCGGCTGGAGTATTCCGCGCACCCGTCGGCCGAACAGGTGATGGCCGAGGTGCTGGCCGAGGTCGCCGAGCAGAGCAGCGGGGTGCGGGCCATCGCAGCCAGCCACCGCGTCGGTGTCCTGCAGATCGGCGAGGCGGCGCTGGTGGCGGCGGTGGCCGCCGACCATCGCCGGGCCGCGTTCGAGACCTGCGCGCATCTGGTGGACACCATCAAGGCGCGGCTACCGGTGTGGAAGCACCAGTTCTTCGCCGACGGAACCGACGAGTGGGTGGGCTCGGCCTGACTACGGCTGCTGGGCCAGCGCGGCCAGCGCGTCGTTGCCGTTGATGCCCTGCGCCTGGATCGCCTGCCACAAGTCCTTGAGGTAGCCGGGGTCCATGTTCTGCGGCGCCGTGGCGGGCTGCCCGTTGGCGTTGGAGGGCAGGTTGGTCGCCTGGTCGAGAAGCGGCGCGAACTGCGTCGGCACCTGCAGGTCGTGTGCGGCCGAACCGGCGGCGGCCGGATCGATCGGCAGCGCCGGTGCAGGATCGCTCGGAGCGGGGGCCAGCGGTGCGTCGGTGACGACGGTCCACGTGCTCACCGACTGGGCTTCGTGAACCCCTTCGGGAGCGTCCGCGGGTGGCGCCTCGTCGAGCACGACGGGCTCTGCCGGCGGGACGGGCTCGTCCACGGGCGCCGGCTCGTCAACCGGAGCGGGCGCGTCGAAAGCGGCGGGCTCGACCGGCTCGTCGGCGGGGACGGACTCGTCGACGGCTGCCAGCTCTACCGGCGGGGCCTCCTGCGGCGGCGGGGCATCGTCGGGAGGCGGCGGGGCGTCGAGCGCGGCGGGCTCGGCCTCGGGAGCCGGGTTGTCCTCCGGCGGGTTCGCGTGAGCGTCGGCGACGACGGTGCGCGGTGTCGGGCCCGACAAACCGTGGCCGCATACCGGCCAGGCGCCGCGACCCTGGGTGGCCAGCACCCGCTCGGCGACCGCGATCTGCTGCTCCCGGGTGGCCATGTTGGCGGCCGGGGCGAACTCGCCGCCGCCGTGTGCGGCCCAGGTGCCGCGGTTGAACTGCAGGCCGCCCTGATATCCGTTGCCTGTGTTGATCGACCAGTTGCCGCCCGACTCGCAACGAGCGACCTGATCCCATTCGCCGTCGCTGGCCGCCGATGCGTGGCCTGCGAGGGCGATGCCGCCGCCGCCGATCACCGCGCCGGTAAAGGCGATCTTGGCGACGCTGACGCTGGATGTCGTGGGCTTACGATGCCGTCCACTCATACGCCGGTGATGTCCTCTCTGTATGCGCCTACGAGGTCAGCTGTCGGGTTCGGGCTGGAGAGGTTGCCCGGCCACCTCGGTGGCTTCACCCCAAGGAGCCGCGCACGGCTCCGGTCCGATCACGGCGGACTGATTGGGTCCCCCGCCTCCATCCACGGTTGTCGTCGGCCCCCGCCTGCTGGATGGAGCTCGGCGCGACAAGCGGGGAAGGCTGCCGCTCAACAAGATTCGGCGAGCCCGCGGAGAACGGTAGCGGGTCGTGGCGGATGAGTCACGTCATAGCGAATGCGGCGTTTTCGCCTGCGATGCCTCGCAAAAACGCCAGGAAAGCGTTCGATTTGCGCAGCTCAGAGCCCATCGCAACCGTGCCGTTGCCGCGCTGTGATCAATCCGTTATGTGACGCAAATCACGGGCGTCAGCCGCCGGCGAAGGGCGGCAGCACGTCAATCGTCTGGCCTGTTTGCAGCACGGCGTCCTGGTCGCGGACGGCGATGCCGTCGCACAGATACGAGCACCGCTTCAGCACGGTGGCCAGACGTTCGTTGTGCCGGCCGAGGGTGTCGACCAGCTCGGCGACGGTGGCGCCGGGCCGCAGCGCGGCGGTCTCGGTCTCGGTGCCGGCCGCGGCCCGCGCCGCCGCGAAGTAGCGGACCATGACCTGGATTCCGGTGAGTTCGTCGGGCACTTGTGTCATGGGTCAGCCGCCGATCGCGCTCATCGGACGAGCCGGCTGGATGAAGTCGGGGTCGTTGATGCCGTGCCCGGCCGGTTTACCCCACATTGCGGCACGCCACGTCGCCTCGATCGCGTCGTCGTCGGCGCCGGTGCGCAACAGCCCGCGCAGGTCGGTCTCCTCGGTGGCGAACAGGCAGCTGCGGATCTGGCCGTCGGCGGTCAGCCGGGTGCGGTCACAGTCCCCGCAGAACGGGTGCGAAACCGAAGCGATGATCCCGACCTTGCCCGACGGCCCGCCCGGGCCGGTGTCGACCAGCCAGAGCTCGGCCGGCGCCGAACCGCGCGGCGCGGGGTCGGGCCGTAGCCGGAAGTGCGGGCGCAGCGCGGCCAGCACATCTTCGCCGCTCAGCGAAGCGCCCCGGCGCCATTGATGCCCGGCATCCAGGGGCATTTGTTCGATCACCCGCAACTGGTAGCCGTGTTCGAGGCAGAACCGCAGCAGCTCGACGACGTCGTGGCGGCCGGTCACCGGGTCGAGCACCGCGTTCACCTTGACCGGCTCGAAGCCCGCCGCTTTCGCCGCGGCCAGCCCGGTCAGCACGTCGGGGAGTCGGTCGCGGCGGGTGATCGCCGCGAAGTGGTCACGGTCCACGGTGTCCAGCGATACGTTGACCCGGTCCAGACCAGCCCGCGCGAGGGCGGCCGCCCGTCGCTCCAGGCCGAGGCCGTTGGTGGTCAGGGAAATCTCCGGGCGGGGGCGCAACACGGCGGCCGCCGCCACCACGTCCTCGAGGTGGCGGGCCAGCAATGGCTCACCGCCGGTGAACCGCACGCTGGTGATGCCGAGCCGCGTCACTGCGATGCGCAGTAGCCGCGCCAGTTCGTCGGGCTGCAGCAGGTCCTCGCGGGGTAGCCAGTCCAGCCCTTCGGCCGGCATGCAGTAGTTGCAGCGCAGGTTGCAACGGTCGGTCAGTGACACCCGCAGGTCCGTGGCCACCCGGCCGTACGTGTCGACCAGCGGCCCGGTGGCGGGCGCGGGCCCGTGCACGCCCGGGTCGTCTGCGGGGCGGCGCACCGTCGGCACGCCGAGTGCGATCACTGTCATCCCACTACCGATTCGGGTCGGATCGGACGGTCGACCGGAACAATCTCTTTGCCCAGCGGCACCAGCGACACCGGGATCAGCTTGAGATTGGCCAACGCCAGCGGGATGCCGATGATCGTCACCGCCATCGCGATGGCGCTGGCCAGATGCCCGATGGCCAGCCAGATGCCGAACAACAGCACCCAGATCACGTTGCCGATCAGCGCGCCGGTGCCGGCGCCCGGCTTTTCGACGATGGTGCGGCCGAACGGCCACAGCGTGTACGACGCGATGCGCAGTGCCGCGAAGCCGAAGGGAATGGTGACGATCAGCAGGAAGCAGACAAGCGCCGCCAGCAGATAGCCGACGGCCAACCAGAGGCCGCCGAAGATCAGCCAGATGACGTTCAGGATCAGGCGCATATCTTCCTCCAGCGGTAGTGCCAGCCTACCCAGTGGCGATCGCAAGCGCGGCGGAGCCGGGCGCAGCGGGTCGCCACGATGAGTACAAGTGCGATCGCAAGCGCGGCGGAGCCGGGCGCAGCGGGTCGCCACGATGGTCCGCGATCGGGGATGATCGGGCGCACGGCATCCGAGTAGGATCACCAGTCATCGCGTCCTGCGCTCGCGGGACGCTTCGTCGTGTAGGGATCCGTCAGACAAGCAGGTGAGACCAGTGCCGACCGGCAAGGTGAAGTGGTACGACCCGGACAAGGGGTTCGGCTTCCTGTCACAGGAGGACGGCGAGGACGTCTACGTCCGCTCCTCGGCGTTGCCTGAGGGTGTCGAGGGGCTCAAGGCGGGCCAGCGCGTCGAGTTCGGCATCGCCACCGGGCGCCGGGGACCGCAGGCGTTGAGCCTCAAGCTGATTGATCCGCCGCCGAGCCTGTCCCGTGCTCGCCGCGAGGGACCCGCCGCCGAACACAAGCACAGTCCCGACGAGCTGCACGGCATGGTCGAGGACATGATCACGTTGCTGGAAAGCACGGTGCAACCGGAACTTCGCAAGGGCCGCTACCCGGACCGCAAGACCGCCCGCAGGGTCTCCGAGGTCGTCAGAGCAGTGGCCCGAGAGCTCGACGGCTGACGCTTCGGCGGCGGCCATTCCGCCAAAGCGCGTGTAGAGAAGTGCGCCACGGGCAACACTAGTTACTGACGAGTAAACTAGTGTCGCAACACCAGGGAGTGTCCGATGGCGCAGCAAGTACAGGTCACCGAGGAGCAGGCCAGAGCCGTAGCCGAGGAGTCGCGCGAAAGCGGTTGGGATAAGCCCTCTTTCGCCAAGGAACTCTTCCTGGGCCGCTTCCCGTTGGAGCTCATCCATCCGTTTCCACGCCCGTCCGACGACGAGGCGGCCCGCACCGAGGCTTTCCTGGCCAAGCTGCGCGAGTTTCTCGGCACGATCGATGGTGCCGTCATCGAGCGCGATGCCCAGATTCCCGACGAGTACGTCAAGGGCCTGGCCGATCTCGGCTGTTTCGGCATGAAGATTCCCGCCGAGTACGGCGGTTTGGGCATGTCGCAGGTCGCCTACAACCGGGCGTTGATGATGGCGTCGTCGGTGCACCCGAGCTTCGGTGCGCTGCTGAGCGCGCATCAGTCGATCGGGGTGCCCGAACCGCTCAAACTGGCCGGGACCGAAGAACAGAAGCGGAAGTTCTTGCCGCGGTGTGCCGCCGGGGGGATATCGGCGTTCCTGCTCACCGAACCGGACGTGGGTTCCGACCCGGCGCGGCTGGCCTCGACCGCGACGCCGATCGACGACGGCGCGGCGTACGAACTGGAGGGGGTCAAGCTCTGGACCACCAACGGCGTCGTCGCCGATCTGCTGGTGGTGATGGCCCGGGTGCCCAAGAGCGACGGACACCGGGGCGGCATCAGCGCGTTCGTCGTCGAGGCCGATTCCCCCGGCATCACCGTCGAACGGCGCAACAAATTCATGGGACTGCGCGGCATCGAAAACGGCCTGACCCGACTGCATAAAGTCCGGGTCCCGCGCGAAAACCTGATCGGGCGGGAAGGCGACGGCCTGAGGATCGCCCTGACAACGCTGAACGCCGGGCGGTTGTCGATTCCGGCGATGGCCGCCGGGGCGGCCAAGTGGTGCCTGAAGATCGCGCGGGAGTGGTCGTGCGAACGGGTGCAGTGGGGCAAGCCGGTCGGCGAGCACGCCGCGGTGGCCAACAAGATCTCGTTCATCGCCGCCACCACCTACGCGCTGGAGGCGGTGCTGGAACTGTCCGGCCAGATGGCCGACGAGGGCCGCAACGACATCCGGATCGAGGCCGCGCTGGCCAAACTGTGGTCCAGCGAGATGGCCTGCGTGATCGCCGATGAGCTGGTGCAGATCCGCGGCGGGCGCGGCTACGAGAGCGCCGAGTCGCTGGCCGCCCGCGGTGAGCGCGCAGTGCCGGTGGAACAGATCGTGCGCGACCTTCGGATCAATCGGATCTTCGAAGGCTCCAGCGAGATCATGCGGCTGCTGATCGCCCGGGAGGCGGTGGACGCGCACCTTACCGCGGCCGGAGATCTGGCCAACCCGAAGGCCGATGTGCGGCAGAAGGCCAAGGCGGCTGCCGGCGCGAGCGGCTTCTACGCAAAGTGGTTGCCGCAGCTGGTCTTCGGCGAAGGTCAGCTGCCCACCACCTACCGCGACTTCGGCAGGCTGGCAACGCAACTGCGCTTTGTCGAGCGCTCGTCACGCAAGCTGGCCCGCAACACCTTCTACGGGATGGCACGCTGGCAGGCCGCGCTGGAGCAAAAGCAGGGATTCCTGGGCCGCGTCGTGGACATCGGCGCGGAATTGTTCGCCATGGCGGCGGCATGTGTTCGTGCTGAGGCGCAACGGGTTTCGGATCAGGCCGAAGGCGAGCAGGCATACGAGTTGGCCGACGCGTTCTGTCAGCAGGCCACTTTGCGGGTCGAGGCGCTGTTTCATGCGTTGTGGTCCAACACCGACAGCACGGACGTGGGCCTGGCCCGAAATGTGTTGGGGGGGCACTACACCTGGCTGGAGGAGGGGGTCCTCGACCAGTCCGAGGGCACCGGGCCGTGGATCGCGCACTGGGAGCCGGGCCCGTCCACCGAGGAGAACTTGGCGCGGCGGTTCTTGACCGTGTCGGAACCATGAGCGCCGCGTACGTGGCCGAGTCGGGGGAGTTCACCCGCGACACCAACTACATCGCGACCCGCATCACCGCCGACGGGCGGGACGGCTACCCGGTCGAGCCCGGCCGCTACCGGCTGATCGTGGCCCGCGCCTGCCCGTGGGCCAATCGCGCGATCATCGTGCGCCGCCTGCTGGGCCTGGAAAAGGTTATCTCCATTGGGTTTTGTGGACCCACCCACGACGAGCGGAGTTGGACGTTCGACCTGGATCCCGGCGGTGTCGACCCGGTGCTGAAGATTCCGCGGCTGCAGGACGCCTATTTCAAGCGGTTTCCCGACTACCCGAAGGGCATCACCGTCCCGGCGATCGTCGACGTGCCGTCCGGCGCGGTGGTCACCAACGATTTCGCGCAGATCACGTTGGACTTCTCCACCGAATGGACGGCCTACCACCGCGAGGGCGCACCGCAGCTGTACCCGCAGCCGTTGCGCGCCGAGATCGACGAAGTAGCGCAACGGATCTACACCGAAATCAACAACGGGGTATACCGGTGCGGGTTCGCCTGCTCACAGCAGGCCTACGACGCCGCCTACGACCGGTTGTTCACCGCGCTCGACTGGGTGAGCGATCGGCTGGCGCGGCAGCGATACCTGGTGGGCGACAACATCACCGAAGCCGACGTGCGGCTGTTCACCACGCTGGCCCGCTTCGATCCGGTCTATCACGGGCACTTCAAATGCAACCGCTCCAAGCTGTCCGAGATGCCGGTGCTGTGGGCGTATGCGCGTGACCTCTTCGGTACGCCGGGTTTCGGCGACACGGTCGACTTCGTCCAGATCAAGCAGCACTACTACATGGTGCACACCGACATCAATCCCACTCGAATCGTGCCAAAAGGTCCCGATCTGGCCAACTGGCTCGCCCCGCATGGCCGGGAAGCCTTGGGCGGCAGGCCATTCGGTGACGGCACTCCGCCAGGGCCGCCGCTCGAGGGCGAACGGGTGCCCGCTCAATTTTGAGTGCCGAGCGTCGACTTGTTGTGCGCAATCGATGATTCTGCCCAACAACTCGACGTTCGGCGCTAAAACACAGTTCGCACCGACCACTCGGCGTGCGGGACGTCGTGTAGCTCGCCGGCAGGATCGACCACCAGGGTCATCAACTGCACGACGATGCCGCTCAGCCGGCCGCGTTGCGGGTCGACGGTGGCGATTGTGACGGCCAGCCGGCTGCCCGGCCGGAAGACGGTGGTCGTGGTGTTGGCGGGGTCCTCGTACACCCGCAGCAGCCGCCACGGCGCCCGGCCGATCGCCGCCGGTACCGA
The DNA here is from genome assembly GCF_002101735.1 of Mycobacterium kyorinense. Taxonomy (GTDB): domain Bacteria; phylum Actinomycetota; class Actinomycetes; order Mycobacteriales; family Mycobacteriaceae; genus Mycobacterium; species Mycobacterium kyorinense. Next base: position 61,316 of record NZ_LQPE01000085.1, on the reverse strand, counting down.
AAGCTGCACGGGGTCACGGGAATTCACCGGCAGCTCCCCCTGGGCGTGTGGGGTTTTACAGTCGTTGAGGTCGAGCACGTTGCAGTACAGGTACGGCCCGACCCGGCTGAGGTGGCCATGCGAATAGGCGCTGATCTCAGGCAGCGACGGGCCGTGCCCACGCGCAAGCAGCCACGCGCCGACACCGGCGGCCGCCGACGCTGCGAGCACCAAGGCCGCGAGCAGCGCGACGACGAGCCGCTTCACCGCGGCGTCGCCATCGCGCGGTCGCCCTCCTGCTCGACCATCACCGGCCGGTTACCGCCGAAGCCCGGGATCAGCGAGTCGCCGCGAAAGCTGACGATGGTCTGCGCCAGGCCCGGGATGAGCAGCGCGCTGACGGCGGTGAACCCGATCCACAACTCCGTGTACACCAGCACGCCCAGCGCGCCGCCGAGCACCCACGCCAGTTGCAGCGTCGATTCCGAACGCCCGAACGCCGACGCCCGGGACTCCTCGGGCAGGTCATCCTGCAACGAGGCGTCCAGCGCCGCCTTGGCGATCGCGCTGGCCCCCGAGGTGACCAACGTAGCGACGGTCGCGACCACCAAGGTGCCGGCCACCGCCCCGGCCAGCGCGGCCACCGTGACCGCGACGGCGCAGCGCACCACCAGCACGGCGGGCCGGCCCAGCTGCAGGCGCGCGCTGGTGAAGTTGCCGACGAAGTTGCCGACGGCCGCGGCCGCACCGATCAGCCCCAGCATGCCCAACTGCACCCATCCGCTGGCGTCGTGGGCCTTGGCGACGAACGCCGGATACAAGAACAAGAACCCGACCATGACCTTGATGGTGCAATTGCCCCACAGCGCGGTAATGATGTTGCGGCCCAATGGTTGTCGAAGCGCGCGGTGCAGTGGGTCGCTGCGCCGGCGATAACTCAGCGTGGCGGGGACCTCGCCCGCGGTCACCTCCACCCAGCGCGGAATGCGCATCGAGAGCCACGCACCCGCCAGCGTCACCGCGACGATCACGAACAACGCGCCCGGCAGCTCGAACAGGTGGTTGCAGACGAACTCGACGCCGCTGGCGATCGCGCCGCCCGCGATGGTGCCACCCAGCAGACCGAACATGGTCAGTCGCGAGTTGACCCGCACCAGGTCGATGCTCGGCGGCATCACCCGCGGGGTCACCGCGCTGCGCAGCACCGAGAAGGATTTCGACAGCACCATCATGGCCAGCGCACACGGGTAGAGCACCCACGACGGGAAGCTACCGGTCACCCCGTCGTAGTTGGCGACCAGCACCAGGGCCAGCGCGGTGCGCAGCACGAACGAGAGCGCCAGCGCGACGCGCCGGCCGTGCTGCAGCCGGTCCAGCGCCGGACCGATCAGCGGCGCGATCACCGCGAACGGCGCGATCGTGATCAACAGGTACAGCGCCACCCGGTCCTTGCTTTCGCCGGTGGCCGCCGCGAAGAACAGCGTGTTGGCCAGCGCGACGGCCATCGCGGCGTCCACCGCGGAATTCGCCACCACCGGCCAGGTCAGCGCGGTCAGCCCGGACTTGTCGGCGCCGTCTGCGGTCGCGGCCCGATGCACCAATCCGTACATGCGCGAACCCATTTCGCGGCTGCGCTGCGCCGCCGCGCGGGTGACGGTGATGCGTTCGGCGCCGCGCGGGGCGGGCGGCGGCTCGCGGCGGGAGCCGGGGTCGGACTCACGGTGCAGCGGCGGCAGGTAGCGGTTGGCACTGGGCATCGGGGCGCGCGGCGACCGCCGACGGTAACCGGTGTCGTCGGCCGGATAGTTGGCCATGCCGGGGTGCTGGGTGGGTTGATCACGCCGCCGTCCGGACACGCATCAATTCTCACCCATCGCCGGTGATCGAGCGCGCAGGCGACCGGTGTGGCTGGCCACTGGGCCGCTGCGGCAGTATTGAACACGTATGGAAACCGCGGACAGCGTGACCACGGCCGAGTGGGCGGACGGCCTGGCGCAGATCCTCACCGGTGCCGTCGAGCAGGCGCGCGCCGCCGTCGCCGAATTCAGCGGCGCCGACACGGTCGGCGACTACCTCGGCGTCAGCTACGAGGATCCGACCGCCGCCACCCACCGGTTCCTGGCCCACCTGCCGGGCTACCAGGGCTGGCAGTGGGCCGTCGTGGTGGCCGCCTACCCGGGTGCCGACCACGCCACCGTCAGCGAAGTGGTGCTGGTGCCGGGGCCGACGGCGTTGCTGGCGCCGGAATGGGTGCCGTGGGATCAGCGGGTCCGGCCCGGCGACCTGAGCCCGGGCGACCTGCTGGCGCCGCCGCCGGACGACCCGCGTTTGGTGCCCGGTTACCTGGCCAGCGGCGATCCGCAGGTTGACGACGTCGCCGTCGAGCTCGGGCTCGGCCGGCGACGGGTGATGAGCGCCTGGGGCCGCGCGCAGGCCGCGCAGCGCTGGCATGACGGCGACCACGGGCCCGGCTCGCCGATGGCACGCTCGACCAAGCGGGTGTGTCGCGACTGCGGCTTCTACCTGCCGCTGGCCGGCTCGCTGGGCACGATGTTCGGGGTGTGCGGCAATGAGATGTCCGCCGACGGGCATGTCGTCGACTCCGAATACGGCTGCGGCGCGCACTCCGACACCCCGGCCCCGGCGGGCAGCGGATCGCCGATGTACGACCCCTACGACGACGGCGTACTCGACCTCGTCGACAAGCCCGACGACTAACTCTCGGCGGCGGCCTTGATCTTGGCCAGCGAGGTGTTCATCCCGTCGACCAATTCCCGCTCGAAGCTGTCCACTCCGCCCAGCAGCGCGTTCACCGTCATCGTCGAGATGGGTTTGACGCCGTTCTCGGCGTGCCGGCTTTCGATCAGCCGCGTGCCCTCCGGGAGCGGCTGTAGCTCGTAGCTCCAGATGGTGCCGTTGGCGTTGACCTTGAATGCCAGCTTCTGCTCGGGAATGACCTCGGTGAACGTGCATGTCGTCGGCCAGAACAGAAAGTTGCGGCGGTTCAGGTTGAGCGTGCGGGTGCCCTGGCGCACCGGACCGAGCGGCTTCATCCAGCGACACTGGGGACTCCACTGCGGCATCCGGCGGACATCCGACACCAATTCCCACACCTTCGCGACCGGCGCGTTGATGTCGACCTGTGCTTGCAATAGCGGTGCTGCCATTGACCGTTCCCTCCTATTTGGTGGTCCGCAAGTGCCCGAGCCCCGTTTGCGCACCGCGTGCCCCGCGCCGGACGGCGTCGCGCTGCCACAGGAAGATACCCGTGCCCAGCAGCCCGACGCCCAGCCCGGCCAGCGTCACCGGGCGCCAGCTGTCCAGGCCCGGGACGAGGAAGGCGGCCACCGTCGCACCCAGCCAGGCCAGGGCGCCGATCCCGACGACCGGCCACACCTCCAGCAGCGCGGCCGGAAGCATCGGCGGGTTGGGTGTGGAGCCGGGCTCGGACATCGAGATCACGCTAACCGATGACCGGTGACGCGGTGGTTCGGTGTTGACCCTGTGCGGTTGTGTCGTAACCTTCGCGCTGTGACCGACGGCGATACGCGGCTGGCCAGCGACCTGTCGCTGGCAGTCATGCGATTGTCGCGGCAGCTGCGATTCCGGCGGCCGCAGTCGCCGGTGTCGTTGTCGCAGCTGTCGGCGCTGTCGACGTTGGCCAAAGAAGGGCCGATGACGCCCGGCGCGTTGGCCATCCGGGAACGGGTGCGCCCGCCGTCGATGACACGGGTAATCGCGTCGTTGGCCGAACTGGGGTTCGTGGACCGGGTCGCCCACCCCGACGACGGCCGGCAAGTCCTGGTGTCGGTGTCCGACGCCGGCGCCGAGCTGCTGGAGGCCGAACGCCGGGCCAGCCAGGAATGGCTGGCGCAGCGGCTGGCCTGTCTGGGCCCCGCCGACCGCGAAACCCTGCGCGACGCCGCCGATCTGATGCTGGCCATCGTCGACGAAACCCCGTGAGCGCCGTCTGCGACGTCAGCGATCCCGACGATCCGCGGCTGGACAACTTCCGCGACCTCAACAGCGTCGATCGCCGCCCGGATCTGCCGACCGGCAAGGGCCTGGTGATCGCCGAGGGCGTGCTGGTGGTGCAGCGCATGCTGGCGTCGCGGTTCGCGCCGCTGGCGTTGCTGGGCACCGACCGCCGGCTCGCTGAACTGCGGGCCGACCTGGACGGCTGCGACGCACCGTACTACCGGGTCTCCGCCGAGGTGATGGCCCAGGTGGTCGGGTTTCACCTCAACCGCGGCGTGCTGGCCGCGGCGCGCCGGGTCCCCGAGCCGAGTGTGGCCGAAGTGCTCGACGGCGCCCGCACGGTCGCCGTGCTCGAGGGCGTCAACGACCACGAGAACCTGGGTTCGATCTTCCGCAACGCCGCAGGCCTCGACGTCGACGCGGTGGTCTTCGGCAGCGGCTGCGCCGATCCGCTCTACCGGCGCGCGGTGCGGGTGTCGATGGGCCATGCCCTGCTGGTGCCGTATGCCCGTGCCACAAACTGGCCCGGTGATTTGAAGCTGTTGCAGGAGAAGGGTTTTCGACTGCTGGCGATGACGCCGAGCCGCGATGCCATGACGCTCTCGGCGGCGATGTCGACGGTCGGGGACGAGCCGGTGGCGGTATTGGTGGGTGCCGAGGGGCCCGGCCTGAGCCATGCCGCGATGCGGGCAAGCGACCTGCGGGTACGGATCCCGATGTCGCGTGGCACCGACTCGCTCAATGTCGCCACCGCCGCGGCGCTGGCCTTTTACGAGCGGGTTAGGCTCGGCTCGTGAAGGACGAATCCACGCCCTGGGCAACGGGTTTGACGGTGGCCACGTTCGTCGCCGCGGTGACCGCCGTGGCGATCGTGGTGCTCAGTCTCGGCCTGGAGCGCGTGCACCCGTTGCTGGCCGTCGGACTCAACGTCGTCGCAGCCGGGGGATTGGCGCCGACGCTGTGGGGGTGGCGGCACACGCCGGTGTTGCGCTGGTTCGTGCTGGGCGCGGGCGTGGGCGTGACGGGGGCGTGGTTGGCGTTGGTCGCGCTGGCGATCGTCGGAGCCGGTTAGCGCTGCCCGCCGGAGCGGACGCCGAGCAGCACGTCCTCCCACGCCGGCACGGGTGGCTTGCGGCGGCGGGCACGCGCCGGCTGGTGTTGCGGTTCGGGCGCGGCTTCTTCCGCGGGCGCGGGCTCGGGCTCGGGTTCGTCGAAGTCCAGCTGCGCCACCGGAGCCAGCGGCCGCAGCGGGCGGTCGAAGTCGGGGTCGATCAGCTCGCTGGCGGCGTCGTCGACCGCGGTGACCGTGCCGCCGTGCGCGCCGGGGGCGAAGCGGAAATGCGCGAGGTTGTCCGAGCGGCCGGCCTTCCAACCGAGTTGTACCGTCCAGCGCCCGTCCTCGTTGCGCCAGGCATCCCAGGTGGTGCTGTCCGGGTTGAGGCCGCGGGCCACCAGCGCGGCGGTGACGGTCTCCAGCAGTGTCAGCACCGCCGGCCCGTCGGCGAGCACCGGGTGCGCGGCGGTTGCCAGCTCGGCGGCGCGGGATCGCTCCAGCAGCACCGGGTGGGCGAATCGCTGGACGCGTTCGATGTCCACCCCGGCGGCCGCCGCGACCTGCTCGACGGATGCCCCGGCGCGGATGCGGGCCTGAATTTCCTTGGGACGCAGCATGCTGGGGACCTCGTAGTCGATCTGGGTTTGTGCTACCCGCGCGCCGTCGCCGCGTACCGCGGCGCGCAGCCGGTCGTCGACCCGCAGCTTGAACTTCTCGGCCGGATCGTCACCTTCGCAGATGATGTGTTTGCCATCGACGTCGAGTCCAACGACTTTGAGCTCCCGCATGGCACCTCCTCCGGGCCGCCGAACCGGACCCGATTGCTGCGCACTCTAGTGCAGGCGACGGCCCAGACCGGGCTGACACGCCGCCCAGCTCAGCGGGTCGCCGCCAGACTGGTCAGAGCCTTTCGACCACCCAGTCGATGCACTCGGTGAGCGCGCTGACATCGTCGGGCTCCACGGCGGGGAACATCGCGACCCGCAACTGGTTGCGGCCGAGTTTGCGGTACGGCTCGGTGTCGACGATTCCGTTGGCGCGCAGCACCTTGGCCACGGCCGCCGCGTCCACCTCGTCGCTGAAGTCGATGGTCCCGACAACTTGGGACCGCAGCCGCGGCTCGGCGACAAACGGAGTGGTGTAGGGCCGCTCCTGCGCCCACCGGTACAGCCGCTGCGACGAGTCCGCCGTGCGCTTGACCGCCCAATCCAGCCCGCCGTTGCCCAAGAGCCAGTCGATCTGCTCGGCCAGCAGCACCAGCGTGCCGATGGCCGGGGTGTTGTAGGTCTGGTTCTTGAGGCTGTTCTCGACCGCGATCGGCAGCGACAGGAAGTCGGGCACCCAGCGGCCGGATCCGGCGATGGCCTCGATGCGCGCCAGCGCCGCTGGGCTGCAGATCGCCAACCACAGGCCGCCGTCGCTGGCGAAGTTCTTCTGCGGCGCGAAGTAGTAGGCGTCGGTCTCGGTGATGTCGACCGGCAGCCCGCCGGCGCCGGAGGTGGCGTCGATGACGACCAGCGCGTCGCCCGAGTCGGCGGGGCGTTGCACCGGCACGGCCACCCCGGTCGAGGTCTCGTTGTGGGCCCAGGCGATGACGTCGACCGACGGGTCGCTCTGCGGTTCCGGGGCGCTGCCGGGATCGGCCTTGACGACGATCGGTTCGTCGACGAACGGGTTCTTGGTGACGGCGCCGGCGAACTTCGAGCTGAACTCGCCGTAGGACAGATGCAGCGAGCGCTTGTCGATCAGCCCGAACGCCGCGGCGTCCCAGAACGCCGTGGCGCCGCCGTTGCCCAGGATGACCTCGTAGCCGTCTGGCACCGAGAAGAAGTCACGCAGCCCCGTGCGCACCCGGCCGACCAGGTCCTTCACCGGCGCTTGTCGGTGCGACGTGCCGAACAGCCCGGCGGCGCTGGTGGCGAGGACCTGCAGCTGCTCGGGCCGGACCTTGGACGGCCCCGATCCGAAGCGGCCGTCGCCGGGTTTGATGCCGTCGGGGATCGCGAGCGTCTCAGCCATGGTGACCAGGCTAGTGACCCCGGTAATGTGAGCTAGACCACATCGATGGCGTCGACCCCGGCTGCGCCACAGTGCGTGCGTTGGGTCTAGAAAGTTTGCGATACCTGCGGTACTGTCTAGACACAAGACGTCCAAATGTAAACCTCATCGGGAGGCTTCGATGGCTCGGACGAAAATCGTGCAGCGCTGGCGCCGCAACATGGAAGTACAAGACGACACAGAGTACGTCGAGATGTTGCGCACGCTCTCCGAGGGGTCTGTCCGGCGCAATTTCAACCCGTACACCGACATCGACTGGAACTCGCCGGAGTTCGCGGTCACCGAGAACGACTCGCGCTGGAAGCTGCCCGCTACCGACCCGCTGGGCCGCCACCCCTGGTACAAGGCGCAGCCTGAAGAGCGTCAGATCAAGATCGGCATGTGGCGCCAGGCGAACGTGGCCAAGGTCGGCCTGCACTTCGAATCGATCCTGATTCGCGGCCTGATGGAGTACGCGTTCTGGGTGCCCAACGGGTCACCGGAGTACCGGTACTGCCTGCACGAAGCGGTCGAAGAGTGCAACCACACCATGATGTTCCAGGAGATGGTGAACCACATCGGCGCCGACGTGCCCGGCATGCCGCGGCTGCTGAAGTGGGTCCAGCCGCTGATCCCGTTGGTTGCCGGCCCGCTGCCCATTCCGTTCTGGTTCGGCATCCTCGCCGGTGAGGAGCCCATCGACCACACGCAGAAGAACATCCTGCGTGAGGGCAAGGAGTTGCACCCGATCATGGAGCGGGTGATGGCCATCCACGTTGCCGAGGAGGCCCGCCACATCTCGTTCGCGCATGAATACCTGCGTAAGCGCTTGCCGCACCTGCCGCGCCGCAAGCGGTTCTGGCTGTCGCTGTACGTGCCGGTCACCATGCGGATCCTCTGCTCGGCAATTGTGGTGCCGCCCAAGGCTTTCTGGCGTGAGTTCGACATTCCGCGCGAGGTCCGCAAGGACGTGTTCTTCCGTTCGCCGGAGTCGCGCCAAATGCTGCGCGACATGTTCGGCGACGTGCGGATGCTCTGCCACGACACCGGCCTGATGAATCCCGTTGCCAAGCTCGTGTGGCGGATCTGCAAGATCAACGGCAAGCCGTCGCGGTACCGCAGCGAGCCGCAGCGCCAGCACCTGACCGCGGTCGCCTAGAGGGTCCATGCCGCACGTCATCACCCAGTCGTGCTGTAACGACGGGTCCTGTGTTTTCGCTTGTCCGGTGAACTGCATTCACCCCACACCGGACGAGCCGGGGTTTGCCACCTCGGAGATGCTCTACATCGACCCGGATGCGTGTGTGGACTGCGGCGCGTGCGTGAGCGCGTGCCCGGTCGGCGCGATCGCGCCCGACACCCGGCTGGATGCCAAGCAGCTGCCCTTCGTCGAGATCAACGCGTCGTTCTACCCGGAGCGGCCGGCCGGTGTGAAGCTGCCGCCGACCTCGAAGCTGGCCCCGGTGATCCCCGCCGCGGAGGTGCGCCAGGACGGGCACCCGCTGACTGTGGCGATCGTCGGCTCCGGGCCCGCGGCGATGTATGCCGCCGACGAGCTGCTCACCCAGCCGCGGGTGCGGGTCAACATGTTCGAAAAGCTGCCGACGCCTTACGGATTGGTGCGTGCCGGCGTGGCGCCCGACCACCAGACCACCAAGCGGGTCACCCGGCTGTTCGACAAGGTCGCCGCCCGGCGGGGTTTCCAGTTCTTCCTCAACGTCGAGATCGGCAAGCACCTGAGCCACGCGGACCTGCTCGCCCACCACCATGCCGTCATCTACGCCAGCGGTGCACCCAACGACCGCCGGCTCGACATCGAGGGAATGGGCTTGCCCGGCACGGGTACCGCTACCGAGGTGGTGGCGTGGTACAACGGCCACCCCGAATTCGCCGATCTGCCAGTGGATCTCGGCCACGAGCGGGTGGTGGTCATCGGCAACGGCAACGTTGCGCTCGACGTGGCCCGCGTGCTCACCGCAGACCCCGACGAACTGGCCCGCACCGACATCTCCGATCACGCGCTGGAAGTGCTGCGCGCGTCACGGGTGCAGGAGGTGGTGATCGCCGCGCGGCGCGGCCCGGCGCACTCGGCGTTCACGCTGCCCGAGCTGATCGGGTTGACCGCCGCCGCCGACGTGGTGCTCGACGCCGAAGACCACGAGCTGGTGCGACGAGACCTGGCCAGCACCACCGATGCCCTGACCCGTCAGAAGCTGGAGATTCTCAGCAAACTCGGCCAGGCCTCGGTTCCGGCGCGACGGCCGCGCATCCGGCTGGCTTACCAGCTGACGCCGGCGCGCGTCCTCGGCCAAGACCGCGTCACCGGGATCGAGTTCACGCTCACCGGGACCGACCAGACCCGTCGGCTCGACGCCGGCCTGGTGCTGACTTCAATCGGCTACCACGGCAAGCGGATTGCCGATCTGCCGTTCGACAACACCGCCGGAGTGGTACCCAACGACGGCGGCCGCGTCGTCGACCCGGACACCGGCCAGCCGGTGACGGGCGCGTATGTCGCCGGGTGGATCAAGCGCGGCCCGACGGGATTCATCGGCACCAACAAGTCCTGCTCGCTGCAAACCGTGCAGGCACTGGTCGCCGACTTCAACAAGGGCCTGCTGTCCGACCCCGCGGCCGGGCCGCGTGCACTGGCCAGGCTGGTGCACGCTCGCCAGCCCGACGTCGTCGACGCGGCCGGATGGCACGCCATCGACGCCGCCGAGGTGGCGCGGGGCGGCGCCGAGGAGCGGCCCCGCGACAAGTTCACCTCGGTCACAGAGATGCTGGCGGCCGCGGCGAGCGCGCCCAAACCCTCGCTGCGGCAACGGCTTACCGACCGGCTGCGGGAATTTGTTTAAGACTGCTCCTGGCCCATTGCCGCTGCGATCTCCTCCATGCTGACCTCGCGAACCGGCTGGCCTAGCGACCAGCGGTGGCCGAACGGGTCCTCGACCGCGCCGTAGCGGTCGCCCCAGAACTGGTCCTCCAATGGCATCACCACGGTGGCGCCCGCGTCCAGCGCCTGCTGGAATTTGGCGTCGACGTCGGTGACGGTCAGGTGGATGGTGACCGGGGTGCCGCCCAGCGCCTTCGGGGTCATCGACTTGCCGCCGTTCACCTCCGGAAAGTCGTCGGCGAGCATCACCAGAAAACCGTTGATCCGCACCGCGGCGTGGATCAGCTTGCCGTCGGCGCGGGGCACCCGGCCCAGCTCCTCGGCGTCAAATGCCTTGACGTAGAAGTCGATCGCCGCTGCGGCGTTGTCGACGACAAGGTGCGGGGACAGTGCAGGTTCGACGGCTATCGCCATGGTGGCCTCCTCGGGTCATAGGGTCAGACACCGGTATAGACCACCCCACCGACAAAAAGTAATCAGTCAGGCGTCACGCCGTGCGAACTTGGTCCCACCCCTCGACGGATTCCGGGCTGCGCGGCTCCGGGCCGACGTAGATGGCCGACGGGCGCACCAACTTGCCCAGCTTCTTCTGCTCGAGAATGTGCGCACACCAACCCGCGGTGCGTCCACAGGTGAACATCGCCGGCATCATCTTGGCGGGCACCCGCGCGAAGTCCAGAATCACGGCGGCCCAGAACTCGACATTGGTCTCGATGGCGCGGTCCGGGCGTCGCTCCCGCAGTTCGGTCAGCGCCGCCTGCTCCAACGCCTTGGCGACCTCGTAGCGAGGTGCGCCCAGCCGTTCGGCCGTCGCCCGCAGCACCCGCGCCCGCGGGTCCTCGGCGCGGTACACGCGGTGCCCGAAGCCCATCAGCTTCTCGCCGCGGTCCAAGATGCCCTTGACCAATCCGCGCGCGTCGCCGGTGCGTTCGACCTCTTCGAGCATCGGCAGCACGCGCGCGGGGGCACCGCCGTGCAGCGGGCCGCTCATGGCACCGATCGCCCCGGACAGCGCCGCGGCCACGTCGGCGCCCGTGGACGCGATCACCCGGGCGGTGAACGTCGACGCGTTCATTCCGTGTTCGGCGGCCGAAACCCAGTAGGCGTCGACGGCCTCGACGTGGCGTGGATCGGGTTCGCCCTGCCATCGGGTCATGAAACGCGCTGTGACCGTGGGACATTCGTCGATGATCCGCTGCGGCACCGCGGGCTGGTAGATGCCGCGGGCGGACTGGGCGACATAGGACAGCGCCATCACAGACGCCCGGGCCAGCTGCTCGCGGGCGGTGGAATCGTCGATGTCGAGCAGCGGCTGATAACCCCAGATCGGCGCCAGCATCGCCAGACCCGCCTGCACGTCCACCCGCACGTCGCCGCTGTGGATCGGCAGCGGGAACGGCTCGGCCGGCGGCAGCCCGTGGCCGAACTTGCCGTCGACCAGCAAAGCCCAGGCGTCGCCGAACGTGACCCGCCGGCTCACCAAGTCCTCGATGTCCACCCCTCGGTAGCGCAGCGCGCCGCCGTCCTTGTCCGGCTCGGCGATCTCGGTGGTGAAGGCCACCACTCCGTCGAGGCCGGAGACGAAATTCTCCGGGATATTGTCCGGGATCACAGTCATGGCTGAATTCTCGCACGCCGGTCCCGGCCCGTCGCTACCGGTCGGTAACGAACGACGGCCCGCCGGTAGTAGCGTTGGCGCGGTGGCCGGACCAGACAACGAGCACCTGGCAGCAATGCGTGTGGAGTACGGCTCCGTCGAGAAGGACGGCAGCCCCGACCTCGACACCGATTGGCTGGCCGACGGTTGGGTTGCCCTGTTGCGCAAGTGGATTCGCGATGCCGAAGACGCCGGCGTCGCCGAGCCCAACGCGTTCGTGTTGGCTACCGTCGCGGCCGGGAGACCGGTCAGCCGCTCGGTGCTGTGCAAGAGCATCGACGAGCGCGGAATCACCTTCTACACCAACTACGACTCGGCCAAGGGGGCGGAGCTGGCCGCCACTCCCTACGCGTCGGCGACCTTCCCGTGGTATCTGCTGGGCCGGCAGTTCCATATCCGCGGCCCGGTGACCAAGGTCGATCCGCAGGAGACCCAGGAGTACTGGTCGAGGCGACCGCGCGGCTCGCAGCTGGGCGCGTGGGCGTCGCACCAGTCGCGGCCGATCGCGTCGCGGGCGGCGTTACTCGAGCAACTCGCCGAGGTGACCGCCCGCTTCGCTGACACCGAGCACATCCCGGTCCCGCCGAACTGGGGCGGCTACCGCATCGCGCCCGAGGTGGTCGAGTTCTGGCAGGGCCGGGAAAACCGGGTACACAACAGGATTCGCGTTGTAGACGGCCGTATCGAGCGCCTGCAGCCTTAGATGCGGAGGCTGGTTGCGGATACCACGCCGCTGCGCAACGGCGACTTCCGGCGGCTGTGGTTGGCCGGGATTGTCACGGTCGTCGGCGCCAACCTGACGATCTTCGCCGTCCCGGTCCAGATCTACGCGCTCACCCGCAACTCGGGCTACGTCGGGCTCGCCGGCGTCTTCGCGCTGGTGCCGCTGATCGTGTTCGGTCTGCTGGGCGGCGCCTGGGCCGACGCGATGGACCGGCGGGTTCTGCTGATCATCGCCTCGTGCGGGCTGGCGGTCGCGTCGCTGCTGCTGTGGCTGCAGGCCGCGCTGGGACTCGACGACGTGTGGGTGGTGCTGTGCCTGCTGGCGCTGCAACAGGCGTTCTACGCGATCAACTCGCCCGCCCGCTCGGCGGCCATCCCGCGGATGCTGCCCGGCCATCAATTGCCCGCCGCCAACGCGCTGAACATGACCGTGACCGGGTTCGGCGCGATCGTTGGCCCCCTGCTGGCCGGGGTGATGCTCAGCTGGGTCAACTTGTCGGCGCTGTACCTGATCGACGCGCTGACCTGTCTGGCGCCGCTCTGGGCGACGTTCCGGCTGGCGCCCATGCCGGTGGCCCAGCAGGCCGGCGGGCCGTCGGCTTGGGGTTTCGCGGCGGTCCTGGACGGCTTCCGCTACCTGGCCGGCAACACGGTGGTGTTGATGTCCTTCGTCGTCGACCTGATCGCGATGGTGCTGGGCATGCCGCGGGCGTTGTTCCCGCAGATGGCGCATGAGAGCTTCGGCGGGCCCGTCGAGGGCGGCACCACGATGGCGTTGCTGGCCGCGACGATGTCGGTCGGCGTCGTCGTCGGCGGGGTGTTCTCCGGCTGGTTGCCGCGGATCCGGCGGCACGGCTTGGCCGTCGTCGTCGCGATCGCGCTGTGGGGCGCGGCGATGGTCGGCTTCGGCTCGGTGAGCGGGGCGGCGCACCGCAGGGCCGGGCCGCTGTTGTGGGCGGCGCTGGCGTTCATGGCGCTCGGCGGTGTGGCGGACAGCGCCTCGGCGGCCTTGCGGCAGACGATCCTGCAGGAGGCCGCCTCCGACGAGCTGCGCGGCCGATTGCAGGGGGTGTTCATCGTGGTCGTCGCGGGTGGACCGCGGCTGGGCGACGCCGTGCACGGTGCCGCCGCGGCGGTGGTCGGGACGACGGCGGCGGCCGCCGGCGGCGGCGCCCTGGTGGTGGTCGGGATGGCAATCGCCGCGCTGGCCGCGCCCGGGTTCGTCCGCTACCGCAGGCCAGCACCCCGGTCAGGCGCGCCGCGCCGATAGCGACTACCTTCAGCTATACGCAACCTAGGCAGCATCAGCAGAGCGCAAAGGGGTTCTTGTGGCCGCAACCGACGACACCGCCACTCTCAAATACCCGGGTGGTGAGTTGGACCTGGAGATCGTCCACGCCAGCGAGGGAGCCGACGGGATCGCGCTCGGCTCGCTGCTCTCCAAGACCGGATACACCACCTTCGACAGCGGCTTCATGAATACCGCGTCGACCAAGAGCGCCATCACCTACATCGACGGCGACGCCGGCATCCTGCGCTACCGCGGCTACCCGATCGAGCAGCTTGCCGAGAAGTCGACGTTTCTCGAGGTGAGCTATCTGCTGATCTACGGCGAGCTGCCGACCAAGGACCAGCTCGTCGAGTTCACCCGGCAAATCCAGCGGCACACCATGCTGCACGAGGATCTCAAGCGGTTCTTCGACGGCTTCCCCCGCAACGCCCACCCGATGCCGGTGCTGTCCAGCGTGGTCAACGCGTTGAGCGCCTACTACCAGGATTCGCTGGACCCGATGGACAACGACCAGGTGGAGCTGTCCACGATCCGGCTGCTGGCCAAGTTGCCCACCATCGCCGCCTACGCGTTCAAGAAGTCCGTCGGTCAGCCGTTCCTGTACCCGGACAACTCGATGACGCTGGTGGAGAACTTCCTGCGGATGACGTTCGGGCTGCCGGCCGAGCCCTACCAGCCGGACCCCGAGGTAGTACGGGCGCTCGACATGCTGTTCATCCTGCACGCCGACCACGAGCAGAACTGTTCGACGTCGACCGTGCGGCTGGTCGGCTCGTCGCGGGCCAACCTGTTCACCTCGATCTCCGGCGGCATCAACGCGCTGTGGGGCCCGCTGCACGGCGGCGCCAACCAGGCGGTGCTGGAGATGCTCGAGCAGATCCGGGAAAGCGACGATGACGTCCGCGAGTTCGTCCGCAAGGTCAAGAACCGCGAAGAAGGCGTCAAGCTGATGGGATTCGGCCACCGGGTCTACAAGAACTACGACCCGCGGGCGCGCATCGTCAAAGAACAGGCCGACAAGATCCTGGCCAAGCTCGGCGGCGACGACGACCTGCTGACAATCGCCAAGGAACTCGAAGAAGCGGCCCTGACCGACGACTACTTCATCGAGCGCAAGCTCTACCCCAACGTCGACTTCTACACCGGGCTGATCTACCGGGCGCTGGGCTTCCCCACCCGGATGTTCACCGTGTTGTTTGCGCTCGGCCGGCTGCCCGGCTGGATCGCGCACTGGCGGGAGATGCACGACGAAGGCGATTCCAAGATCGGACGGCCCCGTCAGATCTACACCGGCTACACCGAGCGCAGCTACGCCACCATCGATTCCCGGTAGTCGTCGAGCGTGGGCTTGTGTTACGCGAATTCGCTTGGGGCGTGCATTAAGTCCACATTCGGCGCGAGTCAAGAACAGCCATCGCGGCGTTGTGACCGCCGATGCCCGACACCGCCCCGCCGCGGCGCGCACCAGAGCCGCACAGCAGGATCCGCGGGTGCGCGGTGGCCACACCCCATTGCCGCGCCGGGGTGTCCAGCGGATCGTCGTCGTCGGCGAACGGCCAGCTCAATCCGCCGTGAAAGATGTTGCCGCCGGGCATGTTCAGGGCATGTTCGAGATCGCGGGTGGTAATGGTTTCGACGCAGGGCCGGCCGTTGACGTCGTTCATCAACACGTCCTGAATAGGTTCGGCCAGAACGGAATTCAGCGATGCCAGGACGGCCTCGGCGTGGTTGCCGGGCAATCCGTGCGGCGTGTGCAGGCCGAACACGGTCAGGGTGTGCGCGCCGGACTCGCGCAGCGCCGGCGACAAGATGCTCGGGTCGGTCAACGAATGGCAATAGATCTCACACGGCAGCGGATCGGGTAACCGTCCCGCGGCCGCTTGCGAATACGCCGCGTCCAGTTGCGTCCAGCTCTCGTTGACGTGCAGCGTGCCGGTGAACGCCCGCTCGGGTGTCACGCTGTCGTCGCGCAGCCGCGGCAGCCGTCGCACCAGCATGTTGACTTTGACCTGCGCGCCGGAGGCGCTCGCCGGCCGCGGCTCGCCGAGCAAATCGGCCAGCACCGCCGGGGCGACGCCGGCCAGCACGAACCGGCCCTGGACCACACACTCGTCGTCGCCGCGGCGATACCGCACCTCACCGTCCGGATCCACCGCGTAAACGTCTGCGCCCGTGACGATTTCGGCGCCGCAGCCTGTTGCCGCGGCGGCCAGGCCCGCCGTCACCGCACCTATCCCGCCGACCGGGACCCGCCACGGGCCGCCGAGCAGGTGATAGAGGAAGCAGACGTTCTGCTGCAGCGACGGGTCGTCGAGCCGGGCGAAGGTGCCGATCAGCGCGTCCGTGGCGACCAGCCCGCGCACCAGGTTGTCGCTCAGGGCGTCGGCGATCGCGTGACCGATCGGCTGCTCGATCATCGCCTGCCAGGCCGCGGCCGCGCCGGCATCGCGCGCAACCAGACGGCGTGCCGCCTGCCGGGTGCGCAGCGGCTCCAGCAGCGTCGGCCAGAGCGCCTCCGTCACCAGCCGACAGCGCCGATAGAACTCACGGACATCGGCGGACTCGCTGACCGGGGGATACGACGAGTAGCGGCGCGGCGCCAACCGCACCGCTGCGCCCAGGTCGTCGACGATGCGCGACGGCAGCAGGCTGACCAGATAGGCGTATCGCGACAGCCGGGCGTCCACACCGTCGAAGACCTGCGCCGACACGGCCGCCCCGCCGACCTGCCCGAGCCGCTCGAGCAGCCGCACCCGCAGCCCGGCCCGGGCCAGGTACGCCGCCGCGACCAGGCCGTTGTGCCCGCCGCCGACGACAACCGCGTCGTGGCTCAGCGCAGGTAACCCTCGACCTGGTCGGGCGGGCGCACCGACGCCTCGCGCGGATCACTGCCGGTGTCGCGCAGCGCCCGACGCTGCCGCAGCAGATCCCAGCACTGGTCGAGCTCGGCCTCCACTACCCGCAACCGTTCGCGCTCCTGCGACGCGCTGATGTCGCCGTGCTGCAGTTGCTCACGCAGCGCCTTCTCCTCGGCGACAAGGTCGTGGATACGTGCCAGGGCATCTGTGTCGGTCGGTTTTCTCTCCTCTGCCACGTGTCCAGTCTGCACCCATCAGTAGGGTGGGCCCGGTGACGCAGAAACCAGAGATCGACTTCCCGACCGGCCCGGCCCCCACCGAACTCGTCATCAAAGACCTGGTGATCGGCGACGGCCCCGAAGCCGTGCCCGGCGGCACCGTCGAGGTGCACTACGTCGGCGTGGAATACGACACCGGCGAAGAGTTCGACAGCTCGTGGGGCCGCGGCGAATCCATCGAGTTTCCGCTGCGCGGCCTCATCCAGGGCTGGCAGGACGGTATTCCCGGAATGAAAGTGGGCGGCCGGCGTCAACTGGTGATCCCGCCCGCACAGGCCTATGGGCCGGCCGGCTCGGGCCACCAACTGTCAGGCAAGACGCTGATCTTCGTCATCGATCTACTCGCCACTCGGTAGGCCGCTGCCTTAGGCTCAAGTCGCGCGGCGGCACGAGACTCGATGACGGAGGGGCCCATGGCGGATTCCGACGACGCAGCCGAAACCACGCAATGGCGGCCAGCTGCCAAGTTTTACCGGCGACCTCTCGGTGTGCCCTGGCTGATCGCCCTGGTGGTAATTCCGCTGTTGCTGGGCGCAATCGGCTACGGGCTGTCGGAACGAACCCGGTCGCAGGCCAACGGACCCACCGGTGCATTTCCGACGCTGGCGCCGCCCACGTCGGCGGGCGCCTCGGCGCCGGCGCCGACCATTCCGCCGATATCGTTAGCGCCGGCGTCAATCACCCGCAACGGCAAGGACATTACGCTGCGCGGCGACTTTCCCGACGAGAAAGCCAAGAGGGCGCTGCTCGACGCAGTGATCGCATCGGTGGGCTCGGAAGCCAACGTCATCGACAACCTCGGCATCAACCCGGACATCAACGCGCTCGACTTCTCCGATGCCGGACCGGTTTTCAATGCCGCGGCATCGATTCCCAATTTCAGCCTCTCAGTCGCCGGCGACACCATCACACTGACCGGCACTGCCGCATCGATGGATCAGGCCGACGCCATTCTGCAGGCTGCCGACGACGCCTGGCCCAACCTGAACATCGACAACCAGATCGAAGTGAGCGGGCCCATCACGCCCACCGCGCCACCCGGCCCACCAGGTCGTTAAGGAGAATCCGACATGGACTTCGTCATCCAATGGTTGTGGTACCTGCTGGCATTCGTGGTGGGCTCGGCAGTGGCATGGGCGATCACCGTGGCATCGATTCGGCGCACAAACGAAGAGGAAGCCCTGGCTGACCTGCCCGGCTCGCGCGAGATAGGAGCGCGCTGATGCACGACCCGAACTGGTGGCTGATGGCGCTGTCTTTTGTGCTCGGATTGGTGCTGACGTTCGCGCTGATGGTGCGGCGGGTGAAACGCGAAGTGCCGGTAAGCAGTTCGAACCCCGAGGCCGCCGAGAAGAGCGACGACGCGTCCTAACTGGGCGCAGGCAAGCGCAGCAGCAGCCGCACCCCGCCCAGCGGGCTGTCCTCCAACGACGCTGTCCCGCCGTGTAAGTGGGCCTGCTGGGCTACCAGCGCCAGCCCCAACCCCGAGCCGGAATGCGAGGCCGTCGACCCGCGGGAGAACCGCTCGAACACCACCTGCCGCTCGTGCTCGGGCACTCCGCTTCCGTTGTCGTCGACGGCGATTTCCACTCCTTCGCGGGAACTGACCGCGGACAGCTGAACCCGGCTGGCGCCACCATGTTTGACGGCGTTGGCGATCGCGTTGTCGACCGCAAGGCGCAACCCGGCCGGCAACCCCACGATGATGCAGGTCGGTGACGGCACCAGCGACACGTCGAGGTTGGGATAGATCCGCATGGCGTCGTGGGCGGCGCGGTCGAGCAGCTCGGTGATGTCAACCGGCACATGGTCTTCCGATGTCGACAGTTCGCCCTGGGCCAGCCGTTCCAAAGCGGACAGCGTGGATTCGATCCGCGATTGGGTGCGGACCACGTCGTTGAGTACTTCCTTGCGCTGGTCGTCGGGCAGGTCCAGGGTGGACAGCACTTCGAGGTTGGTGCGCATCGCGGTCAGCGGCGTGCGCAGCTCGTGCGCCGACACCGACGCGAAGTCACGCGCCGACGCCAGCGCCTCCTTGGTGCGGTCCTGTTCCTTCCAGATGCGCTGGAGCATGCCTCGCATCGCCTCGGCGATCTCGACTGCTTCGCTGGCACCGCGGACCGCCACCGTTGGCCGCTCATCGGCATCGATCGAGCGAGCTTGCTGCGCCAGCTGTTTGAACGGCCGCACCGCGAGTGCGGCCAGCAGCCAAGCGAATACCGCCGCCGCGCCGATGGAGAGTGCGCAGATCAGGATCACCCGGCGATGCAGATTGTTCGTCTGGGTGATGGTGTCGTCGTAAGTGGCCCCGACTTCCACGGTCGTCGGATGCGGCGCTGGGATTTCGACGGTCCGCACGCGGTAGCGCACGCCGTCGACATACGTATCGGCGTAGCCCTCGCCGAGTTCGGGCAACGTGACATCTGAATTGGACTTGACCTGGCCGTCGCGGCGGACCGTGATGACGGTGTCCTGATCGTTGGGTGAATGAGGTATTTCGTCGAGCCCGCGCGGCAGGAACGGGATGGCGAAACCCGCTGCCTCATCGAGTCGGCGATCCAGCCGCTCCTTCCAGGCGTTGGTGATGCCGAACCACACGACGGCGCCCGCGATGAGCACCACTATCGAGGTCCCGATGGCCGTCGCGACCGCCACCCGGGTACGCAGCGACGGCGTACGGGTCAGGATCCGGGACAAGACATTCATGGTTTCCCATCACCGCGAGCGCAGCTCACTGCATGCGCAGCACGAATCCCACTCCTCGAACGGTGTGCAGCAGCCGGGGAGCCCCGTTGGCCTCCAGCTTGCGCCGCAGGTAGCCGATGAACACGTCGACCACGTTGGTGTCGGCGGCAAAGTCGTAGCCCCACACCAGCTCCAGCAGTTGCGCGCGGGACAGCACCGCGGTCTTGTGCTCGGCCAGCACCGCGAGCAAATCGAACTCCCGCTTGGTCAGGTCGACGTCCACGCCGTTGACCCGGGCCCGCCGGCCCGGGATGTCGACCTCCAGCGGGCCGACCGTGATGGTTTCCGACGACGACGTCGCAGTCGATCCGCGGCGGCGCAGCAGCGCCTTGACCCGCGCCACCAGCTCGGCCAGCACGAACGGCTTGACCAGGTAGTCGTCGGCGCCGGCCTCCAGGCCCATCACCCGGTCGTCGACCGAGCTGCGCGCCGACAGGACGCAGACGGGAACGTCGTTGTCCATGGCGCGCAGCGCGGTGACCACGCTGACGCCGTCCAGCACGGGCATGTTGATGTCCAGCACAATCGCGTCGGGCCGGGTCTCGGTGGCACTGCGCAGCGCCTCGGCGCCGTCGACCGCGGTCGACACCTCGAATCCGGACAGCCGCAGCCCGCGCTCCAGCGACGCGAGCACGTCGGAGTCGTCGTCGACCACCAAAACCCGGGGTGAGGTCACACCAGTGTCCATGCGCCCATCTTGCCTGATCGAACGGCGTGGCGGTGGGAGGAGCCGCCCGGGCTTCGGCGCGTCGGTTGACCTCATCCTTTGTTGAGGTTTTACCGTGAAGCCCGTGAATATGGAATCGGTCGCCAGCCGCGCGCTGTACCGGCAGATGCACGCGCGGTCGGGCGAGCTTCGCTCGCTGGTGGGGCGTGGCCTCGTCGGCCGGATCTGGCGCTTCTCCGGGCGGCATCACCGCAGGTTGGGCGCATTTGTCGGGGTCAGCGTGGCCAGCGCGCTGCTGACCGTGGCCACCCCGATGCTGGCCGGCAAGGTGGTCGACCAGATCGTGGCGGGCTCATCGACCGCAGCGGTCGTGCTGCTGGCGGCCGTCATCGCGCTGGTGGCGGTTGCCGAGGCCGCGGTGTCACTGGTCACCCGGTGGCTGTCGTCGACCATCGGCGAGGGTCTGATCCTGGATCTGCGGACCGCGGTGTACGACCACGTGCAGCGGATGCCGGTGGCGTTTTTCACCCGCACCCGTACGGGGGCATTGGTCAGCCGGCTCGGCAACGACGTGATGGGAGCCCAGCGGGCCTTTTCCGACACGCTGTCCGGCGTGGTGTCCAACCTGGTCACGCTGACGCTGACGCTGGTGGTGATGGCCGGGATCTCCTGGCAGATCACGGCGTTGTCGCTGCTGCTGGTGCCGCTGTTCGTGGTGCCGGCGCGGCGGATCGGCACCACGATGGCGCGGCTGAGCCGGGAACGCGCCGTGTACAACGCGACGATGAACAGCCAAATGACCGAGCGGTTCTCCGCGCCGGGCGCCACCCTGGTCAAGCTGTTCGGTGACCCGCAGCGCGAGTCGCACGAGTTCGCGCTGCGCGCCGGGCGGGTGCGCGATATCGGGGTGCGATCGTCGATGTTGCAGTCGGTGTTCATGAATTCCCTGACGCTGATGTCGACGCTGGCGTTGGCCTTGGTGTACGGGCTGGGCGGGGTGCTGGCGATCGGCGGTCATCTGCAGGCCGGGGCAATCGTCTCGCTGGCGCTGCTGCTGACCCGGCTGTACGCACCGCTGACCGCGCTGGTCAACGCCCGCGTCGAGATCGCCAGTGCGCTGGTCAGCTTCGAGCGGGTCTTCGAGGTACTGGATTTGCAGCCGCTGATCGTCGAGCGAGCTGACGCCGTGCCGGTGCCCGCCGGTCCCGTCTCGGTGGTCTTCGACGACGTGCGATTCGGCTACCCGTCGGCCGACAAGGTGTCGCTGGCCTCGCTGGAAGAGGTCGCGGTGCTCGACGGTCGCGGGGGAGACGAAGTGCTGCACGGGATTTCGTTCACCGCAGAGCCGGGACAGATGGTGGCGCTGGTCGGGTCGTCCGGGGCCGGCAAGTCGACGATCGCCGCTCTGCTGGCCCGGCTCTACGACGTGGACTCCGGTGCGGTGCGGCTGGCCGGGGTCGACGTGCGCGACCTGACCACCGCGTCGCTGCGCCAGACGGTCGGCCTGGTCACCCAGGACGGCCACCTGTTCCACGAGCCGATCCGGTCGAACCTGCAACTGGCTGCGCCCGACGCCTCCGACGACGCGCTGTGGGCGGCGCTGCGGCGCGCCCGGCTGGCCGACGTCGTCGCCGAGATGCCCGACGGGCTGGACACCGTGGTGGGGGAGCGCGGCTATCGTCTGTCGGGCGGTCAGCGGCAGCGGCTGACGATCGCCCGGCTGCTGCTGGGC
The DNA here is from genome assembly GCF_002101735.1 of Mycobacterium kyorinense. Taxonomy (GTDB): domain Bacteria; phylum Actinomycetota; class Actinomycetes; order Mycobacteriales; family Mycobacteriaceae; genus Mycobacterium; species Mycobacterium kyorinense. The sequence continues at coordinate 39,421 of NZ_LQPE01000085.1, read as the reverse complement.
CAGTCGCGGGTGGTCGTGCTGGACGAGGCGACGGCGTCCCTGGATTCGGCGTCGGAAGCCGCTGTGCAGCAGGCGCTTTCAGAGGCGCTGGCGGGCCGGACGTCGATCGTCATCGCACACCGGCTGTCCACCGTGCGGGCAGCCGACCAGATCCTGGTCGTGGAAGGCGGCCGGATCGTGGAGCGCGGCACGCATGACCAACTGCTGGCTCGTGGCGGGCGCTACGCCGAGCTGTATCTAACTCAATTCGGCGGCGCCGACGAGGCCGCGGCATGAGCCGCTCCGGGCAGGTGGTCGTCGTGACCGGCCCGCCCGGCTCCGGAAAGTCCACGGTCGCAGAGGTTCTCGCCACGTCGGCACAGCGGCCGACCGTGCACATGCTCACCGACACGTTCTATCGCTGGATCCGGACCGGCTATATCGCGCCCTACCTCGAGGAGGCGGCCCAGCAGAACGAGGTCGTCATCGGGGTCATCGCCGAGGCCGCCGCCCGGTACGCGACCGGAGACTACGACGTCATCCTCGACGGGATCGTGGGCCCGTGGTTTCTCGACAAGCTGCACAGCGTCCTTCGACGGCATGAGATAGCGACGTCGTATGTGGTGCTGCGGCCTCGGCTGGATGTTGCGCTCTCCAGGGCCAGCGGTCGCGGCGCCGACGAATTGACTCTCCCCGAGCCGATTTCGCAACTAAATGCACAATTCGGCGACCTCGTGGAACTCGAGCGCCATGTCGTCGACTCCAGTGACCGGACCGTCGAGCAGACCGTGGCCCAGATCACGGATGGCTTGGCGCGCAACGACTATCTGCTGCCTTAGCGGGGACGTCGGCGCCGCGCAGCGAGGACGCAAAACCGAACCAGATGACCAACGACCCCAACGACAGGCCGCCCAGCATCAAAAAAGCCGTTGGGAATCCCAGATGTTGGGCGACGAACCCGCCCAGCGCCGGGCTGAGCGCACCGCCGAGGCCCTGCGCGGCCATGATGGCGCCCTGCCCCACGTTGACGTGGCCGGTGCCGGCGAGGATGCGAGCCACCAGACCCGGCACGGCCACGGACAGCATGCCGGCGCCGACGCCGTCGAGCACCTGCACCGGAATAATGCCCCAGGTGGTGATCACACCGGCCGCGACCAGCGCGCGGATGGGCAGTGCGCTGAACGCGATCACGATGGCCACCCAGTACCCGCGGGTCTGGGCGATGCGCGTGGCGGCCAGCGCCGCCACGATCATGACGGCCTGAGCCACCACCACCGTGGTCGCCACCGTGGTGAATGGGTTGGTGTGCGTGGCGACGACGGCCAACCCGTACAGCGGCAGCATCGCCGCGTTGCCCAGCCAGAACAGCATCACCGCGGCGGCCAGCGCCAGCAGTGGCCGCGACTCGAGCAACACCCGCAGCCGCTTGACCGGCGCGCGATCGCCGGGCGGCGCCTCGCCGCGGGCCACGTGGTGGTCGATGTGATCGGCCGGCACCGCCAGCACGGCGCCGATCGTCACCGCGGCGAACCCCGCGGCCAGCCAGAACACCCCGGCGTAGCCGAAGAGCCAGCCCAGCAGCCCGGACAGCGCGGCGCCAATCATGTTGCCTGCGTGGTTATAAGCCTGGTTGCGGCCGTTCTGCGCGGTGAACCCCGCTTGACCCACGACGCCGAGCGTGATGCCGATTACCGCCGGCGCGATGGTCGCCCCGGAGATGCACATCACTGACTGCGCGGCGGCAACGACCCAGAAACTCCCTGAGCCGAGAATGACGGCCGACGCCGCCACCGCGGCCAGACCAACGACGATGACGCAGGCCCGCTTTCGGGTGGTGGCGTCGACCAGCGCGCCTGCCGGGGCGACCGTACACATGCCGACGATGGCGCCCAGGGTGATGACCGCGCCGATGGCGCTGGTGCTCCAGCCGCGCCCGGCCAGCAGAACGCCCAGAAACGGCCCCATGCCGGCCTCCATGTCGGCCATGAAGAAGTTGACCGCTTGCAGCGCGGCCCGATCTCGTGTCGTGACCGCCGAGTCTTGGGTAGTCATCGATTGAATGTTGAGGGATGCGCCCGGGCGGCCGCAACGCCGCTGGATCTCGACATCGGAGCGCAGGAAATATATGCACTAGGTCACAAGTTCCTCAGCGTGAGGAGGTGACCTTGATGAACAACTATCGGCGACCGCGCGACACACGCCGCGCCGGTGCGCGGATTCTGGACACCGCCGAGGGAGTTCTCGTCACGTTGCGCCGCTGCCGTGTCGACCAGGCGTTCGTCGAACTCATGCAGACGGCCAAGCGCCACGGAGTCAATCCGGTCAGCTTGGCCGATGCACTAGTGGCCATCGCCGAAGCTCAGCCGGGCACGGGCCTCGACGACGCGGCCAGGGCCGTTGCCCTGAGCACGTGGGGCCACCTGTTCGGCCAGAACCGGCCGAACGCCGCGGATCTCGACGAGCTTCCGGCCGCCGACGGGTGAAGCGCCGACGCTCAGTCGTCCTCGGGCACCGGCACCACGATCGCCTGGTCGATCAGGTCGGCGGGGTTGGCGTCGCGATCGACGACATCTGCGACATACGAAGTGTCCAGACCGATTTCGTCATCGGCATCGACGACACACTGCTGGTCCATCGCATCAGCTTCGGGCGTTTCGTCGACCCGGGCGAGTCCCTCGACGTTCTTCATGATCGGAGTCCCTCCTTCCCCTTCGCGATGCGTTGCCGCCGGGCGCGGCGCGACGAGCCTTGAGTTCGGCGTTGTCGGACCGTAGTTGAGTGTTGTCGGACTCTAGCTGAGAGTTGCGCTCTTCGAGGTTGAGGATCTGCACGACGCCGGCCAGGTTGATCCCTTGGTCGACCAGTTCGCTGATTCGCTTCAGCCGCTCGAGGTCGTCGTCGCTGTAGCGTCTGGTCCCGCCGTCGGTGCGCGACGGGGTTAGCAGTCCCCAACGCTCATAGAGCCGCAAGGTTTGCGGCCCAATGCCCGACAGCTCGGATGCCACCGAGATGCCGTAGACGCCCCGCGCGGACCGCGGGGTCGCGTCGCTGGTCAACTGCGTCTCCATTCGTCGTCGAGCTTCCTGGCTGGCGCATACACAAAACTATCATAGTGGATATGACAAAGCTTTCTCAGCAAGCATAGATTTCCGGCGCGGTGAGCCGGGGTCGCCGGGCCGCTCTTTCCAGAAATCTGGTGAGTACCACTTGCATAATAGTGCCTCGAGTGCTATCACAAAGTTATGTCAGTAGACATAGGTCATTTGGCAACGACTCGGGAGGTTAAGTCATGGTGCTGATGCGTACCGATCCGTTCCGTGACCTCGACCGGTGGACCCAGCAAGTGCTCGGGACCGCAGCCCGGCCGGCGGTCATGCCGATGGACGCCTGGCGAGACGGTGACAAGTTCATCGTCGAGTTCGACCTGCCTGGCGTGAACGCCGATTCGCTCGACCTGGATGTCGAGCGCAATGTGCTCACGGTCCGCGCCGAGCGGCCTGAGCTGGATCAAAACCGCGAAATGGTTTCCGCCGAACGTCCGCGTGGCGTGTTCAGCCGGCAGCTATTCCTCGGCGAGAACCTAGACACCGACAAGATTGAGGCCAACTACCACGACGGCGTCTTGCGGCTGACCATTCCAGTGGCTGAAAAGGCCAAGCCGCGCCGCATCGAAATCAGCCACGACGGCCACCAGACCGCGATCAACGCCTGAGACGGGCGGCGGCGACCGCAGGCGCGGCGCAGCCGGGTGCAGCGGGTCGCCGCCCGACGGCGCAGGGCGCGGCCCTGCCCATGGCCCACGTGTCGGATGACGATGAGGAGGTGATGCGTCGACAGTCGAAACCGAAAGCGGTGACCCCCGTGCTGTCCACAAGGATTGCTACGCGAGAGCGGCCGACGCAGTATCGCGCACGCATCGCCACCGATAGTGGCCATTTTGGTGGACTGCACGGACCTCATCGACCTGGGGTGGGCGCGTTTGTGGCCCGATACGCGCCCACCCCGGCACACGACTGTCGGCCCGGGTGGAAAGGCTCCGGTGCCTGAGATGGATGACCCCTACTCGGTGCTCGGTGTATCGCCGACGGCGACGCAGGCCGAAATCACCCACGCATACCGGCGCCAGCTGCGTGACTATCACCCCGACAGGCGTTCCGGGGAGCCGAATTCCGGAGCCGACGAACGGCTACGCCAAATCCTGGCGGCCTATGCACTGCTACGTGATCCCAGCCGGCGCGCGGCCTATGACCGTGCGCATCCGGTTGTCCGCAGACGCACCGCCCCGACCCGGATTCCGGTGACGCGCAAACGTTCTCGCGACGACAATGAGCCTCCGCTGCGGGCCGGCCCGGTCCGCTGGCACCGCTGATTACCTCAGACCAGGCCGATCCGCCGGTGGCGTTGCAGGCGGGCAGTGACGCGCTGGCGATCGGGGACCGCTCGCAGCGTGTGTAATTCGTGGGCAATGGCTCTCGACAGCCGCTTGGCGAACACGATCGGTTCGTCGGCCGCATCCGGATGTTCGGGCACGACGACGTCGACAATGCCCGATGCACGCAGGTCTTTCGACCGGATGCCTTGGGCCGCAGCGAGTTCGGGGGCATGGTCAGTGTTGCGGAACAGGATCGCACTGGCGCCCTCCGGTGGCAGGGGTGCCAGCCAGCCATGCAGCGCCGCCAACACCCGGTCGGCGGGCAGCATCGCCAGCGCCGGCCCGCCGCTGCCCTGACCCAGCAGCACCGACACCGTCGGCGTCTCCAGTGTCACGAGTTCGGCCAAACAGCGCGCGATTTCACCGGCCAGTCCGCCTTGCTCGGCGGCTTCGGAGAGCGCCGGGCCGGCGGTATCGATGACGAGCACCAGCGGTAGCCGCAGACCGGCGGCCAGCGTCATGCCGCGCCGGGCTTCGCGCAACGCGGCCGGACCCACGATGCCGCCGAAGACACGCTGCTGACCGAGTACGACGGCGGGCTGGCCGCCGAAGCGCGCCAGCGCGAGCAGCGTGCTGCCCGCCTCACCCTGGCCGGTCCCCGACAACAGCACACGCTCGGTAGCGCCGTGGCGCAGCAACGTTCCGACGCCCGGGCGGTCCGGCCGGCGCGATGCCACCACCGAATCCCACGCCGGCACATCGGGTATCGGCTCGTGGTCGAGCGCCGGCGGCCGGCCCGCGGGCGGATCGACCAACACCTTGAGCACCCGTTCCAGCGTGCGGCGCAGCCATCGCAGCGGAATGACGCCATCGATCACGCCATGCCGTTGCAGATTCTCGGCGACCTGGATGCCCGACGGGAACGGCTCACCGTAGAGCTGCTCGTACACCCGGGGACCCAGAAAGCCGATCAGCGCACCGGGCTCGGCGATGGTGACATGACCCAGCGAGCCCCACGAAGCGAACACGCCGCCCGTGGTCGGGTGGCGCAGATACACCAAATACGGCAGACGTGCCCGCTTGTGCAGCGCGATCGCCGCGCTGATCTTGACCATCTGCACGAAAGCGACTGTGCCCTCCTGCATCCGGGTGCCGCCGGAGCTCGGCGAGGCCAGCAGCGGGAGGCGCTCGCGGGTGGCTCGCTCGATCGCGGTGGTGATCCGTTCTGCCGCCGCTACTCCGATCGAGCCGGCCAAAAAGTCGAAGTCGCAGGCGATCACGGCCACTCGCCGCCCGTGCACGCGGGCCTCGCCGGTGACCACGGACTCGCTGCGTCCGGTCGCGGCCCGGGCGGCGGCCAGCTCGGCAGCGTACGCCTCGGTGGTGGGCACCGCGAGCGGCTCGGTGTCCCAGCTGACAAACGAATCCGCGTCGAACACCGCGTCGCGCAGTTCGTCGACGCTGATCCGGCTCACCGAACGAGGGTAGCCAGGACTTGGCAGATCGGGCTCGGACCGACCATAATTAGCACTCGTCGAATCAGAGTGCTAACGCGTGTCGATGAAGTCGGAGGGAGGGAAACGTCAATGCGCGGCGCTGATTTCGTCTTCTGGTCCGATGGTCCCGATCCCAAGCGTCAGCTGCGGATCGTCTTGGTGGCACCGCCCTATTTCGACATTCCGCCGAAGGGCTACGGCGGTGTCGAGGCCGTCGTGGCCGACCTCGCCGACATGCTCGTCGCACGCGGCCACGCCGTCACGGTGATCGGCGCCGGGGAACCGGGAACCGTAGCCAAATTCGTCCCGCTGTGGGACCGGACGCTGCCGGAACGACTCGGCGAGCCCTACCCCGAGGTAATGCACGCGTTGAAGGTTCGCAGCGAGATCGCCCGGATCGCCGCGGCCGACGGTGTCGACCTCGTGCACGACCACACCTTCGCCGGCCCGTTGAACGCCCCGGCTTATCAAGCGCTGGGGTTGCCGACCGTGGTGACCGTGCACGGCCCCATCGACGACGATCTGTACCCGTACTACCGCGAGCTCGGCCGCGACGTCGGCCTGGTCGCCATCAGTGACCGGCAGCAGGAGTTGGCGCCCGACCTGAATTGGATTGGCCGCGTTCACAATGCGCTGCGGATCGGCGACTGGCCGTTTTCGGCGGACAAGGGCGACTACGGCCTGTTCCTTGGGCGGTTCGCGCCCTACAAGGGCGCGCATCTGGCCGTTCAGGCCGCCCACGAGGTGGGCATGCCGCTCGTCCTCGCCGGAAAGTGCAGCGAGCCGGCGGAAAAGGAGTACTTCGAGGACTGCGTGCGCCCGCTGCTCACCGACAGCGACCACGTGTTCGGCGAGGCGAATGCGGTCGGCAAGCGGAAACTGCTGGCGGGTGCGCGGTGTCTGCTGTTCCCGGTGCAGTGGGAGGAGCCGTTCGGGATCGTGATGATCGAAGCGATGGCGTGCGGGACGCCGGTGGTCGCGCTGCGTGGCGGCGCTGTGCCGGAGGTGGTTCTCGACGGCGTCACCGGCTTCGTCTGCGAGCGGCCCGCCGAGTTGCCCGCAGCGATCGCAAGGACGCAGGCGATCGACCCGCACGCGTGCCGCCGCCACGTCGCCGCGCACTTCGAGGTGGCGCAGCTGGGGTACGGCTATGAGCAGATCTACCGGAAGGTGTTGCGCCGGGATCGGTTTGCGGCCCCAGCGACCGTCGAACCGGCCGCGCGTATCCCTGAATTGAGCGACAAGGCGACCGCGTGACCTCGGGCTTCAACACCGGCGCCGCGGCCCGCCTCGGGTCCGGCAATGACGTGGTGACGCTGGTGGAAGGTGCGACGTTCTGCTTGTCCAACCGCTACGGCGACATGGTGGTGGGCAGGCCGCACGGGCTGTTCTTCCGCGATGCACGCGTGCTGTCCCGCTGGGAGCTGCGGGTGGATGGTCAAGTGCCCGAATCGTTGTCGGTGGAGTCGACGGAAGCGTTTGCGGCCCAGTTCATTCTGCGCCGCGCGCCGCGCTCCGGGCGCGCCGACAGCACCCTGCTGGTGGTCCGGGAACGGCTGATCGTCGACGGGCTGCGAGAGACCATCTCGCTGCACAACCTCGACAAAGAGAGCACCGTGGTGTCTTTGGAACTGCACGCCGACGCCGACTTCGCCGACCTGTTCGCGGTCAAGGAAGGCCGGGCCGCGGTCGGCGGGGCCGACATGGCGGTCACCGACGGAGAGTTGGTGCTGCGCGAGCGTGGCGAGCAGGTGCGCGGCCTGACCATCGACGCGACCGGCGATCCCATCGTGGTGCCCGGCTCGCTGAACTGGCGGGTGGTGGTGCCGCCGGGGGAGCGCTGGCAGACCGAGATCGTCTTGCAGCCGACGTGGGCGAACCAGAAGATCACCAGCCGCGTGCGTGCCGGCGCGGACGTGGAATCCAGTGCGCCGGCCCGCAAGATCGAGGCATGGCGGGACAGCGCGACCAACGTCGAAACCGACCATCCGGGGCTGGCCGCGGTGTTGCGCCAGACCGAGAGCGACCTCGGGGCACTGCTGATGCACGACGAGACCGGGCGGGGCCGGTCCTTCGTCGCAGCCGGGGCGCCGTGGTTCATGACGCTGTTCGGCCGCGACAGCTTGCTCACCGCCTGGATGGCGCTGCCGCTGGAGGTAGGGCTCTCGGTCGGCACGCTGCAGCGGCTTGCCAGTCTCCAGGGGCGGCGCATCGACCCCATCACCGAGGAGGAACCGGGCCGGATCATGCACGAAATCCGGCGCGGCCCTGCCAGCGACGACGTGCTCGGCGGCAATGTCTACTACGGATCCGTCGACGTCACACCACTTTTCGTGATGCTGCTGGCCGAGTGCTGGCGATGGGGCGCCGACGAGACCGCGATCCGCGCGCTGCTGCCCGCCGCCGACTCCGCACTGGCCTGGGCGGAGCGTTACGGCGATCGCGACGGCGACGGGTTTGTCGAATACCGGCGCGCCACCGACCGCGGGCTGATCAACCAGGGTTGGAAGGACAGCTTCGACGGCGTCAACGACGCCTCCGGTCGCCGGGCCGAACCACCGATCGCGCTGTGCGAGGTCCAGGGCTACCTGTACGCGGCGCTGCTCGCGCGCGCCGACCTCGCCGACGGGTTCGGCGACCTACCGACGGCGGCGCGGCTGCGCGAGCGCGCCGACGCACTGCGAGCCAAGTTCCTCGAGACCTTCTGGCTTGCCGAGAAAGGCTGGTATGCGGTCGCGCTGGATGGCTACAAACGCCCGGTCGACGCGCTGACCAGCAACGTGGGCCACTGCCTGTGGACCGGCATCGCCAGCGACGAACACGCCGCGCAGATCGTCGAGCGGCTGTCCGGCCACGAGATGGATTCCGGGTTCGGCCTGCGCACGCTGGCCACCACCATGGGCGCCTACAACCCGATGAGCTATCACAACGGCTCGATCTGGCCGCATGACACCGCGATCACGGTGGCCGGGTTGCTGCGCTACCGCCACATTCCCGGCGCCGTCGAGTTGGCCGAGCACCTGGCCACCGGGCTGCTCGACGCGGCCGAAGCGTTCGGTAGCCGGCTGCCCGAGTTGTTCTGCGGCTTTGCGCGCAGCCAGTTCGCGGCCCCGGTGCCCTATCCCACGTCATGCTCGCCGCAGGCCTGGTCCAGTGCGGCGCCGTTGCTGCTGCTGCGCGCGTTCATGGGACTCGACCCCGACGTGCCGCACCGCAGGCTGTCGATCGCACCGCATGTCCCGGCGGCCTGGGGGCGGGTCGCGCTGACCGATCTGCGGCTGGGCAGCCTGACCGTGCACGTGGAAGCCGAGGGTGAGCTGGCCAAGACCCACGGGCTGCCCGACGACTGGCAGCTGGTGACGCCGTCAAGTTGATGTGGTGGCTCTCGTAGAGTGGCGCACATGATTGGTGTCACCCGTGACGGAGACGTCCTGACCATCGAGATGCAGCGCGCCGAGCGCCGCAACGCGCTGAACTCCCAGCTCGTCGAGGAGCTGCGGGAGGCGGTGCAGAAGGCGGCGGCCGAGAACGTCCGCGCCATCGTGCTGACCGGCCAGGGCACGGTGTTCTGCGCCGGCGCGGATCTGTCCGGGGACGCGTTCGCCGCCGACTACCCGGACCGGCTGATCGAGCTGCACAAGGCCATGGACGCCGCGCCGATGCCGCTGATCGGGGCGATCAACGGGCCCGCGATCGGTGCCGGTTTGCAGCTGGCGATGCAATGCGACCTGCGGGTGGTGGCGCCAGAGGTGTTCTTCCAGTTCCCGACGTCGAAATACGGTCTGGCCCTTGATAACTGGAGTATCCGTCGACTGTGTTCGCTCGTCGGGCACGGCCGCGCCAGGGCCATGCTGCTCTCGGCCGAGAAGTTGACGGCCGATGTCGCGCTGCAGACCGGGATGGCCAACCGGATTGGGTCGCTGGCCGACGCGCAGGCCTGGGCCGCGGAGATCGCCGGCCTGGCGCCGCTGGCGCTAGCGCACGCAAAGCGGGTACTCAACGACGACGGCGCCATCGAGGAAGCCTGGCCGGTGCACAAGGAACTCTTCGACAAGGCCTGGGCCAGCCAGGACGTCATCGAAGCGCAGGTGGCCCGCATGCAGAAACGACCACCGAAGTTCCAGGGAGCCTGATCGGATGCTGCGCGGAGCGCTGCGACTGGCCGCCGGCACGGTCACGCTAGCCGGCGGGGGGTGGGTGCTGCGCGCGTTGCACGGTGCACCGGCGGCCCTCGGGGCGGATCCCGCCGCGATCCGTGCGGTGGCCGGCCGCTCGCCGAATTTCCGCGACGGCGTCTTTGTCAACCTGGAACGGGGCTCGATGTTCAGCATGGACCGCGAGCAGCAGCGGCTGATCCTCCGTGAGGTCATCGGCGGTCGTGCGGCGAGCCGGCCGCGTGCGGCGATCCCGCTGGCCGCCCCGCAGCCCTTGGGCAGCGCCCTAGAACTGGCGGTCTGCTGGTTGGGCCACGCGACGGCGCTGGTGGAGATCGACGGCTATCGGGTGCTCACCGACCCGGTGTGGAGCGACCGCTGCTCGCCGTCGGATGTCATTGGCCCGCAGCGGATGCATCCGCCGCCGATCGACCTGGAGGGGCTGCCGGCGCTCGACGCGATCGTCATCAGCCACGACCACTACGACCACCTCGACATCGACACCGTCCTGGCACTGGCCCGCACGCAGTGGGCGCCGTTCGTCGTCCCGCTCGGGGTGGGCGCGCACCTGCGGTCGTGGGGCATTCCCGACGAGCGCATCGTCGAACTCGACTGGAACGAGCGCGCCAACGTCGACGCGCTCACCCTGATCTGCACACCCGCGCGGCATTTCTCCGGCCGCTTCTTGAACCGCAACACCACGCTGTGGGCGTCGTGGGCACTGATGGGGCCGAGGCATCGCGCGTACTTCGGCGGCGACACCGGCTACACCAAGAGCTTCGCGCAGATCGGCGCCGAGCACGGGCCGTTCGACCTCACGCTGCTGCCAGTCGGCGCCTACAACAAGGCGTGGCCGGACATCCACATGAATCCCGAGGAGGCGGTCCGCGCACACCTGGACCTCGGCGGCCGGACGTTGGTGCCTATCCACTGGTGCACCTTCCGATTGGCGCCGCATCCCTGGGCCGAGCCGGTCGAAAGGCTGCTGAGGGCCGCAGAGGCATCCGATGTCCGGGTGGCGGTCCCCAAACCCGGACAACGCGTAGATCCCACCGAACCGGCGGAATTCGAACCATGGTGGCGACTCCAGGACGACAAGGCCCGACGGTAGGGTCGGCAAACGGAAAGGATGAACTGATGGGATTTCTGGACAAGGCCAAAAGCCTGCTCTCGCAGAACGCCGACAAGGTTGAGCAGGCGATCGACAAGGCGGGCGACATCATCGACGACAAGACCGGCGGCAAGTACAAGGACGCTGTCGACAAGGTGCAGGACGCAGCCAAAAAGGCTGTGGACAAAGGCAACCCAGAGAACTAACCCATGGCGAAAGTCTCCGGATCCATCGACGTACCCCTGCCGCCCGAGCAGGCCTGGGAGCACGCCGCCGACCTATCCCGCTACAAGGAGTGGCTGACCATCCACCGGGTATGGCGCAGCTCGCTGCCCGAGAAGTTGGAGAAGGGCACCGTCGTCGAGTCGATCGTCGAAGTCAAGGGCATGCCGAACCGGATCAAGTGGACGATCGTGCATTACAAGCCGCCGGAAGCCATGACACTCAACGGAATTGGGGTCGGCGGCGTCAAGGTCAAGCTGCTCGCCAAGATCAAGCCCAAGGGCGACGGCTGCGAGGTCAACTTCGACGTGCACCTGGGCGGTCCGGCGCTGTTCGGCCCGATCGGCATGATCGTCGCGGGGGCGCTGCGGGGTGACATCCGCGAATCGCTGGACAATTTCGTCAAGGTGTTCGCGCCGGTGCGATGACTTTCGGAGCCGGCGGCGGTCGGTATGGGTGAACCCCGACACCGAAAGGAGCCACCATGCCCGTCCGTCATGGCGCCCCGCTGGGCGCTCCCTGCTGGATCGACCTGGCCTCATCCGACCTCGACCGTGCCCTCGACTTTTACGGCACTGTCTTCGGCTGGACCTTCGAATCCGCCGGACCCGAATACGGCGGATACGTCAACGCCGCCAAGAACGGCCAACCGGTCGCCGGCCTGATGGCCAACAACCCGCAGTGGCAAGCGCCGGACGGCTGGACCACCTACTTTCACACCGCCGACATCAACGCCACGGTGTCGGCGCTGACCGCGGCGGGTGGCTCGTCCTGCATCGAGCCGATGGAGATACCGGCCAAGGGATTCATGAGCATGGCCACTGACCCGACCGGCGCGCCGTTCGCCCTGTGGCAGCCCTTGGAGCACCCCGGCTTCGAGGTGATCGGCGAGGCCGGCGCACCGGTCTGGCACCAGTTGACCACCCGCGACCACCGCGCCGCGGTCGACTTCTATCGCGAGGTCTTCGGGTGGCGCACCGAGCAAGTCTCCGACACCGACGAATTCCGGTACACCACTGCGTGGTTCGGTGATCAGCAACTGCTCGGCGTGATGGACGGCGTGGGCTGTCTGCCGGCCGGCGTCGGATCGAACTGGGCCATCTTCTTCGGCGCCGAAGACGTCGACAAGACGCTGCAGGTGATCGTCGACAACGGCGGCGCGGTGCTGCGCGGCGCGGAAGACACTCCCTACGGGCGGCTGGCGGCGGCCGCCGACCCGACGGGCGCGGTGTTCAACCTGTCGTCGCTGCAGGCCTAATCGGCTGGACCGAGGCCGAAGTCGGCGTAGTCGAAGCCGGGTACTACCACGCAGCTGACCAGGCTGGGCTCGTCGTCGCGGGGCCGGGCCCGCTGCCAGTATCGGGGCGGCACCAGCACCTGGGGTTGTTCACCGGCGAGGATGTCGCTTCCGAGCACATGCGTTGTGGCGCTGTGTCGTTCGCTTCCGATGTCGAGCAGTAGCGGGCTGCCGCGATGATGCAGCCACAGCTCGGCGCTGCGCACGGTGTGCCAGGCTGACTGCTGACCGGGCATCAGCAGCAGCAGGATTGCCGTTCCGGCGCTGCGCGGCCCGGTGTAATCCGGTGGCAGCGCCGATTGGCCCACTGTCACATCGCTGCGCCAGGTCTGCCGAAACCAGCCGCCTTCAGGGTTGGGGGCCAGATCCAGCTCGCGGGCCCAGTCCGGTAGCTCGGTCATCGCTCCACACTAAAGTGCGCGCTAGTCTCGCACTATGACCCGTCTGCATCCTGGTTGGCTGGTCGCGCTATTCGCCGCGATACTGTCGGTCAGCACCTGGCTGCCGTGGCTGACCACAACCGTCAACGGGGGCGGCTGGGCCAGTGCCGTCGGGGGCAGCATGGGCAGCCTTCATCTTCCGCGCGGCTTCGGGACGGGTCAGCTGATCGTGTTGCTGTCGTCGACGCTGCTGGTAGCCGGGGCGGTGGTCGGGCGTGGATTGTCAGCCAGGCTGGCATCGGTTGCCGCGCTTGCCCTTTCACTGCTCATCGGTGCGCTGACGTGGTGGTACTACAGCGTCAACGTCAACCCGCCGGTCGCGGCCGGCTACGGCTTCTACGTCGGCGCGGTGGGCGCGGCCGGCGCGGTGATCTGTTCCGGGTGGGCGCTGGCGTCGTCACTGCGCCGGTGACAGCCCGATTGCGCCGGCCGCCGACTCCGCGGTATGCCAGCGCCGCAACTGCGCGCCCGGCGCCCACGTCGCATGGGTGCCGCTGGAAATACGTTCCGGCAGTTCGAGTTTGCACAACGGTCCGTCGCTCACTCGAGCGGCGTCGAAGATCAGGCAGTAGGAGGCGTCGGCGTTCATGTCGGTGGTCAGCGTGACCAGGTAGCCGTCGTCTTCGCCGCCGCCGGTTGCGCGCGGCGCCATCGCGGTCTCACTGCCGTAGACCCCGTCGCCGAACGAATAGCGCTGTTCGCTGCCCGTGAGAACGTCGTGCCGGACAAGCCCGTCGAACAGAAACCAGCCGGGCTTTCCGGTGGCCGCATAGCTGTAACGGTATGCGGTGGCCGCGTAGTCGGCGTTGATCACTCCGAATTCGGTGATGGCCTCCGAGAGCTGCTCCTCGGCCACCGCGCCGGTCACCAGGTTCAGCCGCCACCGGTGCAGCCGGGCCTGCATGCGGTCGAGGGCCAAAAAGCGAAACGCCCGTTGCCATTTGCTGCCGGTGCCGGTGTCGGCGGGCTCGGGGTCGGCCTGGAAGAAGCCGTCGAGCACGATCTCGTCGCCGTCCTCGTAGGCGTTGACGAAGTGCAGCACGAACGTCGGCTCGGCTTCGAACCAGCGGATGTCGGAGGTCTGGCCCCGCCGCGGCAGCACTGCGAAACGCGACGGCATGTCCGGATGGAACCGCGCCACGTGCAGGTCACGAGCCAACAGCTCGGGCTCCCAGAACAGCGGGAAATCATTGAGCACGACGTAGTTTTCGGTGAACGCCATGTCGTGCGGAAGCCGCGGCCCGGGCAGCGGAACGTCGACGTAGTGCACCAGGTCGTTGTTTGCGTCGACGACGCCGAAGTGCATGTACGGCGGCTGCTTGCTGTAGTTGAAGAACAGCAATTCGCCGGTCCTGGCGTCGACCTTGGGATGCGCCGACACGCCCCAGTCGAACGGGAAGCGGCCGTTCCATTGTTCTTTGCCAAGGGTTTTGGCGGTGTACGGGTCGAGCCGATACAGGTCACCGCACTGATAGAAACTGGTCAGCGCGGTACCGCGGTGCACGACGACGTCGGTGCTCGACGCGTCCTTCAGCAGGCCCCGAACGCCCCAGCCGTCCGTCCGCTTGGCCAGCGACACGGGCTCGGCCAGCCCCGGCCACAACGGCCCGCCCGCCTCGTTCTCGGCAAGAAAGCCGTCGGTGCGGATGAAGCGGTTGCGGTAGAAGGCCTTGCCATCGCGGAACCCGACCACGTGCAGCATGCCGTCGCCGTCGAACGGGTGATAGCTCTTCAACGGCGGATGCAACGGGTTCTCGGTGTTGCGCAGATAGATGCCGTCCAAGTCGGGCGGTATCTCACCGTCGACCGCCGGCAGGTCGTCGGCGTCCCATTCGGTGGTTTGCGGCCGCCATGGCCCGGTCCGGTAGGGGTGGTCGTCATCCTCGGGCAGGGTGGACAAGAACTTGGCGACGATCTCGACGTTCACCGAGTGAAGCCCTCGCGCATAGCGGCACGGTAGTACAACCGAGGGCGGCCCCGTCGGCTCTCGGCTGAACCGACGAGACCTGAGCGAGCGCGCAGGTCGACCAACGCGTCCGCCTTCAAGGGCACATTGCCGTTGGCCTCCATTGACAAACATTGTCGGTCTGCTCGCCCGGAATTGTGTAGTTGTGCGCTGCCGAGGGAATTCTCATATATGCCAGACGTATCGGGTCACGAGGTAGCGCAGCGGATGGCGGAGCTGGCTCGCTCCGTCGCGGCGCCCGCCAAGGTGGAAGACGTGCTGGCGACCGTGACCGGTGCGGCGGTCGAATTGCTGCCCGGCGCCGACACCGCCGGCGTGTTGCTGGTCTCCAAGGGCGGCAAGTTCGAGTCGTTGTTCGGCACCTCCGAAATGGTCTACAAGTTGGACCAGCTCCAGGCGAAGTACAACGAGGGCCCGTGCCTGGATGCGGCGCACGATGACTTGATGCTGCGCGCTGATGATTTCGCGATCGAGACCCGGTGGCCGAATTTCTCGCGCGCGCTTGCCGAAATCGGCGTGTACAGCTGTCTGTCCTTCAAGCTCTATGCCGGTGACCGCACCGCGGGCGCGTTGAATGTGTTCGGGCTGAAGGCCCACGCGTTCACCGCGGAGTCGGAAGCCCTCGGCTCGGTGCTGGCTGCGCATGCTGCGGCGGCGATCCTGGCCAGCCGGCACAGCGAGCAGCTTCGGTCCGCGATCAACAGCCGAGACGTCATCGGGCAGGCCAAGGGCATCATCATGGAGCGCTACAAAGTCGATGCCCTGCGTGCGTTCGAGATGCTGCGGAAGCTGTCGCAGGACACCAACGTCAAACTGGCCGAACTCGCGCAGCGGGTCGTCGACACCCGCGGAACCTGACCGCGCCAGCCTTAGGCTCTCAGGGTTGGAGTCAGCGCGGCGCTCACGATGCGGCTGTCACTCGTCGCGATGGTGAGATTTCGGCGGGCTGCCTGCGCCACGATCACCCGGTCGAATGGGTCTTTGTGGTCCCACGGCAATCGGCCGGCCAGGATGGCGTCGCTCGCATCGATCGGCAGATCGGTCGCGGTCATGTCGGCAACAATCTCGGACCACGCTGACAGCAGTGCCTCGCCGTCGAGGCGTCCCAGCCGGGTCTTGATCGCGATCTCCCAGGCCGACGCCGCCGATACGACGACGTCAGTGCCGGGGTCTGAGAGGATTTCGCGGACTGGGTCGGAGATCTTTTCGGGGACGGTTACCAGCCACAGCAGAACACTCGTGTCCAGCAGGACACCGGGTGGTGTCGCTGCGCGCTGCTCCGGCGTCACGAATTGCCTTCCCAGGCAGCGATTTCGGCATCGGGAAGCGGATCGTCAAAGCCTTCCGGCACGGCAAGCGTTGGCAATTGACCGAACTTGCGTCGACGTGGGTGTGCCGGGGCGAGGACGGCGACCGGCCGGCCATGGTTGGTGATCGTGACCGACACGCCGGTCCGCTCGACCTCGGCCAGGATCGCGTTCAGTTTCGCCTTGGCTTCCGTACTGGTGATGGTCTTCACCCAGGCAAGCTTAGACTTATCGGACTAGTCACACTAGTCAGGGCATGGAAATAGCGCTGAACTGCAGGAATTGTGCCCCCGGCAGGATTCGAACCTGCGACACCCGCTTTAGGAGAGCGGTGCTCTATCCCCTGAGCTACGAGGGCGGACCGGCTGGCAGCTTACGCTGAATCTCACCGCAACTCAGCGATCACCTTCGCAAAGCCTTCGGCGTGGTTTTCCTGCACGGTGAACGACGTCAGCCCGTAGGTGTCGCGGTATCCGCGCAGTCTATCGGCCATCGCGCGGGGGGATCCGCTCAACACCGCGGGCAACTCCAGCAGCTCCGCATCGGACAGCGTCGGCGCATACCTACGGGTTAGCGACAGGTCGGGTATCCCGGAGTTATCGGTCGGCACCGCGGTGATCGCGAGGTTCAATTCGAGATCCCGGTCACCGGCAGCGGTCCGGACGAAGTCGATCCGCTCGGAAAGCGGATCGCCGACCGCCTTCGGGTTCGCACCTGTCAGGCCGATGATGTGGGCGTGCCGGGCGGCCACCGTCAGCAGCCGGTCGCCGTTGCCGGCGATCAGGATCGGGATGCTGGGCAGGTGTTCCTTGAGGTAGGTCGTGACGTGCTCGAGGTAGTCGACGCGACGCCCGGCGCTCGGGTAGGGCAGCTCGGCCGCCTCGAATTCTTCGCGCACGTAGCCGGCACCGAGTCCCACTTCCAGGCGCCCGTCGCTGAGCAGATCGACCTCGGCGGCGTCGCGCGCCAACAGCGCGGGCTTGTAGAAGCACGCATTGAGGACATAGGTGCCCAGCCGGACCGTCGTGGTGGCTTGCGCGATCGCAGCCAGCACCGGAAACGGCGCCGGCGCACCGAGGTGGTCGGGCAGATGCAGGACGTCGAACCCGTAATCCTCCAGCCGCCGCGCCTTGTCGAGCAGCGCGGCCCGGGACTTGACCGCATGGATGCCGATCGAAAAGCGAAAACCCTTGCTAATCAGTCACTCCGATCTGCTCCCAGGACGACCGGGCCGCCGCGGCCAATCCTTGCACCAGAGCGGAGGTTACCGGTGAGAGTCCGTCGTCGCCGGGCAGGGGGCTGCGCGGGCTGATCCCGCGGACCCGCGGCGGCAACTCCAACTGAGTACCGCCGTCGCGTGTGCGGTTGACCGGGTTGCGCGGGTGCAGCCCACGCAGTTCGAGGGGGATCTTGTCGAGGTCGGTAACCACCTGGTAGCCCGGCAGGTCGACGTGCTTGGCGACGTGGGCGGCCAGCGCGCGGTTGCGGCCGCCGGCCAACAGCTGCGTCCCGCGTCCGACCCGCCCGTAGCCGTGCAGCGAGATTGCGACGTCGACGTGGTCGAGGAACTCCGCGAGCGGGGCCGATTCGGCGGGGGCGAAACGGGCCGACGACAGGTGGTGCGCATACCGGTCGGGATGGCGCACCACATACACCGACGCGTCGGCGGCGTCGGCGGCACGTTCGGCGATCACGTCGGTCATCTGTTCCAGGCCGCCGCCGTGAATGGCCAGAAACCCGAACCGCGACCGCAGCCGGCTGACTTCGCTCACACCGCCGCCGGACAGCAGCTCTGAAAGCGATTGCGGCGCAGGCGATGTGGGTGTGGACGCGGGCCGAGACCAATGGGCCGGGTCCCATCGGCGCAGAAAGTCGATCCAGCGGCGCGGCAGCCGGTGATGGATTGCGCCGTCGATGATGCGCTCGAGGTAGCCCGGGCGGGGCACACCGGGATCGACTCGGTGGTCGATGTACACCCAGGCGTGCGACGGCCCGTCGTCGGTATGGATCGTCAGCCGGTCGCGTCGGTAGCGGTGCGGCACACCCTCCGCGCTGTCCAGCGCAGCCAGGTCGTGGTCGGAGAGCCGCCAGACGACCCCGTGTACGCGGGTGCCTGCAAACGGCTCGACGGTGGCGACGCCGCGCTGGTTGATCAGCCAGTCATGGTTACCCAGCACGGCCGGACACGGATCTACGGCGTCGGGACAGCGCCGCGCCATCTGCTGCACGCACAGGTTGGACCCGTACGCGAAGTAGCTATGACGACGGGCCGGCACTAGCCCTTGAGGGTGAGGTAGATCAGCACCACGTTGAGCAGACTAATCAAAACCCCGACCAGCCAGCCAATAGCCGTGGTGAGGCGGTGGTTGACGTCGTCGCCCATCAGCGCGCGGTCGCTGGTCAACGCAACCAGCGGCAGCACCGCGAGCGGGATCCCGAACGACAGCACCACCTGCGACAACACCAGCGTGCGGGTCGGGTCCAGGCCGACGGCCAGAATCAGCAGGGCGGGGGCCAGCGTGACCAGCCGGCGCACCACCATCGGCACCGACCGGTACAGCAAACCCTGCATGATCATCGCGCCGGCGTATGCGCCTACCGAGGACGAGGCCAGCCCGGACGCCAGCAGCCCGATCGCGAACAACACCGCGATGGTCGGGTTGACGGTGTCGCGCACCGCCGCGTAGGCGCCGTCGATGGTTCCGGTTCCGCCGCGGCCCTGCATGTTGAGCGCTGCAACCAGCAGCATCGCCCCGTTGACCGCTCCCGCGACGACCATCGCCAGCCCGACATCGAGGCGGGTGATCCGCAACAGCCGGCGCCGCCACGGCCCGGGCGCCGGATGCCCGTGTCGGTCGCGGGCCAGGCCGGAGTGCAGATACACCGCGTGCGGCATGACCGTCGCGCCCAGCATCGCCGCGGCCAGCAGCACGCTTTCGGTGCCGCGGAACCGGGGCAGCAGACCGCCGAGCACTTCGTCGGGCGGCGGGGTGGCCACGAAGAAGCTGGCCGTGAACCCGATCGCGATGACCAGCAGCAAGCCGGTGATGACACGCTCGAACAACTGCTGACCGCGCCGGTCCTGGATGCCCAGCAACAGCAGCGACACCACGCCGGTGATCACTCCGCCCAGCAGCAGCGGCAGATGGAACAGAATGCGCAGCGCGACGGCTCCGCCGATCACTTCGGCGACATCGGTCGCCATCGCGACGATCTCGGCTTGGACCCAGTAGGCCAGCCGGGCCGCACGCGTCATCCGGACCCCGACGGCCTCGGGCAGCGTGCGCCCGGTCACCAGCCCGAGCTTGGCCGACAGGTATTGCACCAGCCCGGCCATCACGTTGGCGGCGACGATCACCCACAGCAGCAGGAACCCGAACTGCGCGCCGGCGCTGACGTTGGCCGCGACATTGCCGGGATCGACGTAGGCGATCGCTGCGACGAACGCTGGCCCGAGCAGATACCAGCCCGTCCTGACCTGGGTGCTCTGCGCCACCTAACTCACTTTCGCTGCCCGAAATTAGAAAGTTAGGGTAGCCGAAACATTCAGCTCGCGGTGTAGAGCCCCCGCCCAGTCACCAGCGGCAGATCCAGTGTGGTGCGGATGCCGGGCGGCGCGGCGACGACGGCGGGTATCGCGTTGACGACGCGCATCGCGGTGGCGACCAGCCCGGCGTGGTTGTGGTCGCCGTTGGGGCTACTCACGCAGACATCGACGGCATACGAGGGTTCGCCGGTGATCTCGATGCGGTAGGAGCCGCCGGGCTGCGTCGGTTGCGGCCAATCCGGCCGCAGGTCCTCGCGCAACCGGGTGACGTGTTCGAGGACCACCGCGGGTTGGCTGTCGACCATCCCGAGCACCTCGAACCGCAGCGCGGCCGCACTGCCCTGCGGGATGTGTCCGGAGGCGATGTCAAAATCTGCCGGGGCCGGCTCGCGTTCGTAGCGCTCGGTGACCTCGTCGAGCTCGATGCCCAGGCCCGCGGCGAGCTGGCGCACCACCGAGCCCCAGGCCAGGCTCAGCACGCCGGGTTGCAGCAGCATCGGGATCTCGTCGATCGGCTTGCCGAACCCCATCACGTCGAACATGACGGTCGCGCTGTCGTAGGTGGCGTAGTCGACGATCTCCATGCAGCGGATCTGCTGGACGTTCTGGCAGGTGCCCGCCAACGCCAGCGGCAGCAGGTCGTTGGCGAACCCCGGGTCGATGCCGTTGACGAACAGACTCGAATTGCCTTCCCGCGCCGCGTCTTCCAGCGGGGTGAGCATCTCCGGTGGGATCACCTGCCACGGGTACTGCAGGAATACGGCGCTGCTGCCGACGACGTTGATCCCGGCGGCCAGGATGCGCCGGTAGTCGTCGAGCGCCTCGGGCAGCCGGTTGTCGGCCATCGCGGTGTAGACCGCGCATTGCGGCCGGGTCGCCAGCACCGCGTCCAGATCGGTAGTGGCGGCGATGCCGGTCGAAACGTCAAGTCCGGCAAGCTCTCCCGCGTCTTTGCCGGCTTTGGCATCCGATGAGACCCATACGCCGGTGAGCTCGAATTCGGGATTGGTGACGAGTGCGCGGAGCGCGTGGACACCGACGTTGCCGGTGCCGATCTGGGCGACGCGAATGGGCATGGTCACAGGTCCGGGATCGGGAGGTCGAGGTTGGGAAAGGTGATGCCGCCGTCGACTTCGAGCACCTTGCCGGTCAGGTAGGCGCCTGCAGGCGAGGCCAAATATACTGCGGCGGCGGCGATTTCGTCTGGTTGTCCGAGTCGGCGCAGGGGTGTTGCCTTCTCCATCGGCTCTCGCAGCTCGTCGTTGGAGGCGACGATGTCCAGCGCGGAGGTGGCAATCGAGCCGGGCGCGATGGCGTTGACCCGGATCTTCGGGCACAGGTCCAGGGCAGCCAATCGCGTGTAGTGGGCAAGCGCAGCCTTGGCGGTGCCGTAGGCGGCGAAGCCGCGTCCGGCCACCCGTCCCATCGTCGACGTGATGTTGATGATGCTGCCGCCGTCGGCGTGCTCGAGCATCAGCGGCACGGCCGCGGTGGTCAACGCGTGCGCGGTGCCGACGTTGAAGGTGAACGCGTCTTTGAGGTCTTTGGTCGACGTGTTCAGCAGCGCGTTGGGCATCGTGCCGCCGACGTTGTTGACGACGATGTCGAGCCGGCCGAAGGCCTCGACCGCCTGGCCGGCCAGTTCCGCGGTCGCCTGGGGATGGGCCAGGTCCGCGGCGACGACATGCGCGCGGCGGCCGCCCGCGCGGACTCTTTCCGCGACGGCCTCTAGTTGGGATTGGGTCCGCGAGGCGATGACGACGTCCGCGCCGACATCGGCGAAGGCCAGTGCGATGGCCGCGCCAAGGCCGCGCCCGGCCCCGGTAATCACGGCAACTTGGTCGTCGAGCCGGAATTTGTCGAGTATCACGGCCGACACCGTAACAAGCGGTGGGCGGCCGTGGAACCCTATTTCTGAAACACGTTCTAGTCTTGACCGACTGCCGGTTGTGACTGCGATCTGTATCGCGCAACCGAAGGTGTGTGCTCCTCTGGGCGTCAACAAATGATGACGGCCCGGGGAGTGTGGTACCGGTTCGCAGGGCAATCGTGCAGTCCGGTCACTGTCAGCCGCGCGATTGGGGCCTTCTCGACGACGGGAACTAGGACTTCGAGCCGGCCTTGGCCGTTGACTTTTTGGCGGGCGCCTTCTTGGCCGACGCCTTTTTGGCGGGCGCTTTCTTCGCCGGTGCTTTCTTGGCCGCGGTCTTCTTCGCCGGGGCATTTCCGTCGCCCGAGCGAGCCTTCACGCTGGCCTCGAGTTTGGCCAGCAGATCCGAGACGTCCTCTGTCTCGTCCAGTTCCTTCGGCTGCTCCTCGGTGGTAAACGCTTCGCCGCCTTCGAGTTTGGCCTGCACCAGTTCGTGCAGCTGCTCCTGGTAGTCGTCGTGGTAGCGGTCCGGGTTGAAGTCGTCGGCCATCGACTCCACGACCTGCCCGGCCATCTTGAGCTCGGCAGGTTTGATCTCGACCTTCTTGTCCAGGATCGGGAAGTCCGGGTCGCGAATCTCGTCGGGCCACAACAGGGTATGGATCACCATCACCTCGCGCTTGCTGAAGTCCTTGACCCGCAACGCCGCAAGCCGCGTCTTGTTGCGCAACGCGAAATGCACGATCGCCACCCGATCCGTCTCCGCAAGCGTTTTGGCAAGCAGCACATACGATTTGGATGACTTGCCATCCGGCTCCAGAAAGTAGCTGCGGTCATACATCATCGGGTCGAGCTCACTGGCTGGCACGAATTCCAGCACCTCGATCTCGCGGCTGCGCTCCTCGGGCAACGTTGCGATGTCGTCGTCGGTGATCACCACCATCTGCCCGTCGTCGGATTCGTATGCCCTGGCGAGATCGCGGTACTCGACGACCTCGCCGCACACTTCGCAGACCCGCTTGTAGCGGATTCGGCCGTTGTCCTTGGCGTGCACCTGGTGGAACTTGATGTCGTGGTCCTCGGTGGCGCTGTAAACCTTGACCGGGACGTTGACCAGCCCAAAGGCGATCGAGCCCTTCCAGATGGAACGCATAGTGTCAGTATGCCCGCATGATCAGCCGGGTAAGCGTTGATCCAGGGCGCGTTACCCGCGATCCGGCTTCCGTCCGATCACGCACCACGTCTGCACACGACCCGCGCCCTTCACCTCGATCGGCCCGCGGGCTTCGCAATCGAATTCGCCGCGCACCAGCTCGAAGGTGTTCTGGGTGATCTGGACGACGCCGCTTTGCCCATGCGACTCCATGCGGCTGGCCATGTTGACGGTCTCACCCCACAGGTCATAGCTGAACTTCTTGCGCCCGATCACACCGGCGACCACCGGGCCCGAGTTGATGCCGATGCGAAAGTCGAGCCTGCGCCCGCCGAACGTCCGGCGCGCGATCTCGGCGCGCATGTCGAGAGCCAACTCGACAAGGGCCTGGGCGTGATCGGCGCGCGGACGCGGAACCCCTGCGGCAACCATGTAGCAGTCGCCGATCGTCTTGATCTTCTCCAGGTCGTATTTGTCGACGAGCGCGTCGAAGCACTGGAACACCTCGTTGAGAAGATCGACCAGGTTCAGTGGCGACATGCCGGCGGCCATCGGGGTGAATCCGACGATGTCGGCGAACAAGATGCTGGCGCCGTCGTAGTGGGCGGCGATCGCGCGCGGTTCGGTCTTCAGCGCCTCCGATATCTCCTTCGGCAAGATGTTGAGTAGCAGCATCTCCGACGTTTCCTGGAAGAAGTTGCGACGCGCCACGAAGTAATGCAGGAGCCCGAACACGATCGCGATCACGGATCCGACGTTGAGCACGAAGAACCAGGTGACGAACGTGTCGGGCAGGTCGGCAGGCGTCAGGTGGGGCTGCAGCACAGCGGTCACCACCAGCAGCGCGACGAAGCCGACGATCCAAAGCAATGTCCGCCGAAGTTCTTCCAGCACAAGCGATCCCAGTGGACACAACGCCGCCCAGATGATGACGACGCTGGACTGGCGGAAACCGCCCAACGTGAGCGTCACCAGCCACGGCAAGCTCAGGATTAGCAGCAGCTGGGTGGACCGGTAGAACTCCAGATTGCGGGTCCAGGCGAACAACGCGGTGTTGAGCGGGGTCACCAACGTATAGAACGCCGGAAACGCCGCTGCCCACGGGACGTGCATCTGCAGGTAGATCACGCTCCACAGCGCCGTGAGCGGAAGCGTTCCCGCGCACAACATCACGGTGAGCCGCTTCTGCAGGGCTGTTTCGTTCGTGTCGGTGGTGGCGGCGCCAATACGTCCCGCCCAGGACGGCACAACAACGCGCATCGGCCTGACCTCGCCTTCTCGGGTAACCGATACGGTAGCTGTTTGCTGACGCCGTTCAGTCGGCTTGGGACAGAGCGGCGTCGACAGCCGCCCGGTCGGGCAGATCGGCGCCGGCCCGGCCAACCGTCAACGCCGACGACAGCGTCGCCGCACGCAGCGCATCGGTCAGCGCATCCGTCCCGATTCGCCGCAACTCGCCGCGCCGATCCGCGCCCAGCAGGTCCATCGTCCACAGCGCGTCGATCAGTCCGGCCATGAACGCGTCGCCGGCGCCGACCGTGTCCACCACGCGCACCGGTCTGGCCGGCACCTGCACCTCTCCGCCCGCGCACAACGCGAGTGCGCCCCGCTCGGCCATCGTCACCGCGACGATCGACGGGCCCGACGCCAGCCAGCTTCGGGCAACCACCTCGGGCGGACGGCCGGGATCGATCCAGCGCAGGTCCTCTTCGCTGACCTTGACCACGTCGCTGCGTTCGAGGAGATGGTCGATGCGCGCGCGGGCCAGGTCGCGGTCGACGATCAACGCCGGGCGCACATTGGGGTCGAAGGTCACGGTCGCCGACACGCGATAGGTATCGACCAGCGCCGCAACGGCGAGACACCCGGGCTCGTGCACGGCGGCGATCGAACCGGTGTGCACGACGAGTGGGGGAGCCACCTCCGCGGTACCGGTCAGCTGCCACTCCAGGTCGAACACGTAGTCTGCCGCCCCGTTCTCGTCGACGGTTACCCGCGCGGTGGGTGTCCGGGTGGCAGACACGCTGCCCGGAACAAGTTGCACCCCAGCGTTATTGGCGTGCTCAGCGACATGCCTACCGTATGCGTCGTTTCCGATGTGGGTCAGCAGGTCGACCTCGCGGCCCAACCGGCCCAGGCCGACGGCGACGTTGAGCGGGCTGCCGCCGACGTGTTCGGCGGACCCGACGATATCGATCAGTGACTCGCCGATCACCAGCCCGCGGCTCATTGCAGGAGAGCCTCGAGGGTGGCCCGAGCACCCTTGCGGTGCAACGAATCCAGCGCCCACAGGTACGCCTGGACGAAGCGCGGCTGGCAGGCCAGATCCCCGAACAGCCCGGTAATCTCGATGAACGCGGTGGGATTCTCGTGCTGCGACCGGGCGATCGGCACCAACGAATCCGCCAGCTGGTCCACCACCTCGAACGGGTTACCCCATTCGTCGACGCCCTCGGCGTAACGGGCCCAGCTCGCCACGGTCGCCGCCGCCAGCCGGACCGACCCGTCGCTGGCCAGGTTGTCGCAGATTACCGGAATCAGCCATTTCGGGATGCGATCCGACGAGTAGGCACACAACCGTGCCACCTTGTCGCCGACGCCGGGGTTGGCGAACCGCTCGATCAGCGTGCGGCTGTACTCGTGCAGGTCGATGCCGGGTACGGGTGCCAGCGTCGGGATGGCTTCGGATTCGAAATAGTCGAGCAGGAATTTGGCGAACAACGGATCGCGGGCCGCGTCGTGAACGAACTCGAAGCCGCACAGATGGGCGAAGTACGCCAGGCACTGGTGCCCCGCGTTGAGCAGCCGCAGCTTCATCAGCTCGTAGGGGACGACGTCGTCGACCAGTAGCACGTCCGCCTGTTCCAGTGGCGGCCTGCCGTCCGCGAAGTTGTCTTCGATGACCCAGGCGGCGAACGGCTCGGTCAGCACCGGCCACCGGTCGGCTATTCCGAACTCGCGCTGCACCTCCGCGGTCATCTCGGGTGTAGTGGCCGGGGTGATCCGGTCCACCATCGAATTCGGGAAACGGACGTGTTCGGCCACCCACTCGGCGAGTGCGGGGTCCCGGTGCTCGGCGTTCGCGACGATCACTCGGCACGTGACCTCGCCATTGCTCTCGATGTTGTCGCAGGACAGGATCGTCGGTGCGGCGATCCCGCGGTCGCGACGCCTGGCCAGAGCCTCGGTGATCATCCCGAACGCGAGCCCGTCGGGGTCGCGGTAGCCGCCCTCGGTGATGGTCAGCGAAATGATCCGGGTGGTTGCCGCGGCCAACACCTCGATCACTGCCTCCGGATCGTCGGGGGCGTAGCGGTAGTCGATGATCGAGCCGATCACCCGCGCCTCTTGGCTGCAGTCGGGGTATTGGCAAATCAGCATGTACAACTCGTCCTGGTCGCGCAGGACGTCGCGCATCGGCCAGTTTTCGGGCAGCACCCCCACGCCGCAGATGCCCCACTCGTGCGCCAGGCCTTGTTCCAGCAGCCGGTCGATGTAGGCGGCCTGATGCGCGCGGTGAAAGTGACCGGCCCCGATGTGCGCGATCCCGACGCTGAGCTTGCTGCGGTCATAGCTCGGCGCCGCAATCGGCAGCTTGGTCAGCGCTGCGTTGTTCAGCTTTACTGCGTCAGGCACGATTGCACTACTCCTCCGGGCCAGCCTGAACAATTTCGCGCATATCTCAATCGCGTGCCCGATACAACGGGCCCGCCAAACCTTTTAGTGGCTCATGTCACGGTAAATTTACGGCGAGGACGATAATTGGCGTTCAGGAACCGTTTTCGACGCTGGGACGCGTAGGTTGGCCCTATGGCGTCGCTGGTGAAATTGACGAACGCCGACAAGGTGCTTTATCCCGCGACGGGCACAACCAAAGCCGACGTGTTCGACTACTACACTAGGATCGCCGAGGTGATGGTGCCGCACATCGCGCGGCGCGCCGCCACCCGCAAGCGTTGGCCCAACGGCGTCGACGAGCCGTCATTTTTCGAAAAGCAGCTGGCGTCCTCCGCGCCCGACTGGCTGCCCCGGGCCAGTGTGGTGCACAAGTCCGGGACGACGACGTATCCGATCATCGACAGCCCGGACGGCCTTGCCTGGATCGCCCAGCAGGCTGCGCTCGAGGTACACGTCCCGCAGTGGCGCTTTGCCGCCGAGTGGACGCGAAACGGCGAAGAGCTAAAGCCCGGCCCCGCAACGCGTTTGGTGTTCGACCTCGACCCCGGCGAAGGCGTGACGATGGCCCAGCTCGCCACCGTGGCCCGTGCAGTGCGGGACTTGATGGCCGACATCGGGCTGACCACCTTCCCGCTCACCAGCGGCAGCAAGGGGCTGCATCTCTACGCTCCGCTGGACAAGCCGGTCAGCAGCCGGGGCGCCGTGGTGTTGGCCAAACGCGTTGCGCAGCAACTGGAAAAGGCGATGCCGAAGCTGGTCACCTCGACCATGGCCAAGAGCCTGCGGGCCGGCAAGGTTTTGTTGGACTGGAGCCAAAACAACGGGTCGAAGACCACGATCGCCCCGTATTCGCTGCGCGGCCGCGAGCAACCGACGGTGGCCGCGCCGCGTACCTGGGAGGAGCTCGACGACAAAAACCTTCGCCAACTGTCCTACGACGAGGTGCTGGAGCGGGTGGGGCGCGACGGCGACCTGCTGACGCCGCTGGACGCCGACATAGTCCCCGACCGGCTGACGAAATACCGCAGCATGCGCGACGCGTCGAAGACGCCGGAGCCGGTTCCTGCCGCGAAACCCGTTACCGGCCACGGCAATATGTTCGTCATTCAGGAGCACCACGCTCGCCGGCTGCACTACGACTTCCGCCTGGAGCGTGACGGCGTGCTGGTGTCCTGGGCGGTGCCCAAAAACCTGCCGGACACTCCGTCGGTGAATCACCTGGCGGTGCACACCGAGGATCACCCGCTGGAATACGCCACCTTCGAGGGCACCATCCCAAAGGGGGAGTACGGCGCGGGCAAGGTGATCATCTGGGATTCGGGCACCTACGAAGCCGAGAAGTTCCGCGACTCCGGCGATAAAGGGGAAGTCATCATCACGCTGCACGGCAACCGGATCTCGGGGCGTTACGCGCTGATTCAAACCAACGGCGATCAGTGGCTGGCGCACCGGATGAAAGACCAGAATGTCTTCGCTTTCGACGAGCTGACCCCGATGCTCGCCACGGAAGGCTCGGTGACGAGCCTCAAGGCGTCGCAGTGGGCGTTCGAAGGAAAGTGGGACGGCTACCGGCTCTTGGTCGACGCCGATCGCGGCACGGTCCGGCTGCGCTCGCGGCGCGGCCGCGACGTCACCGACGAATACCCCCAATTACGTGCTCTCGCAAAGGACCTCGCTGACCACCACGTCGTGCTCGACGGCGAAGTCGTCGCATTGGACGAATCCGGAGTGCCCCGGTTTTCCGAGATGCAGAACCGGGTGCGTGCCACCCGGGTCGAGTACTGGGCATTCGACCTGCTCTATCTGGACGGCCGCTCGCTGCTGCGCGCCAAGTACCGGGATCGGCGCAAGCTGCTGGAAACGTTGGCCGCCGGCACCGGCCTCGCCGTTCCCGAGCTGTTGCCCGGAGACGGCGCCGAGGCGCTGGAGTACTCACGCAAGCACCGCTGGGAAGGGGTTGTCGCCAAGAAACGCGACGCCACTTACCAACCGGGTCGCCGGTCGGCGTCGTGGATCAAGGACAAGCACTGGAATACCCAGGAAGTCGTCATCGGCGGCTGGCGCGCGGGTGAAGGCGGACGCACCAGCGGCATCGGCTCACTGCTGATGGGCATCCCCGATGGGGGCGGGCTGAGCTACGCCGGGAAGGTCGGCACTGGCTTCACCGAACGCGACCTGGCCAACCTGAAGAAGACCCTGGCGCCATTGCGCACCGCCGAATCACCGTTCAACGCAAGGCTTCCCGCCAAGGATGCCAAGGGAGTGACGTTCGTCGAGCCGAAACTTGTCGGTGAAGTTCGTTACAGCGAATGGACGTCGGACGGGCGACTGCGTCAACCCAGTTGGCGCGGGCTGCGGCCGGACAAGGCGCCCGACGAGGTACGCAGGGAATAGTTATGTCGCGGCCGGCGACAAAAGGGCCTCGGTGAGGGCAGACCACGAGTCGGTGATCGCGTGCACCCCGGCCATGGTGAGTTCGTCACTGCGGCAAGAACGTTCGTCAGGTGGAACGAACATGAGGTTGCCCACGGTGAGGTAGCCGGCCGCCACCGCGGACGTCACGCCGGCGATGGAGTCTTCGATGGCCAGGCCTTGATGAGCGCCGATGCCCATGACCTCGCCGGCATGCCGGTACACCGCCGGATCGGGCTTGCTCGTCGGCACGGGAAGGGAATCTTCTGCGCTGAAACGCAGCGGCGCTGGAATAAGCGCGTCGAGTTCGGTTGCGGTGAAACAGGCATCCAGACGCAGGAGAGCACTGGAGCTGACCGCGGTCAACGTATACCGCGAGGCGAGGTCACGCAGCGGGGACAGCACCTGGGGGTCTGGTTTCAGGGTGACGGACAGGTGGGCGGTGACGTGCTCGCGCTCTTGGCGCACCCATTTCTCGAGTTCGTCGGCGCGCAGCGCACGATCGGTTGCGGCGCCGGTGTCGGAAGCGACAACTGCCCCGGGGCGGCCCTGTGCCAGCGTCTGATCCATCGGGATCTCGCACAGCACGGCCAGGTCGAGAGCGGTGCTACGGAAGTTTTTGCCGACGGCCTTCTTCCGCAACTCGTCCGCGGTAAGGGGGGCCGACACGCCGAACCTGGCCAGGAACCGGTTGGTCACCTCGACCGAGGCGTCGAAAGCCGGTGCCTCAGAAGGGAAGAGGTTGTCGTCGGCGTCGCAGAGCAATGTGGTGATCTGGGCCGGGTCGAATTCGCGCATCACGGCCAGCCCCTGGCGGTTTAGCCCCATGCCACCTCCCGACCGGTGTCGCCCAGCGCTTGGCGCAGTGTGGGTTGCACGCCACGCATATCGATGTCGGCAATTCTGTCGCTGAGGTGTTTTGCAAAGTGGGGCACATCGCGTAATTCGGTGAAGATCTCGTGATCCAGCAGCGGGTAGGCCCTGTTGCCTCCGCGGGTCGCCAGGTCGGTCAGCAGCTCGGCCTGCGGGTCCTCGATGTGGATTGGGTGGCCGTCGAGGTCGTAGCCGCGCAGGTAGCGGGCCCACCCGGCCAGGGCCAGCATCAGCAGGCTGTGCGGCCTGCCCTGCTTGATGGCCTCCTGCAGGGACGGCAGCACAAACGACGGCATCTTCTCCGATCCCCTACGCGCCAACCGCGACAATTGGTCGGGCATGCGGGGATTGCTAAGCCGGGTGAGCAGCGTGTTCCGATAGGCGCGGGTGTTCATCGGATGTCCCGCCGGCAGCAGCGGCTGAATCTCGTCGCGCATGAGCTGCTCGACATAGCCGTAAATGACCGGGTCACGCATCGCTTCGCCGGTGCTCCGGTAGCCGACTAGGGTCGCCAGGCATCCGAGTGCCATATGAGTTGCGTTAAGAAGTCGGGTCTTGACCAGCTTGTAATCTCTCACGTCGGCTACGAACTCGGCACCGACCTCCTCAAGCGGCGGTCGGCCGTGGGAGAAGCTGTCCTCGATGATCCACTGACAGTGTGGTTCGGTCACCACCGGCAACATGTCGGCGACGCCGAAGGTGCGTTCCACGAATTCGCAGTCTTCGCCGGATGTCTGTGGGGTAATCCGGTCGACCATCGTGGATGGGAACGCTACGTTGGTCTTTATCCATCGGGCGAGGCCGGGATCGCGCAAAGCTGCGAACGAGACCAGCGCGGTGCGCGCTGTCGGGGTGTTGTCGGGGATGTTGTCACAGCAGAGCACGGTGAACGGGGCAATACCGGCTCGGCGGCGGTAATCGAGGGCCTCAGTCAGGTAGGCCCACGCGGTGGCAAAGCACGTCGCGGACTTCGGTGCGGCCAGATCGGCGCGCACGTCGGGGTGCGAAGCGTCGAACTCGCCGGTACGCGGGTCCAGGTAATAGCCATTGCCGGTTATCGTCAGGCTGACGATGCGGGTTTGCGGATCAGCCAGGGCGGCGCGGACAGCCACGTTGTCGTGCGGTGCGTAGTGGTAGTCGGCGATTGAGCCGACCACGCGCGCTGTTTGGCGGTCACGCCCGCGTTGCACCACGGTGTAGAGCCCGTCCTGAGCCGTCAGCAGATCCTTTACCCGGGGGGTGCGAAGACTGATGTCGGTGACTCCCCAGTGGCGGGAAACACCTGAGCGCGCAAGGTCATCGAAGTAGACGGCCTGATGAGCACGGTGAAAGTTACCCGGCCCGATGTGAACGACACTGGGCCGAAGGGCTGACCTGTCATACGTTGGCACGTCGATCCGTTGCGAATGCAACGGCAATGTGGCGTTGCTCAACGGAACGCCGATGGTGCGGCGCAAGGGGACGACGTTGCTGATGTGTTTTGGGTATCCCATCGCTCGGACGAACTTAGCTTCGTACTACGTGGGCTTCAAGCGAGCGCGCCGCCGTTACACCCGATAAGGTTGTCGTCAGCAGGCGCGGAGCCGAGATGGTGACCTTCGCCACACGACGAGTTGGTTTTTCGGCTCAGTCGTCGATGTGCGTGGGCGGATCAGCGAAGCCGGGATCGCCCGGCTGTTGGTCAGGCCCCATCACATCGCAGCGCTTGTCGGGCACTAGATAGGAGCTGGCGCCCCGATACATCAAGGTGGGAACCGCCACGCAACGTTGCCAGGTGCCGTCGGGTTGGACGGGGCCATCGCACTTGCTGATTACGGGCCCCCCGTACTGGCACCCAGCGCTGGCGTGCGGCGCTGACGCGATGAGCTCTACGACCATCAGCAGCGCGGCCAGTCCTCCGACGATGCAGCGCTTCATGGTTGTCTCCCGTCACACCCGGCAACCATTGACGCTACCGCTTATTTCAGTGGTTTTTCCTGCCTTTGCGGTCGTGATCCGTATGTTGATCCCCATGCGGTGGGTGACGTATCGACACGATGACAGCGAACGCACCGGAGTCCTCTCCGAGGATGTGATCCACCCGATGCCGCCGGGTGTGACGCTGCTGGAGCTCGTCGCGCTGGGCGCTGCCGGATTACAGGAGGCGGGCGAAAACGCGCTGCGTTCGCGGGACACCGTGCCGCTGGACGGGGTGACGCTGCGGGCGCCGATCCCGCGCCCACCGTCGATCCGCGACTCGTTGTGCTTCCTGGACCACATGCGTAACTGTCAGGCGGCGATGGGCGGCGGCCGGGTGCTTAAAGACACCTGGTACCGAATTCCGGCGTTCTACTTCGCCTGCCCGTCAACCGTGCTCGGTCCCTACGACGACGCGCCGATGGCTCCCGGAAGTGCTTGGCAGGACTTCGAATTGGAGATCGCGGCGGTGATCGGGGTTGCAGGCAAGGACCTTTCGGTCGGCGAAGCGGAGCAGGCCATCATCGGCTACACCATCTTCAACGACTGGTCGGCGCGTGACCTGCAGCAATTGGAGGGCCAGCTGGGGATCGGGCAGGCCAAGGGTAAAGACAGCGGCGTCACCCTGGGGCCGTACCTGGTCACCGCCGACGAACTGCAGCCCTACCGTCGCGACGGCAAGTTGAGCCTCGACGTGACCGCGATGGTCAACGACGCGGTGATCGGCTCGGGTTCGACCGGGACGATGGACTGGAGTTTCGGCGAGGTCATCTCTTACGCCTCGCGGGGTGTAATGCTGACTCCCGGTGATGTTTTCGGCTCCGGCACGGTGCCCACCTGCACTCTCGTCGAGCATCTGACCGGCCCGCAATTCCCGGGCTGGCTGCACGACGGCGACGTCGTCACACTGCGCGTGCAGGGACTCGGCGAGACCCGCCAAACTGTCCGCCACACGCCCGCCCCGCACCGCCTGCCCGCACGGCCCAACCCGGACGCCAAACCGGACAAGCCGCGCGTCAATCGGGCGACCGCCAAAGTTTCCTACACGCGCGGCCTGCACGAGGTGGCCGATCGGGTGTGGGCGTGGACCTTGCCCGACGGCGGATACGGCTGGAGCAACGCCGGGCTGGTCGCCGGCGACGGCGCGTCGCTGCTCGTCGACACGCTGTTCGACCTGGCGTTGACCCGCGAAATGCTGACCGCGATGAGGCCCATCACCGACGCCGCACCGATCACCGACGCGCTGATCACCCACTCCAACGGCGACCACACCCACGGCAACCAGCTGCTGGACCGCTCGGTGCGCGTCATCGCCGCGAAGGGCACGGCCGAGGAGATCGCGCACGGCATGGCGCCCGAGATGCTGGCCATGACCCAGACCGCCGACCTGGGGCCGGTGGCGACACCATACCTGCGAGATCGCTTCGGGCCCTTCGACTTCAGTGGCATCACGGTGCGCAACGCCGACCAGACATTCGACGACCGGCTCACCATCGAGGTCGGCGGCCGGGAGCTGCGCCTGCTGAACCTGGGGCCGGCCCACACCGCCGCCGACTCGGTGGTGCACGTGCCCGACGCCGGGGTGCTGTTCGGCGGCGACCTGCTGTTCATCGGCTGCACGCCGATCGTGTGGGCCGGCCCGATCGCCAACTGGATAGCCGCCTGCGACGCAATGATCGCGCTGGACGCGCCGACCGTCGTGCCCGGCCACGGCCCGGTCACCGATCCGGACGGCATCCGCGCCGTCCGCGGTTACCTTGTGCATGTCAGCGAACAGGCCGAGGCCGCCTACCGCAAGGGCTTGTCGTTCGCCGAGGCCGCCGACGCCATCGATCTCGGCGAGTACGCGACCTGGCTGGACGCCGAACGTATTGTCGTCAACGTCTACCAGCGCTACCGCGAACTCGACTCGGCCACACCGCAATTGGAGCCGATGGCATTGCTGGCGATGCAGGCCGAGTGGTTCGCCAAACACCACTGAGCGTGCTCACGGAAGCAACGGCAAGCGCCACAGCGGTGTTCCGGGGTCCAGCAACCACAACCGGGTGGCCATCAGCCGGATGATGCGCAGCGCACCGGCGATCAGCAGGGTAGCCAGCGGCAGCGCGCCGAAGAGGGCAGTCACCAGCGCCAGCCACATGTCGTTCGGGCCGGCGGTCATGATGTCGAACCAGGCGTCGCAGATAAGCAGCACGCCAGTGGTGAACGCGGTGAGTATCAGCACCTGGCGGCGCAGGAAGCCCAGAACCGCGGTGGCGGCCATGAAGACCACCAGCAGGCTGTCGAATCCCACCCAGGTCGCCGTCCAATTGTGGGCCATGTAAATGTCGGGCAACGTGAATGCGAGATAGACGATCCACGGGATCAGCGCCACCGAACCGGTGGCCATCAACCCCACCCGAATTCGCCGGATCCGCTCCAGGGCCGACGGCTGCGGGTAAACCTCGGCGATGGGCCGCTGCAGCCGGCTGATCAAATCGCGACGCTGCGCATCGGACAGTGCGGCGATGTCGGCCTCGGACAGGATGTTCTCGGTCACAGTCCCACGGTAGGGCGCTGTAGCCGCTAAAGTTTGGAGATCACGTTCTCGGCGAACTTCTCCAAATTGCGGATCTTGGTGTCCAGCGGCTCGGTGTCGGGGCCTTTGATGTAGGGGACGCGGAAGCCGACGATGACGTCGGTAACTCCCTTGTCCTCCAACCGCTTGATGCCGTCGAGGGTGAACGCGTCGGCCGAGATGACGTGGATCTCGAACGGGCCTGTCTTACCCTCTTCTTCGCGAAAACGCTTGAGCCGTGCGATCAGCCGATCCAGCTCCTCGGGGTCGCCGCCGCCGTGCATCCACCCGTCGGCGCGGGCCGCACGCCGCAGCGCCGCATCGGCGTGGCCGCCGACCAGGATCGGGATCGGCTGAGTGGGCGCCGGGGTCATCTTGGTTTTCGGGATGTCGTAAAACTCGCCGTGGAACTCGAAGTACTCGCCGGTGGTCAGACCCCGTACGATTTCGATGCATTCGTCAATTCGCTTGCCGCGCTTGGCAAACGGAACACCCATCAGCTCGTAGTCTTCCGGCCACGGGCTGGTGCCGACGCCCAGGCCCACCCGGTTGCCGATGAGCGCCGCCAGCGAACCGGCCTGCTTGGCCACCAGCGCCGGCGGCCGAATGGGCAGCTTGAGCACGAAGAAGTTGAACCGCAACGTCGTCGTCACCGCCCCCAACGCGGCGGTCAGCACGAACGTCTCGATGAAAGCCTTGTCTTCGAGGAATTCGCGGCTGCCGTCGGGGGTGTACGGATACTTCGAATCCGACTCGAAGGGGTAGGCGATGCTGTCCGGGATCGTCATGCTGGCGTAGCCGGCCGCCTCGGCCGCCTTGGCCAACGGGATGTAGAACGCCGGATCCGTCATCGCCTCCGCGTAGCTGAACCGCACACCGCCTCCGTCCTGGTCTGTTAAACAGATGCTAGGACGCCTTGCCGAATGGTTGCCGCGCGCGTGCGGACGCGGGACAATTGGGCCCGTCTCGATCGAAGCAGCCGATCGGAGCCAAAGCATGACAGCGAAGGACCGAAGCGGGCTTCTCCTCGAAGTCGGGGAGTTGGTGCAAGCCTTGCAGCAGCATTCCGTGGACGTCGACTCGGTCCTCGGAGAATTGACAGAAAGCGCCCGCCAGTCCATTCCTGGTGCGCAATACGCCGGCATCACGGTTGCCACTCGCAACGGCAAAGTGCGGACGGCGGCGGCGACTGGCCCGTATCCGGTTCTGCTCGACGAAATCCAGCAGCGTCACTGCGAGGGACCCTGTCTGTCGGCTGCGTGGGAACACCACATGATCCGGATCAACGACATCGCGCGAGAACAGCGATGGCCGTCCTACTGCCGCGACGCGCTCAAGGAGACCCCGATCCGGTCGATCATGTCGTTCCAGCTGTTCGCCGACCACCACACGATGGGTGCGCTGAACGTCTACGCCGAAAAACCCGACGTGTTCGACGACGACGCGGTGGAGCTGGGGCTGATCATGGCCACGCACACCGCGCTGGCGTGGAACCTGGTCCGCCGGGATGAGCAGTTCCGCAGCGCGCTGGCCTCTCGCGACATCATCGGGCAGGCCAAGGGCATGATCATGGAGCGGTTCAAGGTCGACGCCGTGCAGGCGTTCGAACTGCTCAAACGGCTGTCGCAAAGCTCCAATACGCCGCTGGCAGACGTCGCCCGCGAGCTCGTCGAATCAGAGCACCCCCACAAATGAACGCAGCCCAGCAGGGGGGGTCCAGCTGGAGTTCCGCGTCGGCGAGAGCCGAGGCGGCGCGGGTGCGGGCCGCGGACTTGCAACAGCGCAGAACCGAACTCGCATCCGGGTCCCCATCGAGCGCCGCCCACGCCGAGCGCGCCCGCCTGCATGCCGACGAGTCACTGCAACGGGCCATGCGCGCGCACCGCGCCGCCGCGCAGAGACACCTCGACGCCAGCGCAGCACACCGGCGTGCTGCAGCCGCTCACGAGCAGGCCGCCATGCTCGCCGGGGACGGCAGGGGCGATGCGCATCACGACGCGGCGCAAAGACATCGCGCCGCTGCCCAATGGCACGACGCCGCCGCGGTCATCCAGGCACGGGCTCAGCAGCCGTCTAGGAACTGATGCGCGCCCACGGTGGCAGCGGCACCGCGAGCAAGTCGGCTGCCCCCGGTGCGGTGGTGATGGCCAGCAGCGCGGAGGCGAGCCGCTCGGGAGGTAGCACAAAGTCGGCGCAGCCGGTTGCGATCGCGTTGGCTGGCATGCTCGACGCCCGCGCAGTGGCGGGATCCTGAACCAGCACGCGGCCGCCGGCACGTTTGACTGCACGACATCCTTCGGCGCCGTCGGTTAGTGCGCCGGTCAAGATAACGGCCACGGTCGGGGTGATGTCCGCCGAGCTGGCGAGCAACGCGTCGCCCGGTCCGATGCCGTCGCCGTTGTCGGCAAGCACCCATCGCCCTGCGGGATCGATTGTTGCGATTGTCTCCGCGGGCACCACAGTGATGCCGAGCAGATCCGCGGCATCACCGGCCTCGGCGACCCGGGCGGGCAGGCGCGTGCGGCGGGCCAGGATGGGGCCGAGCAGGTCGCGGACGCCGCTGCGGCTATGGTGCAGCACAACCGCGACCGGAATCGGGTAGGTCGCCGGAAGCTCGGCCAAGACGGCCGTGATCGCTTGCATTCCACCCAGAGACGCTACGACGACGATCCGCCCGAAGCCCGGTGTCGTCGCCGAATGACGGGTCGCGATCATCCACACAGCGTAGTCGCTGTGTCCGGTTCCTGACATAGCTGACGACAGATTGGGTACCCCGGTGACATGACGGAAGAGGAGGTCCGGCGCAACGCGATACTGGCCAGGCTGCCCGAGTCTGAATTCGCCCAACTGCAACCGCATTTTCGGCTGGAGCGCATCGAGACCAAACGTGCGGCTTATGAGCCGGGCAAGCCGATCACCGACATCTATTTTCCGTTGACCTCGGTGTATTCGCTGGTGGCGATGGCTGACGGAAGGATCCAGCTCGAAGTCGCCACGGTCGGCCACGAAGGCATGGTGGGCCTGCCCGTCTATCTCGGCGCCAGCAACAGCCCGCAGGCGGCGTTTTGCCAAGTCGCCGGCGACACGGTCCGGCTCGGCGTTGCCGAGTTCCGTCAAGCGCTGAGCCGCGACGGTGAGTTGCACGCAATGCTAAACCGGTTCACGCAAGCGACCATGGTGCAGGTCTCGCAGAACGTGGTCTGCAATCGCACCCACTCCACCGAGGTCCGGATGGCGCGATGGTTGCTGACCACCCGCGATCGGGTGGGACGCGACGAATTTCCGCTCACCCAGGAGTTTCTCGCCCAGATGCTCGGGGTGCACCGGCCCACCGTCTCGGAGACCGCCCAACGGATTCAGGCTCAGGGCCTCATCCGCTACCGGCGCGGCATCATCACGATCGCCGACCCCGACGGTTTGGAGCAAAAGGCCTGCGAGTGCTACCGCATCGTCAAGGCGGAGTTCGACGACTTGCGCAATCACCGCGGAAAGTCGTGATCGTCACGATTGTGCGTCCATCAGCAGCAGCGCGCCGTTGACACCGCCTTCGGGGGCCTGGAATCCGGTGCACGTCACTCGGATCCGAGTAGGTCGGCCGCGACGGTTGACGGCCTCGACGACGGACTCGCCCGGGTTTTGCGGATCGACGAACGCGTTGCCGATCATCGGCCGGACATTGTCCATCGGCAGCCCGATGTCGAGGGCGGTCAGGACTTGGCCGCTGGTCTCGTCGGCGCGCAGGCCCCAGAGTTCCTCACAGCCGCGGTTCCACACCACGACCCGCATCTCACGATCGACCACCACCATGCCGAGATGGATTGAATTGACCAGCGAGTCGAGGAAGGTTCGGGCATCGTCGAGTTCGATGCTGCGCTCACGCAGCGCATCGTTGATCGCGTGCAGCTCGTCGTTGGTCGACTGCAGCTCTTCGTTCATCGTCTCGAGTTCTTCGTTGGTCGATTGCAGTTCCTCGTTGGTGGTCTCGAGTTCCTCGACGGTCGATTGCAGTTCCTCGTTGGTGGTCTCGAGTTCTTCGTTGGTCGATTGCAATTCCTCGTAAGCCGCCTCGAGCTGGCGGTTGGTCTGGACCACCTTGTCCAGCAGCGCCCGGGTCGCGGTGACGTCGAAGAACACGATCGACACACCCAGCAGCCCGTTCTCGGCGTCGATGAGGGGATTGACGTGGATCTCGAACCAGACGGTCTCCATGCCCGGCCGCTGCCATTTGACGTCGGTGATCCGGGCGGACCGGCGCTCGACCTTTGCCTGTTCCAAATATGCGCGCAACTCGACCGGCCGATAAGAGACCTCCAGGTCGCGCAGCAGTCGTCCGATGTCGCGGGCCGACAAACCGAACATGGTCTCGGCCTGCTGGTTGATCATCGCCACGGTGTCCTCACCGGTCACCACGATCTGCGCGACCGGGTTGGCGCGAAAAGCCAAGTCGCGCACGGTGGCCAGGCCGGGCAGATCACCGCGGCGGTCGTACATCGCAGCAGCGGGATCGTAGCCGTCCAGCCCACTGTGCGAGCCGGGCGTCTTTCGAAAGACCCGGTGTTTGAGGTTCAACGGAGTGAATCGATCCGCGTGGCTCAACAACATCTCGGCATGGCCGAGGAACAGAATCCCCTGTGCGGCCAACGCAAAATGCAAGCGCCCCAGAACATTTCGCTGCGTTTCGGCATTCATGTACATCAGGGTGTTTCGGCATACCAGCAGATCCACTCTGGAGATCGGAGCGTCTTTGACCAGGTCGTTGCGGCCGAAGATCACCGCGCGGCGCAGGTCTTTGTGAAAGATGTAGCGGCCGTTGAGCTGGTCGAAGTACTTTTCGACCAGCTCCGGGGGAACGGATTCGACGGCCTTGGCAT
Organism: Mycobacterium kyorinense; assembly: GCF_002101735.1. GTDB lineage: Bacteria > Actinomycetota > Actinomycetes > Mycobacteriales > Mycobacteriaceae > Mycobacterium > Mycobacterium kyorinense. Next base: position 160 of record NZ_LQPE01000085.1, on the reverse strand, counting down.
CGTAGGTGGCGGCTCGTGCCTCGCTAAGCCTGAATCCGTGGATCAGTGATTTGGTGTCGTCGCGGGGCTGATTCTTGCACGAATGGGGCGGTTGGGATTGGCGTGGCATGAGTGATCCGCTGGCCTGCACCAGTTTTCCTTGGGTTCCTCGGGTCGGGCC
>NZ_LQPE01000084.1 GCF_002101735.1 Mycobacterium kyorinense | reverse complement strand
GCCAGATTCATACGTCCGTTCCTACAGCACACCACCGACAGCTACCGACCACTCAACCCGCAACAGCTGGCAGCCCCGCGCCTGCCGAAGCGAGGCACCGGGCTCCGCAGCCGCGGGAGATATGGCCGGGATTGGCAGAAGCACTAGTGCAGCCAGCCGGCGCGATACACAGCTGGCACGGCACCGCGACAACCGGAACACAACGGCAGCAGCAACATACTCAAGTGTCGAAACCAGCAGCGCGCATCCGTCAGTGAAATACTGACGGGGTGGCAACTCGACCCAAGGTGCATCGCTCCGAGGTCGAGTTGACCATCTCCAGGATCGCACGGCGGCGCGCAAAAGTGGATGACCCATGCCGCGAGAAATTGCCGGATTCACCAGACTCCGATCCTCGTGAAGTGCTCGACTACCTGCGTAAATACAGCGGGCCAGACATTCCGCGTTGGGTTCTACAGGCCGACGTGTGCGACGCGCTTATCCTGAACAACTGGCTGTGGTGGGAAGACCGTCGCCGCGAACTGCACTTCCTCAAAGCAGGACGGGGTCTGAACCTTTTTCTTTCCCAGCTCGGCGCCCAGCTGGGCGTCAGCAAACAGGGGGTCCTCGACCGCATCGATCGGTTGGAAGCACTGCTGCACTACGACCGGCCCGACGAAAAGATCACGAGGGCATCGCGGCGCGCGGAGCGAGAGCGACGGGAGCGGTCGCCCGCCGAGCATGCCTGGCTGAATGCCCGGAGCGACGAACTGCGTGCGGTCATCACCGACTTGGTTGACCATGCCGATCGCTTTGAGATCGAGGAGCGCGAGTGGATCGACGAGCTCGAGATCGATGGACGCAGCGACGACTTGACCAACGCCACAATGGTGATCATGGGGCTCGCCACCGCCGAGCTTCGCACCGCGCCAGCCGTCCTGAAGTTAGACGGGAACCGTCCTCGTTCCGTACACACTGTGCTGGCCCGCGCAGACGAGCTCCGCAGCCAATTCGCCGCGCTCGGCTCCGCTACGGCACGACGCGCAACTTCGTAGTCGAAGATCTCGAACGCCGCGCGCGGGCTGGGCGCCCCTGTCGGGCTGGATATCGATCGGTTCCGCCAAACCCATCCGCCCCGGCGCCACCGAGGCCGCCCGGGGCCGTATTTCACAAGCTGAATGGCCTGCCGCACCCCCTCTGGCCTGCTGAAACGTCGCAAATTCGCCACAGCGCAACAAACAGCGCCACCAGCTGGGGGAAGTCCCGGCGAAGGCCTGTGATCGCTCTACGGGGCTCTCAGGCGGCAATTCTTGGTTTTGCGTAACAACGCCACCGGCGCGCGATCGGGTTTCCCCAGTTCGCGGCGGTCGAACACCGTCGATGCAAGACGGCGCGCAGTTATAGCCCGCCGCACGTGACAACCTTCGCGAGGTTGACCGCGCGCAAGACCGATCATGATTAGGCCCTGATGCCGTGGGCGCGCTGCGAAGTATCGAGGCCCCTGCCTGATACCAATACATATCGCGACGTAAGAGAACGCGAGCAACACCGCGCTACAGCATGGCAGCCCCTGTTGGCCGTCCAACGCGGGCGGGACCAGAGACCTGAATATCAAACTCACAGCATGACGCCCTCAATCTAGCTCTGGCTCGGTCTCACGAAGAACGGGTCCGTCAGGGCCCGACGTGGGAAGCGCACGACGCGCAGGATGCGCGGCGCGGCCCGCAGCGTTGGAAGAACCCGGCATGGGTTGGGAAGACCGGCCTTGAGAGCCGGCGGAGAACAATCGCGCTAACGAAGCGAGCTCTGACGCCGAGTTCTCCATTGCCTGCCCGTGTGGCCGGGCGGAATTGCTGCACAGCGGCGAGGCCGCTGGCGTGATAGCTGCAGAGCAGACTTCAGCACCTATCTTGCGGCCATTCGTCGAGTGCCACAGAACGGACTAGTAATGCAGGTGAGCATGATAGACCGCGCTGAATGGCGCGCTTGATAGGACGCGTTTCTCCACGCGGACGGCAGCGCGCAGAGACGCGTTTGCTGCGCCGCCCTGTTGCGCGCCGGTAAGCGCGCTTGATAGCGCGCTATAGAACACGCTGCGTACCGCGCGTGTCCAGCGCGAGGTCGATCGCGATTAAGCAGGCGTATTACCGCGCGTACGCAGCGCGGGTACAACGCATTAATAAACGCGCGGCCAACGCTGCTAGAATGCGAATAATAGTGCGCGATGATGTGCGGAGGCCGCGTGATGAAAGCGCTTACATCGACGCCTCGACCGCGCGCGGGCCACACGTGCATAACGCGTAGTTCAGCGCGTGCCATAGGCGTTGACCGCGCGTGTGCCACACGTTGTATTTCGCGCGGTACACGCGCAGATACCGCGATCACCGCGCGTGTAGACACGCGGAACACGCGCGCTAGACACACGCAGGGCACGCGTTTATGCTGCGACGGTATCGCGCGTCGCGCGCGAGAACCCCGCGCGAGCAGTGGTGTCGTCGTGGACACGATCCAAACGAGAAGGCAAGGGACCAAGCCCATGGCAGTAACGACCGGCCCAGCTCCGACTGTCACCAGCGTCGTGCCAACGCCATACCACGCGGTGGCATTCGCCAATGGAAAAGGGGGAGTAGGTAAGACCAGCCTTGCGGCCAATGAGGCGGCCCTGTTCGGTATGGGCGGCTACCGGGTGCTGCTGGTCGAACTCGACATGCAGGGAAACTGCGCTCGCGATTTCGGCTTGCCGGTCGGGGAGTGGGAAACCGTTGAAGACCTCATCGCCAGCAACGGCGAGGCGCATGCCGCCGCCCTGATGCTCCCGGGCGCGCCTAGCGCGCCACCACCGTTCTACGAGGCTGTGCGCCCAGGCGTTGACCTGATCGCCGGCGGGTATGCGTTGGAGCGCATATACAAGTATTTCGCGTCCAACGCGGCGACCCAGAGCCTGCACGCGGCACTGATCGCAGAAATTGCCAGCCTGAAACGGACCTACGATCTGATCTTGATCGACGCCCCTCCCGTGGACATGACCGCGATGGACGCGGTGCTCCGCGTAGCGGGAACCGTTATTGTCCCGATCCGCGCCGACGATGCCAGCATCGATGGGCTCTCGGTAGTTGCGCGCCATTTCGAGGCAGCACGCCAAGACAACCCAGCATTGATGCTTGGGGGAGTGGTGCGCTTTGGGCTCGGTAGCTCCTCAACCCGCATCGCTGAGCGTGTGCAGACCACCGTCGACGAGATTCTCGGGGGAGCAGCACCTGTTTTCAAAAACATCATCCGGCACTCGGATGCCGCGACGTTCGACGGCCGCCGCCACGGTCTGATGGCCTTCGAGCTCGAATCCGCCAGCCGGGTTGCACAACGTGACCGTCTCAAGCTGTTGCGGTCAGGAGGGCTGCGGGCAGGAACGAACTCGCAAGACAAGGGTGGGGTATCGACTGGTGCGGCGAGCAGCGCCGGACTGGCCGAGGACTACGAAGGCCTTGCTGAGGAAATCCTGCAACGCATCAATGAGCTGTCCACCCAGTACACGGAGGTGTGATCATGGCAGAGAAAACCCATAAGAGCCTCCAGAGCACCTTTGCAGCGCCACCGCAGCGCGGAACCAAGCTTCAGGGGATGCTCCGCTCACGAACGCAGGAGCCGGAGGCCCCGGCAGACGAACCGCAGGCGGTACCTGCGCCACCAGCCGCCGAGGTACCGTCGACACCGGCTCCGACCAGCAGCGCCCCGCAACTTGCGCAGCCGCAACAGACGGCGACTACGCTGCCGGCGCCCTCAGCCCCCGCTGACATGGGCAGACTTGTTGAGCAGCCTGAGACCGGTACGGTCTCGGTGTACCTGCGACCACGGGCGTATCGCGAACTCGTCGACAGGCGTCAGAGGAAGTTCCGCAGCTACGCGCAGACCGTCTACGACGCGTTCGCGTTTGTCCGCGACCAGGCCAAGGACGAGCAGAAAAATCCCACCGCGGCACTGGCGGCCTTGTTCGCGACAACCGCCGCCGATGATCCCTGGCTGATGCCCGAGCCTCAGTCGGCCAAAAACGCTGCCGAGCCAACCGTCGAAGCAAAAATCGCCTTCAAAGCCCATGAGCGCCAATGGATTAAACAGCGCATGAACGATGTCAACGCGACGCACATGTCGCCGTTCCTCGCTACCGTCCTTGAGCACTTTCTCCTGCACGGAAAGAACTAAGGCAAGGGCGCCGAAGCCGGACCATTCAGACAAACGGGGGGGGAGCCACAATGCGGACTAGCCGCCACGGGGCGCGCTGCTACAGGAGGGACAAGTCGTGACCACCACGGCTGCCATCGACGCGCCTGTCCGGAACGCCGGACAAGGAGTCTCGCGCGATGCGGGGCATGAACTGGAATCTTCGTGGGACGTTCGAGACGAGGACCCGCATGCGGCGGCATTGGCCCGAACGAAGACCAAGACCGATGCAATCCGCTACGCGGTCGGGGTATTGGCCGGCGCGCCACCAGCACGAGTCATGGCGTGGCTGGCCGGCTACGGCATCTCGGTGTCCCGAAGCAAGGTATCCCCCGAGGTCAAGGCGTATCGGGATGCGCACGGGCTGACAGAAGATGCTTCCACGGCGAGCGGCGCGCCAATCCCTTACACCGGACACCCGGCCGATCAAACACCCGCGGCCGGTCACGGCCTTAACACCGGCGCGGAAATGCCCGCGGCATCAATGCCACCGGCCGCGCCGGCCGCCGACGAAACTGACACCGTTCGGGGTGACGACACCGTCACGGCCCCTGTGACCGTCCCCGACGTCACCGGCAACGCCGCGGATAACCGAATTGCAGCCGCTCTACCCGAGTCCGGGCGGCGCCGCGAGGAACGGTCGCCATGGATGGCGTTCGCCTGCTACGCAGTCGCGGTGGTATCACTGCCCGTGTCGCTGAACACCTCGTGGCGGTTTTTCGACCTAGTCCTCCACATTCCCACCGCCGACGGCGAGCGGTTCACCATGTTCGCCGTGGCCGAGCTAGCGCTCGTGGTGTGCGGGGCCGGCATGGCAGTCAATGTCCACCGCGACGGCCAACCCGGCTCCTTCCGAACCATCGTGTGGGCCATGTGCGCCGCAATGGCCTACATGGCATGGGCCATGTCCACCCCCGGGGAAGCCATCGGCCGCATCTTGCTCGGCCCGGTACTCGGCACCGTAATGCTGCACCTCGGACTCGGCCTCGCCCTACGGGCCCGCCACCATCAGACAAGCATGCTTGCCCGCATCACCCGCGAGCTGCGCGAACGATGCTTGTCGCGACTCGGTCTGGCCGACGATGGGCGCGACGCCGCCCAGCGCACCCGCGACCGCAAGGCCTACCAGGCGGCAGCACTATCACGGCCCAGGCAGTGGCCATGGTCACGCCAAGCCAGGCTCGAGCGCGCGCTACTCGCCGCCGGAGTCGCCGACGACCACGCGATGCGCGACCGGATGCTCGCACGACTGGCAGTAGTCCGGCACGCAAGCGCATTGACCACCCTCACGACGCCCTCACCGTGGTAGACCAGACCGGGAATGTGCATGACCAAGGGGCCGTGTCCGCCGGCCCGAGTGTGCGCGCGCATCGCCTGGACCCCGCGCGCATGACCCGCGAGGCGGACCCGCTACGAGTCCGTGTCGGCGAATCCTACGACTCGGGCGTCCAGCGCTGGCCAGGCGGCCCCGAGCTGATCTTGACCACCGACGGGTGCGTTCTCCTCGTCGACTACATCTCGCCCACACCGGAACAGATCGACGAGTTCGAAACCGCTGACACGCATTTCGCGTGGGTCGACGCCCGCTACAACGGCATCCTGTGCTACCGATTCGGCGCCTCGCCCTGGAAGTGCATCCCGTTCAACCCCCACAGGGACACGCCGCCTGGGAAGGGTCCCGGAATGCCCGCGCTCGCACCGGGACAGCATCTTCCTGTGACTGTCGGACTGGCCGACTCAGACTCACCGGTTCTGGCCACGCGGATAGTCAAATGGCCCGAATATTTCGTCAGCGCTGTAGGTGCAACCGTGAGGCGGCTTTCCGCAGCTCCGTTCGACGCCGAGAACACGGTGAACGAGTCCAACTATCTCTACGTATTCGTTGGCGATGAGCGACTGGTACAGCGAGCGGCAGTTCGGTCGGTGTCAGCCAGCGACGCCTGATGTCAGGCCGGCTAATGTGCGGTTTTCGCTTGAATCTGGGGCACCGTTCTCATCGAAACTGGGGCACGTGGCCGCGTGATTGATGACTTAGCCTGTTCGACACGCTTCAGGAAATCAGCGCCGGCCGTTTCGCTAAGCGCTGCCCTGCCGATATTCCCGATGGGCTCGGCAAGAGCCGCGATCGGAAGCCACTGAACGAGTTCCGGCAACACAATGCTTTCTGGCTGCTGCACGGTGACGACCATAGCCATCGTGCAGCCGGGGATTTCACCGGGAACGAAGGGACAACCGATCACCCGTCCGGTAGCCGCGGCGAGGTGGATCGTGTTCGAAAGTACGACCACGTACAGGTCATGGTCACTATCGCTGCGTGGCGTGATGTCGCCGGGGGCGATCACAGGCCGGCGGACCGATTCGCCTGATAAACCTTGTCCGCGTAGGCGTCAATATCGAGTGCTGGGACGGTGCACGCAGTGTAGTTCTCGAGCGAGATTCGCAAGTGCTCGTTACGTAAGGCTCGCTCGATCATCTCGGAACTATTCAAGCCGGCCGCGTGGGCGTCGGCATCGGCCGCCGCAAGTACGGCCTGATCTATCGTCACCGAAATCTTATCCTTCGCCATCCTATTTTTAGTGGGACACTTGTTCCCACGTTCCGGCGCCCGCGCCCCGATGCGGCCCGGGTGGTTCACGATCGGAACGATGCGCCTGTAAAGGCGAATCGGCGCACTATCACACACAGTTCATCAACATGACCATCTCCCAGCGGTGTGGCGGTTGTTCGTGTCGATGGGTAGCGCTGCGCACACCGGCCACCGATGCGCTCCGAGGGGGCCGGTCGCTTTAGCGGCCGGGGGAATCGGGGCGTGGGTGAACAGTGTGGTCAGGCCAGTTTTGTCGGTGTCGTCTCGTAGGGTTCTGGGTGTGTCAGGTCAGCGGTTTCGTCGCACGCCGGGAGGCGTGTGCTCGCTGGGTTTGCATTTGGTGTGGTGCCCGAAGTATCGGCGACGGGTGTCGGTGCTCGGTGCCGCCGCCCGCTGGGACCGCCGGGAGCGTCCCGGGGAGTGGTGTAAGTGATGGCGGCGTGTCGGTCCCTGACGTAAGAGGGCCATCGCGTGAGTCTCT
>NZ_LQPE01000083.1 GCF_002101735.1 Mycobacterium kyorinense | reverse complement strand
AGATCACCGATGACGTTGGCGAACACCGCCAGGTACTCCTTCTCGGCGGCCGTGGTGGACTTCGGCGCCCGGAACAACAGATCCCGAGTGCTCACCCGTGACACCGGGGCGGTAGTGAAAAACGCTGGGGGGAAACGCAACAACGCAGCCAGCCGGTCGAACTCGGTGGTGTCGAGCACCGCTGTCTCGGCCTGCTCCAGTCGGGTTTGCCGCGGCGACCGCCAGCCCATGTGCTCCATGACCGCGGTACCCGACATTCGCCGAAGGACCCGGGCCTGGCGGACCCGAGTGCCGAACACCTCGACTGTCGTCATCACCGACCACCTCGTCCCCGGTCAGCGCCAGTCGGCAGAATCGCATGGTCTAGGCCTCCGAATCCCCAGTCTCCGAAGGCGATTCGGGAGGCAAGAGATCCTCGAAGTCGCGCACATCCTCGTCGTCGGAGTCGTCGGGTGCCGCCATCTCGGCCGCCGTCTTGGGCCGGATCGCCGGCGGCAGTTCGACGAACTCCACGATCCGCTCGTCCTTGGTGTCGATATCGGCGACCATCGCCAGGATGGCACCGGCCACCGACAGCCTGCCCGGGCTCTCCCACCAGTAGGCGATGAACTCGTACTGGTCGCCGATGCCCGGCGGGCCCATCACCTGCGGCTCCGATTCCATCTCGGCGGCGTCGAACGCCATCTGCTTGCCCGGCTGGGTGGCTGGTATCGGCTGTGGGGTCAACGCACCGATGTCCTCGGCCTCCTGCGGTGTCAGGTGGCGCAACCGCGCCCAGGCCACCTTCTTGGTGTCGCCGAGACGCACCGACGAACTCGGGCCAGAGGTCATCTTCAACGTCGACCCCGGGCCGCACGACGCCCCTTTCGGGGGTGTCCGCGGTGGGTCGTCGAACCTGCTCCGCGCGTCGATGCCGTTCATCAGCAGCACCCGGGTTCGCACGTCGCTGCACAACGTTCCGCCCGGGATCCGCATTGGGTCGGGACACACCGGCGCCCAGGCGGCCAAGGTCTTGTCGAACGCGACCTCCACCTCGCCGAGCAACTTGGCCCACGCCACCCCGTGCTGGGTGACCAACTCGGTAAGCAAGTCCTTTGGAACCGCCATGGCAGAAATTCTGCACGGTTTTTCCTACAACACTGTGGAGGCTCCACGCGTGTCGGGGCG
>NZ_LQPE01000082.1 GCF_002101735.1 Mycobacterium kyorinense | reverse complement strand
CGTGCCGACAACCACATCGGCAAACTCAATGACGAACAAGACCGCCGTGGTCGTCACCCGGAGAGACGGTCAACACCACCGGACGCTCCACCCCCTGCAAACCATTAGCCGTACCCACCAACACCCCCGCCACATCAGCCAACACCGCCCGCAACCACGCCGCCTGCCCCACCCGCGACACCACCACCGCCACATCGCCAGGCCCACCAAACACCAACGGACAGAATGTGGTTGAGTCTTCCGTTACGGTTAGCGGACTCGGGTCGGAATCGGCCGCAGCTGTCGCGGCCACCAAGGGAACCGTCGCTCGAAGTCTGCCTTGTTGTGGATCGGGTGTACGGGGTCGGTCTGCATGATCCGGCACGCGCAGCGTTCGTAGTAACAGCAGTAGGGACGACCCAGGACCGTCTGGGCGGCGGGGGTCGATTCGGTGTGCGGTTATCGGGTGCCTGCAGCGTGCACAGATGTGGGTATACGGTGCCACTCCGATATCTCTCTCTCCGCTCCTACCGTTTGTGTACCTGGTACTCACTGAAATCCCTTGCGCCAACGCCGGTTACGGCACTGGTCAGCGATGCTGAGGGTTTCGTAACGGACGGCGTGCTCTAAACCGTTAAACCCCTCAAAGAGATCCGGTCTTGCGACAACGATCCGACGAATGTGGAAAACCACTTGCCGGATGCGTTCACGGGAGACACCTTCACGTCTGGCGATCTGATCCAACGTCTGGCCCGCCATCCGGGCCAGCAGAACTCGGTAGGCACGAGCGGCAAATGCCGGGTGCTTCATTTCCTTGGCGAGCGCATCGGCAATGCTGAACAACAGCCGCCCGGCACCGATGCAATCAACAGCACGCTCGAGATCACGATCGATACCACCGGCAGCTTCGCATGCGTTGGGCCAGCCGGATGGGATCTCTGTAACGCTCCGGCTCATGGGCTCGATCTTCCTCTCACGGACCGACATCGTGCTTAGTCACTCGCGACTAGGTCTCGAGGTCTCGTTGCGCTTTGGCGGCTCCGTCGGCCCACTCTCGATGGACCCTGAAGCGGGCCATCAGAAGACCCCTCTTCCTCCCTGTTACGAGGCGGGGGCCAAGTCGGGCTCGAGGTCAAGTCCCGGGAAGTGGTGTAGTGCTGCGTGATCCGGTGGGTTAGGCGGTGAGTGCGGGCATGTCGTTGGCTCC
>NZ_LQPE01000081.1 GCF_002101735.1 Mycobacterium kyorinense | reverse complement strand
CATCCGTGCTCAGCGCTTGTGCGTGAACCTCACGCTGCAGCCCGAACCGTGTCCCCGGAGAGCCGGTTAACGGATAGGGGGTTGTTCGACCAGATCTGGCGCCAGATCTGTTTGGGGAAGGCGGTGAACGCCAGCAGGTCGGTGCGGGCGTCCTCCAAGTGCGCGGCGACCTTGGGCATTTTGTCGCCCAGTGCGTCGATCACCCGGTCATATTGGGCTGCAACGGAGTCGGCGTCAGGCTGGTCGAACACCGAGTGCAACAAGGTGCGCACCCACGGCCAAGAGCTCTTGGGAGTAACCGCCATCAGATTGGTTGTGTAATGGGTGCGGCACCGCTGCCACGACGCTCCAGGCAAAGTGGCACCGATCGCGTTGACCAGCCCGGCGTGGGCATCCGAGGTGACCAGTCGCACCCCGCCCAGACCGCGGGCGGTCAACGATCGCAGGAACGTCAACCAGCCGGCCCCATCCTCGGCGGTGGTGACGTCAATACCCAGAATTTCGCGGTAGCCCTCGGCGTTGACCCCGGTCGCGATCAGGGCGTGCACGTTGACCACCCGGCCGGCCTCGCGCACTTTGAGCACCAGGGCGTCAGCAGCCATGAACGTGTACGGGCCGGCATCCAGCGGTCGAGTCCGGAAGGCTTCCACAGCGGCGTCGAGTTCTTTGGCCATCACCGACACCTGAGACTTCGACAGCGACGTGATCCCCAGGGTCTCGACGAGTTTGTCCATCCGCCGCGTCGACACCCCCAGCAGATAGCAGGTGGCCACCACCGTGGTCAGCGCCCGCTCAGCGCGTTTGCGGCGTTCCAGCAGCCAGTCCGGAAAGTACGAGCCGTGGCGCAGCTTGGGGATCGCAAGATCCAACGAGCCTGCCCGGGTGTCGAACTGGCGCTGCCGATAGCCATTGCGCTGATTCGTGCGCTCGGCGCTGCGCTGGCCATATCCGGCACCACACAGGGCGTCGGCTTCTGCACCCATCAGGGTATGGATGAACGTCGCCAACAACTCGCGCAGCACGTCGGGGTGGCAGCTAGTGAGTCGTTCGGCCAACACGGCGGGCAGGTCGATATCGTGGGCAGTGGTCATCGCGTGTATTCCTTTGCTCGAGTGACTTTGACGGGTCTCTCGAAGAATCACGCGATGACCTTCAATCACTCGGCTACGACACGCCGGGCCCAACGATCAACCCCGACTCGTACACCACTCTGCTGGACGCAACCGCCAGCGCACAGCACTGACTGCGGACATAGGTCGGCACAGGCCCAAGCTCAACGCGCTAACTCGAGGGCGCCAGAGCCCGCGGCTAGCGCGCTGCGGCCCCATCCCGATCACAACGCTCTAAGGATCAGCAGAAACATCAGAATGCGGGCCAGTCCCCCGTTGAGGTTCCATCTGCCGTGAACGCGCCCTGATGCAGCGACGAAATCTTGTCGGTGGGCGGTCATAGTATGAGGGCGTCGGTTCAAGCGGGAACGTTTGAGCGGCAACCATTGAACAGAGTCCTGGCCGGTAGCCGGGACGTGAGCCCGGGAAGGGGCGAGGTTGATGTTCTTCTATATCGAGGACGACGTTCCGGTGTTTGTCGAGGATCTGACGTTGGAGCAGGCGCGGTATCTGTTGGCGCGCACCGAGGGTGAGCTTCCGTTGGCGTACAACTGGGCGCACCGGCAGGCGTTGAAGCTTGACGTCTATGAGCTTCAGGGTCAGATCGAGTGGCTGGAATCGGAGCGGGCGGCCCAGGTCACCGTCGAGGCTGCTGAAGATCACGCCCACGACCTCTACGTCGACTACGTGATTGGAGCGTGATCGACATGCCAAGTGATCGCGACAATCGACGTCTCGGCGTCACCGAGAGAGACCCCACCGGCAGCGAATTCGATGGCTACGCGCAGCCGACACCCCCCGGCGAATGGCGCTATGTGCTCGATGAGCACGGAGTGAAATATCGGCGCCAAGGCTGGCCGTTCGGCCGAGAGCCCAGCCGAGTAACCGCGAACTACACGGCCAAGCACGGCACCCGCCAAGAAGCAAACCTCGTGCCGACGGGCGTGCGCGTATCACCCGCCACCGACTACCGGTCGTGGCGCAACGAATACGTGCTGCTATACCCAGGCCGATTGCATGAATACGGCACCGATGACGGGACCACCGAGTTCGCACACGCCTACCTGAACTTGTGGGTTCGTGAGCAGGGCCTCGGCGGCATCATCGTGCCCCGCGTCGAGGTCGAACTCGACATGCAAAATGCCGCCGTGCGCGTATCCGACGAGTGCCCTGAACAGGTCCGCGAGCAGGCAACAGTGAAAGCGGCCCGGCTGCTGGCGTTCCTGCTCGAGCACCGGCAAAAGGCGCGCAAACCACGAAGCCGGCGCACACCAGTCACCGCCTACGACCTCTGGGCCAAGCAGCAAGCGCACGGCCACTGAGTTCACACAACTGGGGACCACGCCACCGTGGCGCCAGCGTTGATGTTTGGCGAGGCCTGGTCGACCCGGTGAGGCGTTAGCAACGGACGGCGAATTAGCAAGGGATTCAACAACAATCACGCATTGCGGGTCGTCAATTGTGTCAGTGTGCGGCGATACCATCTAACACGTCGGGCACATAGCTCGACGCCGATGAGTCCCCGGCCGGTAGCCGGGGCGTGAGCCCGGAAAGGGGCAAGGAGAGGCTTGGTTATGGCGAACTATTACGGCGCGGGCCGCACCAACGCCTTTGCAGTCAAGGATGTCCAAGCATTGAAAGATGTCCTGGAAAGCCACGATTTCACGGTTGAGGAGACTGCCCCAGGGCGGGTGGTCATCTTGGCCGACGACCCCGACGGTGGTGGCTACTGGTCACGCTGGACATACGACGAAGTCAGCGGCGAAGACCACGAGTTGTTCGTGCCGGACCTGATCGCCGAGCACTTGCAGGACGGGCAGGTCGCGGTGTTCGTCCACGCCGGAGCCGAGAAGCTCCGGTATATAACGGGATACAGCATTGCAGTGCACTCAGATGGCCGCCAGGTCAGGATCGACCTCGACGACATCTACACCGATGCGGCGGCGCTATTCGGCGTCGCCCAACAGTCGATCCCGCACGCGTGCTACTAAGCCCACGGTTTGGAGCTTGCCGCCTCGCGCTGGCCGAAGGGCTCGGCCGGCGCGAGGCGGTGGTTGCGCAGGATCGAGAGAGCGCCGGTCTTTGGTGCAGCCACCAGCCCCCAGCACCTGCCTCGCCCGCGGCCGGCCGTTGGCCATTGTGTGACCAACAACCCTAAGCGGGCATCGGTCGTCGGCCAGCGGCGGCGAAGGTGTCGACACTGGCCCCCTTTTTTTGATGGCCGCGGGGGCTGCTAACGGCCGGTGCATCCAAAGGGCTGTGGTGATCTGCGCTGGGGACCGTTAGTGCGTCGAGGTGGGGTTGCAGATCTGGCGGGGCGCCAATGCCTCCTGTGGGCTGTGTCGCTTTCTATCCTGTCAACCCGGCTCGTCCATGATTGAGACGAACAGTTTTGTAATGTCTGGAAACAAGCGGGGGATGTGCACAAAGAATGCAAGAACAAGAGCGGGAGTTCGTCAAGGGGGATCGGGTTGTATGGCACGGGGTCGAGCGATGGGGCGAAATGCCTGGACCTGATTACGGGGTTGTCGATAGAGCTCTACGAGGTGTCGATGGCACGAGTTACGTTGTGCGTCAGGTGAATCGTCATGGCACTGTGAGTGAGCGAATCGTGCATTGGTCACGTCTTGCTTTACGCTCCGACTGAGCAGGCTGGGCGCGGTGAACCGTCCCGGGTTTCGTCCGCACCTTCTGTTGAGGGAAGGATGGCGCGATGGCGAGCAGGTACGACGCGAACACTAAGGCGCGGGCGGTGCGACTGGTGCGCGCGCACGCCGGCGACTATGAGACCGAGTGGGCGGCGATGAAGGCGATCTCGGCGCGGTTGGGAATGAGCGCAGAGACGTTGCCGTAAGTCAGTGTTGCAAATCAACGACCAGTCGAGCTGGCCCGTCGAGCACTGAGACAACGGAAAGGCACCTGAGAGCGCAGACGTGCGCAGGTATCGGGAAGCAGGACGCCTCAATTGGGTGGTGGGGTTGTGAAGGCAAGCGTTGAAAGTATGAGGGGCAGCGTCAGCTGTCCCGTACTGCCGCGCCGGAAAGGAGGAAAGACCTTGCGCCATAGTCGAAATGGGGTGATAGTACGAAAAGCATTGGGATACAATGGAGTAAGCGGCGCAGCCGCGAGCTGGCATGAAACAACCGGTAATGCAACGATATTCGACAAGGAGGCGAAGCCGAAGAATGGGTCGCACGAAACCCAAATCAACACAACAACATACAGCGACGTAACCCGGTCGCGGCGAAGCCGCGACCGCAACCATCCACCACATCGAAAAGACAACGCGCACAACATAATTGACCCGCAACGGGGGTAGCCGGCCGGAGGCCGGCGTGCGTCGTCGGCGCTTGCGCCGGCGGTCTCCGCTGCGGCGAAGC
>NZ_LQPE01000080.1 GCF_002101735.1 Mycobacterium kyorinense | reverse complement strand
ACACTGCACGGGCGACGGATCTACATCGGCGACGACCTGGAAGCCCTGTATTCGTCCTATGTCTGGCATCTGGTCGATCACGGCGCTGACCTTGCGATGCCGAACCTGGATACCCATTTCGTGTTCGTCAACCTCGTCGCCGGTGAACGCTTCGCCCCGATGCGAGCCGAAACCGTTTACGCCAAAGTCGATTCCCTGACCCGACGCTGCAACGGTGTCCTGCCCGAGGACTGGACACCGCACTGGCTGCGTCACACCCATGCCACTGCGCTGCTGCTGTCCGGAGCGCCGCCACACGTGGTGATGCGCCGACTCGGGCATGCCGACATCCAAACCACTTTGTCGACCTACGGCTGGGTCACCGAGGACGCCGAAATGCGCACCGTGGCCCAGTGGCGCAACTACGTGGCCGGATGGAAAGGCCTGCACGATGACGACCCCCACTGAGCCGCCATGCCCACCCACCGGCGAGGCCCCGTCACTGGTCGCTGGGCCCGGCTCGTGGGAGGCCCAGTGGGCGCAGGTTCCCGCCGCGTGGCGCCGGCCCGTCTACCCGATCTACGCGGCCCCCTATGACGAAGTCTTCCTGCGCAACCAGTTCTATCTGCGGGCCAACCGCGCCACCGCCGCACACGATTTCACCCCGGCGGCCCCACCGCGGTTCGCCGACGAGATCGCCTGGTGGGTGTGGTTGTGCTGGGATCAGCAGCTGCGCCGTATCGAGCCCTCCCTGCTGGCCTGGCTGGTGCGGACCCTGCCGGGTGCGGTCGCCGAACACAGCGCCCGCACCGGTCACCCGCCGGTCAGCATCGCTGATCTGGATCCCACCGAGCTGATCCGCCAGGCCGCCCTGGCGTTCCAGCGACGCAACAACCGGCTGCCGTCGGCGGGGTCGCGGCGCAACATCCGCCATCTCATCGAACATCTCCATTTGAGCGTGTCAGTGCGCTGCACCGACGCCCCGTGGTGGAGCCACGACATCTGGGATCTTCGCGCCGACCCCCGTATCCCTCAACGCCCGCACGAACCTCACCACGACCAAACGGTGCGGCTGCGCGGCATCGAACCGGTGTGGCTGCGGGAAGGGCTGCGGTTCTGGCTGCGCAGCGCCCTGACCTATGACTTGCTCACGTGGTCTTCAGTCGTCTCACGCACACGCAACATCGGCTCGCAGCTGGGCCGCTTCGCCCGCGACCGCGGGTATCTGCACGACCCGTTGATCAGCACCGACCCCGACGAGCTGCGGAAGGCGTTTCTGGGCTACCTGGAATACCTTCGATCACCGCAGGCCGCAACACAATCCGAGCGGCTGACCCCCTACACCGTGGCCAGCTTGCAAAGCGAAACCCAGTC
>NZ_LQPE01000079.1 GCF_002101735.1 Mycobacterium kyorinense | reverse complement strand
CCCGCCAATCCCAACCGCCCCACTCGTGCAAGAATCAGCCCCGCGACGACACCAAATCACTGATCCACGGATTCAGGCTAAGTCGATTTGGGCGCGATCGTATGCGCTAGGCGACGATTATCGCGCCGAAATCGCTAGCTGGCGGCTTGGCGCGCCCGTTGTGCGCTGATGAATCGGATCGACAAGCGTTGCAGCAGACCGGGCGCCAGCCGCGCGAACAGCCACGACGCGTGCGCCCGCTTCGGCACCACCAGCAGCGCCTTGTTGCGCTCGATCGCCTTCAGCGTGTCGCGGGCGAGCCGGTCGGGGTCGTAGGCGGACTTCATGCCCTGCCCGCGCAGGTAGTAGTCGCGGCCGACGAACCCGCCGATGGCGCCCTTGTCCAGGATCGGTGTCTCGACGGCGGCCGGGCAGATCGCCAGCACGCCCACCCCGCGGGACACGGCCTCCGAGCGCAGCGCCAGCGACAGCCCGACGACGGCGTGCTTGGTCATCACGTAGCTGGTGATCTGCCCGGCCGCGGTCAGCCCGGCCATCGAGGCGGTGTTGACGATGTGGCCGTGGCCCTGGCGCAGCATCACCGGGTACGCCGCGGCCACGCCGTGCACCACACCGCGGATGTTGACGTCGATGATCGCGTTCCACTGGTCCAGCGTCAGCAGTTCGGTGTCGCCGCCCCAGGCGATGCCGGCGTTGTTGAACATCAGGTCCAGCCGGCCCGCGCGGGCGACGACGTCGTCGACGGCGGCCTGCACGGCGGCAGCATCGGTGACGTCGAGAACCGCGGACCGGGCATTACCCAGGCCCACAACGGTTTTCGCGGCCGCGTCGCCGTCGATGTCGGTGCACACGACGTCGGCGCCGGCGGCCACCAGGGCCCGGCACAGCGCCGCGCCGATACCCGAGCCGCCGCCGGTGACGATGGCCTGCTTGCCGGTGAAAGTCATTGTGGCGCCGCCAGCTTCATCACGTGCCCGTAGACGTCGGGGTAGCGCTTGAGGTGTGCGCCGCCGTTGAGGTCGAGCACCTCACCGGTCAGCCACGGCGCCTTGCACATGAACACCACGGCCTCGGCGACTTCTTCGGGTGTACCGCCGCGGCCCAGCGCGGTGTTCTCGAGGTAATCGTCGAGCACACCGGGGATCTGGGTCACCGGCTCGGTGAGCGGGGTGTGCACGAACCCGGGTGCGACGGCGTTGACCCGGATGCCGCGTGGGCCCAGCTCGAGGGCGGCGACCTGGGTCAGCATCGACAGCCCGGCCTTGGCCGCGCAGTAGGCGCTCATCGCGGCGGCGGGCTGTCGGGCGTTCAGCGAACTGAGCGACACCAGCGCCCCGCCGTCGCGCAATTGCGGTGCGGCGTGCTTGATCACAAGGAAGGCGCCGGTGAGGCAGACGTCGACAACCGACCGGAAGTCCTCGACGGCCAGGTCGGTGATCAGCCCGACCCCGCCGAATCCTGCGGTATTGACGACGACGTCGAGCGGTCCGGCGTCGGCGAACAACCGTCTCACCGAATCCTCCTCGGTGACTTCGACATTCGCCGACACGTGCGGGTCGCCGAGCTCGGCGGCGACGGACTGTGCACCCTCGGCGTTGCGATCGGCGACGGTGACGCGATAGCCGTCGGCGGCCAGCGCATGCGCGACCGCGCGGCCGATGCCGGATGCTCCGCCGACGACGACAGCCGCAGGGGTCATGCTTGCTCCCGGTCCGGCCGGTAGCTGCCCCATTTGGCGCCGATCACGCCCCACGGGTCGGCGTAGCGGCCGGGGTGACGGTAGTAGGGTGATCGCCGCTTGAGCAGCTCGTGTGCCAGCGGAGCTGCGAGCCGTGCCGGGTAGCGTCGCCAGCCCATCCGCTCGGCGGCATCGATCAGCAGCTGTGGCCACGAGATCCGCTGGAAGTCAAGTACTTCCTGCGACCGCGTGGTGTCCATCCAGTCGGTGGCGAACCAGTCGTCGTCGCTGTCGGGATTTCCCTTGCGGCCCATGGGTATTCCGCCAACCAGGCCCATCGCCGCCGCGGCAGCCGGGGCGAGGTCACCCTGCAGCCGCCGGTGCGAGTCGTCGCCGCCGATCAGCAGCGTCTCGCCGACAGCGGGCGCGGTGGTGGCCGCGGCGAACGCGCGGGCGACGTCGCGCACGTCGACGGTCTGGATGCGGCCGTCGATCGGCAGCGACGCCTCGAAGTAGATGGTGTCCAGGTCGACGTCGAAGCGGGGCTCGGCGGTGAGCACACCGCCCAGCCGCAGGATCACGAAGTCGAGCCCGGAGTCGCGCACCAGCTGCTCGGCCTCCGCCTTGTGCGCGCCGTAGATGTCCGACGGGCGCAGCGGGGTGTCGGCCGTCAGCAGGTCGGTGGCGCGGTGTGGGTTGCGCGCGCCGTAAGCTGCGACACTGGACGCTAGGACGAATCGCGGCGGCACCGGTAATCCCTTGGCGGACTTGAGCAATAGGCCGGTGGCGTCGACGTTCACGGCACGGGCCAGCGCCGGCCGGGCGTAGCACAGCGGCGGGATGATCGCGGCCAGGTGGATGATGGCTGCGGGGTTCACCGCGGCCAGCAGTGCGTCGACGGCGGCGGGGTCGGTCAGGTCGGCCCAGCGCACGTCGACGGCATCGGGCAGGTTTTCGGCTGCCTTGCGGTTGGCGGGCACGTCGAGGTCGGTGGCGACGACGCGGCGGTCCTGGTCAACCAGCCGTCGCACCGTGGCGGAGCCGACGAGTCCGAATGCGCCGGTGACCAACACTGTCTCAGTCATGGCGCATTACGCTACACGTCGACGCGGAAATGATCAGCACTCGCGCATCAGGACCCGGGAGTGGCAGGCTGGTCACCGGAAGGTGATGGCAATGTACGACCGCAATTTGGACTACAACTGGCACGTCGACATCGAATTCGACGAGGACGACACCCACACTCACGCCACTGTCCGCGCGCAACGCGGTGACGGCAAGACGATGACGACTCTGGGCGACGCCTACCGCCACCCGGGGGATGCCAGCCAGCCGATGATCGGCGAGGAGATCGCCGCCGCGCGGGGGCTGATCGCGCTGGGCACCGAGCTGCTGCAGGACGCGTCACTGCGGATCGAGCAGGTCACGCACCAGCCGGTCCACCTCTACCGCTGACTCCGTGGCCCTGGCGGTTTGCCTGCTCTTCGACCGGCGATCCGAGCGGGCGATCCGCGGGTTGTGGGACCGAATCGAAGACCGGGGCGTGCCGAGCCTGCGTTCGCATACCCACGGCCGTCACGTGCCGCACGTGTCCTACGCGGTGCTGCGCAACTGGGATCAGTCCGCGGTGACGGCGGCACTGGCCGACTTGCGCGACGGCGGGCCGGTGGAACTCAGCTTCGACGGTGTCGGACTGTTTCGGCGCGGGCGGACCTGGTTGGTGGCCGGGGTGAGCGCGGATTTCGTTGCGCGCCAAGCGCGGGTGGTCGAGGCCGTCACCGCCACAGGCGCGGAACTACACAAGCACTACGTGCCGGGAATCTGGCTGCCGCACTGCTCGCTGGCGCCGCGCGCGATGCTGGCACAGCTGCCGGAAGTGGTGGGCGCGGTGCTGGACGTGTTGCCCTTGCGGGCCCGGCTGGACCGCGCCGCGTTGGTCAACAGCGCGACGGGAGAGGTCTTCCCGCAGACAGCCCTACCGTGACCCTACGCTACGGGCGGCGCGGTAGTTTCCGTCCATCGTGTTCCATCCCAATATCGTTGGGACAGCGCATTATTCGGGTCGGGATACCAGCCAGCCGGAACAGACGGGGGCGGCGAGGCCTGCTGATGTCCGTTATGCTCGGCAAGTTGCCGACGGCTGGCCATGTTCAGCGCGGTCGCGAACTGCCTCGCCGACCTGTCCGCGTTGCCGTCATATCTCACGCTCCGCGACTTGGTGATCGCCGTGTTAGGCCCTTCCACGATGAGGTGGACCTGGCGGTCGTCCTGGCTGTCGGTCCCTATGTGCCCGCTCCCGCCATATATCGTTCCTTTCACGGTCGAGGTGACGCTGCCGCTGTTCTCGACGCGTGCCGTTAGCCCCGCCAGAGGATGGCGGCGGGCATTTTTCTTGTAGCCCTCGATCAGCTCGGTCCGGGTCATGCGTACGCCGTTCCAGTCGGCGATCACCCCGTCCGTCGCGTTGGCCTTGCCGACACGAATTCGATAGACAACCACAAAGATAATAACCGCGATAAACAAGAGAAATATCAGTGACAGCATCGTGCTTTTCCTTGTCAGTTGTCGTTGCAGCCGGTTTCAGAAGTGGCGTACGGGTTCGCGATGGGACCCACTAGCGGGCTGATTAGGTGACACGGTGGCGTGCAGCCCAAGGGGTGGAAGCCTGTGCATGAACCATCCGCGTTGGCGTGGCCGGTGTAGGTCGGCGGGAGCGTGTTGCTGTCCGGCTCCGCGCAATTTCCGAAGGACTGGTGCCGGATGCAATCCATACACCGCTGCGTGTCGGTGCAGAGCCCCGGCACGGCGCTAGCGGTCGAGCTGGACATGATGGGTATGCCCGCGACGGCTGCCGCCGCCGCCAGTGTGGCAAATGCGCGTTTCACGGTTCCTCCTAGCAGGGTGTTTGTCCGGCCATGACCGCGTCGTTGCAGCACGCGAGATAGGCCGCGGTGTTGTCGTTGCCCGAACCGTCGAGGAAAGAGTTGCAGTGGGCGTTGCCTCCCGGCCGCGGCTGGTTGACACCTGCCGCATTGCCGCAGATCTGGTTGTAAATCCGCTGCATTTCGGGCGTCATCAGCCCCGGATGCCCACAATTCGGACCGGCGGTGGCCGGTGGTGACGCGACCACCACAAAAGGTGCCACCGCGACGGCTGCGACGGCAAGAACCTGAGCCAGTTTCGATTTCCTCATTTTTCTTTCCTTCCTGTTAGCCGACGTGATGCGGCGGTGTGAAGTCGACGTGATGATGCTGCGGGGCTGTGAAGTCGATTCCCGATACCGCCGTCGCCGCTGCGGACCCGGGAACGTCATGCGACTGCTGCTGTGTCAACGCAAATGTCGTGTCGTCCGCGCAGCCGTGCTCGCGTTCCAGCCACCTGACCTGCGGGTCGTGACCTCTCTTCGGCACGTATCGGTCACCGCGCCCATCCTTGACGCCGCATTCTGTCGGCGGCCCGGCCTTGCGCCGGAACTTCATCGTCGTCTCCTTCCTCAGCAGAACTGCAGGTCGATGTACCAGATGCCGTTGCCGTCGTCGGCGGGCACCACGTGGTACTGCGCACTGGGGGTGCCGGGGGAGCCGTTCGGCCCCCACAGGTAGTTGAACGGCCCGCCCAGACTCGGGTTGGCGTCGATGATGCGGCCGTGACCGTGGCCGTCGGTGGTGATGCTCTGGAAGCTGGGCACCATGTTGGGAGTGCAGCGGATCTGTACTTGCGTGTAGAACTGCCGGACGGCGTTGCTTAGGCTCTGCTGGCTCCCGTCCGCATGTGCCGGGGCGGGTGTGACCAATAGCGGCGACACGAAGCCTGCGACCGCAGCTACGACGGACGTGGCTCTCATGCGGTCTGCCTGCACCAGTGAACCCCAGGCGATCCCCGCCGCAATCACGGCAAGAACCACCATGAGCGTCGTAATCATTTGCCCATCCCGTGAAGCAGCGGTAGCTGTACTTTGCGACAGCTGGTTTACCTTGCGTGCAAGTGTGTGACGTCGGACGTCCACACGCACGAGTAGTCGGCTACTCGAATTCGGCCGAAGGGTCTGAGGGGATTCGCAAAGTCTTTGGGCTGTGTCCGTCGTGTAGCTCTAGTTATGGTGCACGCAGGACGATGCTCGTTGGCCGCCGGATGTTTCGTTATTCGGCCACAGAGGGTGCCACCACCGACGCGACCTGGGGCCTGGCCGTCGCCTTCACCTTCTCGAACAGCTCGCAGTAATAGGGCAGGCACTCGGCCATCGCCTGCTCTGTGGTGAACAGCGGCCGGTAGCCGAGGTCGCGCTGCGCCTTGGCGACCGAGAAGTAGTTGTCGAGGTAAAGCCGTTCGACGGCAAGGGGTTCCAGCGGCGGCTGCGGCAACCCGAACTTGAAGTGCAGCCGCTGCCATAGCGACATGACGTCACGCACCAGTCGGCCAGACACCCGTACGCGCGGCCAGCGCACGCCGCATTCTTCGACGATCGGCCTTGCGAACTCGAACATGTTGATCGGTTCGGCGTCGTTGATGAAGTACGCCTGGCCGGGCGCGGTGCCGCCCGGCACCAGGTGTTCGGCGGCCAAGATGAAGCCGTGAATCAGGTTGTGTACGTAGGAGTTATCCAGTTTGGCGTTCTTGCTGCCGATGAGCACCTTGACATGGCCCGCGACGACGCTTTCGAACAGCTTGCGGAACATCGTCTGGTCGCCGCGGCCCCAGATGCCGCTGGGCCGGATCGAACAGGTCAGCAACCCGTCAACTCCGTTCTGCGACAACACGAACTTCTCGGCGACGACTTTGGTCTCGGTATAAAGGTCGTTGAACCGGTCGGTGTAGGGCAGGGTTTCGTCGCCGTTCGCAATGCGCTGGCCGCCCATCACCACGCTGTTCGACGCCGTGTAGACGAACCGCTTGGTTCCGGCCTTCTGCGCAGCGTGCACGAGGTTCTTGGTGCCGTCGACGTTGACCGCGAAGCTGCGGCGCCGGTACTCGTCGGTGACCGACGCGCCGCCCATCAACTCGATGAGCGCCGCGGTGTGGAACACGGTGTCGATCCCGTCGACCGCGGCAGCAACGATGGCCGGATCGCAGATGTCGCCCTGCAGCACCTCCAGGCCCGGCTGCGCGGGCAGCGGCGACGGCGCCCGGTCGAACGACCGGACCTGGTAGCCGCGGTCGAGCAGCGTGGTCACCAGGTTGGCGCCGACGAATCCGGAGCCCCCCGTGACCAGGACGCGGCCGAGTTCAGTGGTCAGCGATGCATCACCCATGCGACCAGCATAACTGAAACGTGTTCCAGTTCGGGACGGAGATCCTGGAACCGGTCGCCTTGTCAATTATCGTCGGCTTCACCGGCGGCCAGCGCATCGGCTATTCGCTGGCGAGCTCCAGCTAAGTGCTCTGCACAGCGTTTAGCCAGCTTCTCGCCTCTTTCCCACAGCTTCAGCGACGCGTCGAGGTCGAGTCCGCCCTGTTCCAGCAGCCGGACCACCTCGATCAGCTCGTCGCGGCATTCCTCGTACCCGAGTTCACTAACAGGCTTAGTCTCCATCGGTGGGTCCTTCGCTCGTCGCCGCCACCGCGCCGTCGCCGACCCGCACCCGCAACCGGGTCCCGGCCGGCGCGTCCTCCACCGACCGCAGCACGGAAGCAGGCCCTGAGGACGGAATGGTCTGCACCACCGCATAGCCGCGGGCCAGGGTGGCCGCGGGGCCCAGTGTCGCCAGCCTTGCGGCCAGATGGCCCACGCGGTCGCTTTCGGCTCCGATCAACCGGGTGATGTCGCGACGGACCGCCGACCGGGCGCGGTGGATCTCGTCGGCGCGCGCCTGTAAAGCGGCCAGCGGCTCGGCCAGCACTGGGCGACTGCGCAACGAAGCCAGTGCGCGTTCCTCCCGGGACACCCAGTTGCGCAGCGCCTGGGCGCTGCGGCGCCGCAAGTCGTCGATCAAATGTTGTTCGGCTGCGGTATCCGGCACGATCTTCTTCGCCGCATCGGTCGGGGTGGCGGCGCGCAGGTCGGCGACCAAGTCGCACAACGGATTATCGGGTTCGTGGCCCACCGCGCTGACCACCGGAGTGCGACAGGCCGCGATCGCGCGGCACAGCGTCTCGTCGGAAAACGGCAGCAGGTCCTCGACACTGCCACCGCCGCGGGCCACCACGATCACATCCACGTCCGGGTCGGCGTCCAATTCGCCTAACGCCTCGACGATCTGCGGGACGGCGCTGGGGCCCTGCACGGCGGTGTTGCGCACCGCAAAGCGCACCGCGGGCCAGCGCGCGGCGGCCACCGTCGTCACGTCGTGCTCGGCGGCGCTGGCTCGGCCAGTGATCAGCCCAATAACATTGGGCAGGAACGGAATCGGCCGCTTGAGCCGCGGGTCGAAGAGCCCTTCGGCGTCCAGCAGGCGGCGCAGCCGCTCGATGCGCGCCAGCAGCTCGCCGATACCGACTGCGCGAATTTCGCTCAGCCGCAACGAAAATGTGCCCCGACCGGTGTAGAACGTGGGCTTGCCGCAGACCACCACCTGGGCACCCTCGGCCAGTTTGACCGGCGCGCCCAGCACCAGGTCGCGCGGGCACGTCACTGTCAGCGACATGTCGGCGGCCGGGTCGCGCAGCACCATGAACACGGTCTTGGAGTCCGGCCGGATATTGATCTGGGTCAGCTGGCCTTCCACCCACACGGTGCCGAGCTTGTCGATCCACCCCGCGACCCGGATGGCCACCGCGCGGACCGGGAACGGGTTCTCGGCTGAATTCGGTTGCGCGGCTTGGGTCACTTCGCGGTCGCGCGGGTGATCCTGTTGGCCAGCAGCGTCTGGAACGGCGCGCGCGCCCGGGTGGCCTCCTCATAGGCCAGCAACGCCTCGAGCTCGTCGACGTCCAGCGTGTTAAGCCGGGCGCGTAGCTGCGCCAGCGTCAGGGTTTCGTAGTCGAGTTCCTTGGCCACCGGCGGCGCGGGCGCGTCCGACGCCGGCTTCCTCTTGGCTTGCCTGGCGATCGGCGGATCGGCCGGCGCATCGGATGTCGAGTACAGCGCGAACCGCCCTTCGGCGCGGCGATCGCTGTCGGAGGCGTCGACGGTGGGCGCCTGTTCCTCGTCGAGGTCCTCGTCGAACGTCGCCCACTCCGGCTGCTCGTCCTTGGGCGGGAAGATGGTCTCCAGGGTGGCGTCGCCCTTGATCACCAGATCGGCCATGTTCTGCTGGAAGCGCATCACGAGGTGCGCGGCCTGGCTGGCCAATGTCATCGGGTACATCAAGATGGTTTTCGGCAGCTTCATCGTCTCCTCGACGGCGACGGTCGCCGCTCCCACCAGCAGCCGAACCCCATACGGTGCAGTAGCCATGCGTCCCAGCCTGCCTTAAGCAGCGGTCAAGTCCAAGCTGGCAGCGCAGTGTCGTCGGAAAGTACCCTGGTTGGCATGCCGCCGACCGTCAACATGGGGATTCCGGGCGCGTCCATCTCGGTGGTCGAGCCCGCGACCGGCAAGCGGGTGCTGCTGGCCGAGCCCCGGGGATACTGCGCCGGCGTCGATCGCGCCGTCGAGACGGTCGAGCGCGCGCTGGAGAAGCACGGCCCGCCGGTGTATGTCCGCCACGAGATCGTGCACAACCGGCATGTGGTGGAGACCCTGGCCAAGGCGGGCGCGGTGTTCGTCGACGAGACCGACGAGGTTCCCGAGGGCGCCATCGTGGTGTTCTCCGCGCACGGCGTGGCGCCGAGCGTGCACGCGTCGGCGGCCGAGCGCGATCTGCAGGTCATCGACGCCACCTGCCCGCTGGTCACCAAGGTGCACAACGAGGCCAAACGCTTCGCCCGCGACGACTACGACATCCTGCTGATCGGACACCAGGGCCACGAGGAAGTGATCGGCACCGCTGGCGAGGCGCCCGACCACGTGCAGCTGGTCGACGGGCCGGGCGCCGTCGAGCAGGTCACGGTACGCGACGAGAACAAGGTGGTGTGGCTGTCGCAGACCACGTTGAGCGTCGACGAGACCATGGAGACCGTGGAGCGGCTGCGGGAACGGTTCCCGAAGCTGCAGGACCCGCCCAGCGACGACATCTGCTACGCGACCCAGAACCGCCAGGTGGCGGTCAAGGCGATGGCGCCCGAGTGTGAGCTGGTGATCGTCGTCGGCTCGGCCAATTCGTCGAACTCGGTGCGGCTGGTCGAGGTGGCGCTGGGCGCCGGGTCTCGCGCCGCGCACCTGGTGGACTGCGCCGACGACATCGACCCGGCCTGGCTGGATGACGTCACCACGGTCGGCGTCACGTCCGGAGCGTCGGTCCCCGAAATCCTGGTGCGCGGTGTATTGGAGAGGCTGGCCGAACACGGCTATGACGTCGTGCAGCCGGTGACGACGGCCAACGAAACGCTGGTGTTCGCGCTGCCGCGGGAAATCCGGCCCGCGCGTTCCTAGTGCTTCTACGTCTCGTCGCGCGGGGCTGAGTTTCGGTAGCGCACCCGTGAGATCGGGTGATGCGTCGCCGTGGCGCCGGTCGGCGCGGGCCGGCGGCGCGGGGGCTCGGCGGGTTTGGCGGGCTCGTACGGCTCGACGGGGTCGTAGGGGTCGAAGCGACTGTTGCGCCGGGTAGCCGCGCCGCTACGACGGACATGCGGGTCGCGGCGGATCTCGCGTGGCGGTCGGCCGCGCAGGTCGGGGTCGCGCGGGATCCTGGTCCGCCGCGGCGGGTCGGGCGAGTCGGCGTCGCGGGCGGGTGCCGGACGTCGACGACGGGGGCGTTCGACCGCGGGCTCGGCGGCGTCGTCCAAGGGTGGCCGCACATGCCGGGAGCGGGAAGCGGCCGGGCGCCTGGCGGGTCGCCCACTGGTTGTTTTGCCCGAGCGCGTCGATCGCTCGGTGCGTCGTGCCCGAGCGGCGGTCTTGCCGGTGTGCTCGGGCTTGGCGGCGTCGCGCCCGAGGAGCGAGGCCAGCTTCGCGACGAGGCTGCTCTTGCGTTCGCCGGCTGTGTCGGCTTCGCCTGTCGCCGCCGAGCGCGCCGCCATGCCCAGATACCAGCGGACCATGCCGATCAGCAGCACGGCGGCCGAGGTGAACAGCATCAGCGGGAAACGCTCGATCAGCGGGTAGCCGCAGTTGATCAGCAGGTCCTTGAGCCCGGTGATCTTGGCGCCGTGGAACAGCCAATACGCCCCGGGCACCGCGCAGAACAGGATCAGCGGTGGCTGGATGACGGCGGTGAAGACGCCGGCCTGTCGCACCGCCAGCACGGCCGCCAGACTGCCCACGACATAGAGGGCGGAGAAGACGCCGGTCAGCTCCTTGTTGCCCGACCCGGCGTCGAAGGCGAAGCCGGCCGCGGTGGCGGTCACACCGATGACGACGGCCGCCCACCATGGGACACCGGGCATGGTGGGGATGATCGAGCGATGATCCGCCGTCACCGCCGATCTCGCCCGCTGTGCTGACACATGTTGACCGTACCGGCTCAGCGGCGAAAGGCCCGTAAAGACCTGCCTTTGGACTTCCGGGGTGATCCGCTTCGCCCGGCTTCGCCGCGCTCGCGATCACCCCTACACTTGGCTCCCTGTGAGCTTGAGCCTGGGAATCGTGGGTTTGCCCAACGTCGGCAAGTCGACGCTGTTCAACGCGTTGACCAAAAACGACGTGGTGGCCGCCAACTACCCGTTCGCGACAATCGAGCCCAACGAGGGCGTCGTCCCGCTGCCCGATCCGCGGTTACCCAAGCTGGCCGAGATGTTCGATTCGGAGCGAATTGTCCCGGCTCCGGTGACGTTCGTCGACATCGCGGGGTTGGTCGCGGGCGCTTCCGAAGGCGCCGGGCTGGGCAACAAATTCCTGGCCAACATCCGCGAGTGCGACGCGATTTGCCAAGTGGTGCGGGTGTTTTCGGACGACGACGTGGCTCACGTCGCCGGGGAGGTCGACCCCAAATCCGACATCGAAGTCGTCGAGACCGAGTTGATCCTGGCCGATCTGCAAACACTGGAACGCGCCGTGCCGCGGCTGGAGAAAGAGGCCCGCAACAGCAAGGACCGCAAACCGGTCCACGAGGCCGCAGTGGCGGCCCAGCAGATCCTCGACGACGGCAAGACACTTTTCGCCGCCGGCCTGGACGCCTCGCCGCTGCGCGAGCTGAACCTGCTGACCACCAAGCCGTTCCTGTATGTGTTCAACGCCGACGAAGCGGTGCTGACCGACGCCGCACGCGTCGCCGCGCTGCGCGAACTCGTGGCGCCGGCCGATGCGGTGTTCCTGGACGCCAAGATCGAAGCGGAACTGGCCGAGCTCGACGACGAGTCGGCCGCCGAGCTGCTGGAGTCCATCGGGCAGACCGAACTCGGCCTCGACGCGCTGGCCCGGGCCGGCTTTCACACCCTGAAGCTGCAGACGTTCCTGACGGCCGGGCCCAAGGAGGCGCGGGCGTGGGTCATCCACCAGGGCGACACCGCACCGAAAGCGGCCGGGGTAATCCACTCCGACTTCGAAAAAGGTTTCATCAAGGCCGAAATCGTGTCCTACGACGACCTGATCGCCGCTGGGTCGATGGCCGCCGCCAAGGCCGCGGGCAAGGTGCGCATGGAGGGCAAGGACTACGTGATGGCCGACGGCGACGTGGTCGAATTTCGCTTCAACGTGTAAGCGCCGAGCGTGGGGGATATGTACACGGTCGTCGGGATTTTCGTCCACAAGGCCCACGGTCGCTCGATGTAGACGTGGTCGAACAGCTAGCGGCGAAGTCGCAAGCCGATCATTCTTGGCAGATGGCGACTGTGAAGCAATCGATGCGGTGGTGTACCAGCGTGCTCGTGGGTGGCGGGTTGGCTCTGTGTGCTCTCGGCCTGGCTGGCGGCATCGCTCAGGCGGCCCCTAGCCATCACTGGTGCCCGGGGAATCCATGGGACCCGAGTTGGGGCACGGCCTACGACTGGGACTGGAGTCAATGCCACGACTGGCAAGGTGCGGCAGGTCCGGCGGGCTTCGGTCCCTGGGGACCCCCGCCCAGGTGGGCACCCCCGCAGCCACCTCCACCGCCGTGGGCACCTGGGGCTCATGTGATGTGGAAGACCGATGACAACGCGTGGGGCTTCTGGAACAACAAGGTATGGACGCCGATCTAGCCACGGCTTCCGTGCTCGGGGATGGTCCGCGGATCGGACTGCTCGACATCTTCGTCGAACCGCCCTCGCGCCTTCATCTCCTCCCACACCGGTCCGGCAACCGCCGCGATCCGCGTCGGCCATCCCGAAGCGATCAATTCCTCGGTGCCCATCAATCGAGTGGTCGCGAGTGACTCGATCAGCAGGGCCTGAAGGCCTTCCAGCTGCCGAACTTCCTTGGGCGACACCGTGCTCCAGGTGCGCCACTCCCGTGTGACCTTGTCACTGATGTAGTCGAAGAACAGGTTGTAATAGCAGCAGGGGTCCGACCGACTCCGTCATCGCCGTCGGCGAGTAACTCCACGGCTTCCATGACCCGATTGCGTAATCGCTGTTCAAGGAGCCGCGTACTGGGTGATCCACTATCGAATCGTAGAGACGCGCGCACGTAGCAGCGTGTAGCACATTTCGCTACACTGGCTCCATGGCGCATGTGATCGCGCAGCGCGAGTTGCGCAACCAGAACGCGAAAGTGATCGACGCCGTGGCAGCCGGAGAGTCCTTTATCGTGACGCGCAACGGCGAGCCGGTCGCCGAGCTGCGGCCAATCCGGACTGGCCGGCGTTCCTTCATTCCCCGGGATGAGGTGGCTGCGTTGGCGGCCGCGGGCGTCCGAATCGATCGGCATCAGTTCCGCAAAGACCTTGATCGTGCGATCGATCAGCGCCTGTGAACGTGACGTCGGGACTGCTGGACACCTCCGTCGTCATCGACTGGCATGACCCGGATGTCGTCAGGTCATTGCCCGATGAGATGGCGATATCGGCCATCACCGCGGCCGAATTGGCTGCGGGACCGCACCTCGCCGCCAGTCCCACTGAAGCCGCCAGACGGCAGCAACGGCTGCAAGAAATCGAGGCGAAGTTCGAGCCACTTCCTTTCGACGGGACCGCGGCACGCAGCTACGGGCTGGTGGTAGCTGCCGTAGTCGGCGAAGGGCGGAAACCGCGAAGGCGGTTTCCGGACCTGCTGATCGCCGCCACAGCGCATGCCAACGGGTTAGATCTCTATACCCGCAACGCCGAGGACTTTGCGGGGCTTGACGATCTGATTCGCGTCGTAGCGGTCTAACCCGGTGGGACGCTGACGGCGACTTCGTCGCCGAGTTGGTATCCGGGCGCCAACGGCAACGTGTCGCCGCTCCAAAATGAGCCCGGGTCAAACCAATTGGACGGCTTTTCGGTGGCGAGCAACCCCATCTGCTGGTAGGTGATCGCGACCGTCTCGGCGCAGTAGGCGGTCTCCAGGCCGACGTCATTCCGCTGGACTCTGCGGCGTCGCACCCTTTCGCGAACCTTCTTGTCTACCACCGGGATTCCTTCTACCCAGTCGTAGGCAGTCGGGATCCGGCCCAACAGCCAGCGTCCGGTGAGCCGCGCCGCGGTGGGGAAGGGAGTGCCGTCCAAGCGGGCGATGACCCGCAGCATGCGGTCCTCCTGCTCGCGGTCGGCGTACGGCGTCAGCTGCCGCAGCCAGCAGCGCTGATGGTAGTGGTGCACCCAGCGTTCGACGGCTTGGCGGGCGTCGTTGAGTTGCACGCCGCGGTGGTTGGTGCCGGTCCAGATGTCGATCAGCTTGTCGCCGAGCTCGGCATGCCAGATCAACGGCGGCAGATCGTTGATGGCCACCGTCATCCCGACGTGGTTGACCGGGCTGTTCGACAGCGTCTGAATCGTGCGGTCCGGTCGCGAGCTGCCGCGAAATAGCCAGATGTCGCCGGTCCGCGTCTCCTCCAGCGCACGATCCAGGGTCACGGTACTGGTGTCCACCAGAGCACAATAGGCAGACTTACCCCATGCGCAACGTGTGGAAGTGGCTCGGCGTGGCCGGTCTTGTCGGCGTCGCGGCAGGGGGAGTGCTGGTGGCCCGCGACCAGCGGCGGCGAAAGTCCTACACGCCCGACGAGATTCGGGCCCGGCTGCACCAGCGGCTGGCCGAATCCGAGGCTAAGCGGTAACCGCGTACAGCCGCTGGGTTCCGCTGAACCCCTTCAGCTCGGCGTCGCGGCCGTCGTCGAACCCGATGCCGTCGGCGTCTTTGACGGCGTCGCGCACCGTCTCGCTGACCAGGATCTCGCCGCCCGCAGCCTGCCCCGCGACCCGCGCCGCCATCGCGACGTTGCGGCCGAACAGGTCGTCGCCGCGGCGCACCGACCGTCCCATGTGGATCCCGATCCGAACTCGAAACCCGTTGCGCCGCTTGCGTTGAGCGTCGCGGGCAAGTGCGCGCTGAATGTCGACACCACACCGCACCGCATCCTCGGCGCGCGAGAACGCGATCATGAACCCGTCGCCCTGACTCTTCACGACGTGCCCGGAGTAGTTCTTGACCAGCCGGCGCACCAGCTTGTCGTGTTCGTCGATCAACTTCACCCAGGCGCGGTCGCCGATCCGCTCGTTGAGCGCGGTGGATTCTTCGATGTCGGAGAACAAAATCACCACCCGGCCATCCGGGGTCACCCGCGCCAAGTCCGGCCGCTCCACCTCGGCCCAGTCGGCCAGATCCTCGATCGAGCTGCGCACCGCGGCGCCGAGTCCTTCTTTGCGCACCAGGTTCGCGGTCTGCCACACCGTCTTGACCGCCTCGCGGCCGCCGGACAGCAGCCAGCTTCGGCTGTCGGCGCGGCGTCGCAGCGCCTCGGCTTCTCGTCGGCTGCGGGTCAGCGCGGCCCACAGAAAAGCCAGCGCGGCGCCTTCCGCCACGGCGACACCCGCCAGAACGTAGACCACGATCATCAGCCGGTCACCCATGCCAGGCATCTTTCCCGATCAAGCGTGCCGGGTCCCAAGGCATCCATTGTCCGGCCCAACCGCAATGTCTAGGGTTGAAGTCGGCCGCCGCGGGGGGCGAGGAATATGTCGACTATTTGGGTGGAGGTCCGGTATTGGCCGAGGGCGGCGGTAGCTCTTCAGACATGTTGGTGATCTTCGGCATCACCGGTGATTTGGCCCGCAAGATGACTTTTCGGGCGTTGTATCGCTTGGAG
>NZ_LQPE01000078.1 GCF_002101735.1 Mycobacterium kyorinense | reverse complement strand
GCGACCAGTATGACCCGACAGGCGCAGCGTTCGAATCACCGTCGAACCGCCGGCCACGATTACGGGTCATCTCTTAGGACCATCCAGGAGCGGTCGGCGCTGATAGCGAAGTTGTCTGCCTGGCGTAGAGCATCTCGCCACTTGCTCAGCTTCAGTTCCACCGCCGTCAGATGGGCAGCCACTGGCCGCCAGGCGCCAGTCGAGCGGACCAATCCCTTCTGCAATTCGACCAAACCTAGCTCAGCGAGGGGCTTGAGTGTGGAGCGCGTCAGGGCCGAGGCATTAGTGCCGACGTACGCAGCGAGGGTGGCGCTCCGCACGTACCGATCCTCACGGAGGACGTGCAGAACCCGCACCCGCAATGGCGAGGTGACCGGACCGATACCGCTGCTTAGTCGGGTCCGCAGTGCATCTGTGTCGAACCGAACCGCCACGATATCGGCGATGCCCTGCGCCGCCGGCACCTCTCCGACCACCAGGTGGGCGCCCCCACGAGGCATCAGCCGATGGACCTGGTCAGCCACCAGCGCCGCCATCTCAGCTTCCCAGCGGAATCCGCCGCTTTCTCGATCGGCGGCGCGGGCGTTCGGCGAACACGACCGTGCCTGCGGCGCTTGCTCCAGCCCCTCCCCTCAACCGTCAACAGCCTTGCCAACCGGCAGCGGCTTGACATAGGAGAAACACATGGGCATGACGGCAGTTGAGTCGACGGGGCGACGTGAAAAGGCTGTCGGCGATAAGCCCGTTATTGACGCGGCGAAGCGTCCAACGCCAATGCTTTACGGTGTCAGAAGCTTCGGGGTAGTGTGTTCGTCGGTCTGGAGATGGCCGAAGACGACGCGGGATAGGCGGCGTTTGAGGCAGCGCAGGGCTTCAGTCTTGGAATCACCTTCCGCGAGGCGGTGCCGGTAGTAGGCCAGCCCGAGTCCGTCGAGGCGGACCTGGGTGACGGCGATGCGGTGCAGGGCAGCGTTGAGTTGGCGGTTGCCCGAGCGGGTCATGCGCACCCGGCCAGCGGTGTTTCCCGACCACACCGGCACAGGCGCCACCCCGGCATGGCGGGCGAAGGCGGCAGCGCTTTTAAACCGGGCCACCCCCGCGGTCTCACCGACCAGTTTTGCCGCAGTCAGCTCCCCGCAGCCCGGAAGGGACAATAACACCGGGGCGACGTCGCGGACGCGCAGCCCGATCCGCTTAGCCAAGGCGTTGATGGTCTCGGTGAGCCGGGCGATGTCGGCCAGCTCGTCACGGGCCAATTCAGCGACCAGCCCAGGCAAGGTCTCCAACCAGTCACCCAGGATGCGGCGATGCTTGGCTAAGAGTTGACCCGTATTGGGTCATGCAGCGCCAATCAGCTTGGGGGCTGGTTGTTTTCGGCTGGGCCCGCGACGT
>NZ_LQPE01000077.1 GCF_002101735.1 Mycobacterium kyorinense | reverse complement strand
CTGGTGAACAGCCGCCGATACGGGACGGTCAGTCCGTGGGCGTCGGCGTGGTAGCGGTAGCAGGCCAGAACCGCTGCGGCCCGCAGTTGGGTGCTGGCCGGGCCCAACCATGTCGGCGGGGCGCCGATGCGGGCGGTGCCGGGCAGATCCCCGCTGCGCAGATAGGCCAGGAACTGACCGAACATCGCGGTGCTGACCTCGCGCCAGTCGGTGCCGGTGTACTCCAGCAGGGTCCACCAGGCCGCCAGCCCGGCGGCATAGGCCTTCACCGTGTTCGGGGAGGCCGCGTCGTCGCGCAGGAACTGCAGGTACTCCTCAGCCGGGTCGACGGGCAGGTGATCGGCGCCCAGCACGGTGTAGGTGTCGGGGCGATCGGTCAGTGCGATCCGCTGCGTGCGTGCCATCGTGTGCTGACCGACCCGTGGCGTTCTGCTAGGCCTGCCGGGGAGCCCGGTGCAGTGGCACCACGATGTCGCCCTGTCCGGCACCGACGTCAGCGGTCCTGGCGTGCTCGGTGCGAGACCGGCCGGGTGCATCGCCTTGACCGGCCAAGATGTCGGCGAGCAGATCGGTGGGATAGATCAGATTGTGGGCGGCCAGGGCTTCGGCCGAATCGGCCCCGGCGTAGCAGACCCCCATCCACCGCCGCAGCAGCCGCGGCCGCTCGGGCTTGTAGGTGTCCCAGCCCGGTTCGGTTTTGCCCCAAGTGTGCCCGGTGTCGGTGTTGATCCTGGTGTAGAGCTGACGCTGCAGCGTCAGTGCGCGGGCGTCGTCGATCAGCTTCGATTCGCGAAGATGAATGATCAACGCCCCAATGGAGATTCGCCACTTCAACTTCACCTCGATCAAGTCATTCAGTGTCGGGGCGTCCGGGATCTCGGCGGCGATCGCCTCGGCGGGCGCGAGCAGCTCGGAGGCAAACCGCGAGGCTTCCCGTTCCTCCTCATCGCTGATATCGCCATAGCGGTGCAACACCAAATGCCCGATCTCATGGGCAACCGTCCAGCGGGTGCGCTCCCACGACTCCATGCCACGCAACAAGACAACGGGGCGGTCGCGATAATCGCCGGTCCGCGCCGAACAGCCCAGATGCTTCTCGGTCAACAAGCCAACCGGTTCATCGTCGGCGTTGTCCCAATCGATCAGCCCGGTGGAACGCGAATGCTTCATCCGCAGCACCACCGGAACCCCCGCGGCTTCCAGCTCGTAGGTCAACCGTTTGATCGGCGTCAAAGGCTCCACGCCCAGCCAGCGGCGGGCCTGCGCGGCTGCAGCGACCACATCGATGCCCGCGGGCAGCGGCTCCAGCCGCACTGCCGGCAGGGTGGCCTGCCGGTTGAGTTGATGGGCAAGATCACCGATGACGTTGGCGAACACCGCCAGGTACTCCTTCTCGGCGGCCGTGGTGGACTTCGGCGCCCGGAACAA
>NZ_LQPE01000076.1 GCF_002101735.1 Mycobacterium kyorinense | reverse complement strand
CATTCCAACACCACCCGCTCCACCAGCCCTGCGGGCCGCTTCACGCCGTCACCTCACCGTGGGTATTTTCCGGTCAGCGTGCGCGGTTGTACACCGACACGCCGTTCAGCGCGTACAACCACGCACGCTCGCGGCAAAGGAGGACATCAGGCCGCCAGCGTCTGCGCCGTGGTGATCGCCTGCGCCACGCCGGCCACGATCGCGGCGGCCTTGAGCGCTTCGAAAATCGTCTCCCGGTCGACGCCGGCCTCCCGCAGCGTGTGCTCGTGGGCGACCACGCAGTGCGAACACCCGTTGATGGAAGACACCGCAAACGACCACAGCTCGAAGTTGGCCTTGTCGACACCCGGGTTGCCGATGATGTTCATCCGCAACCCGGGCCGCAGGTCGTCGTACTGGCCGTCCAAAAAGCCGCGGCCACGGTAGAACACGTTGTTCATGCCCATGATCGATGCGGCACCCAGCGCGGCCTGGTATGCCTCGGCCGACAGATAATCCGCGGCCTCGGCGCCAATCTCGCTGAGCACCCGGTCATTTCGGGTGGCCGCGGCGCTGGCCAGCAGCGTGCCCCACAGCTGCTCCTCGCTCAGCGCCGTGCTGCGGGTGATCGAGCCCAGGTTGA
The DNA here is from genome assembly GCF_002101735.1 of Mycobacterium kyorinense. GTDB lineage: Bacteria > Actinomycetota > Actinomycetes > Mycobacteriales > Mycobacteriaceae > Mycobacterium > Mycobacterium kyorinense. The sequence continues at coordinate 102,200 of NZ_LQPE01000076.1, read as the reverse complement.
GCTTGAGGTCCTTGGCGTACTCGGGCAGGGCCTCTTTGAGGTTGTCGATGCTCACGCCGACTTCCTCAGCTCTTCGCCCGCGTCGATCGTCGGGTCGCCCTTGCGCCAGTTGCAGGCGCACAGCTCGTCGGACTGCAGCGCGTCGAGCACCCGCAGCACCTCGTCGACGTTGCGGCCCACCGAACCGGCGGTCACCGAGACGAACTGGATCTCGTTGTTCGGGTCGACGATGAACGTCACCCGGTCGGCGACACCGTCTTTGTTGAGCGCGCCGGTGGCCTCGACGAGCTCGCGCTTGATGTCCGACAGCATCGGGAACGGCAGCTTCTTCAGGTCCTCGTGCTGGGCGCGCCACTGGAAGTGCACGAATTCGCTGTCCACCGAGACGCCGAGCACCTTGGCGTCGCGGTCCTCGAACTCGTCGTTCAGCTTGCCGAACGCGGCGATCTCCGTCGGGCAGACGAACGTGAAGTCCTTCGGCCAGAAGAAGATCACCCGCCACTTGCCTTCGTAGTCGTCGCTGGTGATGGTGGTGAAATAGTCGCCCGGCTGCTTGGCGTCGACCTTCGACAGGTCACCGCCGATGAGGGCGGTCAGCTGGTAGGCCGGGAACTGGTCACCGATGGTCAGCAGTGCCATGTCACTCCTTTGGTCACGATCGGGTCTAAGTGGGACTTCTGTCTCAGAACCATCGTGCCCAAAGTCAACCTAGAATTAAAGGTGATATTTCCCACTATACTAATAGGTATGACCGATAAGAGTTATCAACCGACGGTCGCCGGCCTGCGGGCGTTCGTCGCGGTGGCGGAGAAACAGCATTTCAGCAGTGCCGCAACGGCTCTCGGCGTCAGTCAGTCGACGTTGTCGCAAGCCCTCTCGGCGCTGGAGACCGGACTGGGCGTGCAGCTGGTCGAGCGCTCGACCCGGCGTGTCTTCTTGACAGCCGAGGGTCGGCAGCTGCTGCCGTACGCGCAGACGGCGATCGAGGCCGTCGAGGAGTTCGCCGCTGCGGCGGCGGGCGCGTCCGACCCGCTGCAGGGCACCATGCGGCTGGGACTCATCCCGACCGTGGCGCCCTACGTGCTGCCGACGGTGCTGTCGGGATTGGCCGACCGGCTTCCCGGGCTCACCCTGCGGGTGATCGAGGACCAGACCGAACGGCTGCTGGCCGCATTGCGGGAAGGTTCGGTGGACGCCGCGTTGATCGCCCTGCCGTCCGAGGCGGCCGGGGTGACCGAGATCCCGATCTACGACGAGGACTTCGTGCTGGCGCTGCCGCCCGGGCATCCGCTGTCGGGCAAGCGGCGGGTGCCGCCGACCGCACTGGCGCAGCTCCCGTTGCTGCTGCTCGACGAGGGTCACTGCCTGCGCGACCAGGCGCTCGACGTCTGCCGCAAGGCGGGTGTGCGCGCCGAGCTCGCCAACACCCGGGCCGCCTCACTGGCCACCGCGGTGCAGTGCGTGACTGGCGGGCTGGGCGTGACGCTGATCCCACAGAGCGCGGTCTCGGTGGAGGCGGCCCGCAGCCGGCTGGGGCTGGCGCAGTTCGCCACACCCCGCCCGGGACGACGGATCGGGCTGGTGTTCCGCTCGTCGAGCGGGCGTGAGGCGCCGTACCGGCAGCTGGCCGCGATCATCGGGGAGTTGGTCAGCGCCGACCAGCAGGTACGCCTGGTCCGCTAGCAGCCGACCCGATCGTGGGCCCGCAATGAGAACATGTTCTAGTTGGTCATGCTGGACTTCACACTGGAGAACCTCAGCGCTGCCGAGGTCGAGCGGTTACGGGCCGTCTACGAGCCGCTGGCCTCCTCGGTGCGCGAGCTGATCGACGCCACGGTCCGCACCGAAGTGGACGCCGAAGCGGTCGCGGCGGCCAAGGCCGAAATCGACTCGGCGACAGCACGTTTGCGCCAAAAGCAGCTCGACGGCACATACGGGGTGCGCTATCTGGCCACCGGTGAGCGGATGGCGTGGGGCAACGTCGCGATCGGGGTGCGCAACCCCGTCGCGCCGCCGTTGGTAATGCAGCACGACCCGTCGTCGGGCAAGGTCTGGTGCGACTTCGAGCTGGGTGCCGCGTACGAAGGCCCGCCCGGTCACGTGCATGGGGGAGTCGCGGCCCTGGTGCTCGACCATGTGCTGGGCGAGGCGGCCAGTGACGGCGTCAATCCGCGGTTCACCGGCACCATCACGTTGCGCTATGTGCGGGCCACCCGGCTGGGCCGCCTGCATGCCGAGGCAAGCACCACCCGCGTCGACGGCGTGAAGACGTTCGCGGCGGGCCACCTCGCCGACGACGAGGGCGTCACCGTCGAAGCGCAGGGCGTGTTCATCCAGCCGCGGTGGGCCCGGGAGCAGTAGTGGAAAAGGTCATCGCCCTACTGCGGGCCGCCGAGTGCGACGACGACTGGTGCGCCCGTCAGCGCGGACCGGTCGCCGACGCCATTCTGGCGCTGGGGGTGCCCGGGCTGGCGGTCAACGTCCGCGACAGCGCGGTGCGTGACTCGCTGATGACATTGACCACGCTCGACCCGCCGGTGGTCGCGGTGGTGAGCCTGTGGACGCAGCAGTGCTACGGTGATCAGACCGCCGCCGCGCTCACGCTGTTGGACGCCGAGTGCGACCAGCTCGCCGCGTATCTGGTCACCGAGTCCGTTCCGCTGCCGGCGCCACTCGAACTCGGCGGCCGCACAACGGGTTTGGCTAACGTCGCGCTGCTGCGACGACCCGCCGGGCTGGACCAGGACAGCTGGCTGGCCCGCTGGCAGCGCGACCACACCCCGGTCGCGATCGAGACCCAGGCGACGTTCGGCTACACCCAGAACTGGGTGGTGCGCACGCTGACCCCCGATGCGCCGCCCATCGCAGGCATCGTCGAGGAGCTGTTCCCGGCCGGGGCCACCACCGATCTGAAGGCCTTCTTCGGGGCCGCCGACGATGCCGACCTGCAGGACCGGGTGAGCCGGATGGTGGCCAGCACGTCGGCGTTCGGCGCCAACGAGAACATCGACACCGTCCCCACCAGCCGCTACGTGCTGAAGACACCGTTTGTGTGACCAGTTTGATCGCGAAACAGAAGCTATGGCTGCGATCGCCGCGACATCACAACCGTGGCTTCTGTTTGGCGACAAAGAGGCTTAGGAGGTAGCCGTGATATTGCAGATCGACGACGCCAACAAGGTGCGCACGCTGACGCTGAACCGCCCGGAGGCGCTCAACGCGTTCAACGAAACGCTCTACGCCGCCACCGCCGAGGCGCTGTCGGCCGCGGCCGACGACCCCGACGTCGCGGTCGTCGTGTTGACCGGGGCCGGACGCGCGTTCAGTGCCGGCAATGACCTCAAGGAGATGCAGGCGCGGATCAGCGACCCCAGCTTGGGCGGAGAGTCCAACTTCACTGCGCTGATCGACGCGCTGACCCGGTTTCCCAAGCCGCTGATCTGCGCCGTCAACGGTGTCGGGGTAGGAATCGGCGCCACCATCCTCGGCTACGCCGACCTGGCGTTCATGTCCTCCACGGCCCGGCTGAAGTGCCCGTTCACCAGCCTGGGCGTCGCGCCGGAGGCGGCCTCGTCGTACCTGTTGCCGCAGCTGGTCGGCCGGCAGAACGCCGCCTGGCTGCTGATGTCCTCGGAGTGGGTGGACGCCGACGAAGCCCTGCGGATGGGCCTGGTTTGGAAGGTGTGCGAGCCGGCCGATCTGCTCACCGAGGCTCATCGGCACGCAGAAATCCTTGCCTCGCGGCCGATTTCGAGCCTGATAGCGGTCAAGCACACGATGGTGGAGCCGCTGCGCCCGGGAATCGCCGCCGCGAGCGCCCGGGAAAACGCGCACTTCGCCGAGCTGATGGGTTCGCACGCCAACGCCGCGGCGCTGGCCGACTTCACCGGCCGGCGCGGGAGCTGATCGACGACTACGAGGCGCTGGTTTCGAGTTGGCGGGCCGCCGCGATGATCGCCCGCAGGTTGTGTCTGCAGCGCCCGCAGTCGGCGCCTGCTCCGCAGGCTGCGGCCACTTCCTTGGACGTAGAGGCACCACGGGCGACACACTCGGACACGGTGTGGCTGGTGGCGCCGACGCACAGGCAGACGTACATCAACACACCCCCGGCGCGGTAGCGCGGTGGACTCCGAGGTGAACGGGCCTCATGTTAGTGGAGTCTAACCTAAGTCGGTTAGCGAAGTCTAACCTAAGTCCGCGGCCGGCGAGTCGGCCCGCCCGGGGCGCCCGCGGGCCAACCCAGACCGCCGCGCCGACGAACTTCTACTGAGCGGTCGCGAGGCGATTTCCCGATAATCGGCAACGGGCTTTGCGCGCGTTCAACATAGCCTTGCTTTACTTAGGGAAAGCTGACCGAAGTGAGTATTACCTTGGGTGACAAGGGTTTTGACCTGTTGTAGCGTTAGCCGTCGGTACGCACGGCACGCTGTATGAGGAGTGACAATGCAAGGTGACCCCGATGTTTTGCGCCTGCTCAACGAGCAATTGACCAGTGAACTCACCGCTATCAACCAATATTTTTTGCACTCCAAAATGCAAGAAAACTGGGGTTTCACCGAACTGGCGTCGCACACGCGCGCGGAGTCGTTCGACGAGATGCGACACGCCGAAATGGTGACCGACCGCATTTTGCTGCTCGACGGTCTGCCCAACTATCAGCGCATCGGCTCGCTGCGGGTCGGCCAGACGCTGCGCGAACAATTCGAGAGCGACCTGGCCCTCGAGCTCGAGGTGGTCAACCGCCTCAAGCCGGCGATCGTGCTGTGCCGGGAGAAGCAAGACAGCACCAGCGCCACCATCTTCGAAAAGATCGTGGCCGACGAGGAAGACCACATCGACTACCTCCAAACGCAACTCGAGCTGATGGATAAGCTCGGCGAAGCCCTCTACAGCGCACAATGCGTCGCCCGACCGCCGACGACATGAGGTAAGAAAGGCTGGTATGACGGCACCGACTGCTCCGGCGACGGCCGGCGCAGACGCGGTGCCGGGGGGCGCGCTGATCAGCCCGAAGCGGCGCAATCTGATCTTTCTGGCGATTGTGCTCGGCATGCTGCTCGCCGCGCTGGACCAGACCATCGTGGCGACGGCGCTGCCGACGATCGTCGCCGACCTCGGCGGGGCCGGACATCAGTCCTGGGTGGTCACCAGCTATCTGCTGGCCTCCACGATCGTCACCGCGCTGGTCGGCAAGCTCGGGGACCTGTTCGGCCGCAAGACGGTGTTCCAGGCCGCCGTGGTGTTCTTCGTCGTCGGCTCGATCCTGTGCGGACTGTCGCACTCGATGGTCATGCTGGTGCTGGCCCGCGCCCTGCAGGGCATCGGCGGCGGCGGCCTCACGGTGACCGCCACCGCGCTGATCGGTGAAGTGATTCCGCTGCGCGAACGCGGCCGCTACCAGGGCGCCCTGGGCGCGGTATTCGGCGTCACCACGGTGGTCGGTCCGCTGCTGGGCGGCTACTTCACCGACGACCTGACCTGGCGGTGGGCATTTTGGATCAACGTGCCGGTGTCGGTGGTGGTGTTCTTCGTGGCCGCGGCGACCATCCCGGCGCTGGCCGAGCGCGTCAGGCCCGTAATCGATTATGCCGGAATCGTTTTCGTCGGACTCGGCGCCGCGGGCCTGACGCTGGCCACCAGCTGGGGCGGCACCACCTATCCGTGGGGATCGGCGACGATCATCGGGCTGTTCGCCGGCTCCGCCGTCGCGCTCGGCGTCTTCGTCTGGGTGGAAAGCCGTTCGGCGGCACCGATTCTGCCACTGCGGCTGTTCGCCAGCCCGGTGTTCACCGTGTGCTGTGTGCTGTCGTTCGTGGTCGGATTCGCCATGTTGGGTGCGCTGACCTTCTTGCCGACCTACATGCAGTTCGTGGACGGCGTGTCGGCGACGACGTCGGGTCTTCGCACGCTGCCGATGGTCCTCGGCATGCTGACCACCTCGATGAGCAGCGGTGTGCTGGTCGGCCGGACCGGGCGGTACAAGTTCTTCCCAATCGCCGGCACCGCGGTGATGGTGCTCGCGTTCGTGCTGTTGTCGCGCATGGGGCCGTCGACGTCGACATTGCTGCAGTCGCTGTATCTGGTCATCCTGGGCGCCGGGATCGGGCTGTGCATGCAGGTGCTGGTCCTGATCGTGCAGAACACGTCGAGCTTCGACGACCTCGGCGTCGCCACGTCGGGCGTGACGTTCTTCCGCACGATCGGCAGCTCGTTCGGTGCGGCGATATTCGGCTCGCTGTTCATGAACTTCCTGCACAGCCGGCTTGGCCCGGCGCTGGCGGCCAGCCGAACCTCTGCCGCCGCGGCGAGTTCGCCGGAACTGCTCCACCGCCTGCCGCATGACGTCGCGGCCCCGATCGTCGCGGCCTATGCCGATTCGCTGTCCAAGGTGTTCCTGTGGGCGGCGCCGGTCGCCGCGGTCGGGTTCGTGTTGGCGCTGTTCCTGCGGGAGGTTCCGCTGCGCGATATCGGCAACAGGGCCGCCGACATGGGCGACGGATTCGCGATGCCGACCGCCCAGACGTCTGAGGAACTGCTGGAGTCCGCGATCGGGCGCATGCTGCAGGGGACCCCCGGTATGCGGCTGCGCAGCATTGCCATGCGCCCGGATTGCCGACTCGACGTGGCCGGCCTGTGGGCCGTGTTGCGAATCCACCGGTATGCCCGGATATTCGGCGCGGCGCGGCTGACCGACATCGGCGACGACTTGGGGGTGCCCTACGAAGTTCTCGAGCCGGTCTTCGACGCCGTGGTGCGCGCCGGTTACGCGGCACGCGATATCGACCGGCTGTGGCTCACGCCGGCCGGTGTCCAGCAGGTCGAGTTCGTGTCGAAACTGATCCGGGACTGGGTCATCGACAAACTGGCCCGGGTTCCCGGCTTCGAGGGCCGGCCGGACCGCGCGCAGGTCGAAGCGGCCCTCGATCGGATCGCACACCGGGTTGTCGCCCAACGTGATTGGCATGAGGGCCGCCGACAACTCACCGGTGGCGTACCATCCCGCCATGAGCCGAATCGGAACATTCCCTGACGACGACCTGGCCGGCTGGATCCTCAAATCACCCGAACTCGGCGCCGCCATCGGAGCATTCAGCGACGCCGTGTACAACCGCAGCCGGCTGCCGATGCGCACCCGCGAACTCGCGCGGACGGTGATCGCGCACGACAACGAATGCGAGGTCTGCGTCAACACCCGCGACGCCGACGGACCCACGGCCGGGGTGGACGAAGAGCTGTACGCGCACGCCTTGGAGTGGCGGACCTGGCCGGGATACAGCGAGCAGGAGCGGTTGGCCGCAGAATTCGCGCACCGGTTCGCCACCGAGCACACCGTGCTGCGCGACGACGAGGACTTCTGGCAGCGCTGCCGCGAGCACTTTTCCGACGAGCTGCTCGCCGACCTGGCGTTGTCATGCGCGCTGTGGGTCGGGATGGGGCGTGTGCTGCGAACCCTGGACATCGGGCAGACCTGCAAACTGACGCTGCCCAGCCGAGCCTGATCCGCCGCGCGTGACCACCGCCCCGCTTGCCGCCGCCGCAATCGCGCAGCTGGAGGCCGAAGGGGTGGATGCGGTCGTCGGCACCGTCGTCAACCCGGCCGGGCTCATCCTGGCCAAGGCGGTGCCGATACGTCGCACCAACACATTCGCCGTGCCGGGCATGGGCGCCAGCCTGGTCTGGCATGCCTTCGCCATCGACCAGACCGGCATCGCGTTCACCGACCGCATCGGCGTGGTCGGTGATCAGCGTGTCCGCATCGATCCGTCCGCGCTGCGCATCATCGGCGACGGGCTGGCCTGGGCACCGGCCGGATTCTTCGAGCAGGACGGCACGCCGGTTCCGGCGTGTAGTCGCGGGACGCTGCAGCGGGTCGAGGCAGCGCTGGCCGAGCAGGGCATCAACGCCGTCGTCGGGCACGAAATCGAATTCATGTTGGTCGATCCCGACGGCGGCAGGCTGCCGTCCACGCTGTGGGCGCCCTACGGTCTGGCTGGTGTCCTCGAGCGCGAGGCGTTCGTTCGTGACGTGTCCGCCGCCGCCACCGTGGCCGGTGTGGGAATCGAGCAGTTCCATCCCGAGTACGGCGTCAACCAGTTCGAGATCTCGTTGACGCCGCAATCGCCTGTGGCGGCCGCCGATCAGTTGGTGCTGACCCGGATTCTCATCGGCCGGGCGGCTCGGCGGCACGGGCTGCGGGTCAGCTTGTCGCCGGCGCCGTTCGCAGACAGCGTGGGATCCGGTGCACACCAGCATTTTTCGCTGACAACCAGCGAGGGGCCGCTGTTCTCCGGCGGGAGCGGCGCGCATGGCATGACGGCGGCCGGCGAGAGTGCGCTGGCCGGTGTGCTCGACGGATTGCCGGAGGCACAGGGAGTCCTGTGCGGCTCGATCGTGTCCGGTTTGCGGACCCGGCCCGGCAATTGGGCCGGCGCTTACGCGTGCTGGGGCGCCGAGAACCGGGAAGCGGCACTGCGTTTCGTCGCCGAGGGCCCGGCCAACCCGTACGGCGGGAACGTCGAAGTGAAGGTGGTCGACCCGTCGGCCAACCCGTATTTCGCGTCGGCGGCGATTCTCGGGCTGGCACTGGACGGAATTACCCGCAACGCGACACTGTCGCCGGAAACCACGGTGGACCCGGCGGCACTCTCGGATTCCGACCGCAACCGCGACTGCGTCGTCCAGCTGCCCCAGGCACAACCGGAAGCCATTGCCGCACTGGACAATTCAGCTCGGATGCGGACCATTCTGGGCGACCCCGCAGTCGACGTGATTGTCGCCGTCCGCCGTCTCGAGCACGAGCGCTACGCGCACCTGGATCCCGCGGAGCTGGCAGACAAGTTCCGGATGGCTTGGAGCGTGTGAGCGTGTCTGAGCTGGCGCGGCATGTGGCCGACGTGCCGCTGGTCGATCAGCATGTCCACGGTTGCTGGCTGGCGGCGGGGGACCGGGCGCGGTTCGAGAACGGCCTCAACGAGGCCAACACCGAACCGCTGGCCGATTTCGACTCCGGATTCGACTCGCAACTCGGGTTTGCGGTGCGTGCCCACTGCGCGCCGCTTCTCGGCTTGGCCAAACACGCTGGCGCCGACGAGTATTGGGAGCGACGGTGCCAGTTCAGCGAGCTCGAGCTGGCCGGTATTTTCCTGCGGGCCGCCGGCGTATCGGACTGGCTGGTGGACACCGGGTACGCCGAGGGTGTCGCCGACGTACAACGGCTCGCCGACCTGTCCGCAACACGCGCGCACGAGGTGGTACGTCTGGAGCAGGTGGCCGAGCAGGCCGCGCAGGCGCCCGGCGACTACGCTTCGGCGTTCGAGGAGATCCTGCACCGGCGCACGGTGACTGCCGTCGGCACCAAATCCATCCTGGCTTACCGCGGCGGATTCGCCGGTGACTTGACCGAGCCGTCGGCTGCGGAGGTCAGCGACGCCGCGGCCCGGTGGCGTCAGCGCGGCGGCACCCGACTGCGCGACCGGGTCCTGCTGCGGTTCGGGCTGCACCAGGCGCTGCGGCTGGGCAAGCCGCTGCAGTTCCACGTCGGGTTCGGCGACCGGGACTGCGATCTGCACCTGGCCAACCCGCTGTATCTGCTGGACTTCCTGCGCCGGTCGGGTGACACGCCGATCGTGCTGCTGCATTGCTATCCCTACGAGCGCGAAGCCGGCTATCTGGCGCAGGCGTTCAACAACGTCTACCTCGACGGCGGGCTCTCGATCAACTACCTGGGGGCCCGCGCTCCGGCGTTCATCGCCCGGCTGCTAGAGCTGGCGCCGTTCCGCAAGATCGTCTACTCGTCGGACGGGTTCGGTCCGGCGGAGCTGCATTTTCTCGGTGCGGCGTTGTGGCGCAGGGGTATTGGCCGGGTATTGAGTCGTTTCGTGGCTGACGACGTGTGGAGTGAACGCGACGCGATCCGGGTGGTCGACCTGATCGGGCATGCCAACGCGGCACGCATCTACGGCGTTTGACGTGACGCGAGGCTGGGTATAAACGGCGGTTATGGCCGGACTCGGCGATGTGCTGGAGTGGGTCCGCACGCAGGTGGCGTCGCGAGTGCCCACGGCCGACCTCGACCAGCGCGATCCCGACTACATCCGCGACCAGCTGCCCGGGACCTGGCTGCTGGCGTCGCTGTATTTCCGGGCCGACGTGCGCGGCCTGGACCGCATCCCGGCCGAGGGGCCGGTGCTGCTGGTCGGCAACCACAGCGGCGGCAATGTGCCGCCCGACACGTTCGTGTTCACGCTGGCGTTCTGTTCGTACTTCGGCGTCGAGCGGCCCTTCTACCAGCTGGCCCATAATCTCGTCGTCTCGGCGCCGCCGCTGGGCTGGCTGCGCAAGTTCGGCACCGTCGCCGCCAATCCCGAAAACGCTCGCCTGGCACTGGAATCCGGGGCGGCGTTGCTGGTCTATCCCGGTGGCGACTACGAAGTGTTCCGGCCGTCCTGGGAACGCCACACCGTCGACTTCGGCGGGCGGATGGGATACGTGCGGCTGGCGCGTGAGACCGGTGTGCCGATTGTGCCGGTCGCCAGCGTCGGCGGCCAGGAGACCGCGCTGTTCCTGTCCCGCGGGCAGTGGCTGGCCAAGCTGCTGATGACGGATAAACTGCTGCGGCTCAAGAGCATTCCGATCTCGCTGGCGTTGCCGTGGGGGCTGAACATCAGCGACCTGGCCGGGCACATTCCGCTGCCGGCCAAGATCGCGGTCGAGGTGCAAGAGCCCATCGACGTCGACGGCGACGATCAGGCTGTGCACGACAAGGTGATGGCGAGCCTGCAGGCGGGCGTGGATCGGCTTGCTGCCGAACGTCGATTCCCGGTGCTCGGCTGATGCGTGTCGAACGCCGTTGCGTGATCGACGCCGAACGGGGCGCGGTGTGGAAGGTGGTCAGCGACCCCGACTGCTACCCGTTGTTCATGACCAGCCTGGAGCGCTGGGAGACCGCCAACGAGCAACCGCCCGGTGTCGGCGCCCGCTACACCGTGCACTGGAAGATCGGCTCGGTGCCGGTCGGCGGCCTGGTCGAGGTGGTCGAATTCGACGAGGCCCGCGATCTGGCCTGGGTAGGGATCACCGGGGTGAGCCTGCGCGGCCGGTTCCGGCTGCGCGACGCGGGGCAGGGCCGCACCAAAGTGGTCTTCCGGCTGTCCTATCAGGCGCCGGGCGGGCTCCTCGGCTACATCGCCGATCGGGTCGCGGTGCGGCAGGTGGGCCGCAATGCGGCGCAAACCCTCAAGCGCCTCAAGGAGCTGGTCGAGGCCAAGGGCTAATCGGCCTGGTTGGTGCCCGAGGGTAAGTTATTCAGCGTGGGCCGGATCAAGGATCTTCCGACCGGCTGCGAGGATGCGATCACCACCAGCGGCATGGTCAGCCGAGCCCCGCGTCTGGACGTGCACGGACGGCACGAGAAGTGAGACAGACGTGGCCGCCCTTGCCGCCGGAGCGAGCAGAGATCTCCTCCTTCTGGACGCGGCTGGCGTGGTGCCACAGCTCGCTGCAATGGATGGTCCCAGTCACCCTTTGCAGCGTGTTCCTGTGGCTTGTCGTCGGCAGGAGTTTCTTTTTCCTCCTGCTTGCGCTCCTTTGCGGCGCTCCGTGCCTTTGGACGCTATGGCGAGCCGCGCGCGCGAACTGGCTTGCGCGCCATGGGCAATCGGCTGCGGGTGCAGTCACCCGGATTACGACGCGCCGAGGCGCGACACCGAGCACCACCGTCTATCGCGTCTTCTATTCGTTCCAGGACCAGCAGGGCCGACCCTTCACCGGCAAGCTGTGTTCGACGCGAGCAACCAACTGGATGTTTTATGACGGTAAGCCCGTCGAGGTGCGGTACGCGCCGCGTGATCCGCGGCGAAATACGCTGACCTCAATCTGAGCAGCTCAGATCAGTGCTGTCGCATCAAATATCCAGCTGGTATCCGCCGTCGCCAGATCCTCCAACCAGGTAGGCGGCGCCTGCGCGGTCATGCTGCCCATGTCCCAATAGTCTTTCCACAGCGTCACTTTGCCGTCGTCGACGCGGTGCACGCTGACGAACTTGAGCAGCGCTGTCTCGCCGCTGGCCCATTTCCACGTCTCGGAGTGCTCATACATCGCGTCCACGCCGTTAGATACCAGCAGCCCGTCGTGGTTTTCGTAGTGCGCCAACGGTTCCAGACCGACCTTGAGGCGTTTGACGATGTCGTCGGGACCGCGCGCCGCCAGGGCCGGCCCAACCGGCATGTCCACGTAGATGCAGTCCGCCGACAGGAAGGTCTTGACCGCATCCCAGTCCCGATCCGACAACGCCTGCCACAGCCCGCGTACGGCGTCCTCAACTGGCATGGGCCAACTCACCTTTCGTCGGGGCCGCCACGGTCTTGGCGCGCAGGAAGCTGCCGGTGCGCCGCTTGCCGAGCACCGCGGTGGATGCGCCGTTGCGAATGATCGTGTCGAAGGTCACAGCCGGCAATATAACCAAGCCGCTGGACACGTGTCCATTAATGGGCACGCTCTAGAGTCTGGGAAGCCGACGATGTGGGAGGAAAACGATGCCCAAGACAAGGGGGCTGCGGCTGGCGCGCCGGGCAGGGTTGGCGCTAGCGGCTCTCGGCGCGACGGCGGTGGCCGGCCGGGCCGCTACGGTGCGCGCCCGCAAAGCGAGTCCTTCGCCGTTCTCGCCCTGGACGCCGGGGCCCGCGGTCTACGGGCATGCTGTGCGGCACAACGTCGAAATCCCGATGAGCGACGGCGTCGTGCTGCGCGCCGACATCCATTACCCGACCGACCTCGACACCGGGCGGCCCGCCACCGGGCCGTTTCCCGTGCTGCTGTCGGTGACGCCGTACGGCAAGAAGGCCCCGCCGCCGGCCGCGCAGATCGGCGGCGGCGCGACGCCGTATCTGATCAAACGCGGCTACATCGAGGCGATGGTCGACGTCCGCGGCACCGGCGCGTCCGGCGGTTCGTTCCAGATGTTCGGCGACAAGCAGACCCAAGACGGTGTCGAGCTGGTGAACTGGGCGGCGACGCTGCCCAACTCCAGCGGCCGGGTCGGCATGTTCGGTATCTCCTACCTGGCGATCAACCAGCTATTCACCGCCGCCGCCGTCGGGCCGGATTCGCCGCTGAAGGCCATCTTCCCGGTGATGGCCGCGAACGACTTCTACCGCGACGCGGCGGCGATGGGCGGGGTGCCGCACTTGCGGACCATCCGGGCCTACGGCGCCGTCTACACGCTGCTGAATGTCGTCAACCCGACGCTGGAGCTGTTCACCCCCGGTGGGCATCCCCGGCCCCGATCCGGAGGGCTCACCGCGGTGCGGCAGCGCGGTCGCGACCAGCGCCGCTACTTCGGCCCGCTGGTCGCGGACGCCATGAAGGGCGGCGAGGTGGCGTACGACGGGACCTTCTGGGACGCGATGCGGCCGGGTGCCGTCATCGGGGATATCGCCGCCAACGGTGTAGCGGTGTTCCTGGTCGGCGGCTGGCACGACGCCTTCCAACGGGGGGCCCCGCTCAACTACGCCACACTGCAGAACGCTTTCGCCGGCCGGCCGCAGCGCTCGCCGATGGAACCGGGCCAGTCGGTGTCCGACAAATTTCGGCTGCTGATGGGGCCGTGGTATCACGTTTCGAATTTCGGTGGCCTGCACCTGAATTCACTGCAGCTGCGCTGGTTCGACCACTGGCTCAAGGACGATCCCGACGCGGCGTTGACGGGATCGCCGTTCACCTTCCAAGCGATCGGCAGTTCGCAGTGGTGTCACGCCCGTGAATATCCGGTTGCCGAGGCGACGCCCACTCGCTTCTATCTGTCCCCGGAAAGCCGCCTGACCCGCGAACCCGTCGACGACGAATGCGCCGTGACACTCAACTACAAGGCGCGGGGCCCGCTGGCGGGCCGCAGCCTGGAGCAGTGGACCCTGGGCTTGAACAGCTTCTTCGCGGCCCAGCGCGGCGGGCGGATCCGCTACGACCTGGACAGTCGGCGGCTACAGCGTGGGGCGCTGACCTACACCACCGAGCCGTTCGGCTCGCCCACACTGGTGGCCGGGCCGATCACGCTGACCCTGCACGCGACGGCCAACACGACGGAGACGCTGTGGGTGGCCTACCTGGATGACGTCGCGCCCGACGGCGCCAGCCGGCCGATGACGCAGGGCGCGCTGCTCGGCTCGCATCGTGCGCTGGACCCGGATCGCACCTGGTATCTGGACGACGGCACCGTGCTGCGCCCGCACCACCTGAGCACCCGCGCCGCCGTCGAGCCCGTCGTCCCGGGCGAGGTGACCCGCTACGACGTCGAGATATTTCCCACCGCCGCGTTGATCGCCCCCGATCACCGGTTGTGTCTTACGTTGACCACCTACGACTTTCCGAACCTGGTGCCCACCAAGCCGTCGCGTCGGGCCCTGGCCGGTGGTCGCTATCAGGTCCATCAGGGTGGGGCCACCCCGTCGCACATCGTGATCCCGCTGGCCGACCCGGACAGCCTCGCGTGACGAGGTTGGCCATATCGAGACTGCGCCCACTGCGTCCTGCTCGCGAAAAACCAGCAGTGGACGCAGTTTCGGCGCAGTACGGGCAGTCTCGCGGCGATAGTTAGCGCGCGGCCATCGACCGCGCCGGGCCCAGCGCCACCGGCAGCGACGACCAGCCTCGCAGCACCCGGGTGTCGCGTCGACTGCCCGCCCCGGCCGGCCGCACCTCGGGGAAGCGCTCGAAAAAGGTCCGCAACCCGACCTCCCCCTCGGCTCGGGCCAGCGCTGCTCCAAGGCAGAAGTGGCGCCCACCGGAAAACGCGAGATGCCGGTTGGCATTGGCCCGTTCGAGGTCGAAGCGGTCGGGCTCGTCGAATACCGCCGGGTCGCGGTTGGCGGCACCGAGATAGATCACCACCAGCGCGCCGCGCATGACGGCCGTTTCGGCCACTTCGGTGTCCTTGACGGCCACCCGCGCGGTGAGCTGAACCGGCGATTCCAGCCGCAGGATTTCCTCGACCGCGTTGGGCCACAGGTGCGGATGCTGCTGCAGCGTCTGCAGATGCTCGGGCGCATCAAGTAGCAAACGAATTCCGTTGCCCAGCAGGTTCACCGTGGTTTCGAAGCCGGCCGCCAACACCAGCCCGGCCGTGGCTTGAAGTTCGTGTTCGTCCAAATAGGTTTCTGCTGAACCACTTTCGGCCGTCTGGATCAGTTGGCTCATCAGATCGTCGCCGGGTGATCGCCGCAGCTGGCGCAGATGCTCGGCCAGCCAGCGGTTGAAACCCGCGATGCCCGCCTGCACCTGCCGGTATTGCTGCCAGGAGAGCCCGAAATCCAAACTGGGCGCAGCCAACTCACCGAACTCCAGGATGTGGCCCCGGTCCTGTGCGGGCACGCCCAAGATGTCGCTGATGATCGCGACCGGCAGCTGCGAGCAATACCGCTCGACGATGTCGACGACACCCGGCTCGCCGGCAAGCTGGTCCAGGAGCGCGCTCGCGGTCTCTTCGACGCGATCCCGCAATGCGGCCACCGCCCGAGGCGTGAAGACCGACGACACGGTCTTGCGGTAGCGAGTGTGCTCCGGCGGTTCGACGGCCAGCAACGACGGCGGCCGCAGCGGGTGCAGCAGGTCGTCGCGGGCGCGGCGCTCCAGCCAGCGCAGCGGCGCCGGCAAGTTGGACCCGATCGAGAGCACCCGGAAGTCGTCCGATCGCAGAAGCTCATGTGCCACTGCGTGATCCGCGGTGAGATGGCCGATGCGGGTTCGCACCAACGGGCCGCGCCGCCGGATCTCCTCGTAGAACGGCACGGGATTCGCCTTCACCGCGGGATCGGCGATCAGCCGCGACTGCAGATCACCTCGCCGGGCGGCGACGGAGGCGACTCCGCGGACAAACCCGTGCAGCGCCAGCCAGTGCACCCTGCCTTTCACCTCGAACCTCCGTCGCCGGCAGCGCCGATCCTGGGCAGCGCCTTGACAATCCGGCCGCGCACCAACTCCGGGCTGATGCCCTCGAGACGGTCGATCCAGCGGATGCTCCCGCCTTCACGGCCGATGCCGCTGCCGGCGCCGGTGATGAAGACCGATTTCTCGACCGTCACTCGCTCTCGGCCACTTCCTTGATGCGTTGCAGCGTCTTCGTCATGTCCCGGATGTTGCGGCGCTGACGCAGCCAGCCGCCGAACACCCAGTAGTACACGGTGGTCAGCGGCGACGAAGCGAGCCGGAACGACTCGGTCACGTCGGTGCCGTCCCCGCTGGGCGACAACCGGTAGTGCCAGGTGTTCACGGGCCGGTCACCGACGAGCACCTCGAAGCCGAACTCGCGCCCGGGATCACAGGCGGTGACCCGGCAGGTGGTCCAGTACACCGGCCCAATCTCGTTGCGCCGGACATGTCCGCGGAATCGCGCGCCGAGCGCGGGACCGGTGGCGCCGTCCAGCCACTCGGCTTCGAACGTCTCGGGGGAGAACCGCCCGGTATTGCGGACGTCTGCAATCAGATTCCAGATCTTCTCCGCTGGTGCTGCCATATGAACTGTCGCCGACCCTTGCATGGGGCTGATCCAAGCATGTCTTGCGCCGATCGGCGACCCATTGTGCGGCGATAAAACGTCACCACAAACAAAATGAGGTTTGCGCCGCGAATGTCCACCGGCGCGCTGCCGCGGAGTGCCGACGCAAATCCACCGGGCTACTCCTCGCCGAAATTCTCCGGCATGTCGTGGCGCACTACCCGCACTTTCCCGCGGGCCAGGCAAGCGGCATACCCGTGGTACTTGCCGTAGAGTTCCCACGCGGTCACGGTCTCGTCGGGCGGCACGTCGATCTGGTGGCCGTCGGAAAACTCTAGGTGCAAATCCCCCGCGTCGTCCCAGAGCACCTCGGTGCATGTCGCCCCGGCGAAATCAAACAGCGGTCGCTCCTGCTCAGCCGGGTCATTCGGGTCGATCGAAACGACCTCGCTCGGTGCGGTGGGGGTGGCCGGCAGAGTCAGCCGTAGCGGCGCGGAGATGACGAGTTCGTTGTAATCCTCGAGATTCAGGACAAGACCGTCGCGGAACATGATCCGCTGCACCGTACAGCCCTGAATCCAGTGCTCGATCAATTTCTGGTCCGTCATATATTCACTCTGGCCGCTATAAGGCACCTGCACAAGAGCGGAAATCCGGCCCGAACTTGTAAACAAACTTCTCGGCGTTCGGCGCAATCGCCGGCCGGATAGCGCCCCGGCGGTGCCGACCCTTGTATCGACGCTCCAGACGCGCTAGCGTTTCGACGTCCTCCACCACGCTCAACGTGGAGTGATCACCATCGACACGGAGATTCAGTGAGGCCCCAGACACCATGAATCGATTCAAGGCCGACGGCGCGCTGGATGACGGTGAGGCACCCGTCATTGTCAGCTTGGTCGAGGCGGCAATGCAGATGTTCACCGCGTCGATCGAGGCCCTGCCGGACTCCAGCGATCCAGAGTTCGCCGGCCGCGCCGGGGTGATTCTGTCCGGTCTGCGCAAGCTGCAGACGGCGCTCACCGAGGCGGCGTCCCGAGGCCGGTCGACACCGTCGGTCATCGTGGCGCTCAGCGGGGTTCGCACCCAATACGACGAGCTGATGGAGCGGGTCGCGGAAGGACCCGGCGCGACATTGGGCCAGCAGCTGTACGTCACGCGCCGCCGGGCCAAGCTGTCCGCGCAGGAGACCGCCAACGGCGCCGGGCTGACGGCGGAACTTCTCGACGCGCTCGAAGCCGACGAGCAGCCCACCGACGAAGAGGCGGCCAAGATCAAGGAGCTCATCGCGGCGCTCGGCGGCTAACCGGGTCGGCGATACGAGTTAGCCTGAGGCGTGGCCGCAGTTCAACCCGCATGGCTTCGGTCGCCGGCCGCTCGAGCCCTGCTTGCCGCCGCGTTATCGATTTCGCTGGTGCTGGGCGGAGCATTCCTGGCGATAGGTCGGCTTCATTCGTCGCCTGCCGATCTCGACCGGCCCGCCAAGCCGGTGTCCGACGAGCAAAGCGAGAACGAAGTCG
This sequence comes from Mycobacterium kyorinense, assembly GCF_002101735.1. Classification (GTDB taxonomy): domain Bacteria; phylum Actinomycetota; class Actinomycetes; order Mycobacteriales; family Mycobacteriaceae; genus Mycobacterium; species Mycobacterium kyorinense. The sequence goes on along the minus strand of NZ_LQPE01000076.1, from coordinate 84,197 downwards.
TCGAGCAGGCAAGGCATCTCGTCGACGTCGCGCATTTGCAGAAAGCCACCGCGGGCTACCTGTTGATGTCCTGCAAAGACCGCGACAACCCGCCGTACCAGGGTGCGGTGTACCTGAACTTCACCGTGCCCGCCGACGCGCGCGCCGACACCTACTTCCAGGACATCGGCACGGCGATGGTGGCCCACGGCTGGACCGAAGGACAGCCACCCAACCAGCACCTGTTCGGTAAAACCCTGAACAAAGACGGCGTCACCGCGATCGTGTACCGCGACGACGACTACCCCAACCTCGGGGTCGCGCGTCTATACGGTCAGTGCCGCAACATGCACGACCACCGCCGCGATACGACGGCCTGGGTCGACGTCACCGACCGGGTTCAGTGAACCCGGTGTGCGGCCCGGGTGTCGGCGGCGTCCATCTCCTGTGACGACACGACAAGAGCGTCGGGACCCGGAAACACCGTCGCCACATGGTCGCTGGCCCACTGCACGACGTAGGGCGGCGACCCGTCGGGGGAGCGCACCTCGGTGATCAAGCCACGATGGTCCGGCTGTGCAACTGTCGTTCCCTTGATGACCAGCCAATCGCCAACCTTGGCTTTCATCGCACAGAACCTTCCTTCTTGGTCGAGCATGATTCCTGGCGTATTCCGATTGTGCGCGCCTTGACGGCGTTCGGAAAGGGGAGCGGCGCAACAGAAAAACTGCGCTTGACGGATCACCGTCAAGCGCAGTTTTCAGCTCGCGCGTGGTTTAGCCGCCGCCTCCGCCGGCACCCAGGCTGCTTTGCAGATCGGGCTTCATCGCCTGCAACTGCGCGCCCCAGTACTCCCAGCTGTGTGTGCCGTAAGGCGGGAAGTTGAACACCGCGTTGTGGCCGCCCGCAGCAATATAAGCTTCTTGGAACTTTTTGTTGACACCGATCATGAAGTTGCTCTCCAGGAACGTGGCCGGCAGGTTGGCGCCGCCCAGTTCGTTCGGCGTGCCGTTGCCGCAGTACACCCAGAGCCGGGTGTTATTGGCGACAAGTTTGTCGACATTGACCAGGGGGTCATTGCGCACCCATGCGGGGTCGTTGTCGGGCCCCCACATGTCTTCCTTCTTGTAGCCGCCGGCATCGCCCATTGCTAGGCCTATCCAGCCCTGCCCGGTGGACGGGCTGAGATAGCCTGACAGCGACCCGGCGTAGATGAATTGCCCCGGGTGGTAGATCGCCAGATTCATTGCCGACGCACCCGCCATCGAGATCCCGACCGCAGCGCTGCCCGTCGACTTGACGTTCTGGTTGGCGGCTAGATATCCGGGCAGTTCGCTGGTCAAGAACGTTTCCCACTTGTAGGTCTGGCAGCCGGACTTGCCGCACGCCGGGTTGTACCAGTCGGTGTAGAAGCTGGACTGCCCACCGACCGGCATCACGATCGACAGACCGGACTGGTAGTACCACTCAAAAGCCGGGGTGTTGATGTCCCAGCCGTTGTAGTCGTCCTGGGCACGCAAACCGTCGAGCAGATAGACAGCCGGGGAATTAGGTCCACCGCTCTGGAACTCCACCTTGATGTTGCGGCCCATGGCGGCGGACGGTACCTGCAGGTAGTCGACCGGCAGACCTGGCCGGGAGAAGGCTCCGGCGGTCGCGGCTCCACCCACCAGGCCAACCAGGCCGGGCAGTGCCGCAGCCGCAACGGCGGCGATCGTCAGCCGCCGCGCCCAACCGCGTACCTGCTTGCTCACGTCTGTCATACCGTGCCCCTTGTCGTATGCCGTCGCACCCTCGGCAGAACTTACCGTGTGGTAGTGCATATGTCGATCACGGCGCAACCATGTCCCGATTCTGCATCGGCGAGTACCACCTGCTCAGCGCCCGTGCTAGGCGACGCGCAGCGGCTGCCGTGGCTACACGTGCCGCGCCGCGCTGGGACACCCGTTCGGGAGACGTCTTGGCGCCCGCGTAAGCTCACCCCGGGTACGCCGACGACGACCACATTGCTCCGGTCCCGTTCGGGCGCTGCGAACCACCGCGATTAAGTCGGCAACGTCGCAGGTAGGGGCACGATTGAGGTGCGAATTTGGATACGGTACTAGGGCTGTCGCTGACACCGACGGCCGGCGGCTGGGTGCTGGTCGAAGGCCGCCACGCCGACGGCGCCGTCACCGATCACGACGACTTCGCGGTACGCACCGGCGGCGGGATGCGCGCGGCCGACACCTCGGAGCAAGCGACCGCGGCGGTGTTAGAGGCCCAGGCCGCGGCGGCGCGGCGCGATCAGCGGCTTCATGTCGTGGGCGTCACGTGGACCGACGACGCCGCGGCCGAGGCCGCGCTGCTGTTGGAGTCATTGACTGAGGCGGGGTTCGACAACGTCGTGCCGATTCGGTTGGTCGAGGCCGCTGAGATGCTGGCGCGCGGTATCGCCTCCGTCGTCGGCCGTGACAAGGCCGCGGTGTGCCTCCTGCAGGGCGACTCGACAACCGTGGTGATGGTCGACGACTCCGATGACCAGGGCAAAACCGCCGTCAAACAGCTGGACGGCGGCGCCGAGCGGCTCACTGCGTGGCTGACCGCGATGTTCGACCGGAGCACCTGGCAACCCGGTGGCGTGGTGGTCGTCGGCCCCGACCACGACCTCGATGCGCTCTCATGGCAGCTGGAGAAGGCCCTGCCGGTACCGGTGTTCACCCAAAGCGGCACGCCGCTGGCCCTGGCCCGCGGCGCGGCCCTGGCGTCGGCGCAGACCACCGACTTCACTGATGCCCCGCTGATCGAGTCGATCGAAGAAGTCAGCGCGGCGCCCGTGCCTTCGCGGCCGCGGGGTTACGCCGGCGCGTTGACCATGCTGGTTGCCGGTGCGGTGACGCTGGTGGCGTCGGTGTCGCTGGCGATCGGCCCGCGGCTGCTTCCCGACAAGCCCGCGGCACCGGTGAAGCAGGCGGTCCACAGGACGACACCGGCCCCGGTGGCCAAGGCGCCCGCTCCACCGCCGGCCAAGGTTCAGCCGCCGGCGCCGCACGCGGCGCCGCAACCGGAGCCGCCGCAGGAGCCGACCGTCGCCGCGGCGCCCGCCGAGCCGCAAACCGTGGTGTCGGCAGAGCCGCCGGTCAACGTGCCGGCCGCCGAGCCGGCCCCGGTGCCACCGCCGCCTGTCGCGCCCCCGCCGGAGCCCGATCCGCACCCGCTATTGACAAAGCTGCTCAACCGCCTGCACGGGGTACCTGACGATGCCGCTCCGGCACCTGCCCCGCCGCCGCCTCCCAACCCCGGGGCGCCGTCGCCGTAACCGGCCCATCGACCCACGAGCGAGAGCGCGTAGGACCGACGCAGCTTGCCCGACGGCGTTTTGGGAATGGTTCCCGGAGCAACCACCGCCACCTTGCGTGGCCGCACGTCGACCTCGGCGACCACCTCGTGGGCCACCTGGCGCTCGATGCGCCGCGCCTCGGCGGGCATGTCGTAGGCGCTCGACTCGACAGCGACCGCAAACGTTTCGCGGGCCAGTCCCGCGTAAAGCCGCACCGCGGCCGCGCAACCGGGACGAACGCCGTCGACGCGCTCGGCTGCCCGCTCGATATCGTTCGGGTAGATGTTGCGACCGGCCATGATGATGACGTCTTTGACCCGGCCGCACACCACGATGTGGCCTTTCTCGGTCAGGTAGCCGAGATCGCCGGTGTCATACCAGCCTTGGTCGTCTCGTGCGGCGACAAAACCTGCCGCCGTGGTGTAGCCGGCCGTGACCGGCTGGCCGCGGACCTGGATCACTCCGACACAGCGGGCAGGTAACACGTTGCCGTCGTCGTCGACGATGCGTGCCTCCAGGCCCGCCAGTAACGGGCCCAGACACGCGAGCCGGCGCGTCTTGCCCTTGGTCGCCGGAACTGCGTGGCGCAGAACAGCAAGCAAATCGGCGTCGACCTCGTCGACCTTCAGGCCGGCGCCGCACTCCGAAAACGACACCGCCACCGTCGTCTCGGCCATGCCGTAGGCGGGCACGATGGCCTCGGGCCGCAGCCCGAAGGGCGCTCCGGCCGCACAGAAATCGTCCACGTCGTCCGGTTCGACGTGTTCTGCGCCCGACAGCGCCCACCGCAGGCTCGACAAGTCGAATTGGCCGGGTGTGCTCTGCATGCGTAATCGCTTGGCCAGCAACGAATAAGCGAAGTTGGGGGCGGCTGTCATAGTGCCTTTGTACTTGTCGATCAGCCTGGCCCACAGCAGTATGTCGCGCAGGAAGTCCATCGGGGTGATCTTCACCAGCTCTGCACCGAAATACATTGGCACGGCGAGGAACCCGGTCATACCCATGTCGTGGAACAGCGGCAACCAGCTCACGATGACGTCGTTGTCGAGGTCGTACCGCGCGCCGCTGAACATCGCCTCGGCATTGGACACCACGTTGCGGTGGGAGATTTGGACCGCTTTCGGCAAGCCTGTCGAGCCAGATGTCAGCTGCAGTAGGGCCACGTCCTCGTCACACGTATGCACGGGATCGACCGGATCTGCCGCAAGCAGTTGGTCGACGCGCAGCACCCTCATTCCCAACTCGGTCAGCAGGGGAGCCGCCGCCATGAACGGATCGGAGATGACCACGGCCCGAGCCCCGATCACGCCGATCACCGCCGCCGTCTCGATCGCCCAGGACTGCAGATCGGTGCGCGGCGTGGGCTGGTGGAGCATCGTGAGGCTGGCGCCGCGCATCCACAGCGCCTGCGCCGTTGGCGCGATTTCGACGGGTGCGCCTGCCAATACCGCGACGGCGTCACCATGCCCGACGCCGGCGGCCGCCAAACCGCCCGCCGCCCGGCGCGCCTGCTGGTGTACCTGGGCCCAGGTATGCCGGACCGGCGCAGCGGGTTCGCCGGTCGTCATCCCGTTGCGACTGGTCAGGGCATTGGCGAACATTCTGTCGGTAAAGCTGCTCACGTCGACCTCCCGTGCACCTTGCTTGGCACGCAAAGGTTGTCTGCCATCGGCGACGCTCCATCACTAAGACGCGCTATCGCAGATGGCTGCCCATCGGCGGGCCTCCGACGAACCTACGATCGTCGAACAGTAGCGCCCGAAGGCACTGCATTCGCCCGCGAAACGCGTGTGCCGCGGTTTTGTTGTCAACCTGTCACAGGACGTTGTCTACGGCCTGCGGCTCAAGGGGTTTCGGTCACCGCCGTCGGCTCCACTTCGCGCGCGCCCATGTCGAGGCGGAACGGCGGATACTCGTCGCGCATCAGCGCGCTGTAGGCCCGGACCCGAATGGCCCACCGGTTGATCCCGATCACGAAGTCGTACAAGCCTTTCGGGTAGCGGCCGGTGAACAGCAGGCCCAGCACGGAGATCACCAGCAGTATCGCTATGAGCGGCGGCAGGTCGTAGCCGACGACCTCGTTCGGGTCGACCATGAGAAACCGCCAGCCTCCGGTGAAGAAGGCCAGCAGTATCAGGTAGTGCGGAATGGCCAATAGCCACCATTTGACGAGCACCAGGCCGCGGCTCAGCCGCTGCGGATAGTCGACCTCCAAATCGGCCGGGTACTCGGCGTTGGGCTGCAGGCTGAACGGCGGGTACTTGTCGGTGCCCAGCGCGGTCAGCGCGTAAAACGTGACCCGCCAACGCCACCGCTTGACGCCGACACTGAAGTCGAACAACGCGCGGGGATATTTGCCGGTGATCAGGATCGCGAAGAATGCGATCACCGTGACTACCAAGACGGCGATGTGCAAGAAGAACAGAACGATGTAGTGCGGGATGGCCAGAATCCATTTGACCAGCCATTGCCATCGCGACAGGCCGGGGTCGAGGTCGCCTCGCACGCGGACGGGATAACGGTTGGCTTCGGGTTGCGTCATCGACGGCTCCTCACGCGGGTTCGGCTAGAGAATGAGCCGTCGCCGCCGTTTTGGCAAGCCTCGCCGCCAAATCGGCCGTCGAGCGCTCCAGGTGCTTCGACCGAGGCCCGCATACGCCTCCTAATGTTTGGTGTGCTGTGCGGTGAACGACACGCTGACCTTGTCGGCGACCTTCAGCGAGCCCATGAACAACGAGTACGGCTTGACACCGAAATCGGACTGCCGGACGGCGGCTTGCGCAGACATCCGCCAAGTGTCGCCGAGATCCGTTGTGCCAAGGTCGATTACCTGCTTGCGGGTCTTGCCGTGGATCTGCAGTGGCCCGGTGAGGTGGTAGCCGTCGGTGCTCTTTTCGATGTCTTCGGCGGTGAAAGTGATCTCGGGATACCGGTCGGCGTCCAGCGAGCGCAGTGCGTTGGACCGCACCAGCGACTTCTCCGCTCCGGACAACGGCGTGACGCCCCCTTCGCCGCGCACCACGTCCAGTGAAGACACGTCGACGGCCAGTTCCGCCGCGGCCGGTTCATCGCCGGCCCACCTCACCATGGCCTGCCATTGCCGCATCACGATCGTGAGGCGATGGCCCATCCTCGCGGCGCGGCCGGTGACCCCGGTGTGAACGACCAACTCGCCGTGGGATGCGTTCAGGGTCCAGACGGCTGGATTGTGCTCAGTCACATGGTCAGGACGGTCCGGTAGTGCGCCCGTCCCTGCACCAGGGCCGCGTAACCGTCGGCAGCCTGCGACAGCGGCAGTTCCTCGATCCATGCCCGCACACCCGACAGGACGGCGAATTGCATTGTTTCCTCAACCTCTTTGGCGGTCCCGGACGGATGGCCGACGATGGACAGCCCCGGATTGATCAACTGTAGCGGGCTGATCGGCAGCGGCTCGGGCGTGACGCCGATCGTGACCAGTTCGCCTTGGGGCGCCAAGCCGCCGACGGTTGCGGCCATTGCCTGCGAGTTGCCCGCTGTGGCCAGCACGACCGCAACGCCGCCCAAGGCTTTCAGCGCGTCGGACACATCGCCGGTGGCGTCGATGTAGTGGTGAGCGCCCAGCTCGCGGGCGTCGTCCGCCTTGGCAGTGCCGCGATTGATCGCGATGGTCTCGAAACCCATTGCCCGGGAAAACTGCACACCGAGATGGCCTAGCCCGCCGACGCCGAGGATCGCTACCCGGTCGCCGGGTAGCGCCTTGGTGTGCCGCAGCGCGTTGTAGGTCGTGACACCGGCACACCCCATCGGTGCGGCTTCGGCGTCGGACAGCTCGGGGGGAATTCGAGCCAGTGCGGTGGCCGGTACCGTCACCGACTCGGCGTAGCCGCCGGGATAGTGCCAGCTCGGCACCTTGCCGTTGACGCAGTGGATGAAAAGGCCCTTGCGACACGGGTCGCAGTGGTTGCAGTTGCCGCCGAACCATCCGACGGCGACTCGATCGCCCACCGCGAAGTCCTCGACGCCCGGCCCGATCTCGGCGATTTTGCCGGCGATTTCATGGCCCGGAGTCAGCGGCCAGGACAGGCCGGGGAATGCACCGCCGACGAAGTGGGCGTCGGTGCCGCAGATGCCGCAGGCGCCGACATCGATGCGCACTTCGCCGCGCCCAGGCGACGTTGTCTCGACATCGGCGATCGCCAACGGCGCGCCGGCGGACTTCACGTGGACCGCTTTATGTGAGGGCATGGGCGCAGCTTAATGCGCGACAGGGCATTTCGCGCCAGCGCTGGTGTGATAGTCGACCTGCCAGTGCTTGATGCCGTTGAGCCAGCCCGAGCGCAGCCGCTCGGGCTTACCCAGCGGCGTCAGGTCGGGCATCTGATCGGCGATCGCGTTGAAGATCAGGTCGATCGTCATCCGCGCCAGGTTGGCCCCCATGCAGTAATGCGCGCCGGTGCCGCCAAATCCCACGTGCGGGTTGGGATCCCGCAGAATTTTGAAGGTGAACGGGTCTTCGAACACGTCCTCGTCGAAGTTGGCGGAGCGGTAGAACATCACCACCCGCTGGCCTTCCTTGATCTGCACGCCCGACAGCTCGTAGTCGCGCAGCGCGGTGCGCTGGAATGACGTCACCGGCGTTGCCCACCGCACGATCTCGTCGGCGGCCGTGGCGGGCCGCTCCTTTTTGAACAGCTCCCACTGATCGGGGAAGTCGGTGAATGCCATCATTCCCTGGGTGATGGAGTTTCGGGTGGTCTCGTTGCCGGCGACGGCCAGCAAGATGACGAAGAAGCCGAACTCGTCCTCGGAGAGCTTGTGCCCGTCGACGTCGGCCTGGATCAACGTGGTGACCAGGTCCTGCCCCGGGTTCTTGGCCTTCTCGGCGGCCATCTGCATGCCGTACATGATCAGCTCGACCGACGCGGTGATGGCGTCGTTGCCGGCGAACTCGGGGTCCTGGTCGCCGACCATTTGGTTGGACCAGTGAAACAGCTTCTTGCGGTCTTCCTGCGGCACGCCCATCAGCCCGGCGATGGCCTGCAGTGGCAACTCGCACGAGACCTGTTCGACGAAGTCGCCGGCGCCCTCGGCGGCGGCTGCTTGCACGATGCGCTGGGCCCGCTCGTTGAGCTCGTCGCGCAGCCGTTCGACGGCCCGGGGAGTGAATGCCCGCGAGACGATCTTGCGCAGCCGGGTGTGCTGCGGCGCGTCCATGTTGAGCAGGACGAACTTGCCGCGCTCGATCTGCTCGCCGACGGTGCCGTCCTTGTATCGCGGCAACGCGGTCTTTTTCAGGCTGGAGAAGACGTCGCTGCGCAGCGAGATCTCCTTGACGTCCTTGTGCTTGGTGACCACCCAAAAGCCGCCGTCGTCGAATCCGCCCGCACCGAGCGGCTGCTCGTTCCACCAGATCGGTGCGACGCGACGCATCTCGGCCAGCTCCTCGACCGGCAACCGCTCGGCGTAGATGTCGGGGTCGGTGAAATCGAATCCGGGGGGAAGATTCGGGGTCGGCATCGGCACTCCTCGAGTACGGCCTGCAAAGGACATCCCTGGGTCAGTAAAGCACCGGGACCGCGGAATTGGAACGTGTTCTCACTGGATTGCCGACGGCCGGCCCAGCGAAACCAGCGTGTGCCGTCGTCGCCATGGTTATGCTGCGGATCATGATTCGCCAACTCTGCATCGCCGCTGCGATCACGGGCGCCGCCGTCGGCACCGCGCCGGCTGCCCTCGCCGACCCGCAGCATTACGACGGCGACGTTCCGGGGATGAACTACGACGCGTCGCTGGGGGCGCCGTGCGACAACTACGAGCGGTTCATCTTCGGGCGCGGCCCGGGTGGTCAGGCCGAGGCGTGCCACTTCATCATCAACCAGTTCCCGGCCGCGCAGTCGGGCTACTGGGTGATCACCTACCCGCTGAACGGTGTCCAGCAGGTGGGTGCGCCGTGCCCTAATCCCCGTGGCGCATCCGCGCAGTCTCCCGACGGGTATCCGATGCTGTGCACCGAACACGGCTGGCAGATCGGGCAACTGACCGGCGGCGGGTTCCCGATCGTCGGCGGGGGATTCCCGTCCGACACCGGCGTCACCGGCTAGGTCTCACACTTCGATCGGCGGGTGCAGCCGCTCCATCGTGTACTGCCGGTTGCGCCGGGCCGCCCACGCGCTGGCGGCCAGCGACGCCGCCAGCACACCGCCGAGCACCACGACGGCGATCCACAATCGCGAATCCACGCCGCCGACGATGACCTCTCGTAAGCCGTTGACCGCGTAGGTCATCGGGTCGAGCGGGTGCAGGATCTGGAACGGTTTCGCCGTGGTCTCGACAGGATAGATGCCGCCGGCCGACACCAGCTGGAACATCAGGAACGCCAGCGTGACCACGCGGCCGACCGCGACGCCGAACACCGCGTTGAACGCCTGGATCAACGCCAGGAACGCCGCGGCGATCAAGAGCAGGAACACCACCGTCGCCACCGGATGCCTGGCGTGCAGACCGACACCGGCATGCACGACGGCATACATCACGACCACCTGGCACGCCGCGACGAGCAACCCGGGCCACAACGACGCCAGCACCACCCGCACCGCGCCGAGCCCGTTGACGATGGGACGAGTTTGCAACGGGGTCAACAACATCCAGATGATCAGGGCGCCGATGAACAAGGCCAGCGGCAAGAAGAACGGTGCGAAACCGGTGCCGAACGTCGCGGCCCGATGCATGAAATGCATGTCCAGCGTGACCGGGTCAGCCATGGTCTTGGCGACGTCGTTGCGCTGCCGGTCGGTCCAGGACGGCACCTGGCGGGCGCCCTCGTCGAGCTTGGTGGCCAGCTCGTGCGCGCCGTCGTCCAGCCGCCTGGTGCCGTCGGCCAAGTTGGCCGCGCCGTCGGCCAACCGGGCACTGCCGTCGGTCAATTGGACCAGTCCGCCGCTGAGCTTCTGGGCCCCGGCGTTCAGGTCGTTGGCGCCGTTGCGCAGCCTGATGACGTCGGACTTCAACTCGCCGTTGAGCAACCGGGTGAGAAAGACTCGCAGGTTGCTGTTCGGGTCGCCCAGCTCGTCGGCGAACTGGTCGGCTTTATCGCGCAGCCGGGCCAGGCCCTCGTCGGTGGTGGGATCCATGCCCTTGGATTCGAGGATTCGTTGCGCCCCGGCCAGCACATCGCCGAGGTTGCGCGCCGTCGGATCGGCGTTGGCGCGCAACCCGTTTACCACCTGGTCGACGATCGCGGCCGCCTGCGCGTGGTCGACGTGCAACGCGGCGATCCGGTCCGCGGCGGTCTCGACGGTCTGGCTCAGCCGGGTCGCGGTCTCGCCGACCTGGTCGGGGTCGAGTTGCAACATCTGCACGCGGTCAAGGACTTTGACCACGGGGTCGGTCGCCTGGGTGATCGCCGTCGAGAGCTGGCGGGTACCTGCGGCAAGCGCGGCCGAGCCGTCGCGGGCGGTCACCATGCCCTCGGCGAGTGTCCGGGCGCCGGTGGCCAACTCGTGGGCTCCGTTGTCCGCGGTGTCCAGCCCGGCGGCCAGTTGGCCCGCGCCGGCGGCGGCCTTTTTCAGCCCATCGCCGGCCTGCTGCACGCCGATCAGCACCTGTCCGACGACCTGTTGACCGATTTTGGCGCTGACCTGGTTGAGCACTTCGCGCGCGGTGTTCTGCCCGATGATCGAGGCGAGGTAGTTGTTGGCGTCGTTGAACGTGAACCGGATCTGGGCCTGGCGGGGGTGCGGGCCCGACGGCGACGCGACGGCAGCGCTGAAATCCTCGGGCAGCGTGATCGCGAAGTAATAGCTGCCGTGCGCAACGCCTTTCGCGGCTTGATCGGCCGACATCGGTATGAGGTTCAGTTCGCCGGACTTCAGCAGCGCATCGGCGACCTGGTCGCCGGCGCGCAGGTTCTGCCCCTGCCCGATAGTTCCGCGGTCCTCGTTGACCAAAGCGACCGGGACCTTGTTCACTTCGGCGAACGGATTCCAGAAGGCCCACAGGTACATCGCGCCGTAGAGCAGCGGCAGCAGGACGACGGTCGCCAGCGCGATGCGGGGGAGGGTTCCGCGGGAGTACCGCTTGAGGTCGGTGCCCAGCGACATTCCGGCAAGCATGCTCAGTCGGCGCCTTTCTGCTCCACGGGAATCTCGGCGCGCACGCCCAGACCGGGGGGTATCGGATTCACTGATGCGGTGACCACGGTTTGCCGCGTACCGAGCTCAACCAGGCGGCGCAGCAACGCTTCTCGGTCGGCGTCGCTGACGACCTCGTCGACGCCGCCGACGACGAGGACCGGGGGGCGCCGGGTGTTGGCCAGCGCGATCCGCAGCAGCAGGCCGTCGAGTTGGGAGAGTTCCTCGGCGTATTCGGTGAGCGGGGGTAGCGGCAGCTCCCCGAAAACCGGCGCGCACATCGCCGTCAGGTCGTCCCCGTCGGCGCGGCGAACCAGCCGATACCAGTTCGCATCCCAGCGCCGCTGTTCGGTGATCAGATCCCGGACGGTCACCGACTCGGCGATGTTGTCCAGCTCCTCGATGCCGGCGAGCGCGGACACGGCGAAGATGTCGGCCGCGCGGATTCGGCCCAGCACCGTCACGGTCCCGGCGACCGGTTTCATCCGCCCCGCCAATGTCATCAGCAGCGCGGTTCGCGCGGACCCGGGCGGGCAGTGCAGCACCGTCACACCGCCGGCGTCGACGTCGAGGTCGATCGGGCCGTAGACCGGACCCCACGGGCCCGTCATGGTGATACCGCGTGCCGTCAGCGCAGGTTGTGGCCGGTCCGGCTGCGGCAGACCTGCATCGCCCATGTGCTCACCCCCGTGCGGTCTTCCGTAGTCAAACATGACCAGGGCGGTCCCCGCGGTCTACAGTCGCACGAAAGCATCCGCAACGAACAGGAGATTGTGATGGCCTTCAACCCGAATGAAGCGCTCGGCGCCGTCAGGGACATCGCGGCCAACGCGGTCGAAAAGGCCTCCGACATCGTCGAGAACGCCGGTGACATCATCCGCGGCGACATCGCCGGCGGCACCGGTGACATCGTGCACAACTCGATCGAGATCTTCACCTATGCCGTCGACAGAGCCAAAGAAGTCTTCACCGGCGTCGGCGCCGACGACGTCGAGTAACCAGAAGCGTTGCGGCGGATCGCTTTTCAGCGACCGCCGCTGACTACGCGCTGGCGGCGGCGTTGAGTTCGTCGAGCCGGTTCGTCGCCTCCAGGTACTCCTGCACCCAGCGCTCGATGACGGTGGACGTCTTTTCCACCTTGGTGAATTGGCCGACGACCTGCCCGACCGGGTTGAACGCGACGTCGACGGTCTCGTTCGGGTACTTGTTCGTGGCGCGCACGGCGATGCCGGAGACCATGTACTGCAGCGGCATGCCGAGCGGCTTGGGGTTCTCCGGTTTCTCCCAGGCCTCGGTCCAGTCGTTGCGCAGCATCCGGGCCGGCTTGCCGGTGAACGAGCGACTACGGACGGTGTCGCGGCTAGAGGCCTTCGCATATGCGGCTTGCTGCACCGGGGTGTTCGATGCTTCCTCGACCATCAGCCACTGCGAGCCGGTCCATGCTCCCTGAGCGCCGAGCGCCAGGGCCGCGGCGATCTGCTGGCCGCTGCCGATGCCGCCGGCGGCCAGCACCGGGACCGGCGCCACCTCCTTGACGACCTGCGGCCACAGCACGATCGAGCCGACCTCGCCGCAGTGGCCGCCGGCCTCGCCGCCCTGGGCGATGATGATGTCGACGCCCGCGTCGGCGTGCTTGCGGGCCTGTGACGGTGACCCGCACAGCGCGGCGACCTTGCGGCCTTCGTCGTGGATGTGCTTGATCATCTCGGCGGGGGGAGTGCCGAGCGCGTTGGCGATCATCGCCACCTTCGGGTGCTTCAGCGCGACCTCGACCTGCGGGGTGGCGGTCGCCTCCGTCCAGCCCAGCAACTGCAAGGCATCCTCGTCGGCGTTCTCCACCGGAACACCGTGGTCGGCGAGGATCTTCTTAGCGAAGTCCAGGTGCTCCTGCGGCACCATCTTGCGCAGCGACTCGGCCAGCTCCTCGGCGGACAGGTGCGAGTCCATGCCCTCGTACTTGTTGGGGATCACGATGTCGACCCCGTACGGGTGGTCGCCGATGTTCTCGTCGATCCAGTTCAGCTCGATTTCCAGCTGCTCGGGGGTAAAGCCGACCGCGCCAAGCACGCCGAAACCGCCGGCCTTGCTCACGGCGACGACGACATCGCGACAGTGCGTGAAGGCGAAGATCGGGAACTCGATGCCGAGTTCGTCGCAGATGGGAGTGTGCATGGTTGTTCCTTACTAGGGCCGGTCGAAGAATTGGAACGTGTTCTAGTTTAGTACATCGCACGATACCGTGTCGCATGGCGGCCGCGCCGTATGAGACCCCATAGTCCGCAAGGAGGCAGCCATGACGATCCGCGTCGCGCACATCGGCACCGGGAACGTGGGCCGTCTGGCCCTGAGCCAGCTGATCACCGACCCTCGGTTCGAGCTGACCGCGGTGTGCGTCTCCTCGGCCGCCAAGGTCGGCAAGGATGCGGGGGAGCTGGCCGGGCTCGACGTCTCCACCGGCATCACCGCGACCACCGACATGGACGCGCTGCTGGCCACCCAGCCGGACTGCGCTGTCTACTGCGCGATGGCCGACAACCGTCCCGTCGAGGCGATCGGCGACTGCCTGCGCATCCTGGCCGCGGGCGTGAACGTCGTGGGCTCCGCGCCCGGCGTGCTGCAGTACCCGTGGCAGCTGATGCCCGACAAGTACATCGCGCGCGTGGAAGACGCTGCACGGCTGGGCAATTCGAGCCTGTTCATCACCGGCGTCGATCCGGGGTTCGCCAACGACCTGATCCCGTTGGCGTTCGCCGGCACCTGTCAACGCGTCGAGCAGGTGCGCTGCATGGAAATCGCCGACTACGCCACCTATGACGGCGCGACGGTGATGTTCGACGTGATGGGCTTCGGCAAGCCGCTCGACGAACTTCCGATCCTGTTCCAACCGGGTGTGCTGAGCATCGCGTGGGGCACGGCGATCCGGCAACTGGCGGCCGGGCTGGGCATCGACATCGACGACATCACCGAATCCTGCGAACGCGAACCGGCGCCGGAGGCCTTCGACATCGCGGCCGGCCATATCCCGAAGGGCAGCGTCGCCGCGATGCGCTTCGAGATCCGAGGCATGGTCGATGGGCGGCCGGTCATCGTGATCGAGCACGTGACCCGGCTGCGGGAGGACCTGCGTCCGGACTGGGCCCAGCCCGCGCAGCCCGGCGGCTCGTACCGCGTCGAGATCACCGGCGAGCCGTCCTACGCCGTCGACATCTGCCCGGCCAGCAGCAACGGCGACCACAACCACGCCGCGATCGTGGCCGCGGCGGGGCGGATCGTGAACGCCATCCCCGCGGTGGTCGCGGCCGAGCCCGGCATCCGCACGACGCTGGACCTGCCGCTGATCCCCGGCACCTGTCCGACGCTGCGGTAGCCTGACCCGTCATGGGACGCGTGGACGGCAAGGTTGCACTGATCAGTGGCGGCGCTCGGGGCATGGGTGCTGCCCATGCCCGGCTGCTTGTCGACGAGGGTGCCAAGGTGGTGATCGGCGACATCCTCGACGACGAGGGCAAGGCGCTGGCCGACGAACTCGGCGACGCGGCGCGCTATGTGCATCTCGACGTCACCGAGCTCGAGCAGTGGGAAGCGGCGGCCGCCACCGCGGTCCAGGAGTTCGGCAAGCTCAACGTGTTGGTCAACAACGCCGGCATAGTCGCGCTCGGCCAGATCCACAAGTTCGATATGGCCAAGTGGCAGAAGGTCATTGACGTCAACCTCACGGGCACGTTTTTGGGCATGCGGGTAGCGGTCGAGCCGATGATCGCCGCCGGCGGCGGGTCGATCATCAACGTGTCGTCGATCGAGGGGCTGCGCGGCGCCCAGATGGTGCACCCCTACGTGGCGTCCAAGTGGGCGGTGCGCGGGCTGTCCAAATCCGCGGCGTTGGAGCTGGCGCCGCACAACATCCGGGTCAACTCGATTCACCCCGGCTTCATCCGCACCCCGATGACCAAGCATTTTCCCGACGACATGCTCAAGATTCCGCTCGGTCGTCCCGCCGATTCGAGTGAGGTGGCGACGTTCGTGCTGTTCTTGGCCAGCGACGAGTCGTCGTACTCCACCGGCAGCGAGTACGTGATGGACGGCGGCCTGATCGTCGACGTGCCGCACAAGCTCTAGCGGACCACGCCAGTCACTGCCCGCCGAGTCCGGCCAGCAAGCGCCGGCCCCGCCTGCTGCCTGCGTGGGCGACCCGCAGCACCGGCCAGCCCCGCTCGGCGGACACCGCCGCAAGCCGCGAGCGCGGGTTGACCGGCCGGGGGTTGCCGACCAACGACATCAGCGCCACGTCCTCGTCACCGTCGGCGTAGAAGTAGCTGTCGGACAGCTCGATACCGTTGGCGGCGCAAAAGTCCTGCGCCGCAGCGGCCTTCTTCGGACCCCAGACGATGGGCCGGGTGATGTCGCCGGTCAGCAGGCCACGGTCGTCGAGCTCGAACTGGTTGCACAGCACGTGGGTGATGCCCAGAAAGCGGGCCACCGGCCGCGCGTGGATGGTCAGCGCCGACGAGCTGAGCACCACGGTGTGCCCGCGCTGCTGATGGGCCGCCACGATGTCGCGCATCCCGGGGAAGACCCGTGCCGCGATGCGTTCGACGAAAAGGCGCTCTCCGAGCTGGTCGAGTTCGGCCAGGGACTCACCGCGCAGATAGCCCGCGCCGCGCACGACCAGCCGCTCGAATTCCATGCGCCCGAACCGGTATCGCATCATCGCTTCTGCCACACCGAGGACTTCGCCGATCCTGGCCTGCCGGCTCCGGATCCGGTGGCCGGCGTGGGCGGTGGCGGTGAACCCGGCCACCAGGGTGCCGTCGAGGTCGAAGAATGCGCCCACCTGCGGGCCGGGTGGGCTCGCGGCGATTTCGGCGACGGCCTCGGACGTGTGCATGCGGCTCACCGCCTTGCTGTGACGTATTCGGAGTGCATGATGGCGTCGATCTGCGCGTCCACCTCCGGCGGAGTCCGGCCGTACTCGACTTGCAGCTGGAGCGTGTTACGCACCGGATCCACGGCCCAGCCGTGCTCGGTGAGCCACTGCGCCGGCTTGGTTTTGGCCGCGTCGTCGTAGGTCAGCGCGGAGAAGTCGACGTCACCGGACATGTTCAGTCCGGGGTAGCTCGCTTCCAAAGCCGAGAGCCGGTCTCGGTCGAGACACGACCCCAGCGCGCCGATCGCGATACGACTAGCGGGCGCCGAGAGCTGGTCGACGCGGGTGAACAACGCGTCTTGGGCTTGGCCGGTCAGGTAGGGCAGCAGACCCTCCAACGACCAGGCGGTGGGCTTGCCCGGATCGAAACCGGCGGTGCGCAATGGTATCGACCAGTCGTCGCGCAGATCCGCGGCGACCTCCACGCGCCGCGCAGCCGGCTCGGCGGGCTGCTCGGCAAGCACCCGGGATTTGAACTCGAGTACTTTCGGCTGATCGACCTCGAAAACTGTTGTTCCGCTTGGCCAGTCGAGCCGGTAGGCACGCGAGTCCAATCCGGCCGCGACGATCACGGCCTGACGTATACCGTGGCAGGTCGCCGCGACGAAGAATTCGTCGAAGAACCGGGTCTGCACCCCGTAGAGCCTCGGAAACGCGGTCGCGGTCTCCGACGTCGGCGGATTCGCCAGCACCCCGGTCAGATACGGATCCGCCGACGCGGTGATGAAGAGCTTGGCGTAGTCGTCTCGCGCCAGCGGGTCGGGACTGGTGGCATGAACGGCGCGCCAGCCGGCCACCAGCAGCGCGGTGTAGCCCACGCTGCTGACGATGTCCCACTCGTCGTCGTCGGAGCGGGTCACCGGTCGCCCCACCGGCTACGAAGTTCAGCGGCGCAGGCGTCGCGTTGCTCGGCTGGCTCACGAGTGTCGCGCAGCATCCGGCTCCCTTTCGGTCACCGGCAAGCCTACGATGCGGCGTCCGCCCGCACATGGGTGAGACCGAGCACCTCGATCAGCCGGATGATCGTCGGTCGATTGGTCGTCAGCACCACTTTGCGATCGTCCTCGCGGGCGCGCTCCTCGAGCGCGCACAGCTGTCTGTGACTGAAAAATTCGAGCTTCTTGGCGCCGATCCGCACCGTATTGCCACGCTGCAACGGCCAGACGCGTCGCAGCGTCAGGTCGAACAACTCGTCGGAGGCGGCGTCGACCTCGCCGGCCAACGCGAAATCCAGCTCGGCGTCGGGGTCGGCGTAGATCCGAAACATCGCCGATTTGTTGCTGACGAACGGGTGCAGGCAGATCAATTCGCCTGCCGCGCCGCCAAGTTGGTCGATGTCGTAGGCGCACAGGGCCGAAAACGGCAGCACCGCCATCTGCTGGTCGACGAGATACTCCAAGCGCGCCAGGGCGTCACGCTGTTCGGGGGTTCGGGCCGCCGGTGTGACATCGCTGACCGCGCGAAACCCGCTGTAACCCTTGGCAATTGCCTGCTTGACGGCGTCGAGGTATTTGGCCACCGCGCTGTCGGCGTCGATGATGTCGGTGCCCGGACAATAGACGTAGTAGTCACTGGTCGGCCACGCCTCGATGCGACCGGAGTCCAGATACTGCCCGACGCCGGGCATCGCCGCCAGTTCCGCGCGCAGCTCGTCGCGGCTTCTGTCGGCGGCGTAGGCGATGTACTGGTTTTGCCGCAGACCGTCGGCGATGTATTCCGCTGCGCGGCTGAGCAATTCGGCCCGGCTGTGGTAGCCCCAGGCCAAATGTCCGAAGGGGACCAGGCCGGCGGCCGAATCGACCACGGCATGCCGCCGCATCATGCCGTCCCTTCCACCCTGATGTAGGCGTGGATGGTTGTCTCGCCCGGACAGCTGTGTATGCGCACCAAATCGGCGACGGCGTTGACGACATACAGGCCTGGGCCGCGGCCGGAGTCGCGGTCATAGGGTCGCCGCCCGGCGAGCGGGTCGTCGAGATGCCCGCCGTCGCGGGCTTCACAGACCAGGTGGCCGTCCTCGTGCCACAAGGCGAGCTGGCACGGTCCGCCGGAATGCATCAGGCTGGAGGTGGCCAGCTCGTTGATGACCAGTTGCAGATCCGCGATCCGGCCGGACGGCAACCCGAACCACCGGCCGTAGCCGGCAACGAAATTGCGTGCACCGCTGAGGTCGGCGAGTTTGCGCGCCGTGTACCGCACCGCGGCATCATGCGTCGACAATGGCTGGTTGTAGCGTGCCCACACCGCATCCGGGGCGTACGCGGGGCTTTGTTGCTCGGGCGATCCGGGCTGCCAGAGCACCGGGTGGGTACATCGGGCGTCGGCGATGACGTCGGGGGCAAGGTGGGCGACGTCGTAGGGACAGACCACGGTGACGTCGCGGCCGGTGAACGCGTGGTTGATCAGCGCCTCGTGCTGCACGCAGGCGGGATACTCGACGTGTGATCGGGTCGGCCAAATCGGTTCGCCGATCATGCGAACCGGCTCGCCGTGATGCTTCTCGACGAAGCTGCCGAGGACTTCGCCCAGGATCCGACCGGGATTGCGCCCAGCTTCGGTCATGTCGGCCATCACCACGTGTGCCGCCGACCGGCCCAACCCATCACACAGCGCCGCCAGATTCGGTCCGGGCACGGCAACCAGCACCGGGTTGCCCGCGTCCAGCGCGTCCGAGATGAACGGCAGCAGACAATCGAGGTACTCCTGCTGGGTGCGATAGAAGAGCGCAGGGTGGGCGAAGGCGCCCTGCTCCAGTGCATCGGTCATCTCAGCCGCTCCATCACTTCCCGGCGGATACTGAGATACCCGCGCTGGTAGTACCCGAATCACCGCAGCCCCCGAGCCGGTACCCGGACAGGCTACAACCGGGCGCGCCGGCCCCCGTAGTCACACTTCGAGCAGAAGAGTCACCGGGCCGTCGTTGATCAGCTCGACCTTCATGTGCGCGCCGAAAACGCCGGCTTCGACCTGCGCACCCAATTGCCGAAGATCGTTCACAAACGCCTCGACCAGTGGTTCTGCCACCGCGCCGGGGGCGGCGGCATTCCAGGACGGCCGCCGGCCCTTAACAGTGTCGGCGTACAGGGTGAACTGGCTGACCACCAGGATCGGCGCGCCGATGTCGGCGGCGGATTTTTCGTCGTCGAGTATGCGTAGCTGCCAGAGCTTTTCGGCGAGCCGGCGCGCTTTGCCGGCGTCGTCGTCGTGGGTGACGCCGACGAACGCGACGAGCCCCTGACTTTCCGGTCGAATCGCTCCCACTACCCGGCTGTCCACCGACACCGTCGCCGAGGAGACCCGCTGCACCAGAACTCGCATGGACCGATGCTGCCACCCCTTATGGTCGAGCTATGTCAGTGCTGGTCGCCTTCTCGGTCACGCCGCTGGGCGTGGGCGAAGGGGTCGGCGAGCTGGTCGCCGAAGCGGTGCGGGTGGTCCGCGCCTCCGGCTTGCCGAACAAGACCGACGCGATGTTCACCGTCATCGAGGGCGATTCCTGGGACCAGGTGATGGCCGTCGTGCAGCGCGCCGTCGAAGCCGTGCAGGCCCGCGCGCCCCGAGTCAGCGTGGTGATCAAGGTCGACTGGCGCGCCGGTGTCACCGACGCGATGACCCACAAAACCGAATCGGTGGAGCGCTACCTGTCCTGAACCGCGGCTTCGAACGCCCGCTCGGCGTCGTCGCCGTGGACGGCGAACACCACCCGCTGCAGCGAGCTGGGCTGGTGCTGCCGAACGGCGTCGACCATCAACCGGGCCGCCTGGTCGAGCGGGAAGCCGCCGACGCCGGTGCCGAACGCCACCAAAGCCAGTGAGCAGCAGCCGAGTTCGTCGGCCTTACGCAATGTGGATCGGGTTGCGTCGGCGATGATTTCGGCCGACGTCGGGCCGCCGAGTTCCATCGTGGCCGCGTGGATCACATAGCGGGCGGGCATGTCGCCGGCCGTGGTCTCGACGGCTTCGCCGAGCCCGATCGGCGCCTTTTCGTTGGATTCCCGCTGCACTTGTGGGCCGCCGGCGCGAGAGATGGCCTTGGCGACGCCGCCGCCGTGCTTGAGTTCGGTGTTGGCCGCGTTGGTGATCGCGTCGACCTCGAGCTTGGTGACGTCGGCCTGAAGCACTTCGATTTCGATCATGACCTTAGTGTCGTACCAGTGAGCGCACGCGCGGGCATTGTTGTCACCGGGACCGAGGTGTTGACGGGGCGAGTCGCCGACCGCAACGGGCCGTGGCTCGCCGATCGGCTGCTGGAGCTGGGGGTCGAGCTCGCGCACATCACGATCTGCGGCGACCGGGCGGGCGACATCGAGGCGCAGCTGAGGTTCATGGCCGATCAAGGTGTGGACCTGATCATCACCAGCGGTGGGCTGGGCCCGACGGCCGACGACATGACGGTCGCGGTCGTGGCGCAGTTCTGCGAGCGGGAGCTGGAGTTGGACGCCGAGCTGGAAGGCAAGATCGCGGCGATCCTCAAGTCGCTGATGGCGCGCATCGGCGGCGACTTCGACGCCGTGCGGGCCGCCAACCGTAAGCAGGCGATGGTGCCGGCCGGGGCGGTGGTCCTCGACCCGGTGGGAACAGCGCCGGGCGTCGTCGTGCCCGGCACGCCGACCGTGGTGGTGCTGCCCGGACCGCCGCGCGAGCTGCAGCCGATGTGGCGCACCGCGGTGCAGACGCCCGCTGTCCAGGACGCGATTGCCGGGCGGACCGTGTATCGCCAGGACACCGTGCGGATGTTCGGGCTACCGGAGTCCGGGCTGGCCGACAGTTTGCGCGACGCCGAGGAACGCCTGCCTGGTTTCGAGTCGCTGGAGATCACCACCTGCTTGCGGCGCGGGGAAGTCGAGATGGTCACCCGCTATGAGCCCGACGCCGCCGACGTGTACCGGCAACTGGTCGAGTTGCTGCGCGAAAAGCACGGGGAGCACGTCTTTTCCGTCGACGGCTCGAGTGTGGACGATCAGGTGGCGCAGCTCTTGACCGGCCGCCGGATCGCAACGGCAGAGTCATGCACCGCCGGGCTATTGGCGGCGCGGCTGACCGATCGGCCCGGTTCGTCGGACTACGTCGCCGGGGGAGTGGTTGCCTATGCCAACGAGGCGAAAATCCAACTGCTGGATGTGGATTCGGCGTTGATCGAGACCCACGGGGCGGTGTCAGAACCGGTGGCCGAGGCGATGGCGGCGGGCGCGTTGCGCCGCTTCGACGCCGACACCGCAGTAGCGATCACCGGGATCGCCGGGCCCGGTGGGGGAACCGAGGACAAGCCAGTTGGCACGGTGTGCTTCACGGTGGCGCTGGCCGACGGAAGGTCGATGACCCGGACCATCCGGTTGCCCGGTAATCGCGCCGACATTCGCGAGCGCTCGACGACGGTGGCGATGCACATGCTGCGGCGGATGCTGACCGACTAACCCCTGTCGGTGGAGCCCTGTAGTATCAAAACTATGTTCGATATAGGCCCATCGCTTCAGGTCACAGGCTGTTTTGCCGATGCGGATGACGCCGCTGTGATTGATGCGATCACGTCGGCGGCGCGGGCGCAGAACGCGATGTGTGGGCGGGAGTTGGCTGCGATCGGTGAGTTGTACGCGCGGCGGGCGCCTGAGGACGATGTCGACCGGCAAAACTGGGCCATCGACGGGCATGAGAACGTGGTGGCCGAAGTGGCCGCGGCGTTGGGGATCAGCCGTGCCGTGCCCGTGGGCGGCTGCGGTACGCGATTGTGTTGCGTGAGCGGCTGCCTCTGGTGGCTGAGGCTTTCGCGGCGGGGTGCTATCGATTTTCGGGTGATGGCGGCAGTGGTCTGCCGCACTGAGTTGGTTGAGGATCCAGTGTTGATCGCCAAGATCGATGCTGCGATCGCCCGTCATGGACACAGGTGGATGCGCCTGTCGGAGCCCAAGCTGTTCGAGCGCATCGACATGTGGGTCGCCCGATTTGATCCGGCCGCGCAGCGGGTGCCTGGGGAGCGCAACCAGGATCGTTATGTCGAAATCGGGCCCGTCCAAACGGGGTTGGCCGGAATCTGGGCCCAGGTTCAGGCTCACGACGGCGCCGCGTTGGATCACAAGCTGGATGCACTGGCCTCCACAGTGTGCCCGAATGACCCGCGCACCAAGGCGCAGCGACGTGCCGATGCGCTGGGTGCCCTGGCCGCCGGACTCGACGTCATGCGGTGCGAATGTGGGTCAGTGGATTGTGCTGCGGCAGCGCGGAACCCGGGCGCGGACGTGATGATCCATGTGTTCGCCGATCAGTCCTCCGTAAAAGGTGAGTCGCAGGCGCCGGGCTTTCTGCCGGGGTTTGGACCAGTTCCCGCACCGGTGCTGCGCAACTTGGCCGCTACCGCCAAACTCAAGCCGGTCGTGAAGCCTTCCGCAGATCCGGAGCCGGGTTATCGCCCGTCGGCGGCTTTGGCCGAGTTCGTACGGCTGCGGGATTTGACCTGTCGCTTCCCCGGTTGCGATCTGCCAGCCGAATGCTGCGACATTGACCATACGGTCCCATTTCCGCTTGGGCCCACGCATCCGTCGAATCTCAAGCTGCTGTGTCGTTACCATCAACGATTGGCTAGAGAACACTTCAGAGTCTGGGCTGGTCAGAGCTGGTCAGCGCCACCGGCCCGCCACCGTGCCACCAGGCCGCAGTATCTGATAGCTGAAGTCGTACTTCACCGTCGTGCTGCTGAGGTCGGTCGCGACGCCTGGACCTAACTGCAAGGCCTCGACACTCTCACCCTCCCCTAGGTTGGCTTCGGCCTCAGCGTTCGCCAGTGCCCGCCGCCTCACTTCGTTGTGGGGCGTTCCATGGGGCACCAGGATCGTGCCATGTCGGACATCGGGTTCTGTCATGGCTGTAAGGCTAAGCGTCACTGCGGATAGTTTCCGCAGTTCAGCCCCACCCGATCCCGGTAGACTCCCGCTCATGCAACCGCTGCGAGTGAGCACCGACGACATGCGGTCACGGGCCACCGGGTGCGCGGAGTTGGCAGCCAAGCTGAACGCTACCGATTTACCCTCGGCAGACTCAGGATTGCCGTGTCAGCCCAGCACGGCGGCAATAGGGGCACTGTTGACCGATGCCGAGGCGGCACGGGCAGCCGTAGCCAACCGGATAAAGGACACATCGGTGGAAGTCGCTTCTGCCGGTACTGCGTATGCGAATGCCGATGCTGACGGCGCAGCCAAGCTTGGTGGTCAGGTGGTGTAGGTGGGCGCGACCGTCGCCGGTGATTCGGCACTGCCCAGCCTCTCGGAGTTGCGGGCATGGCCCACCGATCACTTCAACGCGATTGCAGATTGGTGCGACGCCGAAGCCGACCGGTGGGAAAACAGTTTCACCGAAGCCCATAAGCAAGTTCGCGAGGCCGACTGGGAGGGTCAGGCTCACGACCAAGCGATGCAGCGCATGGAAACCGACTTGGCAAAGGCTCGCGGCGGGGGCAGCGCATTACGTGACACGGCGAAAATCCTGCGTATTGGTGGTGAGAATGAGGGCTTCGCCAAAGCCGCTTTACTGCGGGCGGTCAACGAGGCTAAGGCAACCGGATATGTTGTGGGAGAAAACCTTTCGTTCACCGACACGGTGAAGTACACGTCGTGGGATCAGGCCCAGGCCCGCCGTGCCTTGGCTCGTGAGTTCGCCGCCGAGACCCACGCTCAAGCCGCCTCCCTAATGCGGATCGACCAAGACATCGCCAAGCGCTTGCCGCCGATTTCAGCTGCGTTGCGGGGGGTTAGGTTTGCACCGTTGACTCCGACAACAACGACCACGACTCCGACGCCTCCGCTGCCGAAATGCGATCCACAGGAGGAGATTCCGAAGCTCACCAAGGAACTGGCGGAAGTCAACAAAGAGATTGAGGACCAAAAGGCGAAGCTCAAAGAGATTGAGAAACTGCCGCTTACCGATCCGCGACGGTTGGAGTTTGACCGGGAGTCGGCCCGTATCAACGCGAAGCTGGCCGGGATTATCAATAGTGCGCTGGAGTGCGGCTACAAAATTGTCTACGACCCTGACCACGGTTGGGAGATCGTTCCGGGGCCAGGACGCTGAAAAGGGAGGGGACGCACCGCAATTGCGCATACTAACTAGGACGTTGGCCGTCATCTGGTGTTGTGTTGCGGTGTCGGCGTGCGCCCACAAAACCAGCAACGGGCCATCGCATATTAATGCCGATGCCTTGATTGTCAGCGTCGACGATGTGCGCCGCATCGCTGATTTCGACGGACTGGCACCGGAGCCTGCGTTGGATTTGCACCAGCCGGGCCACTCTGATGCTGACGCACCGCCGCCGTGTCGGGCAGTGTTCGACCAACAAGCCACGTTTGGCGGCGGCTGGACGCAGTTTCGTTCGGTGACCTACAACGGGCAAGCCAACCAACCGGGTCAGGCTCCGGTGCTAAACGGGGTCGATCAAGCTGTCGGCGTCTACACAGACGACGCAGCGGCGCGCAGCGCGTTTGATCGACTGGTTCCGTCGCTGACAGCATGTTCTGGACTCCACGACGAAAACTACGCCTTCACCGTGAACAGGCCCGACCCTTCAACGGTAGCTCTGGATAGTGAGCAGTTCGCTTCGATGTACCGGGTGAAATCATCTGTGCTGGTTGAAGTCAGCGTGTCGGAGTTTTCGCAACGAGACCGTATCGCCGGTTCTGTGCTGCAAACGATCACCGAGCGCATCAAGTAGTGCCGCCGGATTCATCACCGAAGGACGGCGCTGCTGCACGCCGCACGCTATCGCATTCTTTGGTGCGTGATTCCCGCCGTTCAAAGGGTGACATGCGGGCTGGGACTGCACCGTTACGCTTCGGCATCCACCACCGTGGCACCAGGCGCATTGGTCTGTACCGATTTGATGCCGTTCTCCGCGCTGGCCTTCGACTTGTAGCCCTCACTGGTGGCGATGACCTCCCCATTGGGCGCCTTGAGGTGGAAGCGGAACTCGCCGCGCTTGTCTTTGAACAATTCAAACTTGCCCGCCATCTCCGTCTCCTTCGGTTCCAACGGTGCGAACGGTCCTCACGGTAACTCACCCTGTCGGAATTTCACCGAATCCCCAGTGATCAAGGGCGTAGGTGAGCTACGCTCCCGTCACCCGGCTGGCTACTGGGACACCTTAAGGGCTGCGAAGGTGAAGATCTGGATAGCTGCCGCGATAGCGGCGATAACTCTCGTCGCGGCTACGCCCCAAGCGCGCGCCGACGATGATGCGTTTCTTGATGTGCTTTCGGACACTTACTTCTACCAGAAGTATGGGCCGAAAGTGCTGCTCAACGAAGGTTACAAGGTATGCAACGCCATTGATGAGCAAGGCGCCAGCGAAGAAGAGGCCATCGACATGGTCCAGTCTGATTTGGATGTATCACCCTTTGCGGCAGGGGAGATTGTCGGCGCGGCGATGGCCGGCCTCGGCTGCTGAGGCCGTACTGAGACGAGCGAACCGACCGAACCTGCCGAACCCGCCACCGAGGCAGCCGACACCGCTATCACGCCTAGCGGCAAGCCAACGGTGCCAGCGGATTTGGCATGGTCGCTGGACACCGAAGAAACACCGACGCACGATCGCCGCTGGCGTGGG
Organism: Mycobacterium kyorinense; assembly: GCF_002101735.1. Classification (GTDB taxonomy): domain Bacteria; phylum Actinomycetota; class Actinomycetes; order Mycobacteriales; family Mycobacteriaceae; genus Mycobacterium; species Mycobacterium kyorinense. The sequence goes on along the minus strand of NZ_LQPE01000076.1, from coordinate 58,279 downwards.
CCGGTGACATCGGCGGTACTGGTCACCCTGCTATGTCTGATTGTTGCTGTGGTTACGTGGTTTTCGATAACCCTCTACCACGAGAACGACTCGCGGCCACCGGCATCTACTCCGGCATCGTCGGCTGTACCCAAGGCGGCACCACCACCGCCGCCGCCAGTCACCGTCACCGCTACCCCTGCGCCGCCACCGACGCCAGCGCCGACAACAACGCCTGTATTGTCCGACACTGACCGGCAATTCCTGGACACGCTGCGCCATAGAGGTGTCAACTACCCCTATTCCAACCCTGAGTACCCGATAGTCCACGCTCACGCGGTGTGCGACTACATGAACACGCATCACTTTGAATGGGGAGAGGACCATGAGGCCTCAGTGGATAAATACGTTGAGACAACGACGATTTGGTATGGCGACGATGCGGTGAATTTTCAAGGCGCTGCACGTGCGAGCTACTGCCCATCCACAGTGAATCCCGAGTACTGAGACCGGCCATCGCTGCCCCAGGGTGGGAGCTAGCGCTTATTGCACCGCCGAGTCGTGCGCCTGGCCCAACGATTCACCGGCTTCCCGGCGCGGGGGTGGGTGGCCAGATGATCCACCGGCTATTGGTGCACCGAACCAACTCGCCGACTGCGGGCATGACTCCAAAGGGTGGGCACCAGTTTGCTCAGGCGTCAGACTGTGTGGGTCTTACACCCGGCGTCGGAGCACTGCGGCGCGTACCAGGTGGGCGCGCTCTTTTTTACCCGGCCACGGTACAACATGGTGAAGTAATAACCGGACTGCTCCATAGGCTTGTCGCACTCTGGGCACATCTCACCGGTAGGGTGCGGCGGGATCAGCTTCATTGGCATGGGTCAACCGTAGGTCCTCCACCCGACGCTCACGGGCCTGTGACACGCCGGACAGCATGGTCAGCTAATCAGCGCCGCAGCAGTGCCAGGTGGACATCGCGCAATGTGCCCTCAGCAACCACGTAGCCCTGAGTGTCCAGCAATTCATATCTGCCGAACGTGACTGCCAGCGGATCGCGAGTAGATTGGACTCTGCTTCATGAGATGCCGTCGCCAAGCTCCGACTGGATGGCGCGCCAACCCCACGCTCGTGGGTGGCTCGGATGACGAAGCGGCCTGGCACCAACCGGTGTCCGGCAAGAGCGCCTCCATTGTGGAGGCCCGATCTTTCGGGAGTACTGCAATGCCTCGGAACCAAGGCAAGCGCGAATTGATCTTCATGATCCCCGCAGAGGACAAGACCGAGGAGGAACTGGCTCACGAGGCATGGCTTGCCATCCAACGGTGGCGGGCGAAGCAGGAAGCCGACCTCGCCAATGCCCTGCGCAATCAAGCCTTGCAGTCGCTGAACGACACCGACCTTGTAACGGCGCGAGAGTTACTGCAAGAGGCCGCATCTAAGGCCACCGACGCGAAAAACCTACTGCAAGACGCCAGCCCAGAAGAGATACGCGACCTCGACGACTTCATTCGCCGCTGCAGCAGTACTGCCGGGTGGCTGTCAATCAGGACCGACGATGATGATGCCGAGTCAGCACGGTACTTGGAAGGCTGGGACTACGAGAATGATGCGCCACCACCGGACTGAGCGTACGGCGTCGACAATCGCGTCCGCACAAGCGATCCCTGCGCTCGGGCTGGTGAACGTCGCGACGAACCCGTCGCCCGCGGTGTTCACTTCTCGGCCGCCGAACCGCTCCAGCTCATGGCGGATGATGGCGTCGTGGTTGTCGAGCAGATCGCGCCACCGACCGTCGCCGAGCGCCGCGGCGTGTTCGGTTGAGCCGACGATGTCGGTGAAAACGATTGTGAGAAGCACACGTTCGGTGTCGAAGCCACTTCGCACGCCGGTGATGAACTCCTCGATCTCGTCGAGCATCGGCGCCGTCTCGCCCACCCAGTACAGGGAATCGGCACCGGGCAGCTCGACAAAGCGTGATCCCGCGATGTGCTCGGCGAGGTAGCGGCCGTGGCCGATCGGAATGAAGTCGACGTCTCTGCGGTGCAGGATCAGCGTCGGCGCGGCGATGCACGCGAGCCTGTCGCGGACGTCGGAGTCGAGCACCACCTTGGTCGCGGCGCGGGCCATGCTCGGCGACGCGGCACGGTTGCCGGCAAGATCCCACCAGGCGCGAAAGGCGCCGTCGCGGGCCACACTCGGCGCGACGATGCCCAGGACGTCGAAGCCTTGCTCGACGGCGTCGGGCTCGATGCCCACTGTCATGAACTGACTAGCGGCACCCAGCTGCGCGCCGACCGGATAGTCGGGTGCCTGAAGCGCGCGCGCTGCGCCGTTGACGATCACCAGACTGCGTACTCGCTCCGGGTAATCGGCGGCGAGGACGATACCGACCATCGCGTTGAAACTCGGCGCGAAGATCGCCGCCTGCTCGCACCCGGCCGCGTCCATCACCGCGATCGCATCCTCGGCCCAGAACTGCGGGCCCAGCATGTCGCGCGACGGGATGCGCGACGACAGGCCCATTCCGCGGAAGTCGAAGCGGATCACCCGGCCGAACGCCGCCAGGCGCCGGTGGAAGCGGTACATCGACGGCTCGCTGTCGATGGTGTCGATCGGGATGGACGGCCCCGGAACCACCAGCAGGTCGGTCGGGCCGTCGCCGAACACCTGATAGGCGATGTCGATCTCGCCGCAGTTGGCGTAGCGAGTTCGCGGACCCTGCACCACGGCCTCAGGTTAGGCCAGTTCACCGACAGAATCGTCGCCGGTGCGGGCGACGGGCTCTGCGAAGGTCTGCTCAGTACCGAACCGGATGCCGGTGGCGTCCCTGCCGACCATCGTCAGCAGCGCAACCGCGATCAGTACCGGCACAATCGTCGCCGCCAAGGCAAACGGGTAGCCATGGGAATCGGCCAGCCGTTCCTGGATCGGCAGGTTGAAGGCGGCCAGCAGGTTACCCAGCTGGTAGGTGACGCCGGGGTAGAAGCCGCGGATCGCGTCCGGCGACATCTCCGTCAGGTGCGCCGGGATGACACCCCAGGCGCCCTGCACGACGACCTGCATCAGGAATGCGCCGAGGCACAGCATGGCCGCGGTTCGCGAGTACGCGAACAACGGCACAATCGGCAGCCCCAGCACCGCGCAGAACACCACCGTGTAGCGCCGGCCCAACCGTTGGGACAGTGTGCCGAAGGTCAGGCCGCCGACGATGGCGCCGACGTTGTAGATCACCACGATCGACTTGGTCGTCGCGGGGGACAGGCCTGCGCCGGTCGACAGGAACGTCGGATAGACATCCTGGGTGCCGTGGCTCATCCAGTTGAACGCCGTCATCAACAGCACCAGATAGACGAACCGGCGGACGATCTTGGCGTCGGCCAGGACGTCGCGAATCCTGGTACGGGTCAACCGCATTCGGTCCTGCGTTACTTCCCACACCTCAGATTCCTTGACCCGGTAGCGGATGATCAGGCTGACCAGAGCAGGGATGATGGACAGCCCGAACAGCCAGCGCCACGACAGCCCCAGCCAGTTCATCACCACCAGCGACGCCACCGTCGCCAGCAGATAGCCGAAGGCGTAACCCTCTTGCAGCAGACCGGAAAAGAAGCCGCGGCGCTGCACCGGAACCTTCTCCATCGCCAGCGCGGCCCCAAGCCCCCATTCGCCGCCCATCCCAATGCCGTACAGCAGCCGAAGGATCACCAACACGGTGAAATTGGGTGCGAACGCACACAAAAAGCCGACGACGGAATAGAACGTGACGTCGACCATCAGCGGCAGCCGCCGTCCCACCCGGTCCGCCCACAGCCCGAACAGCAGCGCACCCACCGGGCGCATGACGAGGGTGGCCGTCGTCAGAAACGCGACTTCAGTCTTGGTGTGGTGGAACGTTTTTGCGATGTCGGCGTAGACCAGCACCACCAGGAAGTAGTCGAACGCATCCATCGTCCATCCCAGCAACGCCGCGATGAATGAATTGCGCTGGTCGGCGGTGAGCCGTTGGGCACTCACTTCTTTTCGGCGTCGTCCCACACCTCGATGACGGTGCGCAGAATCTCCTCGGCGCGGCCCAGCCCGGCCAGATGGCTTTCGCCGGGCAGGTGATACAACTCGGCGTCGGGCAGCCGGGAAACGACGTGTTGACCGTGGGCGAACGGAACGATGTGGTCGCGGTCGCCGTGCCACCACCGCACCGGAACCTTGACCTGCTCGAGCCGAAATCCCCAGTCCCGGGCGAACACAACGACGTCGGCGAACGGGGCGGCGAGCTGCTTTCGGCTGCCGTTGAGCAGATCGTCGAGGAACATCGCCTTGAACTCCGGCCGGACCAGCAGCCGCCGATCGGCTTCCGGTGAGATGCGTGCGTAGGCGTACAACGCAGGCTCGGCCACTGGGCGAATCATCCAGATCAAGGCGACCGCCGCCAACCTGATGGGCAGACCGACCCGCTGGAGCAGCGGCGCCACCAGAGTTCCCAGCGCCATCACTCCACCATGGGCGGCATCCGTGCCAGTGGTCGGCGCAACGCCCCCGAGAACCCCGGCCACCACGACGCGATCCGGCATCGCCGCCGCGCACCCGAGCGTGTAAGGACCGCCGCCGGACAGACCGATGACCGCCATCTTGTCGATGCCGAGCGTGTCCGCGACCGTGCGCAGGTCGTCGGCGAACGCGACGACGGTGTCGTACTGGTAGGGCGTGGAGGAACCGATCCCGGGCCGGTCCACGCCGATCAGCCGGATGTTGTTCTCTTCGGCGTAGACCCGTGCCTCGGTGGGGATCTGCCGGCGGGCGCCCGGAGTGCCGTGCAGCCAGAAGACGGCGCGACCCTGCGGGTCGCCGAATTCGGCGAACCCGAGTTGGCGGTCATCGCCGACGGCGATGTTGCCTTCCAGCTTGGGCCGAGCGATAGCGATAACCATGACGAGAGTGTTTCATGTGCGGTGTACGTCGAACCGCAGATTGCCCTAGGAGCGGAGCAAACATGCGCATCATCGACGCCGACGCCCACGTCGCCGAGAGTCCGTCGCTCGCGGTCGAAGCGATGCAACGCTGGCCCGCACACGTCACCACGAGCACCGACGGTCGGCCCCGATTGCGCATCGAGGGCCGCTACTACCCGGAGGACCACGGGCCGGGTGCCGGAGTGCCCGTCGAGCACGGGCTGAGCACGGCGGCGGGCCTCAATTGCAGGTCGGCCGACGGCGTCCTCGGCGACGCCGACCGCGACCACATCGACACGATGGTGCTCTATCCCAGCCTCGGCCTGTGCACGCCGACGCTCGAGGACCCCGAGTTCGCCGCCGGGTTCGCGCGGCTCTACAACGAGTGGGTGGCCGACTACTGCGGCCCGACGGACGGCCGGCTGCGCGGCGTGGCGGTGACCCCGATCGAGCACGGGCAGGTGGCCATCGACATCATGCGCGAGGCCAAGGGGCTTGGGCTGGCAGCCACGCTGCTGCCGCCGGCGCTGAAGACCCGCAACCTCGACCACCCCGACCTCGACGCGTTCTACGCCGCCGCCGTCGACCTCGAGATGCCGCTCGGCATCCACGGCGTGCCGGGCTTCCACTTACCGAAGATCGGCGTCGACCGTTTCACGAATTACATTCAGGTGCATTGCGTCAGCTTCCCGTTCGACCAGATGACGGCGATGACCGCGCTGGTCTCCGGCGGCGTCTTCGACCGGCACCCGGGTTTGCGGGTGGCGTTCCTGGAGGCGGGGGTGGGCTGGGTGCCGTTCTTCATCGACCGGCTGCACGAGCACTTCGAGAAGCGCGGCGACTGGATCAAGGGCGGCTGGCAGCGCGACCCGCAGGAGTACGTGCAGGCCGGCAACATCTGGGTGACTTGCGAGCCCGAGGAGCCGATCCTGCCCGGAGTCATCGAGGTGCTCGGCGCCGACTTCATCATGTTCGCCAGCGACTACCCGCACTGGGACGGCGAGTGGCCGGAGAGCACCAAGCCTCTGCGCACCCGGGCCGACATCAGCGACGACGCCCGCGCCAAGATCGGCGGCCTCAACGCGCAGCGTTTTTACGGGCTCGGTTGACCACGGTTGCGACACGGTCACGGATTCATACCTATCGCGGCTCAGCGGTCACAGGAACCACATTGATCACTATCGTCACATGAGCCAGCTGTGGATGCCAATTCGGCGTCCTGCCACGCGGAAAGGTGTGACGTGTCGCCGGTTCCTCGAATCGTGTCGCTTTCGGTGGTGTCGGCGGCCGTAGTCGGACTCATTCTTCCGGTCGGCCTCGCGCCACCGGCGGCCGCGTTGCCGTGCAGCGCGCCGGAAGCGAACGTCGAGCCTCCTCCCATGACCCCGGTGGTGCCGATGCCGGGGCCGGTCGTGCGGCCGCCGACGGGACGCAAGCCGCGCGGCGCCAATGAGCAGGCGCCGCTGCCCAGGCTGGGACCGCTGATTTCGTCGTTGCTGCACCCCGGCGGCCGCGCGCCGGTGCGACAGCAGGCGGCGGTGGTGCCACCGGGACCCGGCACCCCACAGCCACCGCCCAATGCGGCTCAGCCGGTTCCGAATGCGGCCCCCGAGCAGGCGCCGCCGGACGCCGGACCGCCCGCCGGGATCGCAGGGGCGCCGACATCGCTCGTCGAGTGGGTGACCGGGCCGAACGGCCCGAACCAGACCCTTCAACGTTTCGGCATCTCGGGGACCGATCTCGGAATCCTTTGGGACAACGGCGATCCCGCAAACCATCAGGTGCTGATGGCGTTCGGTGACACGTTCGGCTATTGCAGCGTGAAGGGCCAGCAATGGCGGTACAACACGTTGTTCCGCAGCCCGGACCGCAATCTGTCGGACGGAATCAGCGTGGCACCGGGCGTGGTCAACGACCGATACTCCGGATCCCCGGTATGGCAAACGGGCATGTCCAAGCAGGTCATCAACAGCATCAAGGCGGCGCCGCACGAGACCGGGATCATCCCCACCGCCGGCATCTCGGTCGGCCGCACCCAATACATCAACTTCATGTCGATCAGGGAATGGGGCCGCGACGGCGAATGGTCGACGAACTACTCGGCGATCGCGATGTCGCCCGACAACGGCCAGAGCTGGGGGGTCTACCCGGGCACCGTCCGTTCCGTCTCGCCGGAGAGCGTTCCGGGCGCCCGGTACGTCCCGGGGAATGAGAATTTCCAGATGGGCGCGTTCCTGCGTACCGGCGACGGTTATGTCTATTCGTTCGGGACGCCGTCGGGCCGCGGCGGTTCGGCGTATCTGGCCCGGGTTCCGCAGGGGTTTATCCCGGACGTGACCAAATACCAATATTGGAACGGCGACTCGAACTCCTGGGTCCCCAACAACCCGGGAGCGGCCACGCCGGTTATCCCCGGGCCGGTCGGCGAAATGTCGGCGCAATACAACAACTATTTAAAGCAGTACTTAGTGCTTTACACCAACGGCGCCAACGACGTGGTGGCACGGACCGCCCCGGCTCCGCAAGGACCGTGGAGCCCGGAGCAATTGCTGGTCTCGTCATTCCAGATGCCGGGCGGTATTTACGCGCCGATGATGCATCCCTGGTCGACCGGCAAGGACCTGTACTTCAATTTGTCGCTGTGGTCCGCCTACGACGTGATGTTGATGCACACCGTGCTGCCCTAGCGAAATCCCTTGTCCCCAAAGAGGTTCAGAAAATAACCAGGAAAAGGTGTAGTCGGCTTGCCGGCGGGGTATTGCATGAGAACCGCTGACAAGAGGAAGTCTCATGGCGCCCGTTTCCACACCAGCACGACCAGTGATCGACGCGCTCGAGCGCGCCGGCATCCTTGACGTCCCGGCACAGGCCCTCGCTAAAAAACTGCGTGAGTTGTTCGCGCCGGAGCCCTTCAAAGACGCGATCAGCGGGACGTGGTTGGGCCACCCGGCCCACCCCCCGATGACAGATCTGGTGATCGGGTCTTTCCTGTCGGCGTCGTTGTTGGACGTGCTCGCACCGCGTGCGGGTGCTCGCGCGGCACGGCGATTGATCGCGGTGGGCATCGCCGTAGCAGCGCCCACAGCGGTGACCGGGTTCAGCGACTGGGCCGACACCGAGCTCTCCGACGACGGTGTCCGCCGCGTCGGATTGGCTCACGCCCAGGCAAATGTCTCCGCGCTGTTGCTCTACTGCGCCTCACTGGTCGCCCGCCGTCGCGGCGCACGCGTCAAGGGCACGTTGCTGGCACTTGCCGGCGCCGGATTGCTTGGCGCCAGCGGCTATCTCGGCGGGCACATGGCCTATGTCCGCGGTGTCGGTGTCAACCAGACCGCCTTCGATCCCGGACCCGGCGAGTGGACCGCGGTCGACGGTGTCGAGCTGGCCGACGGACAACCGCAATCCGCGGACGTCGAAGATACGCCGGTCATGCTGGTTCGTCTCGACGGCCACGCGTACGCGATCCATGACCGCTGCGGGCATCGCGGCTGTCTGCTCAGCGACGGCGACCTGGACGGCCACGTCGTCACCTGCTCGTGCCATGGCTCGCGCTTCGACATTCGCGACGGCACCCTGCTGCGCGGCCCGGCGACGGTCAGCCAGCCGGCGCTCGAGGTGCGCGAAACCGACGGGCGGATCGAGGTTCGCAGGGTCTCTCGCGGCTAGGGATGAATCGGCACCTCATATTGTTGCCTCGGCGTCGTTACCGATACTCTCGTCCGTGCAGTCGACGACGGACACCAAACAGAATTGAGGGGCCATGGGCGAATTCGACCCGAATGTAGGCGAAGCGCAAGTCATTGTCAGTCTTGCCGAAGCGGCGATGCACATGTACCGGGCTGCCATTGATTCGTTGCCTTTTCCCGAGGACAAGAAGTTCCAGAAACGCGCCGAGGTGGTTCTCTCCGGTCTGCGTAAATTGCGCGCGGCTTTGACTGACGCAGCAACGCAAAGCAGGTCCACATCCTCGGTCATCGTGGCGCTCAGCGATGTTCGGCGACGCTACGACGACCTGATGGCACGCGCCGCGTCGGCACCCGGGTCGAGCCTGGGCCAGCAGCTCTACACCGCGCGGATTCGCGCCAAGTTGTCCGCCGATGAAGCGGCCCGCGGCGTCGGGCTCCGTCCCGAGCTTCCCGACGAGCTGGAGGCGGGCGCGACTCCCACCGAGGACGAGGTCGTGAAGGTCCACCAGCTGATCGCCGCGCTGCGCGAGGTGGTCGGCGACGAACCCGTCGAGCAGCCGGTCGAGACGCATCTCAACGGCTGGGACGAGGCGCTGACCGTCAACGGCGCCGAACACGACGAGGCTGAGGCCGCCGCACACTGATCGCCGATTGAACACCGGGGCGCGGCGAATGCGTCACCATGTGAGGTCATGGCTGACGACGAGCTCGACGAACTGTATTCGGTCAAGCCGGACGGCTTCACCGCGCTGCGCAGCAAGCTGGCCACAGCGGCCGGCAAACGCGGCGACGCGAGCGGCGCCAGGCGGATCTCCGCGGCCCGCAAGCCCACCACCGCGGCGTGGGTGGTCAATCGAGTTGTGCTGCGGCACAAGGAAGCCAAGCGCCGGCTCATCGAGCTTGGCGATCGGCTGCGCGGCGCGCACGCCGCACTCGACGGCGGGCGCATCCGCCGCTTGTCTACCGAGCAGCATGCGCTCATCGAGGAACTCGGGCGGACAGCTTTCGAGACGGCAGAGCTGACCAACCCGCCGGCGGCGCTGCGCGAGGACGTCTCGAGCACGCTGCAGGCAGCGATCGCCGACCCGGATGTGGCGGCCAGGCTCGGCCGGCTGACCAAGGCCGAACGCTGGTCGGGTTTCGGCGGGTTCGGCGAAGCGGCGGCGGAACCCGCGCCGAAATCCCGCGACGACGACCGCCATCTCGACGAGCTGAGGGCAGCGTTGGCCGCGGCCGAGCAGGCCAAGTCCGACGCCGAGGAGGCACTGTCGCGGCGGCGGGAGGAGCTCGCCACGGCCGAGCAGCGCCACGACGAGGCCCGCCGAAAGCTGCGGGAGGCCGAGCAGGCCAGCCGCGAGGCCGCGGCGTCGGTAAAGGAAGCCAAGGCGCGCCTGAGGGCGCACAGCTAGCCCAAACGTCGAGGTCGAGTCAGCGAATGGTGAGACCGGTCAGCGCCCTTCCGATGACCAGTCGCTGGATCTCGCTGGTCCCTTCGAAGATCGTGAAGATCTTGGCGTCCCGATGCATCCGCTCGACGGGATAGTCACGGGTGTAACCATTACCGCCGAGAATCTGGATGGCTTCGTCGGTGACGTAGACGGCCGTCTCGCTGGCGTACAGTTTTGCCATCGAGCCCTCGGCTGAGCTGAACGACTTGTTGTTGCGTTGCATCCAGCCGGCCCGCCACACCAACATCCGGGACGCGTCGATGCGGCTTTTCATGTCGGCCAGCTTGAACGCAATGGCTTGGAATTCGGCGATCTTTCGGCCGAATTGCTCGCGCTGGCAAGCATATTCCAGCGCATACTCGTAGGCTGCGCGCGCAATGCCCAACGCCATCGCACCCACCGCCGGGCGCGTGCGCTCGAACGTCATCATTGCAGCCTGGCTGGAAGTCCGTTCGCCCGAGCGGATTTTCGCCAGTCGGCGCTCGAAACGTTCTCTGCCGCCAAGGATCAACTCACCCGGAATGTGCACGTCGTCGAGCACGACCTCGGCGGTGTGCGAGGCGCGTATGCCGTGCTTTTTGAACTTCTGGCCCTGCGACAGGCCTTTCGTGCCGTGCGGCACGATGAATGTGGCCTGACCGCGGGTGCCCAGCTCGGGGTCCACCGAGGCCACCACCACGTGCACGTTGGCGATGCCGCCGTTGGTGGCCCAGGTTTTGGTGCCGTTGAGCACCCACTCGTCGGAGGCTTCGTCGTAGACGGCCCGGGTACGCACCGCGCCGACGTCGGACCCGGCGCCGGGCTCGGACGAACAGAACGCCGCCAGTTTCGGATCGTCCGGAGTGCCGAACATCTGCGGCAGCCACTCGGCGAGCTGCTCCGGAGTGCCGTTGGCCGCCAACGCCGCCGCGGCCAGACCGGTGGCCAAGATGGACAACGCAATTCCGGCGTCGCCCCAAAACGTTTCCTCGAACACCGTCAGCAGACCGAGCCCGCTGCGCTCGGCCGCCATCTGCGCGAACAGGTCAGGGGTGTAGAGCCCGACCTTGGCGGCCTCCTGGATGATCGGCCACGGCGTTTCCTCGCGCTCGTCCCACTCCGCCGCGGCCGGCCGGATGACCGTCTCGGCGAACTCGTGTACCCAATCACGGACGTGCACGACCTCCTCGGGTAGTTCCATCGAGAACGTCGCGTCCATCAGGGCTCCTATCAGGGGGGCGGGCACGCGCCAGTGTAGACCGACCGCGCATACAGTAAACGTTTGTATACTCAACACACAAATCGTGGGGGTGACGATGCAGCGCAGCGACATCCGTGCAGTCGGCGAGCTGGCCGGGGAGGCGTCCGCAGTCGTGACGACGCTGGTGCGCGGGATGCACACCGGGATCGCCGAGCGCGTCTTCGCGTCGATCGGACCGACCGCGGCGCCGACCCGGGCGGTGCACAACGCGCTCGCGCACACCATCTATCGCGGTGTGGACCGCAGCATTCGCGGCGCCGCCCGCGCGGCGAGCACGATTGCGTCCGAGGCGTGGGGCGACGACGGCGACGACGAGCTCGTGGCACGCCGCAGGGTCGCCAAGGCCGTCGCCGCCCTCAACGGGCTGTATGGGGATCAGTTGGCCGAGCACGGAAACAAGTTCGCCGGCGAAATGCAAATCCGGCACTGCGGCAACCCAATTCCGGCTACGGCCGACTCGATCGCCGCCGCGTTCCCGACGGCCACCGGCCGCGTCGTCGTCTTCCTGCACGGCTGGTGTCTGACCGAGTGGTCCTGGGCTCGCGCACCGCGGGACGGCGACGACGGACGCACCTACGGCCAACGCCTGCGCGAAGATCTCGGATTCACGCCGGTTTACCTGCGGTACAACACCGGACTGCACATATCGGCCAACGGCCGCGCGCTCGCCGACGTGCTGGACCGCCTGCACAGCCAATGGCCCGTTCCCGTCGACGAACTCGTGTTGGTGGGCCACTCAATGGGCGGCCTGGTGGTCCGGAGCGCTTGCCATTACGGTGGGCAGCAACGACATCGATGGACCGACGCCGTGAGTCATGTTGTGTGCCTTGGCTCGCCGCATCTGGGCGCCGATCTGGAAAAGGGCGTCAACGTTGCGTCGTGGGCAATGGCCCGGCTACCCGAAACACGGGCGATTGCAAGCTTTTTGAATACCCGCAGTGCAGGGGTCAAAGACCTTCGTTTCGGCTCCTGCCTCGACGAGGACTGGTGCGAGGCCGATCCGGACGAGTTCCTTCGGGATCGCTGCCGAGAGGTGCCGTTTCTTCCCGGCGCCACCTATCATTTCGTGGCCACGACTTCCGCGCCGCCGTTGGTCGGCATGGTCGCCGGCGATTTTCTGGTGCGCCCGGCAAGTGCGTCGGGTCGCGGAAAGTCGCGCTCGATTCCGTTCGAACCCGAGCACGGGGTGACCTTGGCCGGATTGCACCATTTCGATTTGCTGAACCACCCGCAGGTCTACGCAAAGCTGCGGGACTGGATAGCCCGGCGTTAAAACTCGATCCCTGCCGCGGCGGCGATGCGGGCGGCCACATCGGCCGCGACGGCCAGGGTGTCACGGTCCCGGCCGGCCGAATAGCGGTCGGCGACAGGGTCGTAGCTGGCACCGGCGATCGAGCCGTGATCGGCGGCGAGTTCGGCCAATTCCACCGGCCATCCGTTCTGTTCGAGCGCCGACGCGAAATCGCGGCTGGCTTGTAACGGAACGGCGTGGTCGGCAACGCCGTGCAGCAACGTGAACGGCGAGCGGTTCTGCGCATCGGTCAGCCATGCGGCCGGCTGTTTTCCGGTGATCGGGTCCGGCACCATGAATGCGCCGGCCAGACAGACGGTGTGGGCGAAACGCAGGCCGTGGCGGCTTGCCTGTGCCGTCAGCCCGGCCGCTGCGGCACCGCCCAGCGACCAGCCCACGAGCACGAGTGCGTCGGGGTCCGGGGCTTGCTGCCGGGCGAACTCCACCGAGCGCAGCAGGTCGTCACGGCCGCCGTCGGCGGCGTGGGAATTCCAGTCGGGCGCCACCACGGCCAGCCCATGGCCGGCCACCAGCTCGGCCAACGGCCGAACAGCGGCGCGGGCGTTGCTCTGCTGCCCGTGCCATATCAGCACGGCCCGCCGGTCCGCATCGCCGACGAGGTCAGCGAGCCTGCCGGGTGCGTATTCGACGGTTTGCATGCCGCGATCAGGACTTCGGCGGTTGCGCTCCGTTGAGGATCCCGTTCAGGATGTCCATCCCCGCCCTGGTCTCCGCGGGCGACCGGCCGGTATCCGGACTCGCCGAGTCGTTCTTCTGCCAGGGCTGGCAGCCGTCGGTCTTGAATGCTTTGTCACTGGCCTCGATCTGCACAACCTGAGGCTTCTTGGTCATCGCGCTGTCGAGGATCTCGTTGCCGTTGTCGCCGGCGCCGAGGCGCTTCCAGTAGCACGCGCCCTTTTCGACCGGGCCCGCCGACGTGTAGACGCCGGGGGCGATGTCGGTGCCCACGACGTACTTGCCGTCGTGGTCGATGGTCGTCTTCGGCTGCCCCTGCGCCTGCGGTTGCCCCTGCGGAGGCTGTGCCGGGCCGGGGCCCGGTTGCTTCGGACCCGGCTGGTGCGGCTGCGGCGCGGGCGTCGGGTCGGCGGCCGCAACGCCGGAGGTCACGCCCCAACCCGCGAGAAGAAGCGCCGCGGCGGCAAGCGCTATTGGTTTCGACCTCACGACGAGCAGCATACCGAGAAACGCGAGTCGGCGCGGTGGCCTGCGGCGTTACGCGGTCTTGTGCAGCAGCGGCATCAGCAGCCGACGACGCGCGGAGATGGCGTCGGCGAAGTAATGCAGCGCTTCGTGCACCGACTCGGCGGTGGGGAACATGCCGTCGTCGTTGGTGATCTGCAGCACTCGGCTGACCGCCGGACTTGCGATCAGCGCCCATTCGACTCCAGCGGCGCGGCAGTCGTCGTCGATGCGGTACAGCAGGCGAATGCCGTCGGAGGCCAGGCAATCCACGCCGCTCAGATCCAGGATGAGGGGCTTGTCGGACAGAACGAAATGCCGGCTGTATTCACTGACCCGCTCGACGTTCATCGCGTCGACCGCACCGCTGATCGTCACCACGGTCGCCAGGTGACGGCACTGCGCGCGGACGGTTGCGCCGCCGCAGTCGATCACCGGGCTGCCGTGGCGCGGCGTGGGGTAGGAACCTGACGTACCAAGCGATTCGGTCATGAGTGGCCTCACTTCTCAATCAGGTTGCCGGAATACGCGGCTAAGGAATTGCCCTCAACCTGATCGCGACGCTAATGGGCGACTCTAAGGTCACCGGGTGCAACGCTTAATACTTTGCTAAGAAAGAACTTTCGGATCGCCGGCGGGCGGCACCAGCGAAAGCGGCACCCCGCGAGCTGGATCGCTCACGGGGTGCCGTTGGTTGTCAGCGCTGATCAGGCGAGGTCGAACCGGTCGAGGTTCATCACCTTGTTCCATGCGGCCACGAAGTCGGCCACGAACTTCTCCTGTGCGTCGTCGGCGCCGTAGACCTCGGCGAGAGCGCGCAGCTGCGAGCTGGACCCGAACACCAGGTCCGCCGCCGTCGCCGTCCATTTGAGGTCGCCGGTAGCGCGGTCGCGACCCTCGTAGACGTTCTCGGTCGACTGCGACGGCTTCCATTCCGTGCCCATGTCGAGCAGGTTGACGAAGAAGTCGTTGGTCAACGTCTCGGGCCGGTCGGTGAAAACACCGTGCTTGCTTTGACCGTAATTGGCGCCCAAGGCCCGCATGCCGCCGACCAAGACCGTCATCTCCGGTGCCGTGAGGTTCAACATGTAGGCCCGGTCCACCAGAAGGGTTTCCGGCGACAACTTCTCGCCGCGTCGCAGATAGTTGCGGAACCCGTCGGCCTTGGGTTCGAGCACGGCGAACGACTCCACGTCGGTCTGCTCCTGCGTGGCGTCGGTGCGCCCGGGCGCGAACGGCACCGTGATGTCGAACCCGGCCTTCTTCGCCGCCTGCTCGACCGCTGCGCACCCGCCCAGAACGATCACGTCGGCCAGCGAGACCTTCTTGCCGCCGGACAGCGACGCGTTGAAGTCCTGCTGGACCTTTTCGAGAACCGGCAGCACCTTGGCCAGCTCAGCCGGGCTGTTGATTTCCCAATCCTTCTGCGGCGCCAGGCGAATCCGCGCGCCGTTGGCGCCGCCGCGCTTGTCGGTGCCGCGGAAACTCGCCGCCGACGCCCACGCGGTGGACACCAATTGTGGGATGGACAACCCCGATTCGAGCAGCTTGCTCTTCAGGGCGGCGATGTCCTTGTCGTCAATCAACTCATGGTCGACGGCGGGTACCGGGTCCTGCCACAGCTGCGGCTCGGCAACCCACGGGCCCAGGTAGCGGGAGATCGGTCCCATGTCGCGGTGCAACAGCTTGTACCACGCCTTGGCGAACTCTTCTTCCAACTCCTCCGGGTGGTCGAGCCAGCGACGGGTGATCTTCCCGTAGATGGGATCCATCCGCAGCGACAGGTCGGTCGTCAGCATCGTCGGTTTGCGCTTCACCGACTTGTCGAAGGGATCGGGAATCACCTCCTCGGCGTCCTTGGCGGTCCACTGCCAGCAGTCGGCCGGGCTCTTGGTCAGCTCCCACTCGTAGCCGTAGAGGGTTTCCAGGTAGCTGTTGTCCCACTTCGTCGGGGTGGGTGTCCAGACCACCTCCAGGCCGCTGCCGATCGCGTCGCGGCCCTTGCCGGTGCCGAACGAACTCTTCCAGCCCAGACCCTGCTGCTCGATCGGGGCGGCCTCCGGTTCGGGGCCGACCAAATCGGCCGGGCCGGCGCCGTGCGTCTTGCCGACGGTGTGGCCGCCGACGATCAGCGCCGCGGTCTCGACGTCGTTCATCGCCATCCGGCCGAACGTCTCGCGGATGTCGATGGCTGCCTTGAGCGGGTCCGGCTCGCCGTTGGGCCCCTCGGGGTTCACGTAGATCAGGCCCATCTGCACGGCGGCGAAAGGCGGGTGCAGGTCCCGGTCGCCGCTGTAGCGCTCGTCACCCAGCCAGGTGTCCTCTGGTCCCCAGAAGATCTCGTCGGGCTCGTAGATGTCCTCTCGGCCGAAGCCGAAACCGAACGTCTTGAACCCCATGGCTTCATAGGCACAGTTGCCGGCGAAGATGATCAGGTCGGCCCAGGAGATCTGCTTGCCGTACTTCTTTTTCACGGGCCACAACAACCGACGGGCCTTGTCCAGGATCACGTTGTCCGGCCAGCTGTTGAGCGGTGCAAAGCGCTGGGCGCCCTCGCCGCCGCCACCGCGCCCGTCGTGGATGCGGTAAGTCCCGGCCGCATGCCAGCTCATCCGGATGAACATCGGCCCGTAGTGGCCGTAGTCGGCGGGCCACCAGTCCTGCGACGTCGTCATCACCTCGACGAGGTCACGCTTGAGCGCCTCGAGGTCGAGCTTCTTGAACTCCTCCGCGTAGTTGAAGCTTTCGCCCATCGGATCGGCTTGGGGCGCATGCTTTTTCAGAACCGACAGATCCGGCTGGTTGGGCCACCAGTCCCGGTTGGTCAAGGGCCGGTGCGCCTGCGGCGTAGGGGAGGGGATTGCCGGGTTTTCACTTTCTGACACCGGGTGCTTCCTTTCGGGGGTAGGTGAATCGGTGATCAAGATGTCGAGCAGTCGGGGCACAGGCCCCAATAGATGACCTCGGCCTCATCGAGGTCGAAGCCGTTGTCGTCCGACGGGGTCAGGCAGGGCGCCTCGCCGACGGCACAGTCGACGTCCGCGATCGCTCCGCAGGAGCGGCAGACGACGTGGTGGTGGTTGTCGGCGACCCGCGACTCGTAGCGAGCCAGGTGCCCGGACGGCTGGATCCGTCGCACCAGGCCCGCACCGGTCAACGCGGCCAGGACGTCGTAGACGGCCTGGCGGGACACCGTGGGCAGGCCGAAGCGCACCGCTTCGAAGATGGTCTCGGTGTCGGCGTGCGGATGCTCCTCGACGGCCTCCAGAACTGCAAGCCTGGGGCGAGTCACGCGCAAATCGGCCATACGCAGTTGCTCCGCGTAATCCCGACTCGAGGACACAGTAGGAATATTGCCCCTTTTCTGGAATGAGTCAATACTTTGCGGGGTTGTGTCCCGGCGTTCCGACGCGGCATTCGGGGCATCGCACTGATACTCTCCACACGCTGCCGCGTGAGAGGCGGCCCTGTCCGGCCGGCCGACGCAGTGGCGCGAACGAAACCAGCAGCGACGTCCCGGAAAGAGTGTTGTGCGCAGCGGAGACATCAAGGCCCTCACCGGTCTTCGCATCATCGCCGCCGTGTGGGTAGTGCTGTTCCATTTCCGCCCGCTGCTGCGGGAGTCGGCACCCGACTTCAGCGACGCCCTCGCACCGGTACTCAACTGCGGCGCGCAGGGTGTCGACCTGTTCTTCATCCTCAGTGGCTTCGTGCTGACCTGGAACTATCTGGACCGGATGGGCTGGTCGTGGTCCACCCGAGCCACGCTGCACTTCCTCTGGCTGCGACTGGCGCGCGTCTGGCCGGTCTACCTGGTCACCCTGCATCTGGCGGCCGCCTGGTGGATCTTCACCCTGCACGTCGGCCACGTCCCATCGGAGGACGTCAGCCGGCTTACCGCCGTCAGCTATGTGCGCCAAGTTCTGCTGGTGCAGCTGTGGTTCCAGCCGTATTTCGACGGCTCGAGCTGGGACGGCCCGGCCTGGTCGATCAGCGCCGAGTGGTTGGCCTATTTGCTGTTCGGTGCGCTGGTGCTGGTGATATTCCGGATGGCGCACGCGACACGAGCCCGAAGCTTGGTCTTTCTCGCGATCGGCGCATCGCTGCCGCCGGTGCTGCTGCTGTTGGCCAGCGGGCAGTTCTACACACCGTGGAGCTGGTTGCCGCGCATCGTCATGCAGTTCACGGCGGGAGCACTGGTTGCCGCGGCCGTCATGCGGCTACGCCTCACCGACCGGGCGCGGCGCGGCGCCGGGTACGTTTCCCTGCTGCTCACCGCGGCCATCGTGGGGCTGCTGTACCTGCTCGACGCGTTTCCGATACCAGGGGTCATCGACAGCGGCGGCATCGTCGACGTGTTGTTCGTGCCGTTGGTGATGACGCTCGCCATGGGAACCGGCAGCCTGCCGCGGATGCTGTCGGTGCGGGCCATGGTGTTCGGCGGCGAGATCTCGTTTTGCCTCTACATGGTTCACGAATTGGTGCACACCTCGTGGATATGGACCGCGCGCCAGTTCGAGCTGACATTGCAGGGCTTCGGGGGCAAGCTGACGGTCGTCGGCCTGCTCGCGATCGCCACGGTCATTTCGATCGTGCTTTTCCACTTCGTGGAAGAGCCCGCACGCCGGTGGATGCGCCGGATGGTCGACGTCGGGGCCCCGGGAACGGAGCCGCACGTCGACCTGGGCGCCGGCCCGGTGAAGGCCAAACTCCAACCGATCGACGGCGCCCGCGAAGAGCGCAGCAAGGCGATTGCGATGCGTGCTGGCTAGCTGATCGCGTCGAATTCCAAGTTTTTCCTCATACGATGCCGCTAACACGGGGCATTGCTCGACGACGTATTGAACAGTGGAGGTAACGGTGGGTCGCCTGGCCGCGTTGGTCGTCTCACTGACCTTTGCGATCGGCATGATCGGCATGGTCAGCGGATACCGGGCGCCGGCGCCGCCCTACCGAACGCTCACTCTGGGTTCCGCGGTCAACCATGTCGCGGTGATCGGCGACTCGTACACCACCGGGACCGACGAGGGCGGCCTGGGATCGAAGGCGTGGACCGCACGCGCATGGGTCAGCCTTGCCCGGCAGGGAGTGCAGATCGCACCCGATGTGGCGTCCGAAGGCAGAGCCGGATATGCGGTACGCGGCGACCACGGCAGCGTTTTCGAGGACCTGACCGCCAGGACGGTGCGGCCCAACGACGCGCTGGTGGTGTTTTTCGGGTCCCGCAATGACCAGGGCGTCGAGCCCGAGCTGCTCGGCCAAATGGCCCACGACACACTCGATCTGGCGCACCGCACTGCCCCGGCGGCGAGACTTCTGGTGATCGGCCCGCCCTGGCCGACCGCCGATCCGCCCCAGGCAGTGCTGCAGGTTCGCGACATCATCGGCGACCAGGCCCGGGCCATGGGCGCCACGTTCGTCGATCCGATCGCCGAACACTGGTTCGTCGGCAAACCCGACCTGATCGGCGCCGACGGCATACACCCCACCGACGCCGGGCATCAGTACATGGCCGACAAGATCGCGCCGCTGATCCGCGCGCAGTTGCCCCGACTGACCTGAATTACGCTGTCGCGCAGTCACTCTCGCGCTGCCGTGCGGAACCTGTCCCGGTAGGCCTTCGGTGATACGCCGAGCCGGCTGACGAATACCCGGCGAAGCGTTTCGGTGCTGCCGAAACCGGCCATGCCGGCGGTCTCGCCAATGCTGCGACCCGCGTCCAGCGCGGCGCGTGCGGCGTCGATGCGCACCATCTCGACATAGCGGGCCGGGGTGGTGCCCAGCTCCGACTGAAACAGTCGGGTCAGCTGCCGCGTGCTCAAAGACGCCCGCGCGGCAAGGGCTTTCACGTCATGGTCGGCAGCCGGGTCGGCGGCGATCGCGTCGGTAACTGCGCGAAGCGGCGACTTCGCCGGCGGATGCGCCTCGACCAGCGCCGAGAACTGCGACTGCCCGCCCGCGCGTTTGAGATACACGACCAACCACCGGGCCACGTCGCGGACCAGCTCTGTGCCGTAGTCCATTTCGACCAGTGCCAGTGCAAGGTCGATGCCCGACGAGATTCCGGCCGAGGTGAAGACATCGCCGTCGCGGACGAAAATCGCGTCCGGTTCGACGGTGACATCGGGGAAGGCGCGGGCAAGTAACCGAGCGTCGCGCCAATGTGTGGTAGCGCGTCGGCCGTCGAGCAGGCCGGCCTGCGCGAGGACGAATGACCCGGTGCAAATGGACGCCAGCCGCCGGGTTCGGCCCGCCACCACTCTGACGGCCTCGACGAGGCCCGGATCGAGCGGCTGCCTGGCCAGATCGTCACTGCCGGCAACCATCACGGTGTCGGCGGATTCGATCGAGGCAATGCTGTCGGTGACGCCCAGCCGGGTCCCGATCGAGGTCGTCACATCGCGCCCGTCCAGCGACGCGACCTTGATGCGGTAGTGGCCGCCGAAGCGGTTGGCTTCGGCGAAGACTTCGGCCGCTCCTGCGACATCCAGCAGCGTCACCTCGTCGAAGACGACGATCACCACGACCCGCGACTCGGTCCGGACATCCGCCACCAACTCATTGTGTCGCTTTTTGTGGGATAGACGGCTCATCAGTGATGGTCGGCCAGTGCTTGGCGACGCCAGACTGGCTCCAACGCGACCGCCACCACAATTTCGAGGAGTCCACCATGTCGTCGCGACGGGTATTGAGCAGCGGAGCATCGAGGGGCATCGGGCGCGCGGTGGCCGACCCGCCGGCCGACGACGGCCACGAACCCGTCGGCCTGGCCCGCACAGCGCTGTCGCAGAGCCGGATAGCCGGCATCACCATTCCCGATACGGCACTGGTACGTGAGACCACCGAATTCATTCGTGAGGCCGAAGACGACTTGCTGTTTCATCATTCTCGCCGGGTGTTTCTCTTCGGCGCGCTGCATGGCCACCGTCGCGGACTGCAACCGGATCTGGAATTGCTCTACGTCGCGGCAATGTTCCACGACCTGGGGCTGACTCAGCGCTACCGCACCTCCACTCTGCGCTTCGAGGTCGACGGGGCCGATGCGGCACGAGAGTTCTTGCTGCAGCGTGGCGTCGACGAGGCCGATGCCGACAAGGTGTGGCTGGGCATCGCTCTACACACCACACCGGGCATACCCGAGTGTCTCGATCCCGAAATCGCCTTGGTCACAGCGGGAGTCGAGACCGACGTGCTTGGTGCCGGGCTCGACGAGCTGTCGCCGGATGACCTCGCCGCGGTCATCTCCGCTCACCCGCGTCCGGACTTCAAAAACCGTATCCTGCGGGCATTCAACGACGGAATGATGCACCGCCCGCAAACCACCTACGGCACCATGAATGCCGACGTGCTCGCGCACTTCGACCCCACATTCGTCCGCGACAACATGGTCGCAGCCATCCTCAACAGCAGCTGGGCCGAATAGCAACGCCACAAAGGAGGGACCCGAGATGACCGATGTGTTGCGTCGCCACGTCACCGTGGTGCAACCAGGGCAGGGAGAAACGGTGGCGTTGCCCGGGTTTGGCGCGGTGTTCAAGCTGTTCAGCTTCGACAACGGCGGCGACGTGGCAATCGTCGAGCATCCATTCGAGGTTGGATCCATCACCGCGCCGCACCGGCACACCCGCGAGGACGAGCACTCGATCGTCATCGCGGGCAAGGTCGGCTTCCGCTCCGACGCCACCGAAGTTGTCCTTGGTCCCGGTGGCTACATCACGAAGCCGCGCGGGGAAATGCATGCGATGTGGAACGCGGGCAACGAGCCCGGTCGCATCATCGAAGTCATCACGCCAGGCGGGTTCGAGAACTACTTTCGCGAGCTCAGCGAATTGATGGCCGCACATCCGGCCGACGCCAAGCTGCACGAGCTGCCCGAATTCCTGGCCCTCGCGGCAAAATACGGGATCACCTACGGAACGCCGGACTGGCTGGACGATGTCATAGACCGATACGGACTCAAGCAGCCCACCCACTGACTCGTGGTCAGAAGGCGCGCAACAACTTTCCCAGGTGCTCGAGCGCCACGGGGAATTCGGATTCCGACGGCGTGCCGTAGCCGAGCACAAGCCCTTGTGCACCTTGGCTTTCGGAATGCCGGAACGGCGCCAGGCCGCTGAGCACGATGTGCCGCTTTTCCGCGGCCGCCAGTACCTCGGCCTCCGTGACGGCTTCGGGTAACGACACGACGGCATGCAGGCCGGCGGCGACGCCATGTACTGGCATCGCGGGCGCATGACGAGCGAGGTTGGCCAGCAAGGCATCCCGGCGCTGCCGATAGTGCCGGCGCATGAGCACTCCGCGCGCCCGGCCCAGGTACTGGGGCAGCACGGTGCGCAGCCGCAGTGAGCCCCGCGGATCCAGCGGCCCCAAATCCGTATGCGGCGTGACCTGGAAGGCCCGGCGCAGCGCGCGCAGCCATTCCACCCGGGGAAACATGCTCAGATCGGGGCGACCGAGGCGGAAATCGGCGACGATGTGCGGCGGGATCGGCGCGGCGACGCCCGGCGTGCGCAGCGCCGGGCCGCGGGCGACTTCGGTGGCAGCGCCTGCGCGGCTGCGCAGGTAACCCTCGGCTGCCAGTTGCGCGTAGGCCTCGACGACCGTTCCGCGCGCAACGCCGAGCTGAGCCGCGAGTGCCCGCGAGGACGGCAACCGTTCGCCCGCGGCTAATCGACCGTCCCGGATCGCTTGGCGCAGCGCATCCTCGAGCGCCGCGCGCCGGCCACGGCCCGGCGGCAGCTCGAGGTGCAAGTCGACGCCACCGAGCCAACTGGTCCACGAATCCGGCATCAAATTGGACCATACATCTGAACCGGTGATGTCGTAGCGTCGAGTCCATGGCCGGCCGTCGTCTGGACCGCAGGGCGAGTTTGACCGCACAGATCAACGCTGCCCAGCGGGCCGCGGAAACGCTGCAGCCGCGGGACCGGCGGCTTCTCGACGACCCGTACTCGCGCTATTTTGTCCACCACCCGGTATTGCGGGCGATGTTGGCGCACCGACTGCCGGCCGACGTCGGACTCCGGGTGTTCGATCGGCGGTGGGGCGGGCTGCACGCGCACATCGTGTTGCGAGTGCGCTATGCCGACGAGGTGTGCGAGGCGGCTATCCGCGACGGCGTCGACCAGATCGTGCTGCTCGGCGCCGGATTCGACACCACCAGCCTGCGGAAGGCCGACGCGTCGGTGACGATCTTCGAGGTCGACGCTCCGGCAACCCAAAAGGACAAGCGCCCGGTGACCGAACGATTGCTTCCGGCGTCAGCGGTTGCCGAAACCGTCTGGGTACCAAGCGATTTCGAAGAGAGCGTGCTGCAAAAGCGACTCATCGACAGCGGCTTCGTCCCGGCACGGCCCAGTGTCGTCGTGTGGCTCGGCGTGAGCCCATATCTGACCCGGCACGCGATCGACACCACGCTGGGCGACCTGGCCGCGCTGTGCGCGCCCGGCAGCCGGCTCGTCCTCGACTACATCGATGCCAACGTCGTGGCGGCACGTCCCCGCTGGGAAAGTGCCCGTCGAGTGGCCCGCTTGGTGGCGCGACGCGGCGAGCCGTACCGCAGCGGCTTCACCGCCACCGAGCTGGATGCGCTGTTGGCGGCCCACGGGTTCAAGGGCGCCGATCACGCGACGGTGTCTTCGCTTTTGCGGCGTTACGACCCCCAGAGCAAGCGCAGGCTCGCCGACGACGACTGGCTTGGAATCGCTACCGCCCAGCGCATCTGACGCCACACCTGGCGAATTTGCTTGTGGCACAAGGCTCACGGGTCAGCGTTTGCTGACCATCATTGAACGTGGTTGATCGGCAAACAGCGCAGCCAAAGTGCGATAGAAACAGATCGCCGGTATCACGTTTTGTTCTCGCACATCGCGGGTACAGACAGCCCGGCTTGAATTGACAGTGCGAGCTACAGACGAGAGTGAGGGCCTGATGAAATCCCAACCGAGAATCGCATTCGCGCTGTTCGGCGGTGCCGCCGTGCTTTCGCTGGCAGTCGGATGTGGCGGCGGCGAAAAGGGTGGGCCGACATCCACCACAACCACGACAACAACGACGACGACGACGAGCGTGAGCTTGATTCCGCCGTCGTCGGCACCGGCACCTGCCCCCGGCGGTCCCGGTGGCGGCGGAGGCGTCCCCGGTGGTCCGACCGGTGGCGGCGGCCCAGGTGGCGGCGGCGGAAGCATCCCCGGCGGGCCCACCGGTGGCGGCGGCCCAGGTGGCGGCGGCGGAAGCATCCCCGGCGGGCCGACGGGCGGCGGAGGCCCCGGCGGTGGCGGCGGTCAGATTCCCGGCGTCGGTGGCGGCGGTGGCGGGCCGGGCGGCGGCGGCGGTTGCATCGGCAACGTCTGCGGCGGGTGGCCGTGATCGGGGCGCTACTTGTTCTTCTTGACCTCGAGGACGCGCTGACGTAATCCCTCCGTCGCGGTGTCCATCAGGCCCTTCGACCCCTGTTTGACCAGGAATCCCGGCACCGGTATGACGGGATCGACGGTGAGCTCGAAGCGGACGCGGGTCGAGTCGCCCTGCGGCGTGAGGGTGTAGCGCGCGTCTTGAGCGCGTTGCTGTTTCGAGCTGGCCAACGTCCAGCTCACCCCGTCGTCGTGCACGGTGTAATCGAGCACCTGCTCGTCACTGATGCCCACGATCTTCACGACCTGCCGGGACTTGGTGGGATGCCCTTGGTCGTCGCGCTCGAGTACTTCCACTTCCTGATGCGTCGGGGACCACTCGGTCAGCGACTCGAGGTCGAACAACACATCCATGATCTCCTCGGGCGTCGCCTCGATGACAACCTCACGGGACTCGGTGATAGCCATCCCGAGAACATAGCCGCCGCCGCAGTTTCCGAAACGGCCGCCCGGGAAGCGGGCACCCGGTTTAGGGTTCGGCCATGGCCAAGCTCAGGTTCGGATATTTCATCGCACCGTTTCACCGCGCCGGCACCAACCCCACACTGGCGCTGCAACGTGACCTGGAGTTCATCGAACACCTCGACGCGCTGGGCTTCGACGAGGTGTGGATCGGCGAGCACCACTCGGCGGGCAGCGAGATCATCAGCTCACCGGAGATCTTCATCGCCGCGGCCGCGCAACGCGCACAACGGATCCGGTTCGGCACCGGCGTCATCTCGCTCGCCTATCACAATCCGCTGTGGGTCGCCGACCGGCTCATGCTGCTCGACCACCTCACCCACGGCCGGGTGATCGGCGGAATGGGACCGGGCTCGCTGCCGACCGATTCCGCGATGATCGGGCTGAATCCCACCGACACCCGCGAGCTTCTCGAAACCAACCTCGACATCGTCGTGCGGCTGCTGGCGGGGGAGACGGTCAGCGCCAAGACCGCCACCCACGAGTTGTTCGACGCCCGGCTGCAGCTCGCCCCGTATTCCGACGGCGGCATCCCGCTGGCGGTCGCCGCCGTCGCGTCGCCGACCGGCGCGCGGTTGGCCGGCAAGCACGGCATCGGCCTGTTGTCGATCGGCGCGACGCTGACCATCGAAGGCTTCGACGCCCTGGCCTACCACTGGGGCATTGTCGAAGAGCGCGCCGCGGCCTTCGGGACGCACGTCGACCGCGGCAACTGGAGCCTCGTCGGGCCCTTCCACATCGCCGAAACGGACGAACAGGCCCGCGCCGACGTGAAATTCGGCATCGAGCCCTGGTTCCACTACTTCCAGAAGGTGGCAGCGTTCCCGCAGATGACCATGCCGGGGGATCGGCTCGACGAGATGATCGACATCATCAACGATAACGGCGCGGGGGTCATCGGCACTCCGGAGCGGGCCCGGGCCCAGGTGCAGCGGCTGTGGGACCAATCCGGCGGATTCGGCTGCATGCTGCAGATGGGCCACGAGTGGGCGAATCCGGCGGCGACCAAGCGTTCCGCGGAACTGTTCGCCGCCGAAGTGATGCCGCATTTCCAGGGTCAGGCGCAACCGACCCTCGATGCCGCCGCGCGAGCCAGCGATGTACGAGAAGGCTTGGCCCAGACCCAACTTCAGGCCATCGACCACATGACCAAGAAATACCAGGACGAAATCCGCTGAGCAGACGCAGAATCGCACGAGCTGAAGCCCGTGCGTGCGATTCTGCGTCTGCTCGCGCTGGCTAGTCTTCCTTGCGGATCAGCCGCCACAGCGCCTCACGGTCGGGCGCTAGCAGCTCTTCGATGCGCGGATGGTTCACCTCGGCGACGATGATCTCGCCGACCTCTTGGTGAACGTCGCTGAAGATGCCGTGCGACTTCATCTTTTCGGTCTGGTAGAGGTTGTCCTCGGTCGGCGTGACGTAGTGCACCCAGTCGGCCTTGAATCGGGTCACCAGCCAGAGATGGATCAAGGTCATCAAGCGCTTCTGGCGCAGCTTCTCTTCGAAGGTGTTCTGGTCGCGCACCGTCAGGATGTTGACCTCGCGCCGGTCCTGGAACTGGCCGAAGATCACGTTGGCGAGCCGCTCCTCGGCGTCGCTTCCTTCTCGGTAGATGACCAGCTCGAGCAGCTCGGAGCCGGCGCGCTGCGGGCGCAGCTGTACACGCAGCTTCTCGCCGAGCTGGTAGTGCTCGCTCCACATCGCCAGCCACTCCTCCAGCAGCTTCTTCGGCACCTCGGTCTGCACGAGGTGCTGGTGCTGGGTGGAGCCCTTGCCCATCGCCTTGGTGGTGGCCGTGCGCCCCGACGAGGCGAGTAGCGCCGCGTCGCTGCGCGGCCCGCCGACCAGGGTTTGCGGTGTGCGGTACGGCGATTCGACCAGACGCAGCTGGCGCTGCAGGCGGGCCAACGCCAGCATGCCGTCCTGGCGCAGCGAGGTGGCGAACTCTTCGGCGGCGAGGCCGTCGATCTGGTGGCCGCCGTAGGTGATGAAGTTGAAGACGAACCCCAACTTGCCGAGTTCTTCTGGGAAGGCCCGCATCTCCTCGTCGGTCATGCCGGTGGTGTCCCAGTTGAACGACGGCGAGAGGTTATAGGCGAGCATCTGGTCCGGGTAAACGGCGTGGATCGCCTCGGCGAACTCCCGGGCGTCGGCCAGGTCCGCCGTCTTGGTCTCCATCCACAACAGGTCCGCAAACGGCGCTGCCGCAAGCGATTTGGCGATCGCATACGGGATGCCGCCCCGCACTTGGTAATAGCCTTCGGGGGTCTTCGCCAGCTCGCAGTCCCACCGGGCGTCGGCGCCCAATTCCCTGGCCTTCTGCCGCGCTGTGTAAAGCGAGGCAGTAGCAGCGAACTCGCGCCATTCGGCGGCGCTCATGTCGCGGGCTTCGTCTTCACTCTCGGCGAATTCGAGCACCTCTGCCACGGCCTCGCCGTAGGTCATCAACCCCGCGTCGTCTTCCCAGACGTCGACGAAGCGCGCCTCGACCTTGTCGTAGAGGGCGTCGAGCGATTGGTGGGTGCCGTTCTGCTGCCACTTACCGGCCGCCTCGGCGATCAGGTCGGCGATGCCGCGGCGTTCCAGCCAGGCGTCGGCGGCGGCGTACTCGCCGTCGGGCAGCGCGTAGAGCAGGTGACCGTTGAGCTCCTTGACCCCCAGCTCGTAGAAGCGGCGCATCATCGCCAGGAAACACGCCTTGTACGAGGGAATCTTCACGTTGGTGGCACCGAGCAGGAACGGCTGATCGCGCTCGTCGGCGCGGCTGTCGATCAGGTTGCCCGCCTCGGCGTCGGTGCGCGCGACGATGATCCCGGGCACCCGCATCACGTCGAGCTGGAAGCGGGCGGTGTTGAGCCGCTTGATCTGTTCGTCGGACGGCACCAGGACCTTGCCGCCCTGATGGCCGCACTTCTTGGTGCCGGGGCGCTGGTCTTCGATGTGATATCCGGGCACGCCGGCCTCGACGAAGCGGCGGATCAGGTTGCGGACATGTGGATCGCCGCCGTGGCCGGTGTCGGCGTCGGCGATGATGAACGGCCGGAAGTCGACGGCGGGGGTGGCGGCCCGCTCGGCTTCGCTCATCCGCTGGCGCAGGTACTCCTGGTTGCGGTCGGCGGTCAGCAGGGCGCGCACCAGGCCGGCGGCCTCCTCCGGCACCTGGCTCAGCGGGTAGCTGGCCAGGTCGGGCCCCGGGTCCTCGGTCGTGGAACCCTTCGCGGACGTCGCCCAACCCCCGAGGTAAATGCCCTCGATGCCCATCCGCTTCATGGTCACGGCCTGCCCCGGCGAATAGGGGCCGAACGTGGTGATGCTCTTGCGTTGGGCGAACAGCTCGCGCAGGCGCTGGTAGAACGCCTCCGCTGCCCGTCTGGCGACGGTGTAGTCGGTGGGGATCGTGCCGCGCTGCTCTACGACCTGGCGGGCGGTGTAAAGACGAGTGATGCCGTCGAAGCGCGGGCTGTCGAAGTACCGCTGGGTGGCTGCGACATCGTCGTCGAACGGGGTGCGGGTCTCGGTGTCCGCTTCGATGGTGGTGGCCATGGTTTTACGCTCCTGTTCAGCGCGATTCCCCCCAGACGACACGAGTCTAGCCCCGGCGGGTTGTCCTGCCTGTTGTTTCGTCGGATACCCGCAAGCGCCGCGGATTTCACGGTTCCGCCTCAATCGGGTTCGCTATAAAGCCCGCCCACCAAAATCGCCGTGGGCCTGCAAAACCTTTGGCGTACAAGCGAGTAGACCTATCGGGTGCTCTCCCCGCAATACCGTTCACCGCTGGGGCAGTACCCCGATGTCAGCGCCGCAACACTAAGAAAATCCTGGCTTTTTACGGGTCGCGCTGCGCCTTGGGTAGGTTCGCAGCGTGCCCGACCTCACCAACCGCCAGATCCTGCTCCGCCGCCGCCCGACCGGTCTGGTACTGCCCGAGGACACCGAGCTTGTCAGCTCGCCGGCGCCCGAACCGGCTGACGGCGAGGCGCTGGTCCGCACCACCTACGTGGGAATCGACGCCGCAGCCCGAACGTGGCTCAACGACCAGCCGGGCTATCTGCCGCCGGTCCAGCTGGGCGAGGTCATCCGGGCGGCCGGGATCGGCGAGGTGGTGAAGACGCGCTGCGACGCCTATGCCGTCGGCGACGTGGTGACCACGCTGACGGGCTTTCAGGAGTACGTGATCGTGCGCGACGACGTGTTCACCACACCAGTCCCGGGGCCGGACGTCGACCAACTCGCGGTGATGTCGGTCTACGGCCCGACCGGCGCTACCGCTTACTTCGGCATGACCGGTATCGGCCGGCCCCAGCCGGGCGAGACGGTGGTGGTCTCCGCCGCAGGGGGCGCCACGGGCTCGGTGGCGGGGCAGATCGCCAAGATCGCCGGCGCGCGGGTGGTCGGTATTGCGGGCGGCCCCGAGAAGTGCCGGGCGGTGGTGGAGGACTTCGGGTTCGACGCATGCATCGACTACCGCGCGGGCGACCTGCCGGCGGCACTCAAGCAGCACTGTCCCCGGGGCGTCGACGTCTACTTCGACAATGTCGGCGGGCCGATCCTCGACGCAGTGCTGGGCCGGCTGGCGCCCAAGGCGCGAGTCGTGCTGTGCGGCGTCATCTCCAGCTACCTGACCGGTGAGCATCCGGGCCCGGCGAACTACGTCAACCTGCTGTCCAAAACGGCGCTGATGCAAGGGTTTAACGCGCTCGACGAGTGGGGCCGCTTCGACGAGGCCTTCGCCGCGTTACGGCAATGGGAGCAACAAGGCCTGCTCAAGCACCGCGAGACCGTCTACGAGGGCATCGAGTCGTGCGTCGACGCCCTCAACGGTCTCTTCACCGGGGCCAACATCGGCAAGATGCTCGTCAAGGTTGGCGAGCCGGGCTGACCGGCGCTCAAATCCACACGTAGAGGCGGGGATTGGCGCCGCGGCGCGGTTCGTCGCGCGCGAACGAAACCGGTTTTTCGAGCCCGGCGAGTTTGACGCTGATGGCCCCCGAATCGGCCGACACGGCGACGATCGTGCCCAGGTCGTATCTGCGCTCGTCGTCCCACCGGATCGCCGCGCGATGCCCCAGATGGTGCACCGAGACGTCCTCGGGTGCGACTTCGGTGGGCCCTGCCGGCAACGGCTCAGCGCTCAGCTGGTCGACGGGCGCTCCCGCTTCCGAATCGTCGGACCACGCCCGGTCATTGCCGAAGTACTCCACGTCGTCGCTGCGTTGAAGTCGTTCCAGCCGGGACTTGGTCTTCTGCGAGTCGGCGGGATCTTCGACCCAGAGCTTCCAGCCTTTCGGCGGCGGTGGCCAGGACGGATCCGGCGACCAGTCGGGTGGCGGCACCCAACCCTCGGGCGGCATGGGCCAGTTCGGCGGAGGGTTGTATCGCATCGACAATCGCCCTCCCGGGTAAAGAGTTCGAACCCCACCAACGATAGCCGAGCGCGGACGCGGCGCCGCTCATCAGGAGCCGCCATACACTGACCCATCGTGGGAATTCTGGTCGGCCTCGCGCCGTGGATCGTCTATTGGGTACTTGTCGCCAACGTCCCGTTCGCCGTTTCGGCGTTGGTCGCATTGGCGGTCGCCGTCGCCGGCTGGGCGCTCGGGCGGGCAGCAAGAGGCCCTGGAGGCACGCTTGAAATCGGGGCTGTCGGAACGTTTGTGGTGCTAGCGGCTCTCACGTTCACGATGAGCCAGTCTTTCGATGAGCGATGGCTGCAGCCGCTGAGCAACGCAGCACTGTTCGCCGTAGCGCTGGCCGGAGTGCTGATCGGCAAGCCGCTCGTCGCCGAGGCCGTCCGAGTAGACCAGTCTGCCGACGCGGTGACAACCGCGGCATTCGGCCGGGCCGGCGCGCTGCTCACCTGGATGTGGGTTGCGGTGTTCGCCGCCATGACGGTGTCGACAGTGCTCCCGTCGCTTGTCTCGGCAGACGCCACGATTGTCGACTCGACGCGGCCCTTGTCCTTCGT
Organism: Mycobacterium kyorinense; assembly: GCF_002101735.1. GTDB lineage: Bacteria > Actinomycetota > Actinomycetes > Mycobacteriales > Mycobacteriaceae > Mycobacterium > Mycobacterium kyorinense. Next base: position 27,650 of record NZ_LQPE01000076.1, on the reverse strand, counting down.
CTGGTACTGGGTCGTCCCGCTCACGCTCTTGGCGCTGGCGGCCATTGCGTCGAACATCCTGTTCACCAGAATGACCAGCGTGTCCGGCGATGTCGCGCGTAAGACGACGTTCGTGGCCTATGACGAAGCGACGATCGACGAGCTGTATTACCTGGCTCAAGAACACGTCAAGCGTGAAGTCGGCGCCGGCAAGGAGGCCTACGACATCAAAGTCGGGGGATTGGGGACACCGTTGGTGGGGGACGACTCCAAAAAATCGTGGCCGGCGACCTACAAGGTCCGCGAGCGTCGGGGCTGACCAGCCGACGCGGCCACTACGGCTGTTCCGCGACGGCCCTGTCGCATTAAAGTGATCGCTATGACGGCCTCGTCCAACCTGTGGGACGGGGGACACGCGTCACTCAGCCGCAGACGGGCTCGACGGATGAGTCGGCGTTTCGCCGGGGTCGGCGTCGGAATTCCGGCGTCGCGGCTCCAGGAGATCGCCGCCGGTGCGCCCTTCCTCTCCGACGAACTGGTCGACGTCAACTTTGCGCTCGCCGCGACCGAGCTCATGCGCGAGCAGCGTCATGCGAGGTTGAAGCGCAGGCGACGCGACGTCATCCATTGGCTGATCGTCGTCGGTCTGGTGCTGGCCTCCCTGAACCTGCTCATGTGCATGGCCTACGTCTTCATCACTCTGGTCATGCACGAGTCGCCGTTGTGACGTCGGTGGCATCCTGGCCATGTGGGTTTGCTGTTCCGGTTGGCCGAGTTCCTCATTCTGGCGCTGCCGCTGGCCGGGATGATCATTGCGGCGGTCAAAGCGTTCACCCGGGCACGAGAACAAGGCGGCCGGCCAGAGCCTAGGGAACCCGGCACTGCCAACCCGGCAGCCCGGTGGCGGTCGCTGACCCGGGTCATAGCGGAGCACGACCGAACGGATACGCGCTGGCTGGAATACGAACTGGACTTCGCCAAGCTTCTGGAATTCCCACTCATGACCGACATGCGCCACCCGCTGACGATCGCATTCCACAAGGCGAAGCTTCGGGCTGATCTGCTGCGACCGGCCAAAGCCGAGGATCTGCTCGACGACAGCGACACGGCCGGCCGCTACCTGGCCGCTGTCGAAGACTACGTGACCGCGTTCAATATCGCCGAAGCAGAGGCAAAACGCCTGCGCCGCAACAACTTTTCCCGAGACGAGCAGCAGCGCATTGCGCGCGCCGAAAACCTGTTGCGGGTGGCATCGGACGCCGCCGCGACGCCACAGGAGCGCCAGAACGCCTACGACGTTGCCCGCAAGGAGCTCGACGGTCTCATCGTGTTGCCGGCCTCGACTCAGGCGAGCATCGAGCGCGGAATCTCCGGGCAGATAGACGGTTGATGACCGCCGGACCGCAGCTGCATCGGCCCCGGCCGCCCCTGACCGACTACCTCGACTACTTCGGGTACTGGGCGCGCGACACGGGCGGCCCGCACCGGAGTCGGGCGCTGCCACGCGGAGCGGCCACCATCGTCGTCGATGTCAGTGGCCGCTCGTGGGTCGACTTCTATGCCGCCGACGGCCACACCAGGCTGGACGTGCCGCCGGCGTTCATCGCCGGCGCCGGCGTCGCCTCGTATGTGACCCGCATCGACGCCGCACAGACGGTCATGACGGTCCACTTCCGGCCCGGTGGTGCGCTACCGTTCACGGGAATCCCGTTGGGGGAGTTGGAGAATTCCTGCATCGGTCTGTCCGAGCTGTGGGGAAACGACGCAACGGTGTTGCGGGAGCGGCTGGTCGAGGCTTCCTCGGCAGTGTCCCGGATTGCATTGTTGGAGTCGTTCCTGCTGGGTTGCATGCTGTGTGACGGTCGTCAGCACCATCCGGGTCTGGCCGCCGTGCTGGGCCGAGTCGAGCACAACCCGTCGCTGCGGGTCGCCAATGTCCTTGAGCTGACCGGACTTTCACCGAAGCGGCTCACAGCTCTGTTTCGCACGGAGGTAGGTCTGGCGCCGAAGGCATATCTGCGGGTGCGACGATTGCAGGCCGCTCTGAAACGGCTCAATGCCGGCGAGGCGCGGGGCGCGACTATTGCGGCCGATCTGGGCTACTTCGATCAGGCGCACTTCGTGCGCGAGTTTCGGTCCTTCACTGCGCTGTCCCCCAGCCAGTACGCGCACCGCCGGTCCTGGTTGCCCAGCCACGTCGAACTCGCCGGACCAAAATTTACAAGCCAGACAACGGTCAAACCCAGATGATTGCCGCATGGACACCACACGCAAGGCAGTGGCCGATACGGCGCTATTGGTAGCAGCCATCCGCGCCGACGAATCCACCCGCGACGACAGGCTTTTCAGCGATCCGTTCGCAGCCAAATTGGCGGGGGAGACGGGGCGCAAGCTGCTCGAAGCAGCGCTTGCCGCATCCGGTGAACAGTCCACCATGCAGATCGTGGTCCGCACCCGGTTCTGGGACGAGGCCGTGCTGCGGGCCGCGCGGGAGGCCAGGCAGGTCGTCATCCTGGCGGCGGGAATGGATGCCCGCGCCTACCGATTGCCCTGGCCGGACGACACGACGGTCTACGAGGTGGACCAGCCCGAGGTGATCGCGGCCAAAGCGGAACTGCTTGCCGACGACCAGCCGCGCTGTCGGCGGGTGGCCGTCGGCGTCGACCTGGCCGACGATTGGCCCGGCGCCCTGCAGTCGGCGGGCTTCGATCCGGAGACGCCGACGGCCTGGTTGATCGAAGGCCTGCTGCAATACCTCGACGAAACCGCCGTGCGCACACTGTTCGAGCGCGTGCACGCGTTGTCTGCGCCCAATTCTGTGTTGCTGTATGACGTGGTCGGCAAGACCCTGCTGGACTCGCCGATGATGGCGCCGGTTCGCGAGGCTATGGCGCAACAAGGTTCGCCGTGGCTGTTCGCCACCGACCAGCCCGCCGAGTTGGCCGGCCGCCTGGGCTGGTCTGCCACCGTGACCGACGTCGCCGAGCCGGGCAATAAATGGAACCGGTGGTACGCGCCCGTCACGCCGATGGATGTGCCGGATGTGCCGCGAGGCTATTTCGTCGAAGCGCGGCGGTGATTCGCGCCACGGCTTCCCCTGAGCGAGCTCAAAGTGGCTGTGCGTCAATAAACTGCTGGTATGGGTCGAGGCATCCCGCGGCAATCCGTGACCGGTCAGGGCTTGCTGCAGATCGAGGACTGCCTGGACGCCGATGGCGGCATCGCGCTGCCGGCGGATGTCAACCTGATTTCGCTGATCGACCGCAACATCGCCAACGTCGGGGACGCGGTCGCGTACCGCTACCTCGACTACACCCGCTCGAATGAGGGACAGGCCGTCGAACTGACCTGGACTCAATTCGGTGTGCGACTGCGAGCCATTGGTGCACGCCTGCAACAAGCCGCCGACCAGGGCGACCGGGTGGCCGTCCTCGCGCCGCAGGGCCTCGACTACGTGGCCGGGTTCTACGCCGCGGTCAAGGCGGGAACCATCGCGGTGCCGTTGTTCGCGCCGGAACTTCCCGGCCATGCCGAACGCCTCGACATCGCGCTTCGCGACGCCCGGCCGACCGTGGTCCTGACGACAGCCGCGGCGACCGACTCCGTCGAGGCGTTTCTGGCGACGCTTCCGCGCGGCCAACATCCGCAAGTGCTGGTCATCGATCAGATACCCGACTCGGCGGCCGAGGCGTTCGTTCCTGTCAGCCTCGAAATCGACGCCATTTCGCACCTGCAGTACACGTCCGGGTCGACGCGGCCGCCGGTTGGCGTCGAGGTCACACACCGGGCGGTGGGCACAAACCTGATACAGATGATCCTGTCGATCGACCTCTTGGACCGAAACACCCACGGCGTCAGCTGGTTACCGCTCTACCACGACATGGGCCTCTCGATGATCGGCTTCCCGGCGGTGTACGGCGGGCACTCGACACTGATGTCGCCGACTGCGTTTGTCCGTCGGCCGCAGCGCTGGATTCATGCGATGTCGGCCGAGTCGCGGCACAGCCGAGTGGTCACCGCGGCGCCGAACTTCGCCTACGAGTGGACCGCACAGCGCGGCTTGCCCGCCCCGGGCGAGGACGTCGACCTGAGCAACGTCGTGCTGATCATCGGCTCCGAACCGGTCAGCATCGAGGCGATGACCGCGTTCAACGAGGCGTTCGCGCCGTACGGATTACCGCGCACCGCGTTCAAGCCCTCGTACGGGATGGCGGAGGCAACGTTGTTCATCTCGACCACCGATCCGGATACGCAAGCGTCGGTGGTGTATCTCGACCGCGAGCAATTGGGCGCCGGTCATGCCGTGCGAGTCGCGGCAGACGCGCCCAACGCGGTGGCGCAGGTGTCCTGCGGCCGGATCGCCCGCAGCCAGTGGGCCGTGATCGTCAACCCGGACACCGGCGAGGAACTGCCCGACGGTGAAGTGGGCGAAATCTGGTTGCAGGGCAACAACATCGGCCGGGGTTACTGGGGACGACCCGACGAAACGCGGGCGGCCTTCGGTGCCACCCTGCGGGCCCGGCTTCCACAAGGCAGCCACGCCGACGGCTCACGCGACGACGGCACCTGGCTGCGCAGCGGGGATCTGGGCATGTATCTCGACGGGGAGCTCTACGTCATCGGCCGAATCGTCGATCTGGTGACCGTCGACGGCCGCAACCACTATCCGCAGGACATCGAAGCCACCGCTGCCGAGGCGTCGCCGACGGTGCGGAAAGGTTACGTGGTGGCCTTCACTGTGCCGGCGAACGACGACGACAGCGCCACTCGTTTGGTGATCATCGCCGAACGCGCGGCGGGCACCGGGCGCGGTGATCCGCAGCCGGCAATCGAGGCCATCCGGAAAGCGGTGACACACCGGCACGGCCTGACCGTCTCCGACGTGCGCATCGTTCCCGCCGGTGCAATCCCTCGCACCACCAGCGGCAAGCTGGCCCGCCGGGCCTGCCGCGCCGAATATCTCAGCGGCGCACTGGGCGTGCCGTAGTCAAGGTGTTACGAGCGGGCCGGTAGGTCAACAGGACCATCTGGTCGTCGACGGTCCGGATGCCGGTGAGGCGCATGGGTTTTGGGTCTCCGATCCGTGTGAAGAGCCGCTCTCCGGCACCGAGGACCACCGGCACGATTGTCAGCCGCATCTCGTCGACGAGGTCGTGCGCGAGCAGCGTGTGCAAGAGCTGGAAACTGGCATAGACGACGATGTCCCCGGCGACTTCTTGCTTCAGCTTCGAGACCGCTTTCGCCACTTCACCCCTGAGCACGCTGGTGTTGGTCCATTCCGGATCGTGCAAGGTCGACGACACGACGTGTTTGGGCAAGCTGTTCAGCCGGTCTGCCAAATCACCACGCCGCCGTGGCCACCGCTGCGCGAACCACTCGTAGCTTCGCCGCCCGAACAGCAGGGCCTCGGCAGCCAGCGCCTCGTCGAACTTGACCTTGCTGAGCTCGTCGTGATCCAAGACCTTGCCGACCCAGCCGCCGACTACGAAGCCTTCTTGTCCGTCAGGGTCCTGGATGACCCCGTCGAGCGAGACGAACTCGCTCATGACGAGCTTTCCCATTGGGGGCGCCTCCTTCTGCTGGGTTTGTCCGACTACCGATGTAGACACCGCGAGATCGGGGTGTTGGGCGCCGCCCGATCGCCCAATTCACCTCTCGGCCGGTGTCCATACGAGGTAGAAGTAGCTGGCGAGCGGCGGGACGGAGGTCATGCGGGTGGTGCGCGACGACCTGATGTCCATGGCCCGAGCCGGTGACCGCGATGCATTCCGCGAGGTGACCGAGCCGCACCGCCGAGAGCTGTTGGTGCACTGCTACCGGATGCTCGGCTCCTTCCAGGATGCCGAGGATGCGCTTCAGGACACGCTGGTTGCCGCCTGGCAAGCCCTGGCAGGTTTCCAGGAACGGTCCTCGTTTCGCACTTGGCTCTACCGGATCGCCACCAACCGATGCCTGAACATGCGCCGGTCTGCTTCCCGGCGCCCGGCCAAGGAGTGGAACGTGCCCGGTGTCGTGCCGCCCGAACCGACCCGGCTGGGCGAGATCGTCTGGCTTGAGCCGCTGCCGGACGTCATGCTCGACTTCGATGTGGCGGGCAGCCCCGAAGCCCAGTACGAGCAGAGGGAATCGATTTCGTTGGCGTTCGTGACCGCCCTTCAGTCGCTGCCGCCCCGGCAGGTCGCTGTGCTGATCCTGCGCGACGTCCTCGGATTCGGGGCGGGCGAGGTGGCCCAGATGCTGGACTCGACCGTCGACGCCGCCAACAGCGCACTCAAGCGGGCGCGCGCCGGTCTGCGCCGTCGACAGCTCGGGGGTGATCGCGAACCACCTCCGGCGGCGCACTCGGCCGCGGAGGATGCGGTCGTCGCGAAATTCGTCCGTGCCTGGGAGTCAGCCGATCTCGAGGCGCTGGTGGAGCTTCTGACCGACGACGTTTTTGTCTCGATGCCACCGATGCCGTTCGAGTATGAAGGCCGCGGCGTCGTTACGTCGTTCTGCGCCAGCATCTTCCGCTCCGAGCGGAGGTTCGACCTGGTGCCGACGCGCGCAAATGGACAGCCGGCGTTCGGGGCCTACTTGCGCGGCGGCAACGGCATCAGCCACGGCGTGGGCCTCTATGTCCTGACACTTGCCGGCGAGCGGATCTGCGCGATGACCCGCTTCGAAAACAATGTGCTCCGGTCATTCGGGCTACCGCGCTGGATCCGCAGCCGATAGCCCGGGCTCAGCGGGCGCCCAGCTTGGCGTCGGGCCGCAGCTCGTCGAGCAGGCCGTCACCCGTCGCTGCGGCCGCAAGCGCGCGGCCGAGCGCCGGTGCGTGCTTGTAAAGATTATGTCCTGCAACGAAATACATCCCGTCGGCCTCCCAGACGCCCACACCGTCTGAGCCCCAGGGCAATTCGGTGACCCAGCAATGCCGGACGTCGACGGGCCTGGGATCAAGGCCGGGCAGAGCACGTTCGACGTAACCGGTTGCCCGCTCCGCAAGCTGGGCCAGGGCCGCCGGATCCAGCAGGCCACCGTCGGGCGCATCGACATAGTCGCTGAGCCCGACGGCGTAACGGCCGTTGCCGGGCTCCGCCGCCGCGTAGATGCCGGTCTCCCCGAATGCGCCGCTGCCGTCCTGCAGGCATGCCAGCGTGGGCGGTGGTCCGCCACGGACGTCATAGGTCAGGCGCACATGGGCGCCGGTGCGGACCGGCAAGGCCAGCCCGACCCCGCGGGCAAGCGCAGCGGTGCCGCGCCCGGCGCACACCACCACGCTGCCGTGTTCGGCGGTCACACCGCCGGCGCGAACCTCGACCGTGCCGTCCGGCGTGGGGCGCACGAGTAACACCTCGTCAGCAACCAACTCGCCGGGGAGCGCGGCGGTGAGCGCAGCGATCGCCGCCGTCGTGCGAATCGAGCCGCCGCGCTCGTCGAGAACCGCGGCACCGTCGAAGTCGCCGAGAATGGGCAGCCGCTCGCGCAGCTCGCCGGCGTCGATGCGGCTAACGGCGAGCCCACCCACGTCGTGCATGACGTCGAGGCGGCGCTCGGCGGACGGCCCCATCGCCACCACGCCGTCCCCAGAGACCAATTCGACCCCGAACCGATCGCCCCACTCGTCCCAGATCAGCCGGCTCGACTTGGCGAGGGCAACCAGGCGGGGATCGTCGTGGGCATGCCGGAAGATGCGTGACTGGCCGCCCGATTGACCCTGCCCTGGCACGCCGCGCTCGTAGACGGTCACCGAAACCCCGCGCTCGGTCAGCGCGGCGGCGGTGGCCAACCCGACAATTCCGGCGCCGATCACCCCGACATCGCTGCGGTGCACACCTGGAATCATCGCAGGAGTGAGGCGAGATGGCTGGACCGGACGACTGTGGGCCGAGGCAGCCGGCATATACGCCGCGATCCGGGATCACCCATTCCTGGCCGGCCTCACCGACGGCCGGCTCGACCCGGCGGCTTTCGCCCACTACGTGGTGCAGGACGCGTACTACTTAAATGATTTCGCGCGGACGCTGGCGGTCGTCGGCAGCAAGGCGCCCACCCTGGCGGGCGTCGGCATGTTCGCGCGGCACGCCGCCGCCACCGTCGACGTCGAACTGGCGCTGCACGAATCGCTGCTGCCCGAACTCGGCATCGACAACCCCGATACCGTTCCGGTTGCGCCGACGACCCGCGTCTACACCAGTTATCTGCTGGCCACCGGGTACGGCGGCAGCTTCGCCGACGGGCTGGCGGCGGTGTTGCCGTGTTACTGGATCTACGCCGAGGTGGGTACGGAGCTGGTCACCCGGGGCTCGCCGGACCCGCGCTATCAACGGTGGATCGACACGTATGCCGACGAGCAGTATCAGACCTTGGTTGACGAGGTGCTGACCCTGGCCGACGGGGTCGGCGCGACGTTGGGTGCCGCCGAAGAGGCTCGCGCGCGGGAGCATTTCGCCACCGCCGCACGCTACGAGTGGATGTTCTTCGACGCCGCATGGCGACGCGAAGTGTGGCCCGTCTAATGCTGGCGGGCAGCGCGTTCCAGGAGATCGGCGGCCCGGGCGACGCTTTCGGCAGGCGTGCTCATCTGGCTGGCCACCTCGGCAGCCCGGCTGGCGTATTGCGGCGTGAGGACGGCACGCAGGTCCGCGACCAGCGATTCCTTGGTGGTGGATGAAAACTGGCGCGCCAAGCCAATTTTCAGCTGTTCGACACCAGCTGCCCACATGGGCTGATCCAGCCAGTGCCAGAGGATCAATGTCGGAATTCCCGCCCGCACGCCGGCGGCCGTGGTGCCGGCACCCCCGTGGTGAACGACGGCGCGGCAGACGGGAAGCACGGCAGCGTGATTCACTGCGCGCACGATCTGCACGTGTTCGGGATGCGGAATATCGCTGAAGTCGTTGGCGCCCCCGCATATCAACGCCCGTTCGCCCAACTGCCTGCACGCCGCGCCGATCATGTCGACCAGGTCGGCGGGGGAGGCGATCGGCGTGCTGCCGAAGCCGAAGTAGATCGGCGCCGTTCCGGCCGCAATCCAGGACAAGACCTTGTCGTCCTCGTCCGTCGGCAACCCCAGCGTCAGCGCGCCGACGAAGGGCCGTCGGTCGTCGCGTTCCACCCATTCGGTCGCCGGCCCGGGCAGACAAAGCTGGTCGTAGGCCTGGATTTCCAGCGATATGCGTCCTGTCGCTTCCGCCAGCCCCAGCGCACGGCGTTGGGCCTCTTCGGCCGCCTTCGTGATCGGCGCGTACAGCGGGCCCGACGACCATATCCGGGCCGGGAAGAAGTGCAGCGCAGCCAGCGGAATGCCTTGGTACTCCGCGACATTGGCGGCGAGAGCTTGCTCGTTCATTCCCGCCAGGAGCAGGTCGGCGCCGTCGGCCAAGGACGTCAGCGTCGTGCTCTTGTCCAACCAGGCCCGGGTAACCCGCTCGGCAACGTCGGCCAACGCAATGATCGGATTCTGTACCTGGCGAAGGAAATCCGTGGCCGCGTTGGTCTGCTCCCGGGTGTCCTGCCCGTAGGCGACCGTGGCAAGCCCCACCGACGCGGCGAAGCCGAGCATGTCGGGCGGAACCGCCATACGGACGTCGTGACCGCGCCGCGTTAACTCTGTGCCGACGGCCAGGCAGGGCTCGATATCCCCGCGACTCCCGTAGCCGGCCAGTACGAATCTCATCGGGCGCAACATAACCCGCGGTGGTGCCGGATGGCATGTCGGCGTGCCACGATGAGGCATGGCTGATCCGGACGGTGAGGCACCGAATGTAGCCAAAGCCGCGCGCCCCACGCACGCCGACGTGGCCCGTCTGGCGAGCGTGTCGACCGCGACGGTCAGCTATGTCCTGAACAATTCCGAAGGCCGGCGCATCTCCTCGCGCACCCGCGAGGCGGTCTACCGGGCGGCTGAGCAGCTGGGCTACCGGCCCCACGTCGCCGCGCGCAATCTCGCCAGCGGCAAGAGCGGGGTGGTCTTGTATGTGGTGCCGCGGGTGGCGGTGGGCGAGATGCCGATGCAGGCGGGCAGCCGGATGACCACCGAACTGGCCCGCCGCGGTTTGCTGCAGGTGCAGATCTTCGAGACCGAGGACGATCAGCACGTCATCGACGCGGTCGACAGCCTCGACCCGATTGCCGTCACCAGCCTGTTCCCGCTGAGCGAGGATGCACGCGGCGCGGTGGACGCCGCCAATGTGCCCTTGATCGAGATCGGGACGCTGCCCGCCCTCGGTGATCCTCATTTGTCGGTCGGCGCGCTTCGCGTCGAGCACTTGGTCTCCCGTGGGCACCGCAAGATCGCGTTTGCTTACACCGCGATCGCCAAATGGCGTGCGCTGGGCGACTATTGGCTGGAGGGTGTTGCCCGCGCCGCGCGAGCGCAGAAACTTCCGCCGATCAGCGTCGACGATGTCACCGTCGACAATGCGGCCGACGTCGTGACGCGCTGGGTAAGTGCCGGCGTGACCGCGGTGTGCGCGCAAAGCGACGAGATCGCCTGCCTGGTGCTCTACGGCATTCGTGAGGCGGGACTGCGCTGCCCGGCCGACCTCGCCGTGATGGGCGTGGACGCCAATCCCGTGGGGGAATTCAGCACGCCGCCGCTGACCACGGTGGAGTTCAACCCAGTTGCGGTGGCCGACGCCGCCATCGCGGCTGTCCTCGCCAAACTGGGCTATCCGGCCCCGCCGGCTCCGCAGCCCACCGACGTCGCTCACCTGATCGTGCGGTCATCCACGTAGCCTGGACATCCGTTGGTTAAGCGCATAACCTACGGCCTGGCGATCCCCGATAGAACGGGCGCCCCGAAACCAAGACATCGCAATGACGCGAGAAGGGGAGACCTATGACGGTCCAGGATGTGCTCGACGAGATTCGTAAACGACCGGGCACCGGCGAGGTAATTCCGGTCATCGATCCCGCCACCGAAGAGCAGCTCACCGAGTTCACCGATTGCGGCCCCGAGGCCGTCGACGAGGCGGTGGCGCGGGCGAAGGCGACCGCCGAATCGGGGGTGTGGTCGGGCATGGCCGACTACGACCGGGCCCGGGTGCTGTGGCGGATCGCCGACCTGATCGACGAGAACGCGAACATCCTCGCCGAACTGGAATCCGTCAACGCCGGCATCCCGCCGGCCCAGGCGCAGATCATCACCAAAGTCGGGTCCGAATGGTTCCGGTACTACGCCGGCTGGTGCACCAAGATCGACGGCATCGCACGCGACGTGAACACCGGCGGGCTGACCGGCATCGAATCGCACCAGCACGTCTACACGCTGCGCGAGCCCTACGGGGTGGTCGGGCTGATCTTCCCGTGGAACGGCCCAGTGTTCAACTTCTGCGCCAAGCTGGCGCCCTCGCTGGCCGCGGGCTGCAGCAGCGTGGTCAAACCCGCCGAGGAGACCCCGCTGTCGGCGCTCGTGTTGGACCGGATCCTGGCCGAGGCCGGCGTGCCGGAGGGCGTCGTCAACTTACTGCTGGGCTACGGGCACACCGCGGGTGCGGCGATCACGGCGCACCCCGACGTCGAAAAGGTCGCCTTCACCGGGTCGACCGAGGTCGGCCGCGAAATCGTGCACGCCTCCGCCAGCAGCAACCTCAACAAGGTCACGCTGGAGCTCGGCGGCAAGTCACCGGTGCTGATCTTCGATGACGCGGACCTGGATATGGCCATCACGGTGGCGTCGTTCGGCACGTTCATCCACTCCGGCCAGGCCTGTGTGTGCGGATCTCGCGTGTTCGCCCAGCGTGGCGTCTACGAGCGGGTCGTGGAAGGGATCGCCAACATGGCCAACACCATGCAACTCGGTGGCCCCAAGGAAGAGGGCGCCGTGATCGGCCCGCTGATCAGTCAAAAGCAGCTCAACCGCGTCTTGGGCTACCTCGACCAGGGCAAAGCCGACGGCGTCGAGCTGGTCACCGGCGGGCACCGGCTGGATCGGAAGGGATACTTCGTGCACCCGACCGTCGTCACCAACGTCGACCCCGACACAAGCCGGCTATTCCAGGAGGAGATCTTCGGCCCCGTGGTCACGATCCTGCCGTTCGACGACGACGACGAAGCGGTGGCCCTGGCCAACAACAGCACCTACGGGTTGGCTGCGACGGCATGGACGCGCGACCTCGGCCGGGCGCACCGGTTGGCCAAACGGCTCAAGGCCGGAACGGTCGGGCTGAACTGCCAGATGCAGTTCGACCACTCCATGCCCTTTGGCGGATACAAGCAATCCGGTTGGGGGTACGAATCGGGCAAGGCGGGTATCGAGACCTACCTGCAAACCAAGATCGTGTGGGCGCAAATGTAGCCCGGCTCGGGTGAAAGCCTTCTGAATCAACGAAGTTCGTCCCTGAACAGGCGAAGCGCGTTTGTAATCAGGCGCATCGGTGTATAAGTGGTTACCACGTCGATTCAGGAAGGCCCCACGATGAAGCCAATTGCAGCCGTTGCGATCGCGATCGCCGCGCTCTTGTTCAGCGGGTGCTCTGCCTCGCAGATCGTCAACACCGGTGGCGATACAAAATGCAAGGACTTCACCACGCAGGACGAGAAGAAGCAAAACGAAGAGATCAGCAAAATGCTCAAGGACAAGAACGGCACTGATCCGACCGGTATAGAGCTCACGGCGACGCGCCTGTCGGCGACGACGTACTGCCAGACGATCGGCAAGCCGGACAGCAAGATATCGGAAGCGCCCCACGGCTGAGCGCCATTGCTCCACTTCGCTAGTCAGCTAGCGGATTACGTATCGAGATGATCACAGGTGCATACCGATGCGAACGGTGATCTGGCGCAGCACGGCGGCCGCACAAATCATGGCACAGTGCGCAACTCGCGAAGCCGTTCGCAAGTTTTGTGCACCCCAGCGGAATTCCTTGTCCAAGGGAGGTAGCACGGCATGATGGCGGACTGGGTGCACGCCCAGATCTCTTCCGACCCGCAAAATGGTCGCATCCTCGATACGGCACAAGGCATTCTGATCGGCCTTCGTCGGTGCAGCTCGGAGTCGGCTTTGCATGAGCTGCTCGGCGCGGCGCAGCGTCACAGGATGCCGGTGTTCGCGATGGCCTGGGCGCTGGTGCATCTCGCGGGCAGCGGCGGAAAATCATCCCGCACGTTCACCGACGCACAGTCGGCGGCACGCCATGAATGGGGAAAGCTCTTTGCGCAGCCTGCCGTGTCGCGGTGTTGACCGGCGGTTCGTAAGCTAAGCGATTGCGTCGATCACTGCCTGCGGCTCATCAAGGGCGACAAAGGTTTTGGCGCCCGGCAGCTCGATCAGCTTTGCATTGCCGAACAATCCGGCCAGGCGTCGACCCAGCTCGGGGGTGAAGCAGCGGTCCCGCTGGCCCCACACGATCGTGACGGGCTTGGCGAACTCGGGTAGACGGGTAGCCACACCGGTGAGGTCGGTGGTGGCCACCTGACGCAGCAGCGTCGCCAGATCGCGGCAGATGCGGGAGTCCCTGAGGCAGGGCTGCAGCCACGCAGCGGTGAGGTCCGGATCGAGCTGGTTGGCCAGCAGACCGAAGCCGAGTGGCGAGTGACGCAGCGTGCGCCACCGCATTTGCCCGAAGAGCGCCTTGATCGAAATGGGGCCACGAAGTAATCCGAACACGACGTCGAAGGGGAACGGCGGGCACTTGTCGAAGGCGTCGCAGTTGGTCAGCACCAGCCGGCCAATCCGGTCCGGGTAGGCGTCGACGAGCAGCTGGCAGATCCCGCCGCCGGTGTCGCTGCCGACCAGCGTGACATCGGAAAGATCGAGGGCGACGATCGCGTCGTTGATCATCTCGGCGACACCGGCCAGCGAAAGCACGGCGGCTTCGTTGACCGGGATGGTGTGGGAGCCCAGCGGCCACGTCGGCACGACGCACCGAAAACCGAGGCGCGCCAGCCCTTCGGCGACCTCCCGCCACAGTCGTCCGTCGACCAGAATGCCGTGGACAAACAGGACCGGCGGGTGGGGTGAATCCTGCGGGCCCAGCTCCAGGTATTCGATGGTTGCCTGCTTGAGTGCAAGTTGTGGCATGTCGGTGGTTCCTCCTCGAATAGTCGGTGCAGGTCCGACATCATCGAAGGTCAGCGGCCGCTGCCCGGTCCATGCCGAGCACTGCCAGATACTGCCAACGCGCTCGGATCAGTCAGGATCCCGGGCCGGTGCCGCCGCCGCTGTGCCGACCCGGTTTGTCGGGGGAATCGAAGGCGGCGGCGATCACATCGGCCAGGCGTTCCAACGCCGCGGCGATGGCCCACAGCGCATCGGGCTGCTCAGATGCGGGCGCGGGGGACACGTGGGCAATGGTCGGCATCGCCGGTGGCGGCTGAGGCGGTGCGGGATCGCCGACTGTGTCGAGGCGGGGTTTTCGCCGTTCGTCCCAGTGCACCCAGTAATCCTGCCCACCGCCGCGGTAAGCCAGGGCCCGGTGGTCACCGTCATGGCCATGCTCGAGGGTGCATCCATGCACCCAGGGCACCTGGTGGTCTGCACCGACCGCGGCCAGCGAGCGCCACAGTTCGTCGTCGAGCATCACGCTGGCAAAACAGCGGTCGGTCACCGATTGCCTCTCGATCGGTCAGGAGTGGGGGATCTGCCTGGGTCCGGATGCAGTATCCGCCCTTGTCCGTGGCATGTCGCGGATTCACTAAACCCCGACGGCCGGCATACGGCGCCGATCGCGCGTCTCCCGCTGGTGCTTGGCGCGTTGTCCGTCGCACAGTCCTTGGCTGCCAACGGTTTCCGATTGGCGTACCGGAAATCGAGTTCGTCACCGTGCCTGAAAAGTAACCTTTGTCGCTATGCGGTTGGCCGCTCAGGTGTTGTCTGCAGTGTTCGTACTGTCGGGGGTGGTCGCAGTTGGTGCCGCGGGCAGCGCATCGGCCGAGCCGGTTGTCGCAAGCTTCGGAGCCCGGTTAGTGGGCTGGGACACCTATCGGCGGTTGGATCGGTTGCCGTACCTGAGCGCCCATACGCAAAGCCTGCAGGTTTCGAGCTTCGATCGGAGCGGCGGCGATTTCGACATCTCCACCGGTAACAAGAATGGCAGCGGGGGATGTCTGGCTTCTGGGGGTGCCGGGTGCGTCATCGCGGAGGATCGCGGTGCGGGAGAGGTTGATTCGATCTGGTTCACCCGCGACGGCGGCAACGTGAGGGCGCTGGGAACGATCCGCATCGAGCTGGATGGGCAGACCGCCGTCGACGCACCATTGCAATCGGTGGTCGACGGAGGCCTGGGTGCGCCGTTCGTGTGGCCGCTGGTAGCCAATGCCGCCCAATCGCCGGGAGGGGTCTACGTCAAGGTGCCGATGCCGTATCGGGAGTCGATGCGGATCAGCGTCGCATCGAATTTGGAGTACTACCACGTCGATTATCGCCACTTCTCGACAGCCGACGGCGTGGCCACTTTCTCGCGCTCCGATACCGCGCTCGACGTGCTGGCCATGCTCCGCGCCGCGAGCACCGCCGACCCCAAACCCGCGGCACCCGCAGCGGCGCATATCGATCGCGTCGTCGAGCTTCCCGCCGGAGATGGCCTGACCATCGCGGAAGCGCCTGGGCCGGGCAGCATTTCGGCATTGCACCTGTGGTTACCGGGACCGACGGATCAACTCCTGACCGGGTTGCGGCTGCGGATCGAGTTCGACGGCCAAACACTGGTCGACTCGCCTCTCGGCGAATTCTTCGGTGCCGGGCTGGGCGCCAACGACGTGCGTTCGCTGATGTTCGCCGCGATCCCGCAGCCCGGCGGGCCGCTGTCGTTGTCGGCGTGGTGGCCGATGCCGTTCGCCCGCTCAGCGCATGTCGCCCTGGTCAATACGACCGGCAATCCCGTAGCAGGCATCGACAGCGATGTCGTGATCACGCCCGACCCACAGTGGGCGCCGGCATTGGCGAGTGGTCGCGCCGGCTACTTCACCGCACGCTCGCACGCCGGACCAACGATCTTGGGTCAGGACTGGTTGTTCGCCGATGAAAATGGCCACGGCAAATTCGTCGGCGTCAGCCACACCATCCGCGGTTCTCGGATCAAGACGGCGTTCAGCGACGACGCCCCGTACTTTCTGGAAGGAGCCGAACGCGTCTACACCGACGGTGCCGCATCGCCTCAGTGGTACGGCACCGGCACCGAGGACTTCTACGAGGGCGGTTGGTACTTCAAGAACGGCACGCACTTCAGCGATCCGCTCACCGGCCAGCCGGATCAACGCACGGCCGCCGGCGGCTGTGCCGATTACTGCGTGGCCGCCTATCGGCTCATGCTCGCCGAGGCTATCGACTACCACTCGGCAATCCGATTCGGCATCGAGCACGGAAAACGCAATATGGTCCAACCCGACTACAGCTCAACGGCTTTCCTCTACACACAACCGACCAACACCGCCACGCCGAGCGACGACGTCAACCCCACCGACCCCGTCGGCCGACTCCTGCACGGCTACGGCGACGCCGATGCCACCGATCAGCTAGTGGTCAGCCAGTACGAGGGCAGCGAGGACAGCCGCCCTGTTGTGGGATCGGTCCACGCCACCCGAGCCGCGATCACATTCGATGTCGCAGTCGCCCCCGATAACCACGGCGTCTTGCTGCGCCGGACATCGGACCAAGCAGCGGGCTATCAGTCGGCCGAGGTTGCCATAGACGGCATTCCCGCCGGCACCTGGCTACAGCCGCGCAGCAACAATTCACATCGTTGGCTCGACGACACGTACGTCGTGCCCGACGCGCTCACCGCGGGCAAAGCGCGGGTCACGGTCACACTCACACCTACCGCCGACTCACCGCCGTGGACGGCCAGCCGGTACCACGTGGACTCACTGACGGGCGCGCAAATTGGTGAATCGGACTAGTGGTAAGCCTCTCGGTCGTCGAAAATAGCGGTGGTGGTGTGCCGAGCTAGGGGATCTCGCGTCATGTATGGCGCCATGTGGGCCGTGGCGGTGACGGTCTTCCTTGTCGCGTGCTCGGGGCCGACCAGGCCGGCGACCGCCTCGACGTCGACTGCGGCGCAGCCCGCCTCCGCATCGACTCTCCCGCCGCCGCAGCTGCGACTGGCATCGGACCCGGTGCAGCTGGCCGACGACCTGGTTGCCGACGACCGGGCGCTGCGCGACCCGACGTCCCCGGAGGCCGTGCTGTCAGGGGCCCCCAGCCGAGAACAGAAGGCCTACCGGGCGCTCGGTTGGCATCCCGAATGGGACGTGGTTGTGCGGCCGCGGATCCCGCCGTCGCTGCTAGAGGTCTACGACCGCAACGTCGATGCTCGACGGCAGCTCGGCGCGTTGGTTGCGAGCCAACCGAACGACACCCTGCCCGCGTGGCGGGTCGACGCTCCGGCGCCGGCGGACGAACTTCTCGGCTACTACCGGGAAGCGGAGACCGCGACCGGTGTCGGCTGGAACTATCTTGCGGCGGTCAACCTGGTCGAAACCGGTTTCGGCCGGATCGCGGGGATGAGCAGTGCCGGTGCGCAAGGGCCCATGCAATTTCTGCCGTCGACGTTCGCCGCGTACGGCGACGGCGGCGATATCCTTTCGCCGCACGACAGCATCATGGCCGCAGGTCGCTACCTGGCCGCCAACGGTTTCGTCGACGACCACGACCATGCCCTCTTCCGGTACAACCACTCGAACCAATACGTCCGGGCGATCGACGACTACGCCGCGGTGCTCGCGATCGATCCCGCGAGATTCGCGGATTACTGCCGGTGGGACATCTACTACCACACGACGGCCGGGGACGTGCTCCTGCCCATCGGCTACGTCGCAACCGCGCCGATCCCGGTCACCGACTACCTGGCAACCCATCCGCAGTGAAGTAGCTTGGCTGCCTTGTTATTTCACGCAGGGGATGTTGCCGGCGGCCATGCGGGTGAGGTTGGTCGGTGATGGTTGCTGTGTGCCGGTGGCGGTAGCCGACACCGTGGTGACGGACGTGGCCGGCGATTCTGATGAGTGGTTCGGGAGGTCAAAGTTGACACTATCGGCGCCGACGGTCAGTCGCACCGTGTTGGGGGTGACGCTGTCGGATGCGCTGGCGCTGATGCCCAATTCGTCGGCGAGCCGGTCGGCGGCTGCTTTAGCGCCAGGTCCGTAGACGATTGCGCTTGTCGGGCTGATGGCGTCGGCGGTGCTGACCGCTCCTTCTGTGAAAGGCTTTGTGGCCAATGACTTCTCGAGGTAAGCAGCTTCACCTTGCCTGCCCGAGGCATTGACAACGTCGAGCGTGATGGTGTCTGCGGTGGGCTGTGCGGCGTTGGCTGTCTGCGGAGCCGCGGTGGGTGAGCCCGAGGCTAGTAATTTGCGCACGATGGAGCGGATCGTCGACACGTCGATGAAGTTGACGTCTTCGCCGTCCGAGATTTCGCCGAAATCGGTAACCGGCAATGTGTAGAGCGTGACAGGTCGGTTGGGGAACGCCGACGCGTCGCGCAGAAAGCCTTCGAGGTCGAAACCGGCGTCGACAGCGACGTTTTGCTTGGCGACATCCAGCAGGCTGTGCAGCCGCACGGGGCTCGTCAATGTCCCATTGCGACGCAGGGCGTTGACCAGCGAGACGATGAACGCCTGCTGGCGGCGAGTTCGGTCGAGGTCGGTGAACAACTCGTTGTCGGCGTCGCGGCGTTGCCGCACGAACGCCATCGCTTGGTCGGCGTTGATCTGCTGGGTGCCTCGATGAAAATCCGCGCCGGAGTAGTAGGTGTCCGAGGTGTTTTCGTTCAGGCACACCGTGATGGGCTGGACGATACGGGCAACCTGGAAGAAGCCGACCAAGGTGACCTCTATGAAGTGGTCGATCGGGATTTGCAAAAGCTTTCTGACTGTGTTGATTTCGGCTTTGCGGCCGGCTTCGCGGGCCGCCTGTTCTTTTGTGGCGGGGTCCTGCGACGCGGTGCCGCGGTCCATCACGCGCTGGTAGGCGAACCGGTAGGCCTCTTTGACCTTGCCGCGACAGTCCGAGGTCGGGCACCCGGCCAGTTCGACATAGTCGTCGCGGGGGATCGAGATCGCGGTGGCCGGCGCGTCCCCTGCGGGCAGGTGCAACACGATGAGTGCGTCGGCGTCGCCCTCACCGGAGTCTTCACCGCCTGCATGGAGCGCGTCGTAAATCTCCGGCGGCAGGGGACGGCCCCGCTGGTCGCGACGGCCATCCAAACCCATGATCAGGATGTTTTGGTCGGTTCCGGTGCGAACGGGTTGGTTGGCCAGCGCGTCAGATGTGGTGATACCAGTCGACGCGGTGCGGTAGATGTGCCATCCGATGCCGGTGACGACGACCACCGCAGCCGATCCCAGCAAGGCGAGCGCCTTGGCGACGGCCACGATCCGGTGGTGGCCGCCGAGAGCATCGGCTCGATGCGTCATGACAGAAGCGAGAATAGCCAGGTCGCCGTACGTCCAACCACTTTTGCGGGGGGAGGGAATAGAACTTCAGGGTTTGCGTTCTGGTTCGGCGTGAAAAGCCTCAGCGAAACCGAACGTCAGGAATTCCTCGCCGCCAAGCATGTCGCAGTGTTGTCCGTGGCAGCCGCCGACGGACGACCGCCGGCCAGTGTGCCGATCTGGTACGACTACACGCCGGGAGGGAACATCCGAATCGGCACCTCGCCGTCGTCGCGCAAGGCTCGGCTCATCGAGCGCGCGGGTGCGGTAACGCTGGTCGTCCAACGCGAAGAGCCGCCATACCAGTACGTGGTCGTCGAGGGCACCGTGGTCGAGACCACGACACCGGCCCCGAAGGATGTGCGGGAAGCCATCGCCATCCGTTATCTCGGTGAGGAAGGTGGGCGAGCATTCGTTCGCGACTTCGAAACGTCGGACAACGTGTTGTTCACTGTCCGACCGGACCGGTGGCTCAGCGCTGATTTCACTGGCGACCTTTAGCGGGTAATGCCTGTCGTGCTTGGGCGTCGTGTGCCTGCAGGCTGATGAGCGGTAGGTAGCAGAATCATTGCGGCCGAAATGAATTGGGCCAACGACCGTGTCGCCTTGTCACGGTGTGTCAGCCGGAACAGTCAACTGCGACTTCAAGGGCCGCGCAAATCGCGCGCATCCGGGTATCGGAAAGCCGGCCAAGCCGGCTGACCAATACCGCGACCGAGACACTTTCGACCGAATCCATGTTCACCGCCGAACGCCGCGGGATCGGGTCGAGACCCGGTTCGAGAACAACCTCGCTTGCCAGCCCTCGGATGGTGGTGGTGCATGGAGCGACGAGTGTGCGCCGAAGCCGAGGGATCGCCGCGTCACGCGACAACACCACAACCGGGCGGCGGCCGGCCCCCACCATCTCGCACCACCACACCTCTCCGCGTGTCGGCAGCGCGGTCACGAGGCGCCAGCGGCTCGCCGCCACGACGCCAGGTCGCCCCACTCGTCGGGCTCATCGGCGGGGTGTTCGTCATAAGCGGCGTAACCCGCATCTACTTCAGCCGATCGATGACGAGCGAGCAAAGCATCGAGAGCCTCGTCGATGAGGGCGGCGTCGGTGATGCCCGCCCGCAGGCCGCGCGCACTGTTCAATAAGTTGGCATCGACAGTGGTGCTCAAGCGTATGCGGTTCATGCCACAATTATGCCACAAGCCGGCATTCATGCTGCGGCGCGGCGAAAATTTCATGACGGTCTCGGTTGAGCATAGGTACTGCAGCGTACCGCGATGCGAAGGCCGATATCGCATGCTTGGTTTTAGGGTTGGCTGCTATGGCCGGACTGAAGGACTATGTGAAGCGTTGGCGCACAGCGCTTCACATAACGGTGTCGGCATTGGTAGTTGCCATGCTCGGACTTGCTTTCGCGCCCATGGCTCACGCGGCTGCGGTCACGGCGAGGTTGTCGGTGGAACATACCTGGCAGACCGGTTTCATCGCCCGCTTCGCCATCACCAACGCGAGCACGGCGCCGCTAAACGGTTGGAAGCTTGAATTCGACATGCCGGTGGGACAATCCGTCTCGCACGCGTGGAATAGCACCGTTAGCCAATCCGGCACGCACTTTGTCGTCACCCCCGCGAATTGGAATCGTGTCATTGCCGCCTTGCGGCGGCTGATGCGCATCGGTCTGCTTTTTTCGGACAGTTGGCACGTTGTGGTTCCGCAGGAACCGCAAAGCCTGGTCGGCGTGCACCGACGCGCGCACCTCGTTGGAGATGACCTTGAGGATGGTGCGGTCGGTGTCGATGACGAATGTGACCCGTCGGACCGGCAACAGCCGGGCCAGCAGGCCGCGGCGCCGAGTATGCCGGCCACCTCGGACGGCCTGGCGCGCCTCGACGGATCTCCGCAGCTTGGCGAGCCGGCCTCGGCGCACCCCGAACAGCTCGGACACCACGCCGTCCACGTCGGAGAGCAACGGATAGTCGAACGAGCGCTGCTGGGCGAAGTGGGCCTGCCTGTCGACGGTGTCGGTGCTGATGCCCACCCGCTGGGCGCCCACCGCGGCGAATTCTTTGCTCAGGTTCCGAAAATGACAGCCCTGGACCGTACAGATCGGTGAGGACGCAATGGGGAAAAAGAACAGCACAACCGGCCCTTTGGAAAGGAGCGTGGACAGTGTCCGAGGCCGACCGGTGTGATCATAAAGAGTGAAGTCGGGCGCCTTCTCCCCGGCGATCATCGCCAAAGAGTAACGCTGGGCAGCTCTAGGCGACACAAGACTCGGATAATCGGGCATCACCGAGCCAGCTACCAGGCCGCAAACCTCCGGCGGGTACGGAATCGTGAAGTTGCACGCGACGTGCTGAGGAGAATGCCATGGAATTCGGCCCGCAGAGCCCGTGGTGGATTCCATCGAGCACCCGTGGTCCTTCCTCAGGTGGTCGGCTCACCGTCTATGACCGCGTTGTAAGTTCGTCCGGAGCGACGAAGATCGGGCCATTCATTGGTTCGGTTACATGGCCGGCCGGGCGAGAAGGTCTGCCGCGACTTGACCCACTCAGGAAGACGCGAGAGGAAGGCGATGAGAACGATCGCTCGCGGCCAGGCGGCAGTTGTCGGCCTGGCTGCCGTCGCACTGATCACCGGGGGCTGCAGCAATGGCAACGGCGTCGACGCATCGGCACCGCCTCAGGTAAGAGTGAGCGCCGCCTCCACGCCTAAACCCTCAGCGCAGCCCACTGAGGTGAAGCTCATCGGGGAGAGAGACGTCGAGGTCATTCTGACCGGCCCGATCGCTGCCAAGTATTCATCGGCAACAGAGAGTCAGAGACAAGCTCTCGGCAAGCCACTGACGGGTGACCGCAACGCGGGAACACGGGAGAGCGGCTTGGTATTTCAGCAGTTCCAGGGCGGTGTGATTACCGCCAAGAACGACGAGGCCAGCACACCCGCATATATCACCACGGGCAAGATCCGGGAGGCCTGGAATATCCCACGCGACCCGGAGGGCGTGCCTGCGGTCACCGGCAACAACGGTTCGGCAGGTCCGCTGGGCTTCCCGACCAGCGACGTGAACGCCGACGGCGATCTGCTCGTGTCGACCTTCGAGCATGGACGGATCGCATATAACCAGAAGACCCGCCAGGTCGAGGTGACGGTAAACGGCAAGGTCGTACCATCTGGGCTGTAGCCCGAATCTAGTGTTATCAACTGCAGCACTATCGCGGATTTGATGCGCGACGCGATCACGCCGTACGCACATCGATTGCCATTGGGGCCAAATCGTGCATCGCGTGATGTTAACGAGGTGACTGCAGTTGCCGATAGACCTGTGCCAGCCGAAACGCGGATGCGTTTCAAAATGGATATAGAGCGGTGACCGTTTCGACCGTCCGCAATCCGACGGCCGCTAGATTCATTGCGAGGACCGCCAGATGCACTGAGACCGAACAGGTTGTCCCACAGACAGTTAGGGAGCATGGCGTGGGGCGGTGTTACCTGACATAATGTCGCTTATCGGTAGTTAGCTACCGTGGGCTTATGGCGAAGCGCTTGCGACTCAAGCTGGTTGAGCCATCATCATGCCCAGCGCTTCCAGGCTCGTTCGGTCGTTTGTGCATTCCTCAGTATCCGGGCGACTACATGAACGATCACACCGTTGACTGGACGGAGGGGGCCCATGGGCGGACTCTCGACGAGAGGCCGCGCGGCGAAGCGCTCCCGACATCCCGCCCCTTCCCGCCACACCGCTGCAATTCGTCACAGTGACGGAATAGCTTGGGGCGCAGTGCTATTCGTCTGCCGCAGCACCGGTTGCTCTGGACTTGTCCGTTTTCATTTGACCTGGGACGTTTTCATTTGACTTGAGGCATCTGCGTGTCGTTTTCACTTGATCTGAGGCATTCCCTCTAACATTGATGCGTGCGGGCCGCTTCGGCGCTGCTGGCGCCGCAGGGTGTGAGTGACATTGACTTAGAGTTCTTCGCCGATGGTCAACGCCAACGAGTTCCGCTGCAGCGATCCGCCACGCTCAGGTTCGAATCGGATTGCCGCCCTGTCCGCGAGTTCCCCTGTTTCCGTGGTCAGCGAAACTATCCGGGCCTGTGGTGGTTCGCCACGACAGGTCAACACGTCGGTCATGAATCGTGGTTGGAGCGGGACCATTTGATGCTGCTGGACGCGGATCCTGAGGTGGTTGGTGTGGCCTCGCAACCGTTTCGTTTCTGCTGGGACGACGGCAGTCGGCATGTTCCCGATTTCTTTGCTCGAAACTCTGATGGTTTGGGCGTTGTAGTCGATGTGCGGGCCGATAACCGCATCCGGCCCTCCGATGCGATGGTCTTTGAGAAAACTGAAAGCGCTTGTCGCTCAATTGGTTGGCTGTATCGGCGGGTCGGGCTAATTGATCCAACTCTGCTGGCCAACGTCCGGTGGTTGTCGGGTTATCGACATTCACGTGTCTGCCGCATCGGTGTTGTTGAAGAACTTTTGGCGGCGTTCGCGCAACCAAGGCCGTTGATGGCAGGAGTTCGTTTGGTTGGCGACACCGTGCGCGCGTTGCCCGTCTTGTTTCATTTGCTGTGGCATCAACGGCTGATTATTGATCTCCGGAGGGCGCCGTTGTCGGAGACAACGGTGGTTTCACCGGCCGGGGCACGGTGATCAGGTGCGGGCCGGAATCGTACGAGAAGGCGATGAGATCCGGCTCGGTGGAGAGGTTTTCACTGTACTGGCGTTGACGGGTGGGACTGCTCGGCTCATGAACGCAACCGGCGGGCGTTGCACCGTGCCCCTATCGCAGCTAGGAACTGACCCGACGCTCGCATTGGTGTCGTCGGCATGGCCCCCGCTGTGTTCGGAAGAAACGCTAAGCGGCGTGCCGCAGGAAGTGGCTGATCGTGCGCGCTGGTGGGAGCGGCACCTCATCGAAGTCTTGACCGGCAATAGCGGCGCCGGAACTGGCGTGGGGCGGCCGGAGTTCGACGTATCTGTTACGACGCTGAGACAGCGGGAGCTGGCCAAGGTTGACGAGCTGCGCGCCGCCGGTCATGCGGTGAGTTTGAAGACGCTGCAACGGCAACGCCGGACCTACGAACGTGATGGTCTGTTGGGTGTCGTCGATCGGCGTTATCTGCCGCGCCGTGCCGTGTTCGGCCGGGTGGATCAGCGGGTTGTCGCGGTGGCGCGCCGATTGGTCGACGCCGAGACTGATCTATCGACAGGGACGGTGCGGCGGTTCCGTCGCCGGGTGGCCAAAGAGCTCGTCGCCGAGTATGGGCCCGATGCTGGCGATGCGATGCCCTCGGAAACCACGTTTTATCGACTGATGTGGCGCTTGTCGGCCGGTAAGCACACGTTCGGGTCCGCTCGCACCCGCAGGTCGCTGGCTAAGCAGCCCGAGAAGCCGTTTGGGGCATTGACGGTGGCCCGTCCGGGCGAGTTCGTCGAGATCGATTCCACGCCCTTGGATGTGCGGGTGGTCCTTGACGACGGAACGGTGGATCGGGTTGAGCTGACCGGCATGGTTGACAACGCGACTCGCTCGGTCCCAGCCGCCGTCCTGCGCCCGACGACCAAAGCGGTGGATGCGTCGCTGCTGTTGGCGCGGGCTTTGACACCGGAGCCGATGCGCCCCGGTTGGGTGGACGCGTTGCGCATGTCGCGGTCGGTGCTGCCGCACCACCGCCTCACCGAGATCGATCTACGCCTTGAAGATGCCGCGGCGCGACCGGTGATTGCGCCGGAGACGATCGTGGTTGATCACGGGAAAGCGTATCTGTCGCAGACGTTTCGGCAGGCGTGCTGCACTCTGGGGATCAACCTGCAGCCAGCGCATCCGGATACTCCGACCGACAAACCCAAGGTGGAGCGGACACTTCAATCGGTGGCGACGCTGTTCGCCCAAGAGGTCGCCGGCTATGTCGGATCCTCGGTGGAGCGTCGCGGCAAGAACGCCGAACGCGGTGCCGTGTGGTCGATCATGGCCCTACAGGAGTTGTTGGATGAATGGATCGTGGCGGTATGGCAGAACCGTCCTCACGACGGCTTACGTGATCCGGTCACGCCCGGAAAAGCCTTGACACCGAACGAGAAATACGCCGCCCTGGTCGAATTCGCTGGTTATGTGCCGGTACCGCTGTCGGGTGAGGATTATATCGAGCTGCTGCCCGCAAAGTGGCGCACGATCAACTCGTACGGGATTCGGATCAACAACCGCACCTATGACGCCAAGGCGTTAAACCCCTACCGCCACCAGAATTCGGGGGTGCAGGCCCATAAGGGCCAGTGGGAGGTGCACCACGACCCGTATGACGTGTCGAGGATCTGGGTGCGCAATCACCATGACGACGGCTGGATCATGGCCACATGGACCCATCTGCGGACCACGCCGATTCCATTCGGCGAGGGGATCTGGCAGCAGGCCCGTGTAGCACTCGCAAACCGGGGACAGGAAAAGCCCACCGAGGCGGAACTGGCCCGTGCGGCCTCGGATTTACTCGATCGTGCGGCCAGCGGCCCGCCAGCCAACGCTGACCAATCGGGCGCAAAACCGCGACGTGTGGCTGGCCGGAACCGAGTCACGGCCGAGCCGACGTGGCCGCGCCCGGCTCCCACTCGCCCGGACGACGGCCAGCAGGAACAGGCACCGCAGGCCGATGCTCAAAACGACCAGGATGACACCGAAATCGATGTTTCAAAGGTGATTCCGCTGCCAGTGTTCGATGCGCGCAAGGAGGCCAAACTGTGGCGACTATGACCGAGGCCGCGGCGGTCAGTCAGCTTGAAGAACGCCGCCAGCCCACCACTACATTGGAGGGCTGGCGGCGTTTTGTCGATGCCGATCCTCCGCAGTTCACGCTGCTCGACGATCGCGATTGGAGCAGCCTCAGCGATGCAGAGCGCACCGCCTACGACGAGGCTCGGGTAGCGCATCACTCAGAGCAGCGCCGATCTACTTCGGCTTCGGCATTCGCCCGCTTTTTAGGGCTGCCGACCTTGAATCCGCGGATGAACGTCACCGACATCTCCGACGCGGTTTGTCAGGTGCTCATCGATGCGCGGACGGACATCGTTGTAGTCGACGAAATTCACAACCTGAACCTGGATACCCGTGCCGGAGAAGAGCTTTCCGACCACCTGAAGTATTTCACTGAACATCTGCCCGCGACCTTCGTCTACGCCGGGATCGACGTGGAACGCTCCGGTGTCTTCACTGGCACCCGAGGACGTCAGCTTGCCGGTCGCTGCGCAGTTATCCACACCAGTCCGTTCCCGTTCGGCGACGAATGGACGTCGCTGGTCGCCGCGATGGAAGGCACTCTTCGGCTGCATCGCCACCAGCCGGGAACCCTTGTCGCTGATACCAAATACCTGCACCGGCGCACCAACGGCATGATCGGCAGTCTTGCCCATCTCATTCGTTCTGCTGCGATCCAGGCCATGCTCAGCGAAACCGAACAGGTCACTCGAGAACTGATGGACACCGTGCTCATCGACTACGCCGCGCATACCGCCGCCCAGCGCAGCGCCAGCTGACCATGGCGCGCTCAACCGCGGCGTGGCCCGCCGGCCCCAATTGTCAGCTCCCGAGAACCGTCGCACCGTTTCGCGCCGAGACCGTTGTGTCCTACCTGGCCAGGCTGGCGCACGCTAATCACCTCAGCCCGCCGCAACTTCGGCAATATGTGGCAGGAAGGGCAGGGGGTTATCCACACGTCGACTGGCTGGCGATTGCCAGTGGCCAACCGCAGCAAGTGCTGCGATCCCGGCTGCGCGGACTATCCGCCGGCGACCGCGACTTCAGTCGCCAGACATACCAGTCCCGACCCATGTGTCGATTTTGCATGGCCCGCCGTGGAATTCGCGAACCGGTCTACTGCTGGCTTCCGCTGCACGTCACGGTCTGCCACCATCACCAGCGGTGGATCGGGCCGCCGGCGCGCACCCTCGACGACCAGGAAGACCTCCACGACCATCCCCAAGTACTTGATGCCGCCCGCAACCACGGCGCGCTGATGCGCCGGTATGGCACGCAACGCAGCCTGAGAGCCCTACGGGACGCCCGCCACATCCTGATCTACTGGGCGAACGCCGAAAAACGGGCCACGACCCCTATCCTGGCGAGCACTCTGGCTAGCTGCATCGCCGCCTACCCCGACCTAATTGGGGTCGCCTTGCTCCTAGCAGCTCACAGGGACGACGTTCAGCAGCGAGTCATCAGAGAAGGAATCGATTGGGCCACCTACCCCGGATTTTTCGCGGAATGTCGCTTGTTGCGGTGTGTAGATAAGCGAAAGTGCCTGTCCTGCAAGGGATAATTGGA
>NZ_LQPE01000075.1 GCF_002101735.1 Mycobacterium kyorinense | reverse complement strand
TTCCACGATGTGTTGGTGGCCGAACAAGTCGATGTGTTGACCCAGACCCCGTCGGCGGTCAGTGTTTTGGAGCCTGAGGGGTTGGAGTCGACGGCGTTGGTGGTGGCCGGGGAGGCCTGTTCGGCGCGGGTGGTGGATCGCTGGGCGCCGGGGCGGGTGATGGTCAATGCTTATGGGCCGACTGAGACGACGATGTGTGTGGCGGTCAGCGCGCCGCTGACACCAGGCTCCGGTGTGCCGCCGATTGGGTCTCCGGTGGCGGGGGCGGCGTTGTTTGTGCTCGACGGCTGGCTGCACCCGGTGCCGGCCGGGGTGGTCGGCGAGCTGTATATCGCGGGTAGCGGGGTGGCCGTGGGTTATGTGCGGCGGGGCGGGTTGACCGCGGCGCGGTTTGTGGCCTGCCCGTTCGGGGGTCCGGGGCAGCGGATGTATCGCAGCGGGGATTTGGTGCGTTGGCGTGTCGATGGGCAGCTGGAGTATTTGGGCCGCGCCGACGAGCAGGTCAAGGTTCGCGGGTATCGCATCGAGCTGGGTGAAATCCAGGCGGCCTTAAGCGCGCTCGATGGGGTGGAGCAGGCGGTGGTGATCGCCCGCGAGGACCGCCCGGGCGACAAGCGGCTGGTGGGCTACATCACCGGCACCGCAGATCCGGTCGAGCTCCGCGCCCAACTGGCCGAGCGGTTGCCGGCCTATATGGTGCCCGCCGCGGTGGTGGCATTAGAAGCGCTGCCGCTGACCCCTAACGGCAAGCTCGACACCCGTGCGCTGCCGGCTCCGGAATACCGCGCCGGTGAGTATCGCGCCCCGGCCAGCGCGGTCGAGGACGTGTTGGCCGGGATTTATGCCCAGGTGTTGGGGGTGGAGCGGGTCGGGGTCGATGAGTCGTTCTTCGATTTGGGCGGTGACAGCATTTCGGCGATGCAGGTGGTCGCACGCGCCCGCGCCGCGGGGCTGATGTGTCGGCCGCGGGATGTGTTCGTCGAGCAAAGCGTGGCCCGACTGGCCCGGGTCGCCACCACCGTGGGTGAGGGCGGCCCGGGTGATGAGGGCACCGGCCAGGTGGTGGCCACTCCGATCATGCGGTGGCTGCACAGTTTTGACGGCGCGGTGGATCAGTTCAACCAGACCGTTCTGCTGCAAGCCCCCGCGGCGGTGAGCCAGGCCGATGTGGTGGTGCTGCTGCAGGTCCTGCTGGATCGCCATGGCATGCTGCGGGCCCGCCTCAACGAGGACGGCCAGTCGTTGACCGTGCCCGAGGCCGGCTCGGTCGATGCCCACGATTGCCTGCACACCATCGACGAGCTCTGCGAGCAGGCGCTGCTCGCGGCGCGATCGCGGCTCAACCCGGCCGCCGGGGTGATGCTGCGCGCGCTGTGGGTGGCCGAGGCCCACCAGCTGGTATTGATCATTCACCACCTGGCCATCGATGCGGTGTCGTGGCGAATCTTGGTGGAAGACCTCAACATTGCCTGGACCCAGCAGCGCAGCGGGCAG
>NZ_LQPE01000074.1 GCF_002101735.1 Mycobacterium kyorinense | reverse complement strand
AGAGACTCACGCGATGGCCCTCTTACGTCAGGGACCGACACGCCGCCATCACTTACACCACTCCCCGGGACGCTCCCAAAACGCCGTCCGCATCCCCGCCAACTTCGCCGGCCGAATATCGTTGTCCAACCGATCCCCCACGTACAAAACATCCAGCGCACGCGCGACGGGCGCCGCCTCCAACACCCGGCGAAAGAACTCAGGATCAGGCTTCGACACACCCCAATCGTCAGACGTGGCAATGAAGTCACACGGCAACTCCAGACCGCGCAACAACTCCCCAGCGCGGGCCGTCTGATTGCCCGCCACCCCGACCCACACGCCGAGATCCCGCAGCTTGCCCAGACAGCTGCGCACGTCCGGATACAGATCGTCTTCGCCGAACCACTCGGGCTGACCGGCTGCGGCCCGCGCGGCCCGCTGCTCGGCCAAATCGAAACCGGGCCGGAAAATTTGGAAGGTCTCGCGATAGTCACGCCCGCACGCGATCACCGCACCGAACGTCGCCGCAAACGTGTGGCGAGGAACCCCAAGCCAGTCAGCCCAGGTGCCGTACTCGCGCGTCTCGTCGACAAGAGTCTCCCCAACATCGAACATCACAGCGGCCACCACGCTAAGAAATCCTATTCGCCATCAACCGCTGCACGCGCGCGCCGTGGCACCCCGTGCGTCCTCAAGACCTGCGAACGAAACCGATCGCAGGGCCGTCCCCTCGGTGGGACGCCGAGCTGCGCGGCAGCCCAATCGAAGCCGCGGTTCTCCGCGGTCTGTCCGGGACGTCCCCGTCTGTGTTGGGGACGATCACAGGGACGGTGCTGGCGTCGTCACTTGGCGTGCGACCCGCCCTGGCTGCAGCCAGCAGGGACACGAGCGCCGCCGCGCCCTCCGCGTCCCCCATTTTCATGGAAGGCAGGGCCGCCGCGGCCCATGGTCTCGCTTCAATGTCCCGGATTAGGATGCTGACGCCACGCCCGGCGGGATGGACCGTTGATGGGCCGCGTGCGTCCCCATACGCGCTGACCTCGAAAGATACGCCGATTAGGGCCCTGGAATGCCGCAACCGCTACACCGCACCATCCCCTGCGGGGGCCGCTCACCATCCGCCGGTTCGCCGCCCGGGTGGAGCTCGGTCCCTTTTGGTCGCCACCCGTCCCAAGGGCGCCAGGCTTGCCCTTATGTCCCGCGGATCTTCTAGTGCCTACGCAGCCCTGTCCGGGACACCGCCCCCAGCGTCCCCGCTGCCTGGCTTCGACTGTTGACGCATACAGCGTCCGTGCTGTCCCGAAGGATCGGCCGCGTCGCCCTGCGATCGCGACCTGGCCGGCGTTATTCTCGCAACCCCCGGGCAAGGAATCACGTACCGCGGTTCGATCCGACGGACCGGACTCCATACACCCCATTACGCGGGCGCCACGATCACCCACCGGCTCCGGAACCGTTGCGAGTGAGTGATCTTTAGTGGTCACGCGACTCGCACCCCGTCTCGGGGTTGTTCCCCGGCCGGGTGGCC
>NZ_LQPE01000073.1 GCF_002101735.1 Mycobacterium kyorinense | reverse complement strand
AAGGCCGCCGAGTTCGAAGAAGGAGTCGTCGACGCCGACTTGGTCGAGGCCCAGGACTTGGGCGTAGATGCCGGCCAGGAGTTCTTCGATGGCGTTGGCCGGGGCGCGATAGCGATCGGCGTCGGCGTATTCGGGTGCCGGCAGCGCCCGCTTGTCCAGCTTGCCGTTGACCGTCAACGGCAATGCCTCCAACACCACCAGCGCCGCGGGCACCATATAGCCCGGCAACCGCTGCCCCAACTGCTCACGGACCCGGACCGGATCGGCACTCCCGGTCAGATAGCCCACCAGCCGCTTATCACCGGGGCGGTCCTCACGCACAATCACCGCCGCCGAAGCAACCCCCGCACAGCCGGCCAGCGCGGCCTGCACCTCACCCAACTCGATGCGATACCCGCGGATCTTGACCTGCTCATCGGCGCGCCCCAAATAAGACAACTGCCCCGCAGCATCCCAACGCACCAAATCCCCGGTGCGATACATCCGCTGCCCCGCCGCCCCGAACGGGCACGCCACAAACCGCGACGACGTCAACCCCGCCCGGCCCACATACCCAAACCCGACACCACGCCCGGCCACATACAACTCACCCACCACACCCGCCGGCGCCGGACGCAACCACCCATCAAGCACAAAAAACCCAAGATGAGCCAACGGCACCCCCACCGGGCTCACCACACCATCGACATCACCCCAGCCGATCTCACGGAACGACGCATGCACCGTCGTCTCGGTGGTGCCATACATATTGACCAACCGCGGCGCCCCCGGATGACGCTCCAACCACCCCCGAAGACGCGCCGGCTCAAGGGCTTCCCCGGCAAAGATCACCGTCTCAAGCTTGAGCTGACGACCCAACTCCGGCGCCAGCGCATCAGCAGTCTGCAACGCATAAAACGCCGACGGCGTCTGACTCAACACACTGACCTGCTCGGCCACCAACAACGCGTGAAAATCCTCCGGAGAACGCGCCACCAACTCGGGCACCACCACCAACCGGCCCCCATGCAGCAGCGCGCCCCACATCTCACACACCGACACGTCAAACGCCAACGAATGCCACAGCGACCACACCTGCCCGGCCAACTCCAAGCACTCACCCAACGACGCCATCAGCTCAACCACATTGCGATGAGAAATCGCAACCCCTTTGGGCACACCCGTCGTACCCGAGGTGTAAATGACATACGCCACATCATCAGCAGCCGGCACCGCCAACCCAGCACTGGACTGGGCATCCACCACCGGGTCATCGACATCAATAACCCGCACATCCAACCCAGCCAGCCGATCAGCCAACCCCGCCGAGGTGATCACCGCCACCGGCGCCGCATCAGAAAGCACAAACGCCACCCGCGCCGCCGGCACCGCCGGATCAATCGGCACATAGGCCGCACCCGTCTTCAACACCGCCAAAATCGCCGCCACCGCCTCAACCGACCGCGGCAACAACAACCCCACCCGCCGACCAGGACCCGCCCCCCGAGCAACCAACAAGTGCGCCAACCGATTCGACGCCTCATCAAGCTCGCCATACGTCACCGAGCGGCCCCCACCACACAACGCCACCGCCTCCGGCGCACGCACAACCTGCTCACCAAACACCGCCGGAATCGACCCCACCGACCCCACCGGCGCCGACAACACCCCCCGATTACCCCACCCCAACAACCGAGCCGACTCAACCCCGTCAACCACACCCACCGACGAGATTGCCTGTGTCGGATCGGAGGTCATCGCCACCAACACCCGCTCCAAACG
>NZ_LQPE01000072.1 GCF_002101735.1 Mycobacterium kyorinense | reverse complement strand
TGCAGCCTCACCCGCCCCACCCGGGGTCACAGCACAACGTAACAACACGAAGTAACTGCACCTACGAACTTAAGGAACGAGCAATGTTCGAAACGCCGCTGACCGTCGTCGGCAACATCGTCAACGATCCGATCCGCCGCCAAGTCGGTGACCAGGAGGTGATGAAATTTCGCGTCGCCAGCAATTCGCGCCGCCGCGGGCCCGACGGCAACTGGGAGCCCGGCAACTCGCTGTTCGTCAGCGTCAACTGCTGGGGCCAGCGGCTGGTGTCGGGCGTCGGCGCCTCGTTGCGCAAGGGCTCGGCCGTGATCGTCGTGGGACATGTCCACACCAGCGAATACGAGGACCGCGACGGCATCCGGCGCTCGACTCTGGAGATGCGCGCGACCTCCGTCGGCCCCGACCTGTCTCGCTGCATCGCCCACGTCGAAAAGACGGTCGCCGTCGAGGCGGACACCGCGGCTTCCTCGGCATCCGAACCCGCGGCCGACGACGCCGAAGCCGACGCCGAAACGGGGCTGGCGCTATCGGCCTAGGAGCGCCACTGCAGCAGGTGCCTAGGATGGGCGGCGAGCAACCGAGCGGGTCGCCGCCATCAGACTCGCAAACCAGAGAGGTAACACTGCTGCATGGCTGAGTTCATCTACACGATGAAGAAGGTCCGCAAGGCGCACGGCGACAAGGTCATCCTCGACGACGTCACGCTGAGCTTCCTGCCGGGAGCCAAGATCGGCGTCGTCGGCCCCAACGGGGCGGGCAAGTCGAGCGTCTTGCGGATCATGGCCGGCCTGGACAAGCCCAACAACGGCGATGCCTTCCTGGCCACCGGCGCCACCGTGGGCATCCTGCAGCAGGAGCCGCCGCTGGACGAGACGAAAACGGTCCGCGGCAACGTCGAGGAGGGGCTGGGCGACTTGAAGGTCAAGCTCGACCGGTTCAACGAGGTCGCCGAGCTGATGGCCACCGACTACACCGACGAGCTGATGGAGGAGATGGGCCGGCTGCAGGAGGAGCTCGACCACGCCGGCGCCTGGGACATCGACTCGCAGCTCGAGCAGGCGATGGACGCGCTGCGCTGCCCGCCGCCCGACGAGCCGGTGACGCACCTGTCCGGCGGCGAGCGGCGCCGGGTGGCGCTGTGCAAGTTGCTGCTCTCCAAGCCCGACTTGCTGCTGCTCGACGAGCCGACCAACCACCTCGACGCCGAAAGCGTGCAGTGGCTCGAACAGCACCTGGCCGCCTACCAGGGCGCGATCCTGGCCGTCACCCACGACCGCTACTTCCTGGACAACGTTGCCGAGTGGATCCTGGAGCTCGACCGCGGCCGCGCCTACCCCTACGAGGGCAACTACTCCACGTACCTGGAGAAGAAGGCCGAGCGGCTGGCGGTGCAGGGCCGCAAGGACGCCAAGCTGCAAAAGCGCCTGCAAGACGAGCTGGCCTGGGTGCGGTCGGGGGCCAAGGCCCGGCAGGCCAAGAGCAAGGCCAGGCTGCAGCGCTACGAGGAGATGGCCGCCGAGGCCGAGAAGACCCGCAAGCTCGACTTCGAGGAAATCCAGATCCCGCCCGGCCCGCGGCTGGGCAACGTGGTTGTCGAGGTCGACCACCTCGACAAGGGCTTCGAGGGCCGCACGCTGATCAAAGACCTGTCGTTCACGCTGCCCCGCAACGGCATCGTCGGCGTCATCGGCCCCAACGGGGTGGGCAAGACCACGCTGTTCAAGACCATCGTCGGGCTCGAGCAACCCGACAGCGGCACGGTCAAGGTCGGCGAGACCGTCAAGATCAGCTACGTCGACCAGGCCCGGGCCGGGATCGACCCCAAGAAAACCGTGTGGGAAGTCGTCTCCGACGGGCTGGACCACATCGAGGTGGGCCAAAGCGAAATCCCGTCGCGGGCATACGTTTCGGCGTTCGGATTCAAGGGCCCCGACCAACAGAAGCCGGCCGGCGTGCTCTCCGGCGGCGAACGCAACCGGCTCAACCTCGCGCTGACGCTCAAAGAGGGCGGCAACCTGATCCTGCTCGACGAGCCGACCAACGACCTGGACGTCGAAACGCTGGGCTCGCTGGAGAATGCGCTGGAGAAGTTTCCCGGCTGCGCGGTGGTGATCTCGCACGACCGCTGGTTTTTGGACCGGACCTGCACCCACATCCTGGCGTGGGAGGGCGACGCCGACAACGAGGCCAAGTGGTTCTGGTTCGAGGGCAACTTCGGCGCGTACGAGGAAAACAAGATCGAACGGCTCGGCGTCGAGGCCGCGCGTCCGCACAGGGTGACGCACCGCAGGCTCACCCGCGACTAAGGTCGGCGATACCAGCGCTGGTAGGCGTGCGTAGTCAGGAGCAGTCGGCATGACGGGTGATCCGCGGGCTGAGCGAGATCGCCCGGCTTCTCCGGCCGAGGACTTTCCGCCGTGGATTCCGCGCGCGTACACCGCCACCTACCGCGGACCGCACGGCGACGCACCCGACAGCGAGCGGCAGTTCGCGGATACCGCCGTCATCAACCGGGCCGCCGTCAAGGCGGTGACGCCGGCGATGCTGCGCGCCCACTTCCGGCTGGCCCGGCACCGCGCACCCGGTGAGACGCGGGTCGCGGTGTACTCCGCCGACGACCCCGCCGGCTTCGGGCCCGCGATGCAGGTGGTCACCGAACACGGCGCCATGCTGATGGATTCGGTGGCGGTGTTGCTGCATCGCCTCGGCGTGGCCTACGTCGGCATCATGAACCCGATATTCGCGGTGCGCCGCACCGCGGACGGAGAGCTGGTGGGCGTCGGACCCGACGTCGGCGACGGCGCACCGGACGGTGTGGACGAGATGTGGATCCACATCCAGCTCTCGCCGTCGGTACACGGCAAGGCGCTGGCCGAAGCCGAACGCCTGTTGCCCAACGTGCTGGCCGACGTGCGCCAGGTCGCGGCGGATTCCACCGCCATGGCCGCTGCCCTCGACGGCCTGGCCGGCCAGGTCGAAACCAACACCGACGAACACTTCTCCGCCCCGGACCGCAACGACGTCGCCGCACTGTTGCGCTGGTTGGCCGACGGGCATTTCGTGCTGCTCGGCTACCAGCGCGGGGCCGTGCGCGACGGGCAGATCTCGGTCGACGAATCGTCCCGGCTGGGGGTGCTGCGGCTGCGCAAGGCGTCACGTCCCCGGTTGGCCGGCGACGACAAACTGCTGGTGCTGGCCCAGGCCACCGTGCCCAGTTATGTGCGCTTCGGCGCCTACCCCTACATCGTGGTCATCCGCGAAAACGCGGGCGAGCGCACGATCGAACACCGCTTCGTCGGCCTGTTCACGGTCGCCGCGATGAACGCCAACGTCCTGGAGATCCCGTTGATCGCCGGGCGGGTCCAGCAGGCACTCGAGTTGGCCGAACGCGACCCCAGCCATCCGGGCCAACTGCTGCTCGACATCATCCAGACCGTCCCGCGCTCGGAATTGTTTGCGCTCAGCGCCGAACGGCTGCTGACCATGGCGATGGCCGTGGTCGACCTTGGATCGCGGCGCCGTGCTTTGCTGTTCCTGCGCGCCGACCAACTCGGACAACTGGTTTCGTGCCTGGTGTATCTGCCACGCGACCGCTACACCACGGCGGTCAGGTTGGAGATGCAGGACATCCTGGTCCGCGAGTTCGGTGGCACCAGCCTGGAATACACCGCCCGGGTCAGCGAAGCCCCTTGGGCGCTGGTGCATTTCGTGGTCCGCCTGCCCGATGCGCATACCCCCGTGGACACCTCCGAAGACAACCGGACCCGCATCCAGGCCCTGCTGACCGAGGCCGCCCGGACCTGGGCCGACCGGCTGCTCGGCGCCGTACAGACCGGCGCAATACCGCAGGAGCAGGCCGAACACTACGCCGCGGCGTTCTCGGAGGGCTACAAACAGGCCGTCACCCCCGCCGACGCCATCAAAGACATCGCCGTCATCGAATCGCTGACCGACGACTCGGTCAAGCTGGTGTTCTCCGACCGCGACGAGGACGACGGAATTGCCCTGCTCACTTGGTATTTGGGCGGGCGAACCGCCTCGCTGAGCCGGCTGCTGCCCATGCTGCAATCGATGGGCGTGGTGGTGCTCGAAGAGCGGCCGTTCGCCGTCACCCGCTCCGACTCGCTGAAGGTGTGGATCTACCAATTCAAGATCTCACCCCATCCGACGATCGCACTGGCGCCCGAAGGGCCTGAGCGGGAAGCCGCCGCGCAGCGGTTCGCCGACGCGGTGACCGCAATCTGGCAGGGCCGCGTGGAGATCGACCGGTTCAACGAGCTGGTGCTGCGGGCAGACCTCACATGGCAACAGGTCGAGGTGCTGCGCGCCTACGCGAAGTACTTGCGGCAGGCGGCTTTTCCCTACAGCCAGACCCACATCGAATCGGTGCTCAATGAGAACCCGCACACCGCCGCGGCGTTGGTGGCGCTCTTCGAGGCGCTGTTCGAGCCGTCTGGCACGTCCAAGAGTCGCGACGCGCAAGCGGCGGCCGCCGCCGTCACCGAGGACATCGACGCGCTGCAGAGCCTGGACACCGACCGGATCCTGCGGGCTTTCGCGTCGCTGATCCAGGCCACACTGCGCACCAATTACTTTGTGACACACGAAGATTCGGTGCGGGCTAAAAACGTGCTGTCGTTCAAGCTGGACGCCCAACTGGTCGACGAGCTGCCGCTGCCGCGGCCCAAGTTCGAGATCTTCGTGTACTCGCCCCGTGTCGAGGGTGTGCACTTGCGCTTCGGTCACGTCGCCCGCGGCGGGCTGCGCTGGTCGGACCGCCGGGACGACTTCCGCACCGAGATCCTGGGCCTGGTCAAGGCGCAGGCGGTGAAGAACGCCGTCATCGTGCCGGTCGGCGCCAAGGGCGGGTTCGTCGTCAAGCGCCCGCCGCTGCCGACCGGTGACGCCGCCACCGACCGCGACGCCGCCCGCGAGGAGGGCATCTCCTGCTACCAGCTGTTCATCTCCGGGCTGCTGGAAATCACCGACAACGTCGACCACACCACCGGCGAGGTCAGCGCCCCGCCCGAGGTGGTGCGCCGCGACGGGGACGACGCCTATCTGGTGGTGGCCGCCGACAAGGGCACCGCTGCGTTCTCCGACATCGCCAACGACGTCGCCAAGTCCTATAACTTCTGGCTGGGCGACGCGTTCGCCTCCGGCGGCTCGGTGGGCTACGACCACAAGGCGATGGGTATCACCGCCCGCGGCGCGTGGGAAGCCGTTAAGCGGCACTTCCGCGAAATGGGCGTCGACACCCAAAGTGAGGACTTCACCGTCGTCGGCATCGGCGACATGAGCGGCGACGTGTTCGGCAACGGCATGTTGCTGTCCAAGCACATTCGGCTGCTGGCCGCCTTCGACCACCGGCACATCTTCCTCGACCCGGATCCCGACGCCGCCCGCTCGTGGGAAGAACGCAAGCGGCTGTTCGAACTCCCGCGCTCGAGCTGGGACGACTACGACACGTCGCTGATCAGCGAGGGCGGCGGGGTATTCAGCCGCGAGCACAAGGCCATCCCGATCAGCGAGCAGGTCCGCGCCGCGCTGGGCATCGACGACGACGTCGCCGAGATGGCGCCGCCCAACCTGGTGCGCGCCATCCTCAAAGCACCGGTGGACCTGCTGTACAACGGCGGAATCGGCACCTACATCAAGGCCGAAACCGAATCCGACGTCGACGTGGGCGACCGCGCCAACGATGCGGTACGGGTCAACGCAAACCAGGTGCGCGCCAAGGTGATTGCCGAGGGCGGCAACCTCGGTGTCACGTCGCTGGGCCGCGTCGAATTCGATCTGTGCGGCGGCCGGATCAACACCGACGCTCTGGACAACTCGGCCGGCGTGGACTGCTCCGATCATGAGGTCAACATCAAGATCCTGATCGACGCGCTGGTCACCGCCGGCAAGGTCAAGCCCGACGAGCGCACCTGGCTGCTGGAATCGATGACCGACGAGGTCGCCGAATTGGTGTTGGCCGACAACGTCGACCAGAACGATCTGATGGGCACCAGCCGGGCCAACGCCGCAAGCCTGCTGCCGGTGCACGCCGACCAGATCCGCTACCTGGTCGCCGAACGCGGGCTCAACCGGGAACTCGAAGCGCTGCCGTCGGAGAAGGAGATTCACCGGCGCACCGAGGCCGGCCTCGGGCTGACTTCACCCGAACTCGCCACGCTGATGGCGCACGTCAAACTCGGGCTCAAAGACGAACTGCTGGCTACCGACCTGCCGGACCAGGAAGTGTTCGCGGCCAGGTTGCCCAGGTACTTCCCGTCGGTGCTGCGGCAGCGATTCGGCAGCGAAATCCGCTCGCACCAACTGCGCCGCGAGATCGTCACCACCATGCTGGTCAACGACGTGGTTGACACCAGCGGGATCACCTACGCCTACCGGATCACCGAGGACGTCGGGGTGGGCCAGGTCGACGCCGTGCGCACCTACGTTGCCACCGATGCAATTTTCGGAGTCGGGGAGATATGGCGGCAGATCCGTGACGCGGACGTGGCTGTCACGCTGTCCGACCGCATGACGCTGGACACTCGCCGGCTGATCGACCGCGCCGGACGCTGGCTGCTCAACTACCGTCCCCAGCCGCTGGCGGTCGGCGCCGAGATCAACCGATTCGCCAAGAAGGTGCAGGAGCTGACGCCGCGGATGTCGGAGTGGCTGCGTGGTGACGACAAGGCGATCGTGGAAAAGGAAGCCGGCGAATTCGTTTCGCAGGGCGCATCCGAGGAGCTGGCCTACATGGTGGCGACCGGGCTGTACCGTTATAGCCTGCTGGACATCATCGACATCGCCGACATCGACGAACGCGACGCCGCCGAGGTCGCCGACACGTATTTCGCGCTGATGGACCGGCTGGGTACCGACGGGCTGCTGACCGCGGTGTCCGAACTGCCGCGCACGGACCGTTGGCATTCGTTGGCCCGGTTGGCTATTCGCGACGACATCTACGCGTCGTTGCGGGCGTTGTGTTTCGACGTGCTGGCCGTAGGCGAGCCGGATGAAAGTGGGGAAGAGAAGATCGCCGAATGGGAACACACCAGCGCGTCACGGGTCGAGCGGGCGCGCCGGACGCTCACCGAGATCTACGAGAGCGGGCAGAAGGATCTGGCGACATTGTCGGTGGCAGCCCGCCAGATTCGGCGCATGACACGGACGAGCGGACGGGGATCGTCAGGGTGAGCACAGGATTCGTCGCGCCAGTTCCGGTGCGCTGGTCGGACATCGACATGTACCAGCACATCAACCACGCGACCATGGTCACGATTCTCGAAGAAGCCCGCGTCCCGTTCCTGCGCGAACCTTTCGGCGCCGACATCACCACGATCGGCCTGTTGATCGCCGACGTGCGGGTGACCTACAAAGACCAGCTGCGACTGGCGGATTCGCCGCTGCAGGTGACCATGTGGGTGAAGCGGTTGCGCGCGGTGGATTTCACCATCGGCTACGAGGTGCGCTCGGTCAACGCCGATCCGGCGTCCAAACCGGCCGTGATCGCCGAAACACAGCTGGCCGCAGTCCATATCGACGAACAGCGGCTGGTGCGGCTCACGCCGGCGCACCGGGAATATCTGCAGCGGTGGCAACGGTAACCGAACGGGGACTGTGGCTGGGTGATGCCACCCAGCGCGGCGATCTGGCCGCATTCGTCGAGCGGGCGTTGCGGCTGGACGACGCCGCGGTGATCCGGCTGCGCGCCCGCTCCGATCAAGTGCTGACCGCGTGGGTGGCCACGGGTTTCGACGTGCTGGCCAGCAGGGTGGTGGCCGGCAGCCTGCGACCCGCCGATTTGTCCGTGGGCGCAGACCAATTGGCGCGCGGGCTCTCGGTGATGGACAGCGCCGGCTACGTCGACCCCGGCTTCCCGATGGATTCCGCGTGGCGCGGCGCGCTGCCGCCGGACACCGGGTTCACCCACCTCGACGACGTGCCGGCGCGCCTGATGCTGGATTTGGCGCAGCGCGGCGCGGCGTTGGCCAAGGAGCACGGCAGCGCCCACGGCCCGCCGGCGTCGCTGCTCGACCAGGAAGTGGTGCGGGTCAGCTCGGCCGACGTCAGCGTCGGCGTTCCGATGCGCTGTGTATTCGCCCTTACCGCAATGGGTTTCCTGCCACAGTCACCGGAGGCCGTCGACGCCGACGAAATCGTCCGGGTCCGGATCTTGCCGACCTGGTTACGCATCGACGCCCGCTTCGGCTCGGTGTATCGCCGCCGCGTGCTGTTGTAGCGCTACACCAGCCAGGCCGCGGCGTTCGGCGGCAAGAGGCCGTCGGCCACCGGCGCGCCGGCCAGCAATAGTTCACCGCTCGGCAGTCGCGCGGGTCGCTTGCCGGCGTTGAGCACGCACACCAGCCCGCCGGACCGCTCGAACATCAACACACCACGCGGCGCGCCCAGCCAGACGATCTCACTACCGGCGAATTCGTCACGCTGCCTTCGTAATTCGAGCGCCTGACGGAAGAACGACAACGTCGAGCCGGGGTCAGCGAGCTGCTTCTCGACGGTCAGCGCTGCCCACTCCGGCGGCATCGGCAACCAGGTGTCAGCGGCGGTCGAAAAGCCGAACGGGGGAGTGTCGCCGGACCATGGCAGCGGAACGCGGCACCCGTCGCGTCCTCGTTCGGTGTGTCCGGAGCGCTCCCACGTCGGATCCTGCAAGACCTCGTCGGGTAGCTCCACGTTGGGCAGGCCGAGTTCTTCGCCGTTGTAGATGAACGCCGCACCGGGCAGCGCCAGCATCACCATCGCCATCGCCCGTGCCCTGGCGAGCCCCACCGTACCGCCGCCATAACGGGTGACCTCGCGGTCGACGTCGTGATTGGACAAAGTCCAAGTGGGCGTGGCATTTTCGATCGCCGCGGCGGCCAGTGAGTTCTCGATCGCGTCACGGATTGTGGCGGCGCCGAAACGGGCCTGCACCAACCGGAAATTGAAGCCGAGGTGCAACTCGTCGGGTCGCAGGTACTCCGCCCAGCGGGCGTTGTCGTAGACCCACACCTCGCCGATGGTCACCGCGCCCGGATAGTCGTCGACGACCCGGCGGATGTCGCGGTGAATCGCGTGCACGCCGGCGTGGTTGAACCGCGGATCGTCGTCTTTGTTGCGCAGCATCCGGTTGTGCTCGACCGACTGCATGTCCGGCAGGTCCGGCGGCTTGGCCATCCCGTGCGCGACGTCGATCCGAAACCCGTCCACCCCGCGTTCCAGCCAGAACCGCAGCGTCTTCTCGAAATCGTCGAAAACCTCCGGGTTGTCCCAGTTCAGGTCGGGCTGCTCGGCGTCGAACAGGTGCAGATACCACTGGCCCGGATTGCCGTCCGGTTCGACGACGCGGGTCCAGGCCGGCCCGCCGAACACCGACTCCCAGTTGTTCGGCGGCTGCTCGCCGCCGGGACCGCGGCCGTCGCGGAAGATGTAGCGCTCGCGGGCGTCGGTGCCCGGGCCGGCGGCCAGCGCGGCGGCAAACCACGGGTGCTGCGAGCTGGTGTGGTTGGGCACCAGGTCCATGGTGATCTTGATGCCGCGGTCGTGCGCCGCGGCGATCAACCGCTCGAGGGCGGCCAGCCCGCCGAACAGCGGGTCGACGTCGCGCGGATCGGCGACGTCGTAGCCGTGG
The DNA here is from genome assembly GCF_002101735.1 of Mycobacterium kyorinense. GTDB lineage: Bacteria > Actinomycetota > Actinomycetes > Mycobacteriales > Mycobacteriaceae > Mycobacterium > Mycobacterium kyorinense. Next base: position 51,167 of record NZ_LQPE01000072.1, on the reverse strand, counting down.
TCGGCCATCGGCGACACGGTGACCGGGTTGATCCAGATCGCGTCGACGCCCAGCTGCACCAGGTAGTCCAGCCGGGCCGTCACCCCGTCCAGGTCGCCGACGCCGTCGCCGTTGCTGTCGGCGAAGGAGCGGGGATAGACCTGGTAGAAGACGGCATCCGCCCACCACGGGTCGCTCATCAGAACGGCGCGTTGACCAGCGAGTGGGCGGCCATTTCCAGGTAATCGAGCAGTTCCTTGCGGTGTGCGTCGTCGAGGGTCTGCGAGTCGATGGACGCGACCGCGATGTGCATGCAGCGCAACCAGGCGTCGCGCTCGATCGGCGAGATCCGGAACGGAACGTGACGCATCCGCAGCCGGGGATGGCCGCGCCGTTCGGAGTAGGTGCGTGGGCCGCCCCAGTACTGCTCGAGGAACATCCGCAACCGTTCCTCGGCGCCGGCCAGGTCGTCTTCGGGGTACACCTCACGCAGGATCTCGTCCTGCGGCACCAATTCGTAGAAGCGCGACACGATGGCATGAAAGGTCTCGGCGCCGCCGACGGCGTCGTAAAACGACTGCTGTTGTACTGGTTCCATCGCTTCCCATTGTGGGGCATCGCGGCGGGTGGTCGGTGGCCCGCACCCGTTGTTCACCGGAATGACCAGCGCACACCGCCCAATTTGGTATGCGATCGGCGCCGAATCATGGTGGACTGTTCGGCGGAGGACGTATGGCGCAGCATAAGAGACGCCGTGGTCACCGCAGTCCGGGTGCCGCGGCAAGCCCGACCGGTGCATGCCTGCACAGTGTCGACAGTCGTCCCTCCGTCCAGCACGACACGGGTTCCATCTGGAATCGCCGGCGGGTGCTGCTGCTGAACTCCACCTACGAGCCGCTGACCGCGCTGCCGATGCGACGGGCGATCATCATGCTGATCTGCGGCAAGGCCGACGTGGTGCACGACGATCCGGCCGGGCCGATCATCCACTCGGCGACCAGGTCGATCGCGGTGCCGTCGGTGATCCGGCTGCGCACCTACGTGCGAGTGCCGTATCGGGCGCGCGTCCCGATGACCCGCGCGGCGCTGATGCACCGCGACCGCTTCTGCTGCGCCTACTGCGGCGCCAAGGCCGACACCGTCGACCATGTGGTGCCCCGCAGCCGCGGCGGCGATCACTCCTGGGAGAACTGCGTGGCGTGCTGCTCGACCTGCAACCACCGCAAGGGCGACCGGTTGCTGACCGAGCTGGGCTGGTCGCTGCGGTTGGCGCCGACGTCGCCGAAGGGACAGCATTGGCGGCTGTTGTCGACGGTCAAGGAACTCGATCCGGCCTGGGCGAGGTATCTGGGTGAGGGGGCCGCCTAGCCCGGCGATGGGATACGGTTTGCGTCGTGAGCATGATGGAGATCCACCTCTACTTCGTGGGAATCCCGCTGCTGCTGGTTCTCGTGCTGGTGGCACTGATCTGGTCGCATAAGGGCGCCCACCCGCCGACCTACAAGATGTCCGAGCCGTGGACGCACCCGCCGATCCTGTGGGCCGCGACCGACGAAAACATCGGCGGCCACCACGGCCACGACGCCGCCGAGTTCAGCGTGGGAGGTGGCGCCAGTGGCAAGTGGTGAGGTTGCAACGGTCGCTCCGCCCGAGCTGCCCAACGGCTGGGTGGTCACCGCCAGCGGACGCATCTCCGGCGTCACCGAGCCCGGCGACGTCTCGGTGCACTACCCGTTCCCGATCAAGGACCTGGTCGCTCTCGACGACGCGCTGACCTACGGGTCGCGCGCAGCCGGGGCCCGCTTCGCCGTCTACATCGGCGACCTGGGCGACGACACAGCCGCCCGGGCCCGCGAAATCCTGGCCAAGGTGCCGACACCGAACGACGCGGTGCTGATCGCGGTCTCGCCCGACCAGCACGCGATCGAGGTGGTCTACGGCTCGCAGGTTCGCGGCCGGGGCGCCGAATCGGCGGCGCCGCTGGGCGTGGCTGCGGCCGCCTCCGCGTTCGCCGACGGTGACCTGATCGACGGGCTGGTCAGCGCGGTGCGCGTGATCAGCTCCGGCATCTCACCGGCCTAGCCGCCTTTTTCTTCGGCGCGAGCGTGCGCGTCCCCGGCCGACACGCCGATGACAAACCGTGTTTTACGCACGCTCGCGGCTAGGAGGCGTCGAACCGACGCGCCCGCAACGCCCGCTTGACGCCGTCCTGGCCCTCGAGCACCAGCCGCCGTAACGCCGGTGGCACCTCGGGGTCGGCGAGGAATTCGTCGGCGGCGGCGACGCCGTCGTCGCTGATGTCCCAGGACGGATAGAGACCGATGACCACCGTCTGTGCGACCTCGCTGGACCGGCGCTCCCACACCCCGGGGATGTCGGCGAAGTAGCGCGCGGTGAAGGGCTTGAGCAACTCGGCCTGTCCCGGTGAGACGATGCCGCCGATGATCGAGCGGCCGGTGACGTTCGGCAGCGTGTCGTCCTCGACCACCGTCGTCCACGCCTCTTCCTTGACCGCCGGCTGCGGTCGGGCCGCCGAGGCTTGGGCGGCGTGCCGCTTGCCGGCCGCCGTCGGGTCACGCTGCACCTCGGCGTCGATGACATCGGAGTCGACGACACCGGCTCTGGCCAGCGCGATGACGACGCGCCAGCGCAAATCGGTGTCGACGTCCAGGCCGGGCAGTCCCGACTGCGCGGGATCGCCGTCGAGCAACGCCGACAGCACGTCAGTGTGCCGCTCGGAAAGCACCGACGAGCACAGCGCATTGACGAACGCCAGCTGGTGATCCGAACCGGCATCCGCGCCGCGGGCCAACTCCAGCAGCCGATCGGCGAACGCCGGCCAGCCCTCCGCGGCGGCCCAGCCCGGCTCCGCGTAGGAGCCCAATGCGGCCTGGGCCTGCAGCAAAAGCCGCTGCGCGACACCGACTTCGGTTTCGGCGACGACACCGCGCGACACCAGCGCCACAAAGTCGCGCGCCTTGAACTCGGCCTCGCGGGTCATCTCCCACGCCGCCGACCACACCAGCGTGCGCGGCAGCGGCTCGGCGATATCGGCAATCCGTTGCAAAGCGGTGCCCAGCGACTCCGGGTCGAGCCGCAGCGAGCAATAGGTCAGGTCGTCGTCGTTGACCAGCACCAGTTGTCCACGCGAAACACCAACCAGCGCAGGAACTTCCGTGCTCGGCCCGGCCACGTCGAGCTCTTCGCGATGCACCCGAACCAACCGTCCGGCGCCGTCGTCGTCGTAAATGCCGACCGCGAGCCGGTGCACGCGGGTCTCACCGGCGCCCGGCTGGGCGCCACTTTGCGCCACCGCAAACCGGGTGAACCGGCCGTCGGCGTCGACGTCGAAGTCGGCGCGCAGCGTGTTCAGCCCGGTGGTCTTGAGCCACTGCCGACCCCAGTCGGAAAGGTCGCGGCCCGAAGCCTTTTCCAGTGCGCTCAGCAGGTCGTCGAACGTCGCGTTGTCGAAGGCGTGCTGGCGGAAGTAGTCGCGCAGGCCGGCCAGGAATTGCTCCAACCCGACATACGCAACCAGCTGTTTGAGAACGGAAGCGCCTTTGGCATAGGTGATCCCGTCGAAGTTCACCTCGACCGCGGCCAGGTCGGGAATGTCGGCAGCCACCGGATGCGTCGACGGCAGCTGGTCCTGCCGGTAGGCCCACGACTTCTCGGCGTTGGCGAACGTCGTCCATGCTCGGGTGTACTCGGTGGCTTCGCTTTGGCACAGCACCGAGGCGAAGGTCGCGAACGATTCGTTGAGCCACAGGTCATCCCACCACCGCATCGTGACCAGATCGCCGAACCACATGTGCGCCATTTCATGCAGCACCGTTTCGGCGCGACGCTCATACGATGCACGGGTGACCTTGCTGCGAAACACCAGGTCTTCGACGAAGGTGACCGCTCCGGCGTTTTCCATTGCGCCGGCGTTGAATTCGGGCACGAACAGCTGGTCGTACTTGCCGAACGCGTAGGGCACGCCAAAGTGCTTGTGGTAGAACCCGAATCCCTGTTTGGTTTCGGTGAAAAGCCGCTCGGGGTCCATGTATTGCGCCAGCGACGCCCGGCAGAAAAGGCCCAGCGGGATCTCGCCGTGCTCGTCGGCGTACGTGTCGTCCCAACGGGTGTACGGGCCGGCGACTAGCGCCACCAGGTAGGTGCTCATCCGCGGTGTGGTGGCGAACGTGTGCACACCGCCGTCGCTACTGACGGGGGTCCCGTTGGAGACCACCTGCCAGTGCGCGGGGGCGGTCACGGTGATGTCGAACGTCGCCTTGAGGTCGGGCTGGTCGAAGCAGGCGAACATCCGCTTGGCGTCGGCGGTTTCGAACTGCGAGTACAGGTACACCTCGTCGTCGACGGGGTCGACGAAGCGGTGCAGTCCCTCGCCGGTGTTGGTGTAGCGGCAGTCGGCGTCGACGACCACGACGTTGCGCTCGGCCAGGCCGCTCAGCGCGATGCCGGTCGACTCGTCGTATGCCGACACGTCGAGGTCGCGGCCGTTGAGGGTGGCGCTGCGAATCTTTTCGGCGGCGATGTCGATGAAGGTGTCCGCGCCGGCCAGCGCGTCGAACTCGACGGTGGTGATCGACCGGAAGGTGCGCTCGCCGGGTGCGCCGTTGCCGTCGGTGAGGTCCAGGCTGATCCGATAGCCGTCGACGGTGATCAGCGCGGCGCGTTCGACTGCTTGGTCACGGGTGAGGTTGGGAAGAGCCACGGCTCCAACCTAGGCGGCGATCGCAAGCGCGGCGCTGCCGGGCGCCGGGCGCAGCGGGTCGCCGCGACAACCGGGCGGCGATCGCAAGCGCGGCGCTGCCGGGCGCCGGGCGCAGCGGGTCGGCGCAACAACCGGGCGGCGATCGCAAGCGCGGCGCTGCCGGGCGGCGGGAACAGTCGTCCCGCGGCTACGGTTGTGCTGGACGGTTAATCGCACCGCCAACGAGAGGATCCCCATGCCCGAGAAGTCAGTCGCCGATTTCTGGTTCGATCCGCTGTGCCCGTGGGCATGGATCACGTCGCGCTGGATCCTGGAGGTCGAAAAGGTCCGCGACATCGATGTGAACTTCCACGTGATGAGCCTGGCGGTGCTCAACGAGAACCGCGACGATCTGCCGGAGGAGTACCGCGAACGGCTGTCGAAGGCCTTCGGTCCGGTGCGGGTCGCGATCGCCGCCGAGCAGGCCCACGGCGCCAAGGTGCTCGCGCCGCTGTACACCGCAATGGGCACCCGCATACACAACGAGGACAACAAGGACCTCGACGACGTCATCAAGCAGTCACTGGCCGAGGTCGGATTGCCCGCCGAGCTCGCCGACGCCGCCAACACCGACGCCTACGACGAGGCGCTGCGCAAGAGCCACCACGCCGGGATGGACGCAGTCGGCGAGGACGTCGGCACGCCGACCATCCACGTCAACGGCGTGGCGTTCTTCGGCCCGGTGCTGTCGAAGATCCCCCGCGGCGAGGAGGCCGGCAAGCTGTGGGACGCCTCGGTGACGTTCGCCTCCTACCCGCACTTCTGGGAATTGAAGCGGACCCGCACCGAACGTCCCGAATTCGACTAGCGCGCGTTCGGCGCGAGCGTGCGCAAACCCGGTGGCTAGATCGGCATGTCGACCGGCGACACGCACGCTCGCGGCAATGAAAGCGGCAATAAAAGCGGCAATGAAAGAATGTCGGGATGCGCGTCTACCTCGGCTCCGACCATGCCGGCTACGAACTCAAGCAGCAGATCCTCGAGCACCTGCAGAAGGCCGGCCACGAGCCGATCGATTGCGGCGCGTTCAGTTACGACGCCGATGACGACTACCCGGCGTTCTGCATCGCCGCCGCGTCGCGCACGGTGGCCGATCCCGGAAGCCTGGGCATCGTGCTCGGCGGGTCGGGCAACGGCGAGCAGATTGCCGCCAACAAGGTTCCCGGTGCCCGCTGCGCGCTGGCCTGGAGCGTGGAAACCGCGACGCTGGCGCGCCAGCACAACAACGCGCAGCTGATCGGCATCGGCGGGCGGATGCACACCGTTCCCGAGGCGCTGGCCATCGTCGATGCGTTCGTCAGCACGCCATGGTCGGAAGCCGAACGCCACCAACGCCGTATCGACATCCTCACCGAATACGAACGCACCCACCAAGCGCCGCCGGTACCCGGCGCCGACGGCTGACCGTGCCCGAAGGTCACACCCTGCACCGGCTGGCGCGGCTGCACCAGCGGCGGTTCGCCGGCGCACCTGTCGCGGTGTCCAGCCCCCAGGGCCGGTTCGCGGACTCGGCGGCGGCCGTCGACGGCCGGGTGCTGCGACGCACCAGCGTGTGGGGCAAGCACCTGTTCCACCACTACACCGACGGCCCGATAGTGCATGTGCACCTTGGTCTTTACGGTAGTTTCACCGAGCACGCCACACCGATGCCCGCCCCGGTCGGTCAGGTGCGCATGCGGATGGTCGGCGCCGAATACGGCACCGACCTACGCGGCCCGACGGTGTGCGAACTAATCGACGACGCGCAGGTCGCCGACGTGGTGGCCCGGCTCGGCCCCGACCCGTTGCGCCGCGACGCCGACCCGGGATGGGCGTGGGCGCGGATTACCAAGTCCCGCAGGCCAATCGGCGCGCTGTTGATGGACCAGACGGTGATCGCCGGTGTCGGCAACGTCTACCGCAGCGAGCTGCTGTTCCGCCACGCCATCGACCCCTATCGGGTCGGCCGCGCGATCACCGAAGCCGAATTCACCGAAGCATGGACCGATTTGGTCGCGCTGATGAAAATCGGGCTCCGCCGCGGCAAGATCTTCGTGGTGCGCCCCGAACACGACCATGGCGCGCCGTCGTATCTGCCCGATCGCCCGCGCACCTATGTCTATCGCCGCGCCGGCGACCCGTGCCGGGTGTGCGGGACGACGGTCCACACCGCGGAACTGGAAGGCCGGAATGTCTTCTGGTGTCCCGAATGCCAGCGATAGCAGATTCCGCCGCATTGATCAAGCTTGGGGCGCAAGCCATTCCATTCAAAACTGACTCACATCTGGCACATAGGTTGGTTTGATACGAAGGACTGTGTGAAACGAATCGCACACATCACTGCAGCAACAGCCGTCGTCGCCGTCGGTTTGGGGTTGGCTGGTATCGGCGCCGCATCGGAGGCCCACGCCCAGCCCGGCCCCTTCCCGCAATGGTGCCCGGGTGACTTCTGGGACCCGGGCTGGGGTCCTAACTGGGAGTGGAACTCTTGCCACGAAAACTGGCGTGGTCCCGGACCCAACCCGCATCCCGACCCGCACTGGGGACCCGGTTGGGGACCTGGCGGGCCGCCCCCGCCTGGTGGACCTGGATGGCACCCCGGACCCGGCGGACCTGACGACCACCCGGGCGGTCCTGGCGGCCCAGGCGGGCCAGGGGATCACCCCGGCGGACCCCGTCACTAGCCCATCTGACCAGCGCAGCGACGGTCGCGGCCAAGCCCGCGACCGTCGCCCAAAAGCCGCAGTCCGTTTGGGGCACAAGCCCTCGGGGTACCGCCGGAAGATGAAGAAATCTGTACGCGTCGCTGCAACGACGGCCTTGCTCTCGGCAGGTTTGGGCCTGGTCGGGTTCGGCGCGGCCAGCGACGTCCACGCGCAAACGACGGCTTTCCCGGCTTACCCGTGCAACCCGGGCGACGACTGGAACCCCGGAAACGGCCCGTACTGCAACGGCCCCGGCCCCGGCGGGGATTACGGTCCCGGTCCCGGCGGACCCGGCCCCAACGGGCCGGCGCCCGGCGCTGTCGGCGGCGGGGAGGACGGCGGTGCGGCCGGAGGCGGCAGCGGCGGCCACGGCGGTGGCGGCGGTGGCGGCGGCGGGCACTAGCGCCGCGCCTCAGCCTCCCTTGACGCCCAGCGCCGCGTAGATCTCGCCGGACAGCGCCACACTGCGCGGGTCGGCGTTGGCTTTGGTGGCGTCGAACCGATTCATCACATACGCGTAGCCGATTCGGTGTTCCAAGTCGACGAACCCGAACGAGCCGCCCAGCCCGCCGTGCCCGAAGATGTGCGGGTTGGGCCCGTTGACGCAGCGCTGGTTGAGCATGTAGCCCAGGCCCCAGCCGTGGTCGGCCACCCGCGGACCCAGCACCAGGTCGGTCTCGAAGCCGCCCTGCGGCACCCGGATCAGCTCCATGTGGCGGCGGCTTAGCAGCTTCTCCTGGGCGAGCGCGTTGTAGAAGGTCGCCAGGCCCAGCGCCGACACCTGCGCGTTGGTGCCCGGGAACTCGAGCGCCCGCCACAGCTGCAGGTCATTGGAGCCCAGCTCATCGTCGGGGGCGAAGCCCATCGACACCGCCAGCCCCGCCTTCGGGTGCTGGTCCAGCGACGTGGGGTAACCCGGCGCGTTGACGTCGGCCAGCATCTTGCGGATGTGCGGCTTGTTCACCAGATCGGCGCAGCGATGCTGTGCGGCCGGCGACAAACCGATGTGCACGTCGATGCCCAGAGGCTCGGCGATCTCGGCACGCAGGTACTGGCCGATCGTTTTCCCGGTGACCCGGCGCACCACCTCGCCGAGGATGAAACCGAACGTGGTCATGTGGTAGCCCTGCGCGGTGCCGGGCTCCCACCACGGTTCGGCGGCGGCAAGTTGATCGCAGACGAATTCCCAGTCGGCGACCTTCTCCCACGGCATCCGGGTGCGTGGGCCGATCACCCCCGACCGATGGCTCATCACCATCGCGATGGTGATGGCCTCCTTGCCGGCCTGTCCGAATTCCGGCCAGTAGCGGGCCACCGGCGCATCCAGGTCGATCTCACCGCGTTCGACAAGCTGGTGCACGCATGTGCTGCTCAGTCCCTTGGTGGTCGAGAGCACGGTGGCCAGGGTGTCTTCCCGCCAGGGCCGTTCGCCGGCCGCGTCCGCGCAGCCACCCCAGAGGTTGACGACGAGAGCGCCGTCCACCCAGGCGGCGACGGCGGCGCCGACCTCGCCGCGCAGCGCGAAATTCTGCCGGAACGCGTCGCGCACCCTCTCGAAACCCGACGCGCACGTGCCCTGGATTTCGACGTCGCCCATCGCGCCTTTCCCTTTGGGACAACCCCAGTCGAGCGGGCGACGGGAATCGAACCCGCGTCGCTAGTTTGGAAGACTAGGGCTCTACCATTGAGCTACGCCCGCATGCACAACTCGAGCCAGACTGTACGGCGCGTCCGACATCAAATCCAAATGACGCCGTCCCGTGACCTTGCCGTGAGGTCGATGCCGGGGACGGCGTCGTCGGGCCGTAGGATCGCGAGGTCACCGCGGGGTGTAGCGCAGCTTGGTAGCGCATCCGCTTTGGGAGCGGAAGGCCGCAGGTTCAAATCCTGTCACCCCGACTCCGCACCGAGCGCCGAAGCCCATCAGAACCGACACCGAGGAGCACAGCCGTGAAAAGCACCGTCGAGCAATTGAGCCCGACCCGGGTTCGGATCAATGTCGAGGTGCCGTTCACCGAGCTCGAACCCGACTTCGACCGTGCCTACAAGGAACTGGCCAAGCAGGTGCGGTTGCCGGGTTTTCGACCCGGCAAGGCGCCGGCCAAGCTGCTCGAGGCGCGCTTCGGCCGTGAGGCGATGCTCGACCAGGTCATCAGTGAAGCCCTGCCCAGCCGCTACACCCAGGCGGTGACGGAGTCGGAGGTGCGGCCGCTGGGCCAGCCCGACATCGAGGTGACCAACAAGGAGTACGGCCAGGAGCTGACGTTCACCGCCGAGGTCGACGTGCGCCCGGAGATCACGCTGCCGGACCTGAGCTCGTTGAAGATCACCGTCGATCCCATCGAGGTCAGCGACGAGGACGTCGACGCCGAGCTGCAGTCGCTGCGGGCCCGGTTCGGCACGCTGACGTCGGTCGAGCGGCCCGCCGCCAACGGCGACTTCGTCTCGATCGATTTGTCGGCCACGGTCAACGGCGAGGACGTGCCGGAGGCGACGACGCAGGGCCTGTCCCACGAGGTGGGCTCCGGCCAGTTGGTCGAGGGGCTCGACGAAGCGATCGTCGGTCTGTCGGCAGGCGAATCGAAAACATTCACCACCAAGCTGGCCGCCGGGCCGCACGCCGGGCAGGACGCCGAGGTTACCGTCACCGTCGGGTCGGTCAAGGAACGCGAGCTGCCCGAGCCCGACGACGAATTCGCCCAATTGGCAAGCGAATTCGACACCATCGAGGAGCTGCGGGCCAACCTGGCCGACCAGGTGCGACGGGTCAAGCGCATCCGGCAGGCGGAGGCGATCCGCAACGCCACGCTCGACACCCTGCTCGAACAGGTCGACATGCCGCTGCCCGAGGCGGTCGTGCAGGCCCAGGTCGACGACGCGCTGCACAACGCCATCCACCGCTTCGACCACGACGAAGCCAAATTCGCCGAGGCGCTTGCCGAGCAGGGGTCGTCGCGCGAGGAGTTCGACGCCGACACCCGCGCCGGCGCGGAGAAGGCGATCAAGACCCAGCTGCTGCTCGACGCGCTGGCCGACGACCTGGACATCCAGGTGGGCCAGGACGACCTGACCGAGCGGCTGGTGATGACCTCGCAGCAATACGGCGTCGAGCCGCAGCAGCTGCTTGCCTATATGCAGCAGAACAACCAGTTGCCGGCCATGTTCGCCGACGTGCGGCGCGGCCTGACCATCGCCGCGGTGGTCGAGGCGGCCACCGTCACCGACACCGACGGGAATGTGATCGACACCAGCGAGTTCTTCGGTCGGCGTGCCGCGGAGGAAGCCGACGACGTGGAGCCGGCGGGCGACGCCGAGTGAAGCTCTGAGCGAACGCGGGCACTTCGGGGAGTGCACCACGGCGCCGGTTGGTTAGTGTCGGACATAGGTGAACACGAGAAAGCAGGTAGTGCACTGTGAGCGGTGACATGCGTTCGAACACGCAGGGTCTGAACCTCGTCGACTCGGTCTATGAGCGCTTGCTCTCCGAGCGCATCATCTTCCTGGGTTCCGAGGTCAACGACGACGTTGCCAACCGGCTTTGCGCGCAGATTCTGCTGCTCGCCGCCGAGGACCCGACCAAAGACATCTCGCTGTATATCAATTCGCCTGGCGGGTCGATCAGCGCCGGTATGGCGATCTACGACACGATGGTGCTCGCCCCCTGCGACATCGCCACCTACGCGATGGGCATGGCGGCCTCGATGGGCCAGTTCCTGTTGGCGGCGGGCACCAAGGGCAAGCGCTATACGTTGCCGCACGCCCGCATCCTCATGCACCAGCCGCTGGGCGGCGTCACCGGCAGCGCGGCCGACATCGCGATCCAGGCCGAGCAGTTCGCCGTCATCAAGAAGGAAATGTTCCGGCTCAACGCGGAATTCACCGGCCAGCCGCTCGAGCGGATCATGGCCGACTCCGACCGCGACCGCTGGTTCACCGCTGCCGAAGCCCTGGAGTACGGCTTCGTCGACCACATCATCACCAACGCCCCCGTCAACGGAGCCGCATCATGAATCCCGAAATCCAGCCACAGGCCCGTTACATCCTGCCGTCGTTCATCGAGCACTCGAGTTGGGGCGTCAAAGAATCCAACCCGTACAACAAGCTGTTCGAGGAGCGCATCATCTTCCTCGGCGTCCAGGTCGACGACGCGTCGGCCAACGACATCATGGCGCAGCTTCTGGTGCTCGAGTCGCTGGATCCCGATCGCGACATCACGATGTACATCAACTCCCCGGGTGGCGGATTCACTTCGCTGATGGCGATTTACGACACCATGCAGTACGTGCGTGCCGACATCCAGACCGTGTGCCTGGGGCAGGCCGCGTCGGCTGCGGCGGTGTTGTTGGCCGCCGGCACTCCCGGCAAGCGGATGGCGCTGCCCAACGCGCGGGTGCTGATTCACCAGCCGTCGCTGTCGGGCGTGATCCAGGGGCAGTTCTCCGACCTGGAAATCCAGGCCGCCGAGATCGAGCGGATGCGCACGCTGATGGAGACCACGCTGGCCCGCCACACCGGCAAGGAGGCCGAGGTGATCCGCAAGGACACCGACCGCGACAAGATCCTGACCGCCGAAGAGGCCAAGGACTACGGGATCATCGACACCGTGCTGGAGTACCGGAAACTTTCGGCGCAGCCGGCGTAATCACCGCAGCGCCGCCGCCAGCTCGGCGATGTCGGCCGGTCGCACCCGGCAACACCCGCCGATGATCCGCGCGCCCGCCGAAACCCATTGCGGCACAAGCCGGGTCGAGAACCGCGACGGCCCGACCCAGGCGCGGCGGCCGCTGTCCCACTGCTCGCCGCTGTTCGGATACACGATGACGGGCTTGCCCGTCTCGGCCGCTAGCGAGATCGCCGGCAGCACGTCGTCGGGTGAGCAGCAGTTGACCCCGACCGCGACGATCTCCGGCACACCCGCGGCGACGGCGAACGCCTCGGCCAACGGCTGGCCGGCCCGGGTGTAAACGCCGTCGATGGTGTAGCTCAGCCAGGCCGGCACGCCCAACGCCTGCACCAGGTTGACCAACGCCTCGGCCTCGTCGACGTCGGGCACCGTCTCCAGTGCGAGCACGTCGGCCCCCGCCTCGGCCAGCACCTCGAACCGCGGGCGATGCCAGGACTCCAGCTGCGCCACCGAAAGCCCGTACCGCCCGCGATATTCCGACCCGTCGGCCAGCGCCGCGCCGTACGGCCCGATCGATGCGGCAACCCAGGAACCGCCGGCAGCTCTGGCAACGTCGACGCTGCGGCGCAGCAACCGGACGGTGCCGCCATGGTCGATGCCGCGAGCGGCGAAACCCTCGAACGAGGCTTGATAGCTGGCCGTGGTCGCATACATCGCTCCCGCGGCGAAGAACGCCCGATGCACAGCGGCGATCTCCTCAGGGGCGTCCACCAACAACCTGGCCGACCACAACGGGTCGGAAAGGTCGTTGCCGCGCGCCTCCAGCTCGGTGGCCAGGCCGCCGTCGCCGATCAACACGGTATCCTCGGGCACGGCCATTCCCACGGGCCCAGGGTAGGGCCCCGCGAATCGGTCCAGTAACGGCCGCGACACGCCAGGGACACGGCGGCGCGTTACGACGCGCGCCAAGCGCGGCGAGGCGATATGTTCAGGCGGACAGGCACGAATATCACTGACGCGATTCGGCCTTAACGGTCGCGTCGCGCCGGAGCAAGCGGGTAGCGTCGGGAAATACACGCGGCATACCACAACAAACGGTGAACAGGAAGTAGGCTCCCAGCACCATGGCGCGCATCGGAGACGGCGGCGACCTGCTGAAGTGCTCGTTCTGCGGGAAGAGTCAAAAGCAGGTCAAGAAGCTCATTGCGGGCCCCGGCGTATACATCTGCGACGAGTGCATCGATCTGTGCAACGAGATCATCGAAGAGGAACTCGCCGACGCCGACGACGTCAAACTCGATGAGCTGCCCAAGCCCGCGGAGATCCGCGAATTCCTGGAGGGCTACGTCATCGGCCAGGACACCGCCAAGCGCACCCTGGCCGTCGCGGTCTACAACCATTACAAGCGCATCCAGGCCGGCGAGAAGGGCCGCGACTCGCGCTCGGGTGAGCCCGTCGAGCTGACCAAGTCGAACATCCTGATGCTGGGACCGACCGGGTGCGGCAAGACCTACCTGGCCCAGACGCTGGCCAAGATGCTCAACGTGCCGTTCGCCATCGCCGACGCCACCGCGCTGACCGAGGCCGGATATGTCGGCGAGGACGTCGAGAACATTCTGCTCAAGCTGATCCAGGCCGCCGACTACGACGTCAAGCGCGCAGAGACCGGCATCATCTACATCGACGAGGTCGACAAGATCGCGCGCAAGAGCGAGAACCCGTCGATCACCCGCGACGTCTCCGGCGAGGGCGTCCAGCAGGCGCTGCTGAAAATCCTGGAGGGCACCCAGGCGTCGGTGCCGCCGCAGGGCGGCCGCAAGCACCCGCACCAGGAGTTCATCCAGATCGACACCACCAACGTGTTGTTCATCGTGGCGGGCGCGTTCGCCGGGCTGGAGAAGATCGTCTCCGACCGGGTCGGCAAACGCGGACTGGGCTTCGGCGCCGAGGTTCGCTCCAAGGCCGAGATCGACACCACCGATCACTTCGCCGAGGTGATGCCTGAAGACCTGATCAAGTACGGGCTGATCCCGGAATTCATCGGCCGGCTCCCGGTGGTCGCGTCGGTGACCAACCTGGACATGGACTCGCTGGTCAAGATCTTGTCCCAGCCGAAGAACGCGTTGGTCAAGCAATACACCCGGCTGTTCGAAATGGACGGCGTGGAACTGGAATTCACGCAGGATGCGCTGGAGGCCATCGCCGAGCAGGCGATCCACCGCGGCACCGGCGCCCGCGGCTTGCGCGCGATCATGGAAGAAGTGCTGCTGCCGGTGATGTACGACATCCCCAGCCGCGACGACGTCGCCAAGGTCGTCGTGACCAAGGAAACAGTGCAGGACAACGTGCTGCCGACGATCGTGCCGCGCAAGCCCTCGCGCACCGAGCGCCGCGACAAGAGCGCGTAATTCGCGGCGCCCGCGGGGCGCTAGCTAATGTTACTCGTGCGTAGGTTTTGTTCTTAGAGTTTGCATGCCAGCAAAAGTGACGAACACCACACTTCACCCGCGCATGCTTCCACACCGCGCGCCTGACCTCGATTTTTGAACCGATGGCGCTACGGTGGTCATGCGCGTGGGCGCGAATTAAACCCTAAGAGCAGTGCAATAATCGGTACTACCAGTGACATAAAACGCGGCCGGGGTTTTGCTTCGGCGGCGGGTACCGGTAGGCGCAACGCAGAGTGCCCGTGCGATAGACAGCGACGGAAGGCGGGGACGTGGGTCCGAACGACGACGGAGCCAGGTCGGAATCTCATTCAGCCAGCACGACAGCGTCCAAGCGGCAGAAGCTGGAACAAGTCGTCATCCGCTTCGCAGGAGACTCCGGCGACGGCATGCAGCTCACCGGTGACCGGTTCACCTCCGAGGCCGCGTTGTTCGGCAACGACCTGGCCACCCAGCCCAACTATCCAGCCGAGATCCGCGCACCGCAGGGCACCCTGCCCGGCGTCTCGTCGTTCCAGATCCAGATCGCCGAATACGACATCCTCACGGCCGGGGACCGGCCCGACGTGCTGGTCGCGATGAACCCGGCGGCGCTGAAAGCCAACATCGGCGACCTGCCGCGCGGCGGGCTGGTGATCGCCAACTCCGACGAGTTCACCAAGCGCAACCTGTCGAAGGTCGGCTACCAGGACAACCCGCTGGAGTCCGGCGAGCTGTCCGAGTATGTGGTGCAAGCGGTTCCGATGACGACGCTGACGCTGGGCGCCGTCGAGGCCATCGGCGCGTCGAAGAAGGACGGCCAGCGCGCCAAGAACATGTTCGCGCTCGGCCTGCTGTCCTGGATGTACGGCCGGCCGATCGAAACCAGCGAGTCCTTCATCCGCGAGAAGTTCGCCCGCAAGCCCGATGTCGCCGAGGCCAACGTGCTGGCGCTCAAGGCCGGCTGGAACTACGGCGAGACCACCGAGGCCTTCGGCACCACCTACGACGTCTCCCCGGCGAAACTGCCCGCGGGGGAGTACCGGCAGATCTCCGGCAACACCGCGATGGCTTACGGCATCGTCACCGCCGGCCAGCTCGCTGGTATCCCGGTGGTGCTCGGCAGCTACCCGATCACCCCGGCCTCCGACATCCTGCACGAGCTGTCGAAGCACAAGAACTTCAACGTCATCACCTTCCAGGCCGAAGACGAGATCGGCGGAGTCTGCGCCGCATTGGGCGCCGCCTACGGCGGCGCGCTCGGGGTCACCAGCACCTCCGGGCCGGGCTTGTCGCTCAAGTCCGAGGCCATCGGGCTCGGCGTGATGACCGAGCTGCCGCTGCTGGTGATCGACGTGCAGCGCGCCGGTCCGTCGACGGGTATGCCGACCAAGACCGAGCAGGCCGACCTGCTGCAGGCGATGTACGGCCGCAACGGCGAATCCCCGGTGGCGGTGCTGGCTCCCCGGTCGCCCTCGGACTGCTTCGAGACCGCGGTGGAGGCGGTGCGCATCGCGGTGTCGTACCACACCCCGGTGATCGTGTTGTCCGACGGCGCCATCGCCAACGGCTCCGAGCCGTGGCAGATCCCCGACGTCAGCACGCTGGAACCCATCGAGCACACCTTCGCCAAGGCCGGTGAGCCGTTCCAGCCGTACGCCCGCGACCCCGAGACCCTGGCCCGGCAGTTCGCCATTCCCGGCACGCCGGGTCTGGAACACCGCATCGGCGGTTTGGAAGCGGCCAACGGGTCCGGCAACATCTCCTACGAGCCGGCCAACCACGACCTGATGGTTCGGTTGCGCCAGGCCAAGATCGACGGGATTCGCGTCCCCGACCTCGAGGTCGACGACCCGACCGGTAACGCCGAGTTGCTGCTGATCGGGTGGGGCAGTACCTACGGCCCGATCGGGGAGGCGTGCCGGCGCGCGCGCCGCAGGGGCATCAAGGTGGCGCATGCCCACCTGCGCTATCTCAACCCGTTCCCGGCCAACCTGGGTGACGTGCTGCGCCGCTACCCGAAAGTCGTGGCGCCCGAGATGAACATGGGCCAGCTGGCGCTGCTGCTGCGCGGGAAGTATTTGGTGGACATCCAGTCGGTCACCAAGGTGCAGGGACTGTCGTTCCTCGCCGACGAGGTGAGCCGGCTGATCAGCGCCGCGCTGGGCGGCACGCTGGCCGAGATCGAGGAAGACAAGGCGATGGTCGCCAGAATGGCAGCGGCGACCGTTGGAGCAGGAGCTGACGCATGACGGACCTGATCGGTCACGACCTGGGGCTGAGCGCACTGAGCGGGGTGCCCACCACCGACGAGCCCCAGAAGGCCAAGGACTTCACCAGTGACCAGGAGGTGCGCTGGTGCCCCGGCTGTGGTGACTACGTCATCCTCAACACCATCCGCAACTTCTTGCCCGAGCTCGGGCTGCGCCGCGAGAACATCGTGTTCGTCAGCGGCATCGGTTGCTCCAGCCGGTTTCCGTACTACCTGGAGACCTACGGTCTGCATTCCATCCACGGCCGCGCGCCGGCCATTGCGACCGGGTTGGCGCTGGCCCGTGAGGACCTTTCGGTGTGGGTGGTCACCGGCGACGGCGACGCGCTCTCGATCGGCGGCAACCACTTGGTGCACGCGCTGCGGCGCAACGTCAACCTGACGATCCTGCTGTTCAACAACCGGATCTACGGTCTGACCAAGGGCCAGTATTCGCCCACCTCCGAGGTCGGCAAGGTCACCAAGTCCACGCCGATGGGATCGCTCGACCAGCCCTTCAACCCGGTGTCACTGGCGCTGGGCGCCGAGGCCACCTTCGTCGGCCGCGCGCTGGACTCCGACCGCAAGGGGTTGTCGGAGGTGCTGCGCGCCGCGGCCACCCACCGCGGGTCGGCCCTGGTCGAGATCCTGCAGGACTGCCCGATCTTCAACGACGGTTCTTTCGACGCGCTGCGTAAAGAAGGATCCGAAGAGCGGGTGATCAACGTCCGCCACGGCGAGCCGATCATCTTCGGCGCCAACGACGAATACTGCGTGGTGCGTTCCGGATTCGGCCTCGAGGTGGCCAAGACCGCCGATGTCGGCGCCGACGAGATCGTCGTGCACGACGCGCACACCGCTGACTCGGCCTACGCGTTCGCGCTGTCGCGGCTGTCCGACCAGAACCTCGAACACACCGTGATGGGTATCTTCCGCCAGGTGAGCCGGCCCACCTACGACGACGCCGCACGCGCGCAGGTGACTGCCTCCGCGGCGACCAGCCCTCCGGACCGGTCGGCGCTGCAAGCGCTGCTGCGGGGCCGCGACACCTGGACCGTCGCCTGACGTGGCAGCCGCTGCGGACCCGTTAGCAGGGGTGGTGCTGGCGGGGGGCGCGTCCCGACGGATGGGCCGTGACAAGGCCACACTTGCAGTACCGCAGGAGATTGCGGCTTGTAACGGCGCCACGACGATGGTCGAGCACGTGGTCGGAATTGTCGGCAAGCGCTGTCAGCCGGTTTTCGTCGTCGCCGCCCCGGGGCAGCCGCTGCCGGAGCTGCCGGCCGACATCCTGCGCGACGAGGTGCGCGGGCTGGGCCCGCTGCTGGCGACGGGACGCGGGCTTCGGGCCGCTCTCGAGGCCGGCGCCAAGCGGGCATTCGTGTGCGCCGTCGACATGCCGCTGCTGACCGTCGATTTGATCGACATGCTGGCCGACCGCGCCGCCGAGGTGGACGCCGAGGTGACGTTGCCGTGGGACGGCCGCGACCACTACTTGGCCGCGGTGTATCGGACCGACCTGGCCGACCGGGTCGACGCGCTGGTGGCCGCCGGTGAACGCGCCATGCGTGCGCTGATCGACAGCGTCGACGCGCAACGGATCGTGGTGTCCGACTCCCGGCCGCTGAGCAACGTGAATTCGGCGGAAGATCTGCGCACACTGGCACAGTCCAGCCGCTGAGCGCGCACAATTCGGCATTATCGCCGTCAATTCTTGGCTAAATTCCCGGCTCAAACAATGAGTAATTCGCTGCCGAAATTACGATAACCGGCTATTAGTGCCAAGAATTGCGCGCCTGGGTTGGGCGCGGATGCGGGTGAGGGCCGGCTGATATCCCCTTGCGGTGGAAGGGATTACAGCCTCCCAAGAGCTTGAAGACCGCCTGCGATTCGTTTGTCGCCGTTGATGCGAGCGGAGAAAATCCGATGGTTTCGCCTCGGCGAATAGGCATCCAATGCGGGCATCGCGCGTTTGTCGGCACCGGGTTGCGGTTGCCCGTAAGGGTTCCTAAACCCGTTGTGGCGTCACATAGTTGACGAACACGAATGCCGACACTCGGTGGTACAGCTCAAGTCTGAGCATCATCAGACATGGAAGTGACTGCAGTGCAAAGGGTTTGGAATCACCTGGCGCATCGGGCGATGAAGCACCGCGCAGACGGCCGTGACCCGCGTGGTATCGGCGCAGAACACACGGCGCGCTACTGACGCCATGTCAGCCGCAAAACCGACCGTCTGGCACGGGTAAACCGGTGGCCCAGCTCACAATTTCTGCGTGATTTGGCTCACGGCGTGCCACTGACTTTGCGGCTTTGACGCGGGCGAAAAAGATATTCGTGACCTGGGAAGACAATTATCAGCACCGCCCGTAAGGCGGTCGTTATCGAACCGAGATATGCGTGTCGGGTGAGATGACGAATGCAATCCGGTCTCGTACGGTCCGTCTCGGCCCTAAACGGCCACCCAAAATCGAATCCACGGACCCGCGTGTGAGCGGGGCTGCGAACGGCACGGCCGTCGCGCAGCCATCGGGCGCTAGCCCGCCGGGCGGACAACGCCCCCGCTGTCGTGCCTGAACGAGACGGCACGTTCCAAAGCACCAACCAGCCTGCACAGGCACCCCGAGCCCACGTTCGTGGGCTTGCTTTGGCGCGCGCACCGCGAAAGGAACGATGTTGAAGAACGTCCACAAGACGCTCATCATGGCCGCAATCACCGGGGCGCTTGCCGCTGCGCCGCTCGCGCCCTTTGCCGCGACCGCCTACGCGGAAGGCGAGGCCTGGGACTCGAACGCCGCCCTCGGCACCATGCGTGACGCGGCGCCCGCGGAGGACCTTCCTCCCGCTCCGGAGGACCTGCCCCCGGCTCCGGAGGACGTCCCTCCGGCTCCCGAGGACCTGCCCCCGGCTCCGGAGGACCTGCCGCCGGCACCCGAGGCGCCCCCTGCCCCGGAGGCCGCTCCCGAGCCCGCTCCGGCTCCGGCACCGGTGAAGAAGGCTTACAGCGTGAACTGGGACGCAATCGCGCAGTGCGAGTCCGGTGGCAACTGGTCGATCAACACCGGTAACGGCTTCGTGGGCGGTCTGCAGTTCACCCCGAGCACCTGGCATGCCAACGGTGGCTCGGGCTCCCCGGCCAACGCGAGCCGCGAGGAGCAGATCCGGGTGGCCGAGAACGTTCTGCGTACGCAGGGCATCGGCGCCTGGCCGGTCTGCGGCCGGCGCGGCTGACCTAACGGCTACACAAGACGGTGCCGGGCCTTCGGGTCCGGCACCGTCGTCTATTCAGGGGCCGGCAACACGAACGCCGACCTGGCCGCCACCGACGCCAGATGGCGGTTCAGCACCCTTTCCGGCATCAGCACGCTGGCCCGTGCGGCGATGGCGCTCAGTATTGCGGGACGGGCGTTGATCACCCGCCCGATCAAGGCCGCCTCGCGGACGATCGAGGTGACCCGACGGCGGCGGAAGGCGGCGAAGCGTGCGAACGCCGCCGGCAAGTCGCCGTCGCGCCGGACGCAGGCGGCCAACACCGCGGCGTCTTCGAGCGCCTGGCACCCGCCCTGGCCCAGATGCGGGCGCATCGGGTGGGCCGCGTCGCCGACCACCGCTATCGGACCACGGGCCCAGCAGCGGGCACGACCGCGGTCGTAGAGGTCATTGCGCAAGACGTCGGCCGGTGCGGTCGCGGCAAGCATGCTCGGGACGGGCTCCGGCCAGCCGACCAGCTTGCTCTGCAAGTACGCCAACTCGCCGCCGGGCGAAATCCGCCCTTCCGGAGCCCGCTCGGTGGTGAACCAGTAGGTGCGGTCCGGCCCCATCGGGACGTGGCCGGTTTGCACCCCGGGCCCGAGCGTCTCGCCGGCCAACTGCGGGTCCATGGCGCAGGAGGCCACCCCGCGCCAGGCGGTATAGCCCGCGTAGCGGCGTACCAGCGGGCCGTTGAGGTGCCGCGCCACCACCGAGCCGATCCCGTCGGCGCCGACGACGGCATCGGCCGTGCGGACCGTGCCGTCCGACAGCTCGAGTCGAACCTCTCCGTTGACCGCGACGGCGGTAGCCGACAGCCCGTATTCCACGGTGCCTGGCGCCAGCGCTGCAGCAAGGATGTCCCGCAAGACCGAGCGCTGCACCACCACCATCGGCTCCCCGAGCGCGGTGACCAATCTTTCGTCGGCGGGCCGGCGCAGCCACGAGCCGTCGCGCCAGCGCAGCGCACCGGCGGTGACGCGGCCACCGGCGTCGCGAACCTGATCCCCGATTCCAATGTGGTCCAGCGCGGCCAGCGCGTTGGGCCAGATGCTGATGCCGGCCCCCGCCGAGGTGTCGGCGCGTTCTTCGATCACCGAGACCTCGCGGCCACACCGCTGCAGCGCCGCCGCGCTTGCCAGACCCGCGATGCCCGCGCCGACGACGACGATGCGTTGCGCCATGCGGCCGAACTTATCGGGTGGGCGGTTGTGCTACCCAAGACGGATGACGGCAACGGCATTCGACGACCTCGATGATTACCTCGCGCTGCCGCGGGTTTCCGGCCTGGCCGTGTCGGCCGACGGGTCCCGACTGGTCACCACGGTGGCCGAACTCGACGACAAACGGGCCGAATACGTCAGCGCGATCTGGGAAGTCGACCCGTCCGGCCGCGAGCCCGCACGCCGACTGACCCGTGGCGCGCATGGTGAGTCGTCGCCGGCCTTCACCGTCGACGGCGACCTGCTGTTCGTGTCGTCGCGGCCCACATCCGGCGACGAGAAGCCGCCGGCCTCGCTGTGGCGGCTACCGGCTGCCGGCGGCGAAGCGGTCGAGGTGCTCGGCATGCCCGGCGGGGTCACTTCGGTGCGCACCGCGCGCGGTGCCGACGCGGCAGTGATCGCCGCGCCGCTGCTGGCTTCGGCCGACGGCGTCGACGACGATCGGCGGCTGCGGGATCTGCGCAAGGACTCCAAGGTGACCGCGATCCTGCACGACGGATTCCCGGTTCGATTCTGGGACAAGGATCTTGGCCCCGACCAGCCGCACTTCTTCGACGTGTCCGGTCCGCGGGACCTGACCCCGAATCCGGGTGGGGCGCTGCGCGAAGCCGGATTCGACATCAGCGCCGACGGCCGGTTCCTGGTGACGACGTGGCGGGTGGCCGGGCCCGGGCCCGCGCAACGGTCGGTTTTGGTGCAAGTCGACCTGGCCTCCGGCGAACGCAGCGTGATCGCCGACGATCCGGACGCCGACCTTGGCAATCCCGCGATCTCGCCCGACGGGTCGGCCGTGGCGTTCACCCGCGAAACCATCTCCACACCTGAGCAGGCGCCTCGAACAACATTGCAATGCATACGATTCGGCGAGCAGCCGGTGACGCTGGCCGAGGACTGGGACCGCTGGCCGGCCACGGTGACCTGGTCGAGCGACGGGGCCACACTGATCGTGACCGCAGACCAGGCCGGGCGCATTCCGGTGTTCGCCGTCGACGTCGTCACATCCGCTGTCACCCAACTCACCGACGACGATTTCGGCTATACCGACGTCGTCGCCGCACCCGGCGGGGTGCTGTTCGCGCTGCGCAGCTCCTACGCGACGCCGCCGCACCCGGTGCGGATCGATCCCGACGGCGCGGTCACCGTGCTGCCGTGTATCGAATTGCCCGCGCTGCCAGGGACATTGACAGAACTCAGCGCAACCGCGCCGGACGGCACGGCTGTGCGGTCGTGGCTGGTGCTGCCAGAGGACACCGCGCCGGCGCCGCTGTTGCTGTGGATTCACGGTGGGCCGCTGGGCAGCTGGAACAGCTGGTCGTGGCGGTGGAACCCGTGGCTGATGGCCGCCAAGGGCTACGCGGTGCTACTGCCCGACCCGGCGCTGTCAACGGGCTACGGGCAGGCGTTCATTCAGCGTGGCTGGGGCGCCTGGGGTGGGCCGCCGTTCGAGGACCTGATGGCAGCCTGCGACGCCGCCTGCCGGCATCCGCGCATCGACGCCGGCCGCACGGCCGCGATGGGCGGGTCGTTCGGTGGTTACATGGCCAATTGGGTGGCCGGCCACACCGACCGGTTCGCTGCGATCGTGACGCACGCCAGTCTGTGGGCGCTGGACCAATTCGGCCCCACCACCGACGTGGCCTACTACTGGCGTCGCGAGATGACCCCGCAGATGACCGCCGCGCATTCACCGCACCGCTTCGTCGAGAAGATCAGGACTCCGATGCTGATCATCCACGGCGACAAGGACTATCGCGTGCCGATCGGCGAAGCGTTGCGGCTGTGGTACGAGCTGCTCGCGCAGTCCGGCCTGCCCGCCGCCGACGACGGCACCAGCCCGCACCGGTTCCTGTATTTTCCGTCAGAGCACCACTGGGTGGTGGCGCCGCAGCACACCAAGATCTGGTATCAGGTGGTGCTGGCGTTCCTGGCCGAACATGTGCTCGGGGAGACCGGCGAGTTACCCGAAATCCTCGGAGTAGCGTCGGCGCCGTGACGGGAACACAGCGAGAGTTCGACATTGTCGTGTACGGGGCGACCGGCTTCGTGGGAAAGCTGACCGCCGAATACCTCGCCGGTGCAGCGGGCGACGCCCGCATTGCGCTGGCCGGGCGCTCGACCGAGCGATTGGCCCGGGTGCGCGAAACCCTGGGCGCCGCAGCCCAATCCTGGCCGCTGTTGGAGGCCGACGCCTCGTCGCCGTCGACGCTGGATGCGATGGCGGCGCGGACACAGGTGGTCATCACCACGGTCGGGCCGTACACCCGCTACGGGCTGCCGCTGGTCGGCGCCTGCGCGGCCGCCGGCACCGACTACGCCGACCTCACCGGCGAGGCGATGTTCGTGCGCAACAGCATCGACCTGTACCACAAGCAGGCCGCCGACACCGGTGCCCGGATCGTGCATGCCTGTGGATTCGATTCCATCCCTTCGGATTTGACGGTGTACGCGCTCTATCGGGCGGTCAGCGAAGACGGCACCGGGGAACTCGCCGACACCGACTTCGTGCTGCGGCGTTTCTCCGGCGGGCTTTCCGGCGGCACCATCGCGTCGATGATGGAAGTGATGGACACCGCGTCGAACGACCCCGATGCGCGGCGCCAACTCGACGACCCCTACACGCTCAGTCCCGACCGCGGCGCAGAACCCGACCTGGGCCGCCAGCCTGACTTGCGCTGGCGCCGTGGTCGCGACATTGCCCCGGAACTGGCCGGCAGCTGGACCGCGGGATTTGTGATGGCCCCGTACAACACGCGAATTGTGCGGCGCAGCAACGCATTACTGGACTGGGCCTACGGCAGGCAGTTCCGCTACAGCGAACACATGAGCGTGGGCTCGTCGTTGGCCGCGCCGGCGGCGTCGGCGGTGGTCACCGGGATCGGCAACACTGCTTTTGCGCTGGGCAGCCGCTATTTTCGGCTCCTGCCGCGGCGGCTGGTCGAACGGCTGGCGCCCAAACCCGGCACCGGGCCCAGCGCCGCGGCGCGTGAGCGCGGCTACTACCAGGCCGAGACGTACGCCAAGACGACCGGCGGCGCGCGCTACGTGGCCACGATCGCCCAGCAGGGCGACCCGGGCTACAAGGCGACGTCGGTGCTGCTCGGCGAAAGCGGCTTGGCGCTGGCACTGGACCGCGACAAGCTGTCGGAGCTGCGCGGCGTGCTCACCCCGGCGGCCGCGATGGGTGACGCATTGTTGGCGCGGTTCCCCGCAGCGGGGGTCTCGCTGAAAACCGCGCGGTTGAATTGAGCTGCGCTGAACCGCTGTCCGACAAGATCAACTGGACTACTGTCGTCACCGAATGACGACAACATCCCAGCAACGTTAGGTGGACGGGTCCATGGCCGGCCTAGATGATCTCTTCGCCCAAATTCCCACGAGTGACATTGCAGGCAAGCTCGGCGTCGACGAATCCGAGGTGAACAACGCGGTTCAACTGCTTGTGCCGGTGCTGGTCGGCGGTGTGCACCAGAGCGCGCAGGATCCCGACAACGCCTCGGCGATCGAGTCGGAGGCCAGCAGCCACGCCGCCCGAGGCTTACTGGACACCGGTGTCAACGTCGAGCACGTCGACGAGAACCAGGGCCAGCAGGCGATCGCGAGGATCTTCGGCGGCAACGACACCAGCCAAGTGGCCGCGGCGCTCTCGGGTTCCGGAGCCGGCAACGCCGACTTGATCCAGAAGCTGTTGCCGATTCTGGCGCCGATCGTGCTGGCCTACATCGGCAAGCAGATGACGCAGAAGGGCGGGCCGGCCCCGGCGGAGGAGAAGGCGTCCGGCGGCGCGCTCAACGAGGTGCTGGGCAGCATCCTCAGTGGCATGTCCGGCAGCCGCAACAAGTCGCTGGGCGGCGTCTTGGGTGACGTGCTCGGCAGCAAAGCGGGCGATATCCTCGGCGGCCTTTTCGGCAGGAAGTAACGCGGCCCACAAGGGCGGAGGTCGAGGCGGGCCCTCGGCCTCCATAGAATTGACCGGTGACCAGCCCGAGCCGCGCCGCCGATGCCTTGCCCAAGTCGTGGGATCCGGGCGCGGTCGAGAGCACGATCTACCAGCGGTGGGTGGACGCCGGCTATTTCACGGCGGACCCGACCAGCGCCAAACCCGGGTATTCGATCGTGCTGCCGCCGCCGAACGTGACCGGCGAACTGCACATGGGCCACGCGCTGGACCACACGCTGATGGACGTGCTGACCCGCCGCAAGCGGATGCAGGGCTACGAGGTGCTGTGGCTGCCGGGCATGGACCACGCAGGCATCGCTACGCAGATCGTGGTGGAAAAGCAGCTCGCGGTCGACGGCAAGACTAAAGAGGACTTCGGCCGCGAGTTGTTCATCGACAAGGTGTGGGACTGGAAGCGTGACTCCGGCGGCACCATCGGCGCCCAGATGCGCCGGCTCGGCGACGGCGTGGACTGGAGCCGCGACCGGTTCACCATGGACGATGGCCTGTCCCGCGCGGTGCGCACGATTTTCAAGCGGCTCTACGACGCCGGCCTGATCTACCAGGCCGAGCGGCTGGTGAACTGGTCGCCCGAGCTGGAAACCGCGATCTCCGACCTCGAGGTCCGCTACGAGGACGTCGAGGGTGAGTTGGTGTCGTTCCGTTACGGCTCGGCCGACGGGCCCAACATCGTGGTCGCCACCACCCGGGTCGAAACGATGTTGGGCGACACCGCGATCGCGGTGCATCCCGACGACGAGCGGTACCGCGATCTCGTCGGCGCCACGCTGCCGCACCCGTTCGTCGACCGCCAGCTCGTTGTCGTCGCCGACGAGCACGTCGACCCCGAATTCGGCACGGGAGCAGTCAAAGTTACCCCGGCGCACGACCCCAACGACTTCGAGATCGGCCTGCGCCATGACCTGCCGATGCCCACCATCATGGACAGCAAGGGCCGAATCGCCGGCACCGGAACACGATTCGACGGCATGGACCGCTTCGAGGCCCGGGTCGCCGTCCGAGAAGCGCTGGCAGCACAGGGCCGTGTGGTGGCCGAGAAGCGTCCGTACCTGCACAGCGTCGGACATTCGGAGCGCACCGGCGAGCCGATCGAGCCGCGGCTGTCGCTGCAGTGGTGGGTGCGGGTGGAGTCGCTGGCCAAGGCCGCCGGCGACGCAGTACGCAACGGCGACACCGTGATTCACCCCGCCAGCCTGGAGCCGCGCTTCTTCGGCTGGGTCGACGACATGCACGACTGGTGCATATCCCGGCAACTGTGGTGGGGCCACCGCATCCCGATCTGGCACGGCCCCAACGGTGAGCAGGTGTGCGTGGGCCCCGACGAAACCCCGCCCGAAGGCTGGGAGCAGGATCACGACGTCCTGGACACCTGGTTCTCCTCGGCGCTGTGGCCGTTTTCCACGATGGGCTGGCCCGAGCGCACGCCTGAGCTGGAAAAGTTTTACCCGACAAGCGTTTTGGTCACCGGCTACGACATCCTGTTCTTCTGGGTGGCCCGGATGATGATGTTCGGCACCTTCGTCGGCGACGACGACGCAATCACGCTGGGCGGGCGCCGCGGGCCTCAGGTGCCGTTCACCGACGTGTTCCTGCACGGGCTCATCCGCGACGAGTTCGGTCGCAAGATGAGCAAGTCGAAGGGCAACGGTGTCGACCCGCTGGACTGGGTGGAGAAGTTCGGTGCCGACGCGCTGCGCTTCACCTTGGCCCGCGGCGCCAGCCCCGGCGGGGACCTGTCAATCGGCGAGGACCATGTCCGGGCGTCGCGCAACTTCGGCACCAAGCTGTTCAACGCCACCCGGTTCGCACTGCTCAACGGCGCCGCCGTGGCGCCGCTGCCGGAGGAGCTGACCGACGCCGACCGCTGGATTCTGGGGCGGTTGGAAGAGGTTCGCGCCGAAGTGGATTCGGCGTTCGACCGCTACGAGTTCAGCCGTGCCTGCGAGGCGCTCTACCACTTCACCTGGGACGAGTTCTGCGACTGGTACGTCGAGCTCGCCAAGACGCAACTGGCCGAAGGTCTCATCCACACCAACGCCGTGCTGGCTGCGGTGCTGGACACGCTGCTGCGACTGTTGCACCCGGTGATCCCGTTCCTCAGCGAGGCGCTGTGGCAGGCGTTGACCGGGCAGGAGTCGTTGGTGGTCGCCGACTGGCCCCAGTCGTCGGGCATCGGCCTGGATCCCCTTGCCGCACAACGGATCACCGATATGCAGAAGTTGGTGACCGAGGTCCGGCGGTTCCGCAGCGACCAAGGCCTGGCCGACCGGCAGAAGGTGCCGGCCCGGCTCTCGGGCATCGACGACGCCGACCTGGCCAACCAGGTGGGCGCCGTGACGTCGCTGGCCTGGCTCACCGCGCCGGACCCGCAGTTCAGCCCGTCGGCGTCGCTGGAGATCCGGCTCGGTGGCGGGACCGTGGTCGTCGAACTCGACACCTCGGGCACCATCGACGTCGAAGCCGAACGGCGCCGTCTGGAAAAGGATTTGGCCGCCGCGCAAAAGGAATTGGCCGGCACCAGCGCCAAACTCGACAACAGCGCCTTCTTGGACAAGGCGCCCGCGGCCGTCGTCGACAAGATCCGCGACCGCCAGCGGGTGGCCCGTGAAGAAGTGGACCGGATCACCAGCCGCCTGGCCTCGATGTGACCGAATCACCCACCCCGGACGAGATCGCGTCGCTGCTGCAGGTCGAGCACCTGCTCGATCAGCGTTGGCCGGAAACGAAAATCGAGCCGAGCCTGACCCGGATCAGCGCGCTGATGGACCTGCTCGGCTCGCCGCAGCGCAGCTATCCGTGCGTCCACATCGCCGGCACCAACGGCAAAACCTCGGTGGCGCGCATGGTCGACTCGCTGCTGACGGCGCTGCACCGGCGCACCGGCCGCACCACCAGCCCGCATCTGCAGTCGGCGGTCGAGCGCATCGCCATCGACGGGCAGCCGATCAGTCCCGCGCAGTACGTGGCGACATACCGGGAGATCGAACCGTTCGTGCAGATGATCGACCAGCAGTCGCAGGAGGCCGGCGGCCCGGCGATGAGCAAGTTCGAGGTGCTCACCGCGATGGCGTTCGCCGCGTTCGCCGACGCCCCGATCGACGTCGGCGTCATCGAGGTGGGGCTGGGCGGCCGCTGGGACGCCACCAACGTGATCGACGCACCCGTCGCCGTCATCACCCCGATCAGCGTCGACCACGTCGACTACCTCGGCGCCGACATCGCCGGGATCGCCGGGGAGAAGGCGGGCATCATCACCGGGTCCGACACCGTCGCAGTGATCGGGCAACAGCGGCCGGAAGTGATGGAAGTGCTTCTGGCGCAGTCGGTTCGGGCTGACGCCGCAGTGGCCCGGGAGGATTCGGAGTTCGCGGTGGCCGACCGCCAGATCGCCGTCGGCGGGCAACTTTTGACGTTGCAGGGCCTCGGCGGGGTGTACTCCGACGTCCACCTGCCGCTGCACGGCGAACACCAGGCCCACAACGCGGCGATCGCGCTGGCGGCGGTCGAGGCGTTCTTCGGCGCGGGCAAGGACCGCCAGCTCGACGTCGACTCTGTGCGGGCGGGGTTCGCTGCGGTCACCAGCCCGGGCCGGCTGGAGCGGATGCGCAGCGCCCCGACGGTGTACATCGACGCCGCGCACAACCCGGCCGGGGCCGCGGCGCTGGCCCGAACACTGGCCGACGAGTTCGACTTCCGGTTTTTGGTCGGAGTCATCAGCGTGCTGGCCGACAAGGACGTCGAC
The DNA here is from genome assembly GCF_002101735.1 of Mycobacterium kyorinense. Lineage (GTDB taxonomy): Bacteria > Actinomycetota > Actinomycetes > Mycobacteriales > Mycobacteriaceae > Mycobacterium > Mycobacterium kyorinense. The sequence continues at coordinate 22,273 of NZ_LQPE01000072.1, read as the reverse complement.
GGCATTCTCGCCGCGCTGGAGCCGGTGCTGGACCGGATCGTGGTGACCCACAACGGATCACCGCGGGCCCTGGACGTCGAGTCGCTGGCGCTGACCGCAGAGCAGCGGTTCGGCCCGGACCGGGTGCTCACCGCCGTCGACCTGCGCGACGCCATCGACACCGCCACCGCCCTGGTCGACGAGGCCGCCGCGGAAGGCGAAGAGTTCTCCGGAACCGGGATCGTCATCACCGGCTCGGTGGTCACCGCCGGCGCCGCTCGCACGCTGTTCGGCAAGGATCCCGCATGACCGCCCCCGACCCGTGGAAGAGCTTCCGCGGCGTGATGGCCGGCACGCTGATCCTCGAGGCGATCGTGGTGCTGCTGGCCCTGCCGGTCGTCGGCGCGGTCGGCGGCGGGCTGACTCCCGTCGCATTGGGTTATCTGATCGGCTTGGCCGTGCTCCTGGTCCTGCTCGCCGGGGTGCAGGGCCGGTCGTGGGCGATCTGGGCAAACCTCGCGGTGCAGGCGGTGCCGATCGCCGGCTTCTTGGTGTACCCGGGGGTCGGGTTCATCGGGCTGCTGTTCGCCGGGGTGTGGGCGCTGATCGCCTACTTCCGCGCCGAGGTGCTGCGCCGGCAGCGACGCGGCCTGTTGCCCGGCCAACAACCGCCTGCCGAGTGAGCCGCCAGGTACGCTTTCCGCTGATGACTGAGCGGACCCTGCTGTTGATCAAGCCCGACGGCGTGCAACGGCGATTGGTGGGCGAGATCATCGGCCGCATCGAGCGCAAAGGCCTGACGTTCGCCGCCCTGGAATTGCGCAACGTCGCCGACGAGCTGGCCCGCCGGCACTACGCCGAGCACGAGGGCAAGTCGTTTTTCACGCCGCTGCTGGAGTTCATCACGTCGGGGCCCGTGGTGGCGGCCATCGTCGAGGGGCCGCGAGCCGTCGCCGCGCTCCGCCAGCTCGCCGGCGCCACCGACCCGGTGGAGAAGGCCGCGCCGGGCACCATCCGCGGCGACTTCGGCCTGGAGACCCAGTTCAACCTGGTGCACGGCTCCGATTCGGCCGAGTCGGCCGAGCGTGAAATCGCGCTCTGGTTCCCGGAGGCCTAGCGAGCTCGCTGTCGAGCCTGCGCTGATGGCTCCGAACCTGCGCTGAGAGCGTCGTTGGTTCGCGGATTTGAACTCTGAGCGCAGGCTCGACTCCTTCGCCGCAGTCTCGACAGATGTGGGGCGGCAGGCGCTCTTCGCTTCGGCTTGGCGCACTTTTTCCGACACGACGGGACCGTATGGGATACTGGATCACGGGTGAACGTCGCCGGACCGGCTTCCGACGCCCGAATGAAGACTTCGACAAGCGCGACCACCGCTACCCGCGATGCGGCGCCGACTGTCCAGCCATCATTCAGACCGGGCGCCGAGCGAGTTCGACACGAGCCGCTCGGCGCGAGACCAACACAAGCCCGGGAGGAAGTAACCCGGGCACATAGCGAAGCCCTCGCGTGGCCGCGTCTGCAGGACGCGCCCGGGGGCTTGAGGAGATTACGTGATAGACGGTGCCCCATCCTCAGACCTTCCAGAAGACCCGTCCCAGCGCGAGGACCTGCCTGATCGGCTGAGGGTCCACTCGCTGGCCCGAGCGCTGGGCACGACCAGCAGACGGGTGCTCGACGCGCTCACCGAGCTCGACGGCCGGATCCGCAGCGCGCATTCCACCGTGGACCGCGCCGACGCGGTGCGGGTGCGCGATCTGCTGGCCGCCGCGCCGGCCGCCGACGCGCAGGTCGACCAAGGGGCCGAACCCGAGTCGCGGCTAATGCTGGAGACGACGGTCGAGCGCCCCGAGTACATGCCGTTGTTCGTCGCGCCGCAGCCGATCGAGATAGCCGATGACTCCGACGACGCCGACGATTCCGGCTCCGACGACGAATCAGACGAAGGCGACGAGGAGCAGGCCGACCGCCCGGCCGGCCGGCGCCGCCGCCGGGGCCGGCGCGGCCGTGGCCGCGGACGCGGTGAGCAGGGCGGCGCAGACAGCCGCGAGCAGGTCGACGGCGACGACGACGACCAGGATTCCGCCGACGCCGAGGGCGCCGAAGACGACGACAGCGATGACGACACCAACGCGACCGAAACGGCCACCCGCCGCCGGCGGCGACGTCGTCGCCGCAAGTCGGGGTCCGGTGACGACACCGATGACGGCCCGTCGCCCGACGATCCGCCCAACACCGTGGTGCACGAGCGCGCACCGCGCACCGACAAGGACACCGCCGACGACAGCGGCGAGATCCAGGGCATCAACGGCTCGACCCGGCTGGAGGCCAAACGGCAGCGCCGCCGCGACGGGCGGGACGCCGGGCGGCGCCGCCCCCCGGTGCTGAGCGAAGCCGAGTTCCTGGCCCGCCGCGAGGCCGTCGAGCGGGTCATGGTGGTGCGCGACAAAGTGCGCACCGAGCCGCCGCACCCCGGCGCCCGCTACACCCAGATCGCCGTGCTCGAGGACGGCATCGTCGTCGAGCACTTTGTGACGTCCGCTGCCTCCGCGTCGCTGGTCGGCAACATCTACCTGGGCATCGTGCAGAACGTGCTGCCGTCGATGGAGGCGGCGTTCGTCGACATCGGCCGCGGCCGCAACGGCGTGCTCTACGCCGGCGAGGTCAACTGGGAGGCCGCCGGCTTGGGCGGTGCCAACCGCAAGATCGAGCAGGCCCTCAAGCCGGGGGACTACGTCGTCGTCCAGGTCAGCAAGGACCCGGTCGGCCACAAGGGCGCCCGGTTGACCACCCAGGTGTCGCTGGCCGGCCGGTACCTGGTGTACGTGCCGGGCGCGTCGTCGACCGGGATCAGCCGTAAGCTGCCCGACACCGAACGCCAGCGGCTCAAGGAGATCCTGCGCGAGGTGGTGCCGCCCGACGCCGGGGTGATCATCCGCACCGCGTCCGAGGGCGTCAAAGAGGTAGACATCCGCGCCGACGTCAACCGGCTGCAGGAGCGGTGGGCGCAGATCGAGGCCAAGGCCGCCGAAACCAAGGAGAAGGCCGCCGGTGCGGCGGTCGCGCTCTATGAAGAGCCCGACGTGCTGGTCAAGGTCATCCGGGACCTGTTCAACGAGGATTTCGCCGAGCTGATCGTCTCCGGTGAGGAAGCCTGGAACACCATCAACGAGTACGTGAATTCCGTTGCGCCCGACCTGGTTTCGAAGCTGACGAAATACGAGGCGCCCGGCGGTTCGGACGGCCAGGAGGGGCCCGACGTCTTTGCGGTGCACCGCATCGACGAGCAGCTCGCCAAGGCGATGGACCGCAAGGTATGGCTGCCCTCGGGCGGGACGCTGGTGATCGACCGAACCGAGGCGATGACCGTCGTCGACGTCAACACCGGCAAGTTCACCGGGTCGGGCGGCAACCTGGAGCAGACCGTCACCAAGAACAACCTGGAAGCGGCCGAGGAGATCGTGCGTCAGCTGCGGCTACGCGACATCGGCGGCATCGTGGTCATCGACTTCATCGACATGGTGCTGGAGTCCAACCGTGACCTGGTGCTGCGCCGGCTGACCGAGGCGCTGGCCCGCGATCGCACCCGCCATCAGGTGTCCGAAGTGACCTCCCTGGGACTGGTCCAGCTCACCCGCAAGCGGCTGGGCACCGGGCTGATCGAGGCGTTCTCCACGACCTGCCCGCACTGCAGCGGTCGCGGCATCACCCTGCACGCCGACCCGGTCGACTCCACCTTGGCGACCGGTCGCAAGTCCGAAGGCGGCCGCCGGGGCCGACGGTCGAAGAAGGGCAAGGCCGAAGAGGTGCCCGTGGCCAAGGTGCCCGCCCACGCGCCCGGCGAGCACCCGATGTTCAAGGCGATGGCCGCGGCGAACGGCCGCCATGACGGCGACACCGAGGACGCCGAGGCGTCGACACCCGGTGAAGAACCCGACATGCAGGTCGAAGAGGAAGTTGCGCGCGACGTAGAAGAAGACGCCGCCGAAGTGGATCTGGACGACACCGACTTCGACGACACCGAAGAAGACGAGGACGAGGTCGAACTCGACGACGACGAGGACATCGACGATGACCTCGACGACGAAGACGACGAAGACCTCGATCTCGACGACGACCTCGACGTCGAGGACGAGGACTCCGACGAGCCGGAAGACTCCGACTCCGAGGACGAAGACACCGCCGAGCAGCCTGTCGTCACCGCGTCCGCCGAGCGGCCCCGGCGGCGACGCGCCGCGGCCCGGCCGGCCGGCCCGCCGATCCACGAGGATTAGCCGGTTTGATCCTGTAGCCGCTGGTCACGTATCCTTGACCAGTTGTCGCCAGGCTCAGCTAGGCGAACCCTCAGACCCACCGCGCGCAGCCCACGGGTAGCGCGCGCCCGAAGAACCCGAAGCAGAAGGGCAGACGCGATGGCGACCTACGCAATCGTCAAGACCGGCGGCAAGCAGTACAAGGTCGCGGTCGGAGACGTCGTCAAGGTCGAGAAGCTCGACTCCGAGCCCGGCGCCAAGGTGTCGCTGCCGGTCGCACTGGTGGTCGACGGCGCCAACGTCACCACCGACGCCGCGGCGCTGGCCAAGGTGAACGTGACCGGCGAGGTGCTCGAGCACACCAAGGGCCCCAAGATCCGTATCCACAAGTTCAAGAACAAGACCGGCTACCACAAGCGTCAGGGTCACCGTCAGCAGCTGACGGTCCTGAAGGTCACCGGCATCAAGTAGCAGCGGAGGCGACAAGACATGGCACACAAAAAGGGCGCTTCCAGCTCACGCAACGGCCGCGACTCAGCCGCCCAGCGGCTCGGCGTGAAGCGGTTCGGCGGCCAGCTCGTCAAGGCCGGCGAGATCCTGGTCCGCCAGCGCGGCACCCACTTCCACCCGGGCGTCAACGTGGGCCGCGGCGGCGACGACACGCTGTTCGCCAAGGCGGCCGGTTCCGTGCAGTTCGGTGTCAAGCGGGGCCGCAAGACCGTCAGCATCGTCCCAGCGGGCCGCGACTAGCCGCCGCGAGCGTGAAGCTGCCGGCTTCACGCTCGACCAGTAAGAGGATGCCCGATGCCTCGATTTGTCGATCGCGTTGTCATCCACGCGCGGGCGGGCTCCGGCGGTAACGGCTGCGCCTCGGTCCATCGCGAGAAATTCAAGCCGCTCGGCGGCCCGGACGGCGGCAACGGCGGCCGCGGCGGCAGCGTCATCCTGGTCGTCGACCCGCAGGTACACACGCTGCTCGACTTTCACTTCCATCCGCACGTCGTCGCGCCGTCCGGCAAGCAGGGGATGGGCGGCAACCGCGACGGCGCCGCCGGCGCAGACCTGGAAGTCAAGGTGCCCGACGGCACCGTCGTGCTCGACGAACATGGCCGGCTGCTCGCCGATCTGGTCGGCGCCGGCACCCGCTTCCAGGCCGCTGCCGGCGGCCGCGGCGGGCTGGGCAACGCGGCGCTGGCGTCACGGGCCCGCAAGGCGCCGGGCTTCGCGCTGCTCGGCGAAAAAGGGCAAGCCCGCGATCTGACCCTCGAGCTCAAGACCGTCGCCGACGTCGGGCTGATCGGATTTCCGTCGGCCGGGAAATCGTCTCTGGTGTCGGCTATTTCGGCGGCCAAGCCGAAGATCGCCGACTACCCGTTCACCACGCTGGTGCCCAACCTCGGGGTGGTTTCGGCGGGGGAGCGCACCTACACCGTTGCCGACGTGCCCGGGCTGATTCCGGGCGCGTCGGCGGGCCGCGGCCTGGGCTTGGACTTCTTGCGCCACATCGAGCGATGCGCGGTGCTGGTGCATGTAGTGGATTGTGCGACTGCTGATCCCGGCCGCGACCCGGTCTCCGACATCGACGCGCTGGAAGCCGAGTTGGCCGCGTACAAACCCACTCTGCAAGGGGATTCGACGCTGGGCGACCTCGCCGAGCGGCCGCGGGCGGTGGTGCTCAACAAGATCGACGTGCCGGAAGCCCGCGAGTTGGCCGAGTTTGTCCGTGACGACGTCGCCGAGCGCGGCTGGCCGGTGTTCAGCGTGTCGACTGTGGCGCGAGAAGGCTTGCAGCCGTTGATATTCGCGCTGGCCGACATGGTCGACGACTATCACGCCGCACAGCCGGTGCTGGTGCCGCGGCGGCCGGTGATCCGGCCGATCCCCGTCGACGACACCGGTTTCACCGTGGAGCCCGACGGGCACGGCGGCTTCGTGGTGCGCGGCGAGCGGCCCGAGCGCTGGATCGCACAGACCAACTTCGACAACGACGAGGCGGTCGGCTATCTGGGCGATCGACTGGCCCGGCTCGGCGTCGAGGACGAGCTGCTGCGGCTCGGCGCGCAGCCGGGATGCGCAGTCACCATCGGCGACATGACATTCGATTGGGAGCCGCAGACAGCCGCAGGCGTGGATGTCCCGTTGTCGGGCCGCGGCACCGACGCGCGCCTGGAGCGCACCGAGCGCGTCGGCGCCGCCGAACGCAAGGCCGCGCGCCGCCAACGTCGCGAGCACGAAGCATGAGCGCGCGCGACGCCATCCGCACGGCGCGGCGCGTCGTCGTCAAGGTCGGCACCACCGCCCTGACCACGCCCACCGGGATGTTCGACGCCGGCCGGCTGGCCGGGCTGGCCGAGGCCATCGAGGCGCGGATGAAAGCCGGCTCCGACGTCGTGATCGTCTCCTCCGGTGCGATCGCGGCCGGCATCGAGCCGCTCGGATTGTCGCGTCGCCCAACCGATTTGGCGACCAAACAGGCGGCGGCCAGCGTGGGGCAGGTGGCGCTGGTGAACTCCTGGAGCGCCGCGTTCGCGCGCTATCAGCGCACGGTCGGGCAGGTGCTGCTGACCGCACACGACATTTCGATGCGGGTGTCGCACACCAACGCCCAGCGCACCCTGGACCGGCTGCGGGCCCTGCATGCGGTGGCGATCGTCAACGAGAACGACACCGTGGCCACCAACGAGATCCGGTTCGGCGACAACGACCGGCTCTCGGCGCTGGTTGCGCATCTGGTCGGGGCCGACGCGCTGGTGCTGCTCTCCGACATCGACGGGCTCTACGACGCCGACCCGCGCAAGGGGCCGGCGCGGTTCATCGCGGAGGTGTCCGGTCCGGCCGACCTGGACGGTGTGGTCGCGGGGCAGGGCAGCCAACTGGGCACCGGTGGAATGGCGTCGAAGGTGTCGTCGGCGATGCTCGCCGCCGACGCGGGCGTTCCGGTGCTTCTCGCCGCCGCCGCTGACGCCGGCACCGCGCTGGCCGACGCCTCGGTGGGCACGGTGTTCGCCGCCCGGCCCGACCGGATGTCGGCGCGGCGGTTCTGGGTGCGCTACGCCGCGGAATCGGCCGGGTCGCTGACGCTGGACGACGGGGCGGTGCGCGCGGTGCTCCACCAACGGCGCTCGCTGCTGCCGGCGGGGATCACGGCGCTGTCGGGCCACTTCTACGGCGGCGACGTCGTGGAGCTGCGCGGTCCGGACGCGACCACGGTGGCCCGCGGCGTCGTCGCCTACGACGCCGCCGAGCTGGCCACGATGATGGGACGCTCGACGTCCGACCTGCCCGCCGAACTGCGCCGCCCTGCCGTGCACGCCGACGACCTGGTCGCCTTCTAGGCGCTACTTGATCGGCTCCAGATACAGGGCGCCCCAGATGGTTTCGGTTAGCGCCTGCGCCAACTCGGCGTCGTAGTCGGTCGGCGCGCCGGGAAGCTCCTGCTGGCAGGTCCGTTCGACCATCCAGGTCAGCGCTTTGGCGGTGGTGGCCGCCGGCAGCGTGTGCCGGATGGAGCCGTCGCCCTGGCCGTCCTCGATCACTCGGGTGACCCGCTCGGCAATCCGGTCCAGCTGATCGCGGTAAGCCGCGCCGACCAGCGCGTCGTAGCCGGCCATTTCGTTCAACGCGACCAGTAGCGGTTGGTGACGCCGGTACGTGGCGATGATGCCGGTGATCGCGGCCCGGACATCGCCGGGATCGCGCCGCGCCGTCACGCCCCACCAGCGCTCGGCGGCGTCGGCGAGATCACCGAACACCTGCCCGGCGAGTCGGCGCACCAGATCGCCCTTGTCCTCGAAGTACACGTAGAAGCTGGCGCGCGACATACCGGCCTCGGTGGCCAACCGGTCCACGGACAGTTCGGTGAAGCTCGCGCCGTCGCGCATCAGCCGCTCCGTGGCTTCGAGCAACCGGCGCTCGATCTGCTCGCGCCGCTCCTGCCGCTTGACCTGCGGCTTGCGGGTTACCGAGGGCATGGTCAAAGAATAGCTGACACCTTGACTAGACACTATGTCTAGACTTATTGTCGCGTCCATGACGCCCGCCACCGCCCGCGCTTACGACCCCATCGACTTGTCCTCGCGCGCGTTCTGGTCAACGACCGCCGGCGAGCGGGAGCGCTCGTTTGCCGTCCTGCGAGCCGAACGACCGGTCAGCTGGCACCCGCCGGTCGAAGACGCCATGCTGAACGACCCCGCCGACTCCGGTTTTTGGGCGATCACCCGACACGCCGACATCGTCACAGTGAGCCGCACCAACGAGGTGTTCCTGTCCGGCAAAGGCGTGATGTTCGAAAACTATCCCGAAGAATTGCTCGAATCGACGCAATCGTTCCTCGCCATGGACCCGCCCAGGCACACCATGTTGCGCAAACTGGCCACTGCCGCCTTCACGCCACGGCAGGTGAGGCGAATCGAGGACTCGATCAAAGCCAACGCCAAGACCATTGTCGAAGAGCTGAAGTCCGCCGGCAGCGGCGCCGACTTCGTCGAACACTGCGCCAAGGAACTTCCGCTGCGCACGCTGTCGGACATGGTCGGAATTCCGGACTCCGAACGCGAGCGAGTGGCCCACGCCGCCGACGCCCTGGTGTCGACAAACGACCCGGTCTACCTCGACGGCCGCGACCCGATGCAGGTGATGTTCGAAAACGTGATGTATCTGCATCAGGTTGCCGCCACGCTGGCCGCGCAGCGCCGAAACCACCCTGGCGACGACCTTTTCAGCAGCTTGGTCAACGCCGAGGTCGACGGCGATCGGCTGACCGACGCCGACGTGGCAGCCTATTTCGTGCTGCTCGCAGTGGCGGGCAACGACACCACCCGCCAGACCACCAGCCACGCCCTCAAGGCGCTCACCGACTTCCCGGACCAACGCGCATGGCTGCTCGAGGATTTCGACAACCGCATCGGCGCGGCGGTCGAGGAGTTCATTCGCTTTGCGACGCCCGTGATGACCTTCCGCCGCACGGCCGCAACCGATTACGAACTGGGCGGCCAGGCCATCCGCGCCGGCGAGAAAGTGGTGATGTTCTATGCGTCCGGCAACCGGGACGACAGGGTATTCGACCACCCGGACCGGTTCGATTTGAGCCGAGACCCCAACCCGCACGTCGGTTTCGGCGGCGGCGGACAGCATTACTGCCTCGGGACACATGTGGCCCGGGCGCAGCTGCGTGCCATCTTCGGCGAGTTGCTTCGACAGTTGCCCGATATCGAGGCCGGGGATCCGGAATACCTGGCGGGCAACTTCATCCACGGCATCCGCACGATGCCGTGCACCTGGTGATTTCGGCGCGGTTGTGTGCGCTCAGCGACGGTTATCGCGCCGAAATCGCACCAGTACCTCCGAGCAGCCGCCGTCGACCTTGACGGTGGCCAGGTCGTCGCCGCGGGTGGGGCCGCGGTTGATGATCGCGATCGGCATGCCGCGCGCGGCGGCGTGCCGGACAAAGCGGTAGCCGGAGAACACCGTCAGCGACGACCCCGCCACCAGCAGCGCATCAGCGCCGTCGACCAATGAATATGCTTGGGCAACACGGTCTTTGGGCACACTCTCGCCGAAATAGACGATGTCGGGCTTGAGCATGCCCCCGCAGGACGGGCAGTCCGAGTAGCGAAAGGACGAGGTGTCGGCGACGACGGCGTCGGCGTCGGGAGCCACCGCCAGCCCGCCCACCGCCTCTGCCCGCTCGATGAAGCCCGGGTTGAGCGCCTCGAGTTGCCCGGCCAGCTCGGCGCGCGACATCGTCAGCCCACAGTCCAGGCACACCACCTGCGCGTAGCTGCCGTGCAGGTTCACCACCGTCCGGCTGCCGGCCTTGGTGTGCAGCAGGTCGACGTTCTGGGTGATCACTCCGGCCACCACGCCGGCCTCCTCGAGCGCGGCCAGCGCGCGATGCCCGGCGTTGGGCAGCGTGTCGGCCATGTGCCGCCAGCCGAGATGATTGCGGGCCCAATACCGCTGCCGGAACAGCGGATCGGAGGTGAACTGGCGGATCGTCATCGGATTGCTGGGCGGCGAATCCGGCCCACGGTAGTCCGGGATGCCCGAATCGGTGGAGATTCCGGCGCCGGTCAGCACCGCCACCCGGCGACCGGCCAGCACGGCGACCAGCTCGGGGGATTCCACGCAATCGAGCGTAACCACCAGGCGCGAGCGTGCGTGTCGCCGGCCGACACGCCGGGACAATTCGCGGGTTTGCGCACGCTCGCGCACTGGGTTCAGTCGAGACAGTCCGCAGCGGTGGTCAGCTCGGCTTCCATGTTGGCCTCCATCATCTTCAGCGCCGCCGCACCCAGCTCGGCGTCGATGTGGGCGACCGCATCGCGCGGCACCACGACCGGAAAGTGCCGCACATAGGCGTCCAGTGCGCTGTAGAGGATGCACTGCTCGGTGACCTGCCCGGTCAGGACCAGCCGCTTGGTGCCCAGCCGGCCCAGCAGATACGCCAGCGGCGTCGAATAAAACACGCTATGGCGCACCTTGGTCACCTGGCGGCTGCCCTCCGCCGGGACGATCGGCCGCACCAGATCCGGCCGCGCGCCGTCGAGCGCCGAGCGGACGATGTCGGAGAACTCGGCGGTGAAATCGCCGTAATTGTCGTTGACGTACACCAGGTCGACGTCATCGCGCTCGCGTGCCCGGCGGACCAGGTCGGCCAGCTGATCGATGATTTCTTCGACATTGGGTATCAGTAGTTCGGCGTCGGAATGCTGATACCCGTTCAGCATGTCGACGACCAGCACAGCGGTGTCGCTCATGATCAGTTGATACCCGATGGGCAACTATTGACACCGGCCGGGCGACAATGAGGGGACGATGGACTTCTACAACGCCTACAGCCAGGGCTTTATCCGGGTCGCGGCATGCACGCACCACACCACGATCGGCGACCCGGCGGCCAACGCCGCTTCGGTCCTGCGGATGGCCCGGGAATGCCACGACGACGGCGTCGGGCTGGCTGTCTTCCCCGAGTTGGCGTTGTCCGGCTACTCGATCGAGGACATCCTGTTGCAGGACGTCCTGCTCGACGCCGTCGAGGATGCGGTGCTCGACATCGTCGTGGCCTCCACCGATCTGTTGCCGGTGCTGGTGATCGGCGCGCCGCTGCGCTACCGGCACCGCATCTACAACACCGCCGTCGTCATCCACCGGGGCGCGATTCTCGGGGTGGCGCCCAAGTCGTATCTGCCGACCTACCGCGAGTTCTACGAACGCCGCCAGATCGCACCGGGCAACGACGAGCGCGGCACCATCTGGATCGGCGACATGGCTGCTCCGTTCGGGCCCGACTTGCTGTTCACCGCATCGGATGTGCCCGATTTGGTGCTCCACGTCGAAATCTGCGAGGACATGTTCGTTCCGATCCCGCCGAGCGCGGAGGCGGCGCTGGCCGGTGCGACGGTGTTGGCCAACCTGTCCGGCAGCCCGATCACGATCGGCCGCGCCGAAGACCGCTGCCTGCTGGCGCGCTCGGCGTCGGCGCGCTGCCTGGCCGCCTACGTGTATGCCGCCGCCGGCGAAGGGGAGTCGACCACCGATCTGGCCTGGGACGGCCAGACGATGATCTGGGAAAACGGGGTACTGCTGGCCACGTCGGAGCGCTTCCCCAAAGGGGAACGACGCTCGGTGGCCGACGTCGACCTCGAATTGCTGCGCTCCGAGCGGCTTCGGATGGGCACCTTCGACGACAACCGTCGCCACCATCGTGATTTGTCAGCGGCCTTCCGCCGCATCGAATTTCGGCTGGATCCGCCGGGCGGCGACATTGGCTTGCTGCGCGAGGTTCAGCGGTTCCCGTTCGTGCCGTCGGACCCGAACCGGCTGGAACAGGATTGCTACGAGGCCTACAACATCCAGGTCGCCGGGCTCGAGCAGCGGCTGCGAGCCCTGGACTACCCGAAGATCGTCATCGGCATTTCCGGCGGATTGGACTCGACGCATGCGCTGATCGTCGCCGCCCGTGCGATGGACCGCGAAAACCGGCCGCGCAGCGACATTCTCGCGTTCACGCTGCCGGGATTCGCCACCGGTGATCGCACCAAGAAGAACGCGATCAGGCTGTCGCGGGCGCTGGGCGTGACGTTCGAGGAAATCGACATCAGCGACACCGCCAAGCTGATGCTGACCAACATGAATCATCCGTTCGCGCGCGGCGAAGAGGTCTACGACGTGACCTTCGAGAACGTCCAAGCCGGCCTGCGCACCGACTACCTGTTCCGGCTGGCGAATCAGCGGGGCGGCATCGTGCTGGGCACCGGCGATCTGTCCGAGCTGGCGCTGGGCTGGTCCACATACGGTGTCGGCGACCAGATGTCGCACTACAACATCAACGGCGGAGTGCCGAAAACGTTGATCCAGCACCTGATTCGGTGGGTGATCTCGTCGGGGCAGTTCGACGAGGAGGTGTGCGACACCCTGCAGTCGGTGCTCGACACCGAGATCACCCCCGAACTGGTGCCCGCCGGCGAGGACGAGGAGATCCAGAGCAGCGAAGCGAAGGTCGGACCGTATGTGCTGCAAGACTTTTCACTGTTTCAGGTGTTGCGCTTCGGTTTCCGGCCGTCGAAGATCGCATTTTTGGCCTGGCATGCGTGGAGCGACCCGGACCACGGCAGCTGGCCGGCCGGCTTCCCGGAGGACAAGCGGCCGTCGTACTCGCTGAGCGAGATCCGGCACTGGCTGCAGGTTTTCGTGCAGCGGTTCTACTCGTTCAGCCAGTTCAAGCGCTCGGCGCTTCCCAACGGGCCGAAGGTGTCTCACGGCGGCTCGCTGTCGCCGCGCGGGGACTGGCGAGCACCGTCGGATATGTCCGCGCGGGCCTGGCTCGAGGAGATCGAGCGCGACATACCCGAGGAGTGACGGCACCCTCGATTACAAGCGGCCGTCCACCCGCAGATCGGGATGCACCCAATTCGGCGACCGCCGCTCGCTGAATGCGAGGAACCCTTCGACGGCCTCCGGCCCTTCGATGCTGGCCTCCATCCCGATCCGGTCGTAGAGGCCGAGGTAGTTGTCCAGGCTGGCCTTGACAACCCGTCGCGCACCGGGCGCGGTGCGGCACGCTTGGCCGAGAATCTCGCGCGCGGCGTCCATCAATTCGTCATGGGCGACCATCCGCGCGACCATGCCCCACTCGACGGCCTCCGCCGCGGTCAAGATCCGCCCGGTGAACATCAGATCGCGGGTGCGCACCGGCCCGATGATGCGCGCGAGCATCTGGCTGTAATAGGTATCGGCGATGCCGCGGTACAACTCCGGCACGCGAAACGTCGCGCGATCACTCACCACAGCGATATCGCTGCACATCGCGATCTGCAGGCCGCCGCCCTGGCACAGGCCGTTGACCGCAGACACCACCGGCTTGGCCGACTTGCGCAGCGTGTCGAACGGCGTCACATCGAGCGACAGCGCCGAGCCCCACTGCATCCAGTTGTCGTCGCCACTGTCTGGCGGCGACCCGTCCCCCTCGCCGCTCCGCGGCTGGGGGCGCCCCCAGCGCCCGGCTTCGCCGCGCTGGCGATCGCCGCGGCCACCACCCAAGTCGCCGCCCGGCGCGAACACGTCACCGCTGCCGGTGATGATCAGCCCCGCGAGGTCGGCGTCGGCGTTGACCCGGCTGACGGCGTAGCGGATGCCGAAATACATGGCCGGCGTCATGGCGTTACGCGCTTCCGGCCGGTCCAGTGTGACGATCGCGAATGGGCCTTCGCGGGTGAATTTCAGGAACTTGGTGCCCAACCAATCACCGTCGGGCGGGTGTGGGCCGCTGTCTGCGCTCGGCATCAGAGGACGATAACTCAGTCGCCGGCAACGGCGTCGTCGATGGCCTCGCTCAGTGGAGCGCAGTAGCCGGCACCGGGGACCAGTGTCGCCAGCGCGCCGGCCGCGCAGGCCCGCCGCAACGCGTAGTCGCGACCGGTCAGCCATCCGGCAGCCAGCACGCCGGCGAAGACATCGCCGGCGCCGGCAGTGTCGACCGCCTCCACCGCCGGCGCCGCAACCGTGAAGTCACCGTCGGCGCCGGTGTAGGTTGCACCGGCGGCGCCGCGGGTGATCACCCGGTGTTGCACCGGCCAAACCCAGTCCTCGGCTTCGGTTTCGTTGACGATCAACACGTCGGTGAGCTCGGCCAGCTCATGCGGGTCGCGGCCCGCGGGCGAGGCGTTGACCATCACGACCGCGCCGGCTGCGCGTGCTTGGCGGGCCGCCGCCGCGGCTGTGGCAACCGGAATCTCCAACTGCACCAACAACACATCGCACTCGGCGATGATCGCGCGGACCGCGGCCGAGTCGATCGTCACGTCGCCGTTGGCACCCGGCGCGACGACAATGGCGTTCTCTCCGGCGGCATCCACCATCACGACCGCCGTCCCGCTCGGACCGGGAACGCTGATCAGTCCTTCGGTGCCAACTCCGTTCGCGGCCAGGTGTGCACGCAGCCGCTCTGCCGCTGTGTCCTCGCCCACCGCACCGACGAACTGCACCTGTGCACCCGCGCGAGCCGCGGCCACCGCCTGATTGGCGCCCTTGCCGCCGGGCGTGGTGCGAACCGATGTCGCCAGCACTGTTTCACCTGGGCGCGGCAACACCTCGACGTCGAACACGCTGTCCATATTCACGCTGCCCACCACGCATAGCGCCGCCACCCCGCCGACGTTAGTCGCGGTGTTTGCGGCAAACGTCACTGTATCTGGAGCGACGGGGTTAGTCTGCTGCGTGACCTGCGATTCCTGCGGCGCCAGCGAAAGGAAGCCGATTGACGCCGGAGCAGCCACAGCAGCCGGAAGTCGAAACCGCCCCGGCTGTTAAGAGCGGGCGCCAGCTTTCCCGGTTCAGCATCCAGTCCAAGCTGATGGTGATGTTGCTTGCGTGCAGCATCCTCTCGGTGGCGGTGATCGGCGTAATCGTCTACTACACCGGCGGCCATGCGATGCGCACCGCGGCGATCGATCGGCTCGTCGAGCTGCGCGAGTCGCAAAAGCGGGCGGTGGAAGCGCTTTTCGCCGACCTAGGGGATGCGCTGATCGTGAACAGCCGGGGCAATTCCGCGGTTGAGGCGATGGCTGCGTTCACCGCCGCTTTCGACCAACTGGCCAACGCGACCATCAATCCGGCCCAGCAGCAGGCGATCGTCAATTACTACAATCGTAAACTGATCGAGCCGATCAACCGGATGACCGGCGACCAGCTGGATATCAACGCAGTCCTGCCGACCTCCAACGCGCAGAAGTACCTTCAGGCGAACTACACAGCACCAGACGCATTCGACGGCGACTCGAAACGGGTTGTCGACGCCGGCGACGGCAGCGCGTGGTCGGCCGCGAATGCCCGATTCGACAACCACTTCCAGGAGATCGTCAGCCACTTCGAATACCGGGATGCGCTGCTGTTGGACGCCCGCGGCAACGTCGTCTACACCGCGATGAAGGGGCCCGACCTGGGCACCAACATCCTGACCGGCCCCTATCGGGAATCAAAACTGCGAGCTGCTTACCAACGGGCGGTGGGATCCAATTCCGTGGACTTCGTGTGGATCACGGACTTCCAGCCGTATCAGCCGCAATTGAACAGACCCACCGCATGGTTGGTGTCGCCGGTCGGCACCGACGGCAGGATCGACGGGGTCCTGGCGCTGCCATTGCCGAGCTCGAAGATCAACCGGATCATGACCGCCGACAAGCATTGGGGATCCTCCGGAATGGGGACCACCACCGAGACCTACCTTGTTGGGCCGGACGGACTGATGCGGTCCGACTCGCGACTGTTTCTGGAAGATCCGAAGCAATTCGAACGTGAGGCGGTGGGCTCCGGTGCTCCGCCGGACGCGGTGAAGAGGGCGATCCAGCTGGGTACCACCACGCTGATACAGCCGGCCGAGACCGCGGGATGGCGTGCCGCGCAACGTGGTCAGACCGGGACGCTGACCACCACCGACTACTTGGGCAATCGGGAACTGGAGGCGTATGCCCCGCTGAATGTACCGAATTCCGAACTGCGCTGGTCAATCGTGGCGACACGGGATACCGCGGAAGCCTTAGCGCGGGTAGCCGCATTCACCAAAACGCTGGTGCTAGCGACTGCCTTGATCATTTTCGTCATCTGTATCGCGGCAATGGTGCTGGCCCAAATCTTGGTGCGGCCGATCCGTCGGCTCGAGGCCGGCACTCAGCGCATCAGCGGTGGCGACTACGACGTTAATATCCCTGTGACGTCGCGTGACGAGATCGGTGATCTGACAGCGGCTTTCAACGACATGAGCAGGAGCCTGGCGGTCAAAGAGCAGCTGCTTGCCGAGCAGCGCGGAGAGAACGACCGCCTGCTGCTGTCGTTGATGCCCGAATCGGTGGTGCACCGCTATCGCCAGGGCGACGAGACCATCGCCGAGGAGCATCAAGACGTCAGCGTCATGTTCGCCCACATCCCCGGATTCGACGAACTGTCATGTGATATCTCCGGTGACGAGCTGGTCGGAATCGTCGACGATCTCGTACGCCAATTCGACTCGGCAGCCGAAACACTTGGCGTGGAACGCATTCGCACGCTGCACAACGGTTACCTGGCCAGCTGCGGGGTGACGACGCCGCGACTGGACAACGTGCACCGCACCGTCGAGTTCGCCCTGGAGATGCGACACATCATCGGCCGATTCAACAGCCAAACCGGCCACGATCTCTCCCTGCGAGCCGGCATCAACGCTGGCAAGGTGGTCAGCGGGCTGGTAGGCCGATCGAGCCTGACGTACGACGTGTGGGGCACCGCGGCCAGCATTGCTTACCAGTTGCACATGGGCTCATCGCAGCCCGGAATCTACGTCACGTCTGCGGTGCACGAGCTGATCCGCGACACATGGCAGTTCGCACCGGCCGGCACGATCGTGGTTGGCGGATCCGAAGAGCCCATCTGGCGACTGTCGGAGCGAGAATGAAGCTGTTCGATTCGTGGTTCTACTGGGCCGCCGGTGTCGCGGTCGGATTGCCCGTCGGACTCATCCTTTTGACCGAATGGCACCACGCTCTGGTCCGCCGGCGCAGCTACCTGGCCAGGCCGGTCTTCCTGCTGCGTCAATACCTGCTGCCGTTGGGCGCCCTGCTGCTGCTTCTCGTGAATGCAGCCCAGGTCCCGTTTCACGACACGTGGGTGCGCGTGCTGGCGACGGTCTTCGCCTTCGTGGTGTTGGTCTTGCTGCTGTCCGGGCTCAACGCCACGATCTTCCAGGGCGCTCCGGAGGGGTCCTGGCGCAAGCGAGTCCCCGCCATCTTTTTGGACGCCGCCCGGTTCTTGCTGATCGCCGTCGGCCTGGCGGTGGTGTTCTCCTACGTCTGGGGAGCCCGCATCGGGGGTTTGTTCGCGGCCCTGGGTGTGACGTCGGTCGTCATCGGCCTGATGTTGCAGAACTCCGTCGGCCAGATCGTGTCGGGTCTGTTCATGCTGCTCGAGCAGCCGTTCCGGATCGGCGACTGGCTGGACACCGCCGCCGCGCAAGGCCGCGTCGTGGAAGTGAACTGGCGGGCCGTCCATATCGAGACCGGCCACGGCTTACAGATCACGCCGAACTCGGTGCTGGCCGGCACGTCGTTTACCAATCACAGTCGCCAGCACGGCGGACACAAGCTGGCGATGACCACCAAGTTCTCCACTGCCGACCCGCCCGACCGGGTCTGTGCGGTGTTGTCGAAGACCGCCGAGGGCCTGCCACAGCTCAAGCCGGGCTTCAGGGTCACGTCGATCCCGCTTGGCGGCGCCGAGTACCAGACCACCATCGCGACGAAATCGCCGGGCGACGATGGAGCAGCGCAGGCGACCTTCCTGCGCTGGATCTGGTACGCCGCCCGGCGGGCAGGGCTTCACCTCGACGGCGCCGCCGACGACTTCTCGACGACCGCGCGAGTGGACAAGGCGATGCGAACCGTGGTGGCCGCGGCGCTGCGGCTGAGCCCCACCGATCATCAGACGCTCGCCGCGCACGCGAGAATCGTGCGATACGGCGCCGACGAAGTCATGCAGCGCGTCGGTGAGGTGCCCACCGCAATGACCTTCCTGATCCAAGGCCGCGTTCAGATCACCGCGACGGCCGACGACGGTTCGACGGTCTTGACCAACACGCTGGACGAGGGGTCCTTCTTGGGACTGACCGCGCTCACCCGCCAGCCCAACCTCGCCGGCGCGTATGCGTTGCAGGAGGTGACCGCGTTGGAGATCGACCGCGAACACCTCGAACAACTCGTGATGCGCAAACCGCTACTGCTGCAGGACCTGGGCCGCATCCTCGACGAGCGGCGCAGCGGAGTGCGCCGAGCGGTCGCCCGTTGACGCCCGATACCCTGGGTTGATGAGTGTGCACGCACCGCCGCGCTTCGACCTGCGCCAAGAGGTGCACGACGCCGCGCGCCGGGCCCGGGTCGCCGCTCGGGTGCTGGCCACGCTGCCGACGGTCGCCAAGGATCACGCGTTGCGCGCCGCCGCCGATGCGGTGGTGGCCCACGTCGACCAGATCCTCGGGGCCAACGCGGACGACCTGAACGCCGCCCGGGCCGCCGGCACGCCGGAGGCCATGCTGGACCGGCTCGCGTTGAACCCGCAGCGCATCGACGGCATCGCCGACGGGTTGCGCCAGGTCGCCGGTCTGCCCGACCCGGTCGGGGAAGTCTTGCGCGGCTACACGCTGCCCAACGGGCTGCAGCTGCGTCAGCAGCGGGTGCCGCTGGGTGTGGTCGGGATGGTCTACGAGGGCAGGCCCAACGTCACCGTCGACGCCTTCGGTTTGGCGCTCAAATCCGGCAACGCCGCACTGCTGCGTGGTAGCTCGTCGGCCGCCAAATCCAACGCCGCGCTGGTCGATGTGCTCCGCGGTGCGCTGCGTGCCGAGGATCTGCCGGCCGACGCGGTCCAGCTGCTCTCGGCCGAGGACCGCTCGACGGTCACCCATCTGATCCAGGCCCGCGGGCTGGTCGACGTGGTGATCCCGCGCGGGGGAGCCGGCCTGATCGACGCCGTGGTGCGCGACGCGCAAGTGCCGACCATCGAGACCGGTGTGGGCAACTGTCACGTCTACGTCGACGGGGCCGCCGACCTCGACGTCGCCGAAAAGGTGCTGCTGAACTCCAAGACGCGCCGGCCCAGCGTGTGCAACGCGGCCGAGACGTTGCTGGTCGACACGGCGATTGCCGGGCAGGCGCTGCCCCGGCTGGTCGGGGCGTTGCAGGACGCGGGTGTCACGGTGCACCTCGACGCCTCCGACGACGAGCTGCGGCGCGAGTTCCTCTCGATGGATATCGCGGTGGCGGTGGTCGACGGCGTCGACGCCGCGATCGAGCACATCAACGAATACGGCACCGGCCACACCGAGTCGATCGTGACCACGAATATGGCTGCGGCGCAACGTTTTACCGAGCGGGTCGACTCCGCTGCGGTGATGGTGAACGCGTCGACGGCGTTCACCGACGGTGAGCAGTTCGGTTTCGGCGCCGAGATCGGCATCTCCACGCAGAAGCTGCACGCCCGCGGCCCGATGGGGCTGCCGGAACTGACCTCGACCAAGTGGATCGTCTGGGGAGACGGCCACACCCGCGTTCCCTAGGAGAATCCCAGTGACCGTTCCCGCCCGGCCCGTCCCTCTTTTCGCCGACATCGACGACGTCGGCCGGCGGCTGGCCGAAACCGGCTACCTGCCCGACACCGCCACCGCGACGGCGGTCTTCCTGGCCGACCGGCTGGGCAAGCCGCTGCTGGTCGAAGGTCCGGCCGGGGTCGGCAAGACCGAGCTGGCCCGCGCCGTCGCGCAGGCCACCGGATCGGGGCTGGTCCGCCTGCAGTGCTACGAGGGCGTCGACGAGGCCCGCGCTCTGTATGAGTGGAACCACGCCAAGCAGATCCTGCGCATCCAGGCCGGCTCCGGTGACTGGGATCAAACCAAGACCGACGTGTTCAGCGAGGAGTTTTTGCTGTCCCGGCCGCTGCTGACCGCGATCCGGCGCACCGAGCCCACGGTGCTGCTGGTCGACGAGACCGACAAGGCCGACATCGAGATCGAAGGCCTGCTGCTGGAGGTTTTGAGCGACTTCGCGGTGACGGTCCCCGAGCTGGGCACCATCACCGCCGAGCGAGCACCGTTCGTGGTGCTGACCTCCAACGCCACCCGCGAGCTGTCCGAGGCGCTCAAGCGTCGCTGCCTGTTTTTGCACATCGACTTTCCCAGCCCCGAGCTCGAGCGCCGCATCCTGTTGTCCCGGGTTCCCGAGCTGCCCGCGCACATCGCCGACGAGCTGGTGCGCATCATCGGGGTGCTGCGCGGCATGCAACTCAAAAAGCTGCCGTCGGTGGCGGAGACCATCGACTGGGGCCGGACCGTTCTGGCGCTGGGCCTGGACACCATCGACGACGCGACGATCGCGGCCACGCTGGGCGTCGTGCTCAAACACCAATCCGACCAGCAACGTGCGTCGGGAGAGCTCAGGCTCAACTGATGGCCGTCCGCCGCGTTCGTCCCAGCCAGCCGCTGGCCCCGCACGGGCTGCCCGGTCATCTAGTGGAGTTCGTGGAAGCCCTACGCGGGCAAGGCATTTCGGTTGGACCGTCGGAGACGGTGGACGCCGGGCGGGTAATGGCGGTGCTCGGGTTGGGCGACCGGGAGGTGCTGCGTGAGGGCATTGCCTGCGCGGTGCTGCGTCGCCCCGACCACCGCGAGACGTACGACGCGATGTTCGACCTGTGGTGGCCGGCGGCGTTGGGCGCAAGGGCGGTCGTTGGTGAGGAAGAGGCCACCGAGCCGGATCTGCAGTTGCCGGCCGACGACATCGAGGCGATGCGCCAGATGCTGGTGGATCTGCTGACCGAGAACGCCGACCTGGCCGACATGGACGAGCGGCTGGTCGCGATGATCGCCCAAATCGTGGAGGCATACGGCAAATACAGCTCCAGCCGCGGCCCGTCGTACTCGTCGTATCAGGCGCTCAAGGCGATGGCACTGGACCAGCTGGAGGGACGGCTACTGGCTGGCTTGTTGGCACCCTACGGCGACGAACCGACGCCGACGCAGGAGGAGATTGCCAAAGCGCTTGCCGCGCAGAAGATCACCCAGCTGCGCAGGATGGTCGACGCGGAGACCAAGCGGCGCACCGCCGAGCAGCTCGGCCGCGACCACGTTCAGATGTACGGCATCCCACAGCTTTCCGAGAACGTCGAGTTCCTGCGGGCTTCCGGTGACCAGCTGCGTCAGATGCGCCGGGTGGTGGCGCCGCTGGCTCGTACTTTGGCCACCCGGTTGGCGGCCCGACGTCGCCGCGCCCGCGCCGGTGCGATCGACCTGCGCAAGACGCTGCGCCGCTCGATGTCGACCGGCGGCGTGCCGATCGACTTGGTGCTGCGCAAGCCGCGCCCCGCTCGCCCCGAGCTGGTGGTGCTGTGCGACGTTTCGGGGTCGGTGGCCGGGTTCAGCCACTTCACGCTGCTGCTGGTACATGCGCTGCGCCAACAGTTTTCGCGCGTGCGTGTCTTCGCGTTCATCGACACCACCGACGAGGTGACGCACCTGTTCGGGCCCGACGCCGACCTGGCGGTGGCCATTCAGCGGATCACCCGGGAGGCCGGGGTGTACACCCGCGACGGGCATTCGGATTACGGCAACGCGTTCGTGTCGTTCACCGACCAGTTCCACAACGTGCTCTCGCCGCGCAGTTCGCTGCTGGTGCTTGGCGATGGCCGCACCAACTACCGTGACCCGGCCACCGACGTGCTGTCGCACATGGTGACCGCGAGCCGCCATGCGCATTGGCTCAACCCCGAGCCCAAACATCTATGGGGCAGTGGCGATTCGGCGGTGCCGCGCTACCAAGAGGTGATCACGATGCACGAATGCCGGTCGGCCAAGCAGCTGGCCGCGGTGATCGACCAACTGTTGCCCGTTTGACCCCCCTTCTGCCGCGAGCGTGCGTGTCCCCGGTCGACACGCCGTGCAAATGCCCGGGTTTACGCTCAGTGTCAGGGTGATGGTGCTGCGTTGCGGTGTGTCAGCGTGACAGGGCCGCTTCGTGGTGGTTGGTTCCGGA
>NZ_LQPE01000071.1 GCF_002101735.1 Mycobacterium kyorinense | reverse complement strand
GAGAATTACCACGGCGCAGCGCAAACGAATATCCGCAACTGGGGCTGACCCCTGGTGGGTGGCTATGAGGTCGACCCGGTCCGGCTTGCCGGCGACGGGAAGAACCTCGCGGAAAAAGGCGACGCCTTAGCGGCGGCGGTGCAGGCGCTGGAGTCGGCGTTGTCGTCGTCGGGACAAATGTGTGGCGACGACCCTGCCGGCAAGGCCTTCGCTTTGAGTTATCGCCAAGGCGGGCAGGCGTTGTTCTCGGCGGCCGAGGCCGCGGTGAACGCGTGCCGCAAGATCGGGTACGGCATTGAGGTCTCGGCGTCGAACTATGCCCACAGTGAGGCGGCCTCGACCGTCGGCGGAGCCGAGCCGTCGGTGCCGCCGCCGGGTGAGCCGCCGAAGTACTCGGGGCCGACGATGCCCAATCCGTTCGGGCCCGCGGTCGGCGAGCCGATGTTGTGGGCGCTGGTGCGCCAGTTCGTGGGCAGCCCGTGGCCGGATGGCAACCCGGCCACGCTGCGGGCCGCCGCCACCGCGTGGCGCACGTTCGGTACGGCGGTGACGGGTATGACCGAGGCGGTCGCGGACTGCTGTGCCGATTTGTCGGGCCACGACATCCCCGAGCTGGCCAACATCACCGGTGCGGTGACGCAGATGAGTTCCGGGGTGGGCGGGTTCGGCAAGCAATGCGAGTCGATCGCGTCGTCGCTGGATTCGTTCGCCGGTGAGGTCGAGTCGTCGCAGAACGCGATCCGCGACCTATTGCACCGGCTGAGCCCGTCGGGAATGGCCCAAGAGGTGGTCGGCTTTTTCACCGGGCACAACCCGCTCGATGACATCAAGCAGATCGCCAACGACATCAAAAAGATCCTGCACACCCTCAGGAGCGAGGCCGACGGCGTCTCGACGCTGTTTCAGGGCGCCATGAATGAACTCGACAATTTGACAACCGAATTCGAGAACTGGGCGCGCAAAGAGTTCGTCCAGTATCTGGGCGATGACGTGGGCGGTTTTGTGGCCGGGGTGTTCACCGCCGATCTCGACGTGGCCGAGGGTGGTGTCAAGAGCGTTATCGGGACCGTCGGCAGCCTGGAGGATTTGGCTACCCATCCCGAAGAACTGGCCAAGCTCGCAGCTATGGCCAACCCCGCAATGGCAGTCAATGCGTTTGCCGAGCAAGCGATGCAATTTGCCCATGACCCGAAGGGCTTCCTCGACCAAAAGCTCGACATGGCCAAGGGCTTGGTCGACGCCAAGGACTGGACTGGCGACCACCCGGGCAGGGGAGTCGGTTACGTCGGCGGCACCATCGCGCAGTTTTTGATCCCGGGTGCGGGGGAAGCCAAGGCCGGCACGGAAGCCGCCAAGGCCGCCGACGAAGCGGCACAAGCGGCTCGGGCCGAAAGTCAGGCGGCGCGCGCCGGTGAGGGAATCCT
>NZ_LQPE01000070.1 GCF_002101735.1 Mycobacterium kyorinense | reverse complement strand
TGGCCGGTCTCGGTATGCACACGGCGGTGGTATTCGGTTTCCACCCAGGCCACAAACAGCCGGTTAAGCTCCAACAGCGCGGTCGCGTGATCGACCCCGGCGGCGGCGAGGTCCTCGCCGCTGGTGTCGGTTACCTCGATGAGGAACTGTTCACGCACGCTGCGAAACCAGCGTTCGACCTTGCCCCGCCCTTGGGGCCGGCCAGGTGCCGAATGCACCAGGCGCACACCGAGTTTCGCGCACGCCCGCAACAACCACGCATCGACGAACGCGCTGCCGTTGTCCACGTAGATCCCGGCCGGAACACCGCGGGCGGCCAACGCCGGGCGCAACGCGGCGGCCAGCCGCACGGCATCTTCGGCGAAGCCAAACCGATAGCCGACCGCCAGCCGTGTGTGGTCGTCGAGGAAAGCGAACAGGTAGGTCTTGCGGTCCCCGACCCGCGGCCCGTGTAGTGCGTCCCCGACCCACAGCTCATTGGGGTCGGCGGCCTCGAACCGGCCGAACACCGCCGCGGCCTCCCCGCCGCCCGGCCCCATCAGATCGAGCCGATGGAAGTGGCGCAGCAGCGTGGATTCCGAGGGCGCCCACCCGGTGGCGGTGCGCAGGATCCGAGCCACCTGCGCCACCGTGCGGGTCGGGTTTTCCCGCTTGAGCGACGCCGCCAGCTCCAGCACCTGCGCATCGGTGCGGGCCGCCAGCCGCCGCGGGGCCGGCACCAGCGCCTCAAACCCGCCGGCGCGGTAGCGGCGGATCCAGCGATCCAGTGTCTCCCGCGAGATGCGCACCTGGTTACCGAACGGGTCGGCATGGGTTTGGCCGGCGATCTCGCGCACCAGCTTGCCGCGCTGCTTGGTGGATAGCCCCTCGTCCAGGGCCGGGCAGATCAGCTGATACCGGAATAGCCCGATCGCCTGCGCCCGCTCGCGGCGCTTGTGCTCCTCCAACGACACCCTTGGTTCTCCTCTCCAATCGAAGGCCTGCCCGAAACCGTTGCCGGGCAGGCGCCTTGGCGAGGATCACCGATCATCGCCCGCAGCGGCAGGGGCGATTCGTGTTGCGCAGCCTCAACTGCGTGGTGGCGACCATCCCGGTGCCAGCAGCCGCCCGCCACTGCCCGCGACCACCACCCGCCCCGGCGTCACCGCGCCGCCCAACCCGACCGCACCGAACCGGAACCTGATCGCCGCGGTCGCCGCCTGCACCGCGGCCAGCACGTCGCGCCATGGGCACCCAGACCCGTCCGGGATCTGCACATCTACTCCAGCGGCCACGGCCACCCGCAAGAACCAATTCCAAATCACCTCGAGCCGATCAGCCGCCCGTCGTAGCCAGCCCCGCACCGTCGCCGCTGGTACGCCCAGGCTCGCGCCGATCCGGCGATGCCCAGCTCCCTCGGCGCGGGAGGTCAACGCGGCCCAAATCCGTTCCGCCGCATAAGCTCTGCGCAACAACACGGTCACCGGCAACAACACGTGGGTAACCAAACACGCCCGGCATCGTGCCCGCCGCGGCCGCAGCGGACCGCCCAGTCCCTCGACCCGCCGGACCCGGGCATACCCCCAGCCGCCCAGCACCCCATCCCGGCATGTCGGGCATCCGATCCCACCGCCCGCCAGCCGCGACTCGACGCCGACAACATCAGCCTCTACCGTCACCATCGGTGCCTCCAAGCACTAACAGCGCGGCACCCCGCAAGCCCGCCAAGACTTCAGCGGGGTGTCGCGCACCCACCAGTTCCTCGTCACACTGACGGTGCACACGAACAAGATCAACCCCGCGAACAAGCCGACAACCACATCGGCAAACTCAATGACGAACAAGACCGCCGTGGTCGTCACCCGGAGAGACGGTCAACA
>NZ_LQPE01000069.1 GCF_002101735.1 Mycobacterium kyorinense | reverse complement strand
GGGGCTGCCAGCTGTTGCGGGTTGAGTGGTCGGTAGCTGTCGGTGGTGTGCTGTAGGAACGGACGTATGAATCTGGCGGTGTGGGCTGAGCGCAACGGTGTTGCGCGCGTGACGGCGTATCGCTGGTTTCGCGCGGGCCTGTTGCCGGTCCCAGCGCGGAAGGTGGGTCGACTGATTCTCGTCGACGAACCCACTGGGGACTCTGGCCTGCGAGGTCGGACCGCCGTGTATGCGCGAGTGTCGTCGGCTGATCAGAAAGCCGATCTCGATCGGCAGGTGGCGCGAGTAACCGCGTGGGCCACAGCTGAGCAGATACCGGTCGACAAGGTCGTCACCGAGGTCGGTTCGGCGTTGAACGGGCACCGCCGAAAGTTCCTTGCTCTGCTGCGCGACCCTGCGGTGCGCCGGATCGTGGTCGAGCATCGGGATCGGTTCTGCCGATTCGGATCTGAGTATGTTCAGGCCGCGCTCGCGGCGCAGGGACGAGAGCTGGTCGTGGTGGATTCGGCTGAGGTCGATGACGACCTGGTGCGGGATATGACCGAGATCTTGACCTCGATGTGTGCACGTTTGTATGGCAAACGTGCCGCGCAGAACCGTGCCAAACGGGCTGTTGCTGCTGCCGCTGCCGATGATCGCGAGGCGGCGTGATGGCGAAGTTCGAGGTTCCTGACGGCTGGACGGTGCAGGCGTTCCGGTTCACCCTCGACCCGACCGAGGAGCAAGCCCGGTCGCTGGCCAGGCATTTCGGTGCCCGCCGTAAGGCTTACAACTGGACGGTCGCGGCTCTGAAAGCCGACATCGAAGCCTGGCACGCGTCCGGTATCGAGACGGAGAAACCGTCGCTGCGGGTGCTGCGGAAACGCTGGAACACCGTCAAAGACGAGGTGTGTGTCAACGCCGAAACCGGGGCGGTGTGGTGGCCGGAGTGCTCGAAGGAGGCCTACGCAGACGGAATCCGCGGTGCGGTGGATGCCTACTGGAACTGGCAGACCTCCCGCGCTGGTAAGCGTGCCGGGGAACGAGTCGGGTTCCCGTGCTTCAAGAAGAAGGGCCGCGACGCTGATCGGGTGTGCTTCACCACCGGCGCACTGCGCGTCCAACCCGACCGCCGGCATCTGACGCTGCCGGTGATCGGCTGTGTACGCACCCACGAGAACACCCGCCGCATCGAACGGTTGATTCGTGCCGGTCGGGCGCGGGTCCTCGCGATCTCGGTGCGCCGCAACGGCACCCGTCTGGACGCCACCGTGCGGGTGCTGGTGCAGCGCCCTCAGCAGCCCGGCGTTGCGCTACCTGGTTCGCGGGTGGGTGTCGATGCCGGGGTCCGGCGTCTGGCGACTGTCGCCACCGCTGACGGCGCGGTGATCGAACACGTCGCCAACCCACGCCCGCTCGATGCTGCACTGAAAGAGTTGCGGCATGTCTGCCGGGCCCGGTCGCGCTGCACGAAAGGTTCTCGGCGTTACCGTGAGCGCACCACCGAGATTTCCCGGCTGCATCGCCGGGTCAATGACGTCCGTACTCATCACCTCCACGTCCTGACGACACGATTGGCTCAAACCCACGGCCAGATCGTCGTTGAAGGTTTGAACGCCGCGGCGATGCTGCGGCAAAAGGGCCTTCCGGGTGCCCGCGCCAGGCGGCGCGGACTTTCGGACGCCGCCCTGGGCACACCTCGGCGCCACCTGTCCTACAAGACGGGCTGGTACGGGTCACAGCTGGTGGTCGCTGACCGCTGGTTCCCGTCGTCGAAAACCTGCCATGCCTGCGGGCATGTGCAGGACATCGGATGGTCCGAACGCTGGACATGTGATGCATGTTCGGCATCGCATCAACGTGATGACAACGCCGCCATCAACCTCGCACGCTACGAGGACACCGTTAGCGTCGTCGGCCCAGTTGGGGCCGCCGTCAAGCGTGGAGCCGACCGTAAGACCCGGCCAGGCCGGGCTGGTGGCCGTGAAGCGCGGAAGGGAACCGGCCACCCGGCCGGGGAACAACCCCGAGACGGGGTGCGAGTCGCGTGACCACTAAAGATCACTCACTCGCAACGGTT
>NZ_LQPE01000068.1 GCF_002101735.1 Mycobacterium kyorinense | reverse complement strand
CTCTCACGGCATAGTGGCTACCACAGAGCCACACGCGGACACGCGACCGCTCTTACACCACTCCACGGGACGTGACCTGAACTCGTCCATCACCACATGATCACATCCCAGGCCGACGCCTCTTGGCGATAAATGGAGGCCTCCAGCGTGCCGCGACGACACTGGGATCTGCATGAAGTTAGACCAGCCGCACAGAAAAGGTCGAGCCCTGAACGTCGCCGTACCGTTCCGAACGCTCGACCGCCCAGTCGTGCACCGCGTCAACGGAGCGCAGCCCATCTTCTAGCTCCGAGCGGAGCTCACGATCATCGAGGCCTACAGGCTCGCAGTAGCTGAGCTGAGCCTCCACTTCGGCTCTGTCCACGTCCACCGCATACATGATGGTTTCAGTCCTTATGATACGAAACGCCATCAGAGTCTCCCGTTTGTTTTTACACGGGGCCAACGACTTTGACCCTCAGCCTCCAAGAAGTGCAGTAACTGTCCGTTCGCTGGCGGCGTCAAAGGCGCGTCGCCGCTGTTGTCGGATCGGCGACTTGACCGCTATCCCGTCCCCCAATAGATCAATTCGCTGGCCAATTTCCCGGGACTACGCCGCCGGGCCCCTCTCATGCAGTCTCGCTCGTGCGGGCCGGCACGCTGAGCCGCGACACGCGCAGCCAGGAGCAAAACCCCGCCACGCAGCCGTGTCACTGCCCCATTCCCGACACGGCCAGGTACCACACTCATAACAGTCGTCCGAAGTAGCCACGAACGACGGTCGGCCGCCAACGGGAAGTATTGCAAACGATGCGCACAAACGGTTTTCCAGAGAGTCCACAAGGGGTTGCGAACTGTTGCGTGTTGAGTGTAGTTAAGTGTGCGTACGTGTGTTTGAATTCGTGTTGTGAATCTGGCGGCTTGGGCCGAATCGGTTGGGGTGAACCGACATACGGCTTATCGCTGGTATCGGGAGGGAACGCTGCCGGTGCCAGCGCAGCGGGTGGGCCGGCTGATTCTGGTGCGCACGACACCGGCCGGTGAAGGCGCGGCGGGGGGTGTGGTGATCTATGCCCGGGTGTCCAGTCATGATCAGCGCGCCGATTTGGATCGCCAGGTGGCCCGGATGACGGCGTGGGCGACCGAGCAGGATCTGACGGTGGGGCAGGTCGTGGTGGAGGTCGGGTCGGGTCTGAACGGCAAACGTCCGAAGTTGCGCCGGATCCTGTCGGACCCGGATGCGAAGGTCATTGTCGTGGAGCATCGCGACCGGTTGGCACGCTTCGGGGTGGAGCATCTGCAGGCGGCGTTGTCGGCGCAGGGCCGCCGGATCGTGGTGGCCGATCCCGGCGAGACGACCGATGATCTGGTACGCGACATGATCGAAGTCCTCACCTCGATGTGTGCACGGCTCTATGGGCGGCGCGGGGCGCGCAACCGGGCGATGCGCGCAGTGACGGCGGCCAAGCATGGACCGGGCGAGGCGGCATGATCGTCGGGATGCGCACCCGGGCCCAGGCCGTGAAGGTGGCCGCGGCCACTGGCGGAGCGCATCTGGCTGGTGAGTCGAAATCCGATGGTGTTCGGGGGTT
>NZ_LQPE01000067.1 GCF_002101735.1 Mycobacterium kyorinense | reverse complement strand
GTACGCGAGTTGTATGTGGCTGGTTTGGGGGTGGGGGTTNGGTATTGGGGTCGTGCGGGGTTGTCGGCGGCTCGGTTTGTGGCGTGTCCGTTTGGTGGGTTTGGTGAGCGGATGTATCGCACTGGGGATTTGGTGCGGTGGGGTGTTGATGGGCAGTTGGAGTATGTGGGGCGTGCTGATGAGCAGGTCAAGGTTCGGGGGTATCGGATTGAGTTGGGGGAGGTTCAGGCGGCGTTAGCGGGTTTGGCTGGGGTGGATTCGGCGGTGGTGGTGGCCCGTGAGGATCGTCCTGGTGATAAGCGGTTGGTGGGTTATTTCACTGGTGGTGCTGATTCGGGTTGGTTGCGTGAGCAGTTGGCGGCGCGGTTGCCGGGTTATATGGTGCCGGCGGCGTTGGTGGGGTTGGACAGTTTGCCGTTGACGGTGAACGGCAAGCTTGATGTTCGGGCGTTGCCGGTGCCGGATTACCGCGGTGAGGTTTATCGGGCTCCGGTCGGGCCGACCGAGGAGATTTTGGCCGGTATCTACGCCCAGGTCCTCGGGCTGGAGCGGGTCGGGCGCGACGACTCCTTCTTCGACCTGGGTGGGGACAGTATTTCGGCGATGCGTCTGGTGGCGGCGGTCAATGCTGCTCTGGGTGTTGGTGTTTCGGTGCGGGTGGTGTTTGAGGCGCCTACGGTGGCGCGGTTGGCGCCGCGTGTTGGTGAGGGTGGGGGTGGGCTGGAGCCGTTGGTGGCTGTTGAGCGGCCGGCGGTGGTGCCGTTGTCGTTTGCGCAGTCTCGGTTGTGGTTTGTCGATCAGTTGCAGGGGCCGTCGCCGGTTTACAACATGGCGGTGGTGTTGCGGTTGGGTGGGCGTTGCGATGCTGAGGCTTTGGGGCACGCGTTACGTGATGTGGTGGGGCGTCATGAGAGTTTGCGGACGGTGTTCCCGGTGGTTGATGGTGTTGCCCGGCAGTTGGTGGTGCCGGTGGAGCGGGCCGATTTCGGGTGGCAGGTTGTTGATGCCGCTGGGTGGCCGGTAGGCCGGTTGTGGGAGGCGATCGAGCAGACGGCGCGGCATAGTTTTGATTTGGCTGCCGAGATTCCTTTGCGGGCGCGGCTTTTCCGTGTTGGCGAGGTTGAGCATGTGTTGGCGGCGGTGGTGCACCATATTGCTGCTGATGGTTGGTCGATCACTCCGTTGGTGCGTGATCTGGGGTTGGCTTATGCGGCCCGGTGTGCGGGGCGGGAGCCGGGGTGGGCGCCGTTGGCGGTGCAGTATGTCGATTACACGTTGTGGCAGCGGGCCCAGTTCGGTGATTTGGATGATCCGGGCAGTGTGATTGCTGGGCAGTTGGCGTATTGGCAGGATGCGTTGGCGGGTTTGCCTGAGCGTGTTGATTTGCCTACGGATCGGCCGTATCCGCTGGTGGCTGATCAGCGTGGTGGCCGGGTGATGGTGGATTGGTCGGCTCAGTTGCAGCGGCGGGTGGCGCGGGTGGCGCGGGAGCATAACGCGACCAGTTTTATGGTGGTGCAGGCGGCGTTGGCGGTGTTGTTGGCCAAGCTGAGCGCGAGTTGCGATGTGGCGGTGGGTTTCCCGATCGCTGGGCGGCGTGATCCTGCTCTTGATGAGTTGGTCGGGTTTTTTGTCAATACGTTGGTGTTGCGGGTTGATGTGGCCGGTGATCCCAGTGTCGCTGAGCTTTTGGGGCAGGTGCGGGCGCGCAGTCTGGCTGCCTATGAGCATCAGGATGTGCCGTTCGAGGTGTTGGTGGAGCGGCTCAACCCGACTCGGAGTCTGGCGCATCATCCGCTGGTGCAGGTGATGTTGGGTTGGCAGAACACACCTGGGCGCGGCGGCGATGCTGTTTCGGGGTTGAGGTTGGGTGATCTGCAGGTTACTGAGGTGCCGTTCGATACCCACACTGCCCGCATGGATCTGTCGTTTTCGTTGGCCGAGCGTTTCACCGAGTCCGGTGAGCCCGCCGGGATCGGCGGGATGGTGGAGTTCCGCACCGATGTGTTTGAGGGCCGAAGCATTGAGGCGTTGGTGGGGCGGTTGGAGCGGGTGGTGGTGGCGATGGCCGCTG
>NZ_LQPE01000066.1 GCF_002101735.1 Mycobacterium kyorinense | reverse complement strand
GCGATGAACCGCGAACCACCCAACGCCGCCTAACGGCCAAGGGAATCCACCGCTTTCCAAGCGGTGGAGGATGTCAATGCTCCATCGCGACGCCTCGGTGATCGCCGCTCGCCAGCCGTCCCTTCAACCGATGATGGCGGGTACTTGGGACCGGCCGATCTGCTCGTGACCGCAGTTCACGCCACACAAGCTCGGTATTAGCCGCTGCCTGCTGACACAGCCAATCCCACCCCTTAGCAGCCTCATTCGTCGCAAACCGCAGCTCCCACTCGCCCTGCCCCGCCGGCGGTGCAACGCGATCCCCGCGCTTCGGGCTCACCTGCCCGGCGCCGGCACGGCACCGTAATCACTCTCACTGGGCTTCAACAAGACCGCAGCCAGTTCCGGATCGGCGAGCACCTCGGCGGTATGGCGCCAACTCTCGATGACCTGAATAACCGGCGCTGGATTGTCGATCGAGTCGGCCGCCCGCATCGTCGACACCAACTCGGCAACGAACTCCTGCACCTCATCGCGAGACAGGAACGCCACCCATGGGAACACCTCAGGCAGGATCTCCGTCACCACCTCACGCACCCGCGGATCGTGCTGCATCAGCGCCACAAACATCCGCGACGTCACCGACGACGCCTCACGCGCCTGCTCAGCACGAGAAATAGTTGTCAACACCAAATCCTCGGCGTCACGTCGGCGCACCAGCAGAAACCGGTCCGTGGAGCGACGCAACCAACGATCCACCGTGGCCTTGCCCTTCAATTGCAAGTCCGAAAACATCACCGCGTCCATACTTCAAAACTACTTCTAAAGTCTGTCCCTGTCGAGGGGGCAACTGCGTGCGCAGCACCCAGGCTGGCGTGGCCGCCGCCGCGGACGCCTACCCGCTTGTGTTGGGGCAGTTGGATTATCTGGCAGCAATCAGCAACGGCACCGCTGACGGGACGCTGACGCCAGCGAAAACCTCTGGTGTGACCGAGGTCGTGCAAATCATGATGACGCAGTTCCACGCGCTGATCGCGTCGCCGGCGACGATAGCCGGGGGTCAATACCGTTTTTCCTATTCGTACGCGCGTTGAAGGAATCCACATAACGGGGGAAGCGTCCTGCGGTCATGGGTGCGTCGTTGCCTTAGCCGATCCCCACCCATGAGTGTTTAGCGGCGTTTGCGGCGCACGGCGTAGTCGGCGTAGCGGGCGTAAACGGCCTGCTCGGTGCTGCCGAGTGCTGAGGCGATTTCGGCCATGGTTGCTCCGCGGTCGCGGGCGCCGCGGTAGTCAGCATTACCCAGGACTTTCTGGCCCTGCCGAACCGTCGCGCTGGCTGACTTTGTCTCGATAGCGGCTGTGTGCCGTGGGCGCGGATATGCCAAGGGCGCCACCGATGGTGGCCCATGTGGCACCCACGGAAACTGCGTACTCGACAGCCGCGACGTCGGGTGTGCGGCGGCCATTGTGGCCGCGCCGATGAAGGATCGCGCTGGCAAGGATCCGTAAAACATCGGCGGCCCAGCGACCGGCGAATGTTCCCAGCACCTGGTAGCGGGGATCGTTGGGGTCGCGCGCCAGCAGGACGTCAGTCAGCGCAGTGGGCTGGTCGGCCAGGTCGCGGGGGACGGCACCGCTTTGAGCGAGCCATGCCAGGAGGCGCTGGCTGGCAGCTGTGCGGGCTTCTGCGAGTGCGGCTGCGGCGACCCGCTCTGCCGCTGCATCTACCTCGACACTCTGTATGGCCACGCGAATACAGTAGCGAGGCTTTTCGACGCGATGTTGCATCACACACGGAGCGGTATTAGATTATCCTAACGCATGGTTTGGGTATCCTTACGTTAGAGCTGGAGATGTGAGGGCCGGTGGACGTGACGACAGAGACCATCGCCGTCGAAACGCAAATGCGTGTCGAGTTGTTATTGCCTGCTGTTGGGTCCGCATTTCACGCGGTGCTTGTCCGCGAGGACGCCCAATGGTTCGACGACGATCCGACACCCGACATCCAGCAGCATGTGGTATGCGAGCGCGACTTGTCAGTAGCGCTGCCGTCGGTGTTCACCGCGATCGATGAATGGCTCGAACACGAGCATCGGCTACGGGTCCTACCGCATTCTTGGCAGCCAGCGGAATCGGGCGCTGACACCGGCGTCGCCTTGCTCCTTGAAGGCCGAGCAGCACCTGCGCTACCGTTCCGAGGTCTCCTCGGTTACTGGGGATAAACGCGAAACCCGTTCACGCGTATTCATATAGCCGGCCCCACGCGCTTAAGCTGCCGGGCGACAGTCGATCCCAGA
>NZ_LQPE01000065.1 GCF_002101735.1 Mycobacterium kyorinense | reverse complement strand
CGTGTCTTCGCCCGCATCGCTCAACGCTTACTCGCACTGGCCGCCGTGATCTGGCACAACTGGAAAATCAACACCCCCACCAAACGATCACTGATCGCCTACGACCACTGACCGGGATAGGAATCACTCATCTAGATCACGGCGCAACTACTCACCAATTCGTTATCGAAGCAGGCCCAGCAGAGGTTGAGTTTCACACTGGCGCCGTATTGTGGCGGCTCGACTCCACCGTTGTCGCCGAAATCATCGAGCTGTTGACCGAGATGCATGATAACCCCGGCGGGGGCCACCACTACGTGGATCTCTCCAAGCCCGCCGGGCTCGTCCTCTCGCTAAACGAATTCAGAACGTCAGATCGCCGCGGCGGCGTGCCTGCCCTTATCGGTCAGGGCAAGCCAGAACACCCAAGTCCACGCCGTCTCGTCGTCGAACTGGTCGATATAGGCATTGGAGATCCGTTTGATGGACTCCTCTAGCGGGATGTCCCAGGCGGCGAAACTTCCATTGGGACCGCTAAGGTCACCCACCGTGAATAGCCCATCGGTTACCAATGAGCGGATGGTGTCGAGGGTCTCGGTCTTTACCTGCTCGACGGTGAAACCCGGGTGATTCTTCTGGACGTGGTAGTGAACTTGATACAGATGCACCCAGTCGCCGAGACCGCCCAGAAGGAGTTCCTCACGGGTCTTTTCTCGCGCGGTAGTTATGCTCTCGCCTTTATGTAGGTCGCGCATCAGGCTGTTCTCCCGTCTTCTGACCGACGTTACGGAACAAATCGGACTCCTATTCCACTTCTCCGACGGGTGTATGTATGCCGCCAATTCCTAGTCCGGGGATCCCGGCGCCTCCCCCGCCGCCGATACCGCTTCCCCCACCGCTAACTCTGGGCGGTGCAACGGGTGGTGGTGGCTCAACGGGTGCTGGCCTGACCGGCGGCGGCTCAACGGGCGCCGGCTCGGCCCGCGGCGCAGCGGGAGGGGGCGCAGGTTCTCCCGCGGCCGGCGGCGCCGCCTCGACGGGCGCACGGACGCTGGGTATTTGAGGCGCAGCCCCTTCAGCCGCATTGATGTGCACCTTCTCATAGGCTCCGTTTGGCCCTGGATATTTGATGTCGAGGGCCGGCAGTTTTGTCGAGTCGGCCGCGGCGCGCATCCCGATGCGCGTCCCGTCGGGCAGCATGTACGCGGTTCCTGGCTGCGGCCCATACGGATCGGGAATCTGCGTCCCGTGCTGCGATGCCCATTTGTATAAGTTCTCAAGCTGCTGCTGAGTCTGCACCAGTTTGATATCCGGACTTGTCCCCCGGGGCAGATCCTTGGTGACCCCTTGGATATCGGCGGCGCTTGGGCCGGCTGGCGCGTTCGGTTGGTCGGGGCCTTGTTTCCAGGTGTGGTCGACGAGTTGAACTCCGTTGTGGCGGTTGGTTGTTGGGCTGCCGCGGGTGTAGAGAGGGGCTTCGGTGAAGCGCAGGCTGCCGAATCCGGCGGTGGCGGCGGCCAGCTTTGTGGTGGTGTCTTTGTCGATGGCTACCATGCTGGCGGCCTGGGCGCGCAGCTCGGCGGTGAGTGCGGTGGCGGCGGCTTGTAGCCGCATGGCCTGCTCGAGTGGCCGGCCGGGCGTGTAGGCCGACATCGAGAGGCCTTCGCTGACCTCAAACCCGGCCGCGTGGCCCTCCTCGACCACGCTCAGCGCGGCGGCCCGGGCCAAAAGCATGTTTTCTGCGCCGAGTTGGGCGATCTTGGCTGCATCGCGGCGCTGCTCGGCCAAACCTACCGCCGTTGCCCGGTCGGAGTCGGTGCGCGCATAGGCCGCGTCGAAGGCCTGCCCCTGCCAGCACACGGTGCCCATCAGCTCGTGGGCATCGGTGAAGCAGCGTTCGATCAGGTCGGCCTCGGCGGTAAAGTCGGCGGCCAGGCCGGTCAGATGATCCACCGTGGTCGTCTGGATCTGCGACAGACTCGGCAGCAGATCAGACACCCCTAGATGAGTAATTCCTAACCGCGGCGGCGGGTGAGTTGCGGCGGGTTGTTGATGCGTACCGCTGTTGGTTGTCTGTGCGGCGTGGCGGCTTGTGACTGATGTGGTTGGAGGGCATCGATGGACGTTTGTGACGACGAACCTCGATGCCCTCCTGACCGAACTGTATGTGACGATCGATGATCATGTCATCGGACCGGACCGACGGCGAGTCGGTCGACCGAAGAGACTCACCGATGCCGAGCTGGTGTGCCTGGCCGTGGCGCAGGTACTGCTCGGTGCTCGCAGCGAACACCATTGGCTGCGTATGTGTTTGGGCCGGCTGCGCCATCTGTTTCCGTATTTGCCCAAGCAGCCGG
>NZ_LQPE01000064.1 GCF_002101735.1 Mycobacterium kyorinense | reverse complement strand
AGCCTGAATCCGTGGACGGTCGGTCGTTGGTGATCGGCGTGGGAACCACGAAAATGCCTCCTGAACTGGGACAATACGAGTGTTGATGTCGGTTTTGTCCGGTGTTCGAGAAGGCATTTTCGATGCAGTCATCCTATACGTTCACTGTCGGGTCGGCGGTGTTTGACGAGCCGAATTTGGTGTCGGCGGCAGGTTTGGCGCCGGTGCTGGAATTGGCTGAGCAGACCGGTCTTTCGCGGTTGATCGACGAGTACGTCGAGCTGCCAGCACCCGGGTGGCCTCGGGCGCGGTCAACGCGGCCGGGAAGCTGACCACGATCATCGGGGGCATGCTGTGCGGCGCGGACAGCATCGACGATATAAACGTGTTGCGCGCTGGCGGCACGCCCCGGGTGTTCGACGAGGTGTATGCGCCCTCGACGTTGGGGATCTTCTTGCGCGAGTTCACCTTCGGGCATTCCAACCAGCTCGCCGCGGTGGCCCGCACCCATCTGGTGGCACTCGCGCAGCGCACGCCGCTGTTGCCCGGCATCGAGCAGCGCGCGTTTTTGGACATCGACTCGCTATTGCGCCCGGTCTACGGACACCACAAACAGGGCGCCTCATTCGGGCACGCCACGATCGCCAGCCGCGCGCTGCTGCGGCGGGGCCTCTCACCGCAGATCACCACCCTTTCGACCGGGCAGGCCGCGCCGGTGATCGCCGAGGCGCGGCTGCGCAGCGGCAAGGCCGGCTCCGGGCGCGCCGCCGCCGCCCAGGTCAAGCAGGCCATCACCACCGCCCGCAGGTGTGGGGCGAACACGATCATGCTGCGCGGCGACTCGGCGTTTGGCACCAAAAAGGTGATGGCCACCTGCGTTGGAGAAGGAGTCGAATTCTCCCTGTCGGTGGCCCAAAACAAGCGCATCAGCACCGCAATCACCGGGATCGACGAGCACGCCTATACCCCGGTGCACTATCCGGGCGCGGTCGAAGACCCCGACACGGGCGCGCTGATCTCCGACGCCCAGGTCGCCGAGACGCCCTACACGCTGCGCCTGGGCGGCGGCCGCACGCTCACCGTGCGGCTGATCGTGCGCCGTGTCAAAGATGCCCGCTACCCCGACGCACTGTTTCCGGTGTGGCGCTATCACCCGTTTGTGACCAACTCCGCGCTGCCGGTCGCCGAGGCCGACATCACCCATCGCCGCCATGCCATCGTCGAGACCACCTTCGCCGACCTGATCGACGGGCCGCTGGCCCATATCCCATCTGGGCTGTTTGCAGCCAACTGCGCCTGGTTGGCCTGCGCGGTGATCGCGCACAACCTGCTGCGCGCGGCCGGAACACTCGCGGGCGGCGATGCCGCCGTGGCGCGCGGTGCCACCCTGCGCCGCGACCTGGTCAACGTACCAGCCCGCTTTGCCGCACCGGCCCGCAAACCCACCCTGCACCTGCCCATCCACTGGCCAAAGCAAATCGGGTGGAAAACCCTGTGGCACAACATTATCGGCTACCCGACCGCGCAACCCCGCGCCGCCTGACCCGACCGACCAGTCTCTGACCACCCCGCCATCACAGGCCCGACCCGAGGAACCCAAGGAAAACTGGTGCAGGCCAGCGGATCACTCATGCCACGCCAATCCCAACCGCCCCA